>NZ_JBIUYR010000001.1:0-626747 GCF_044744625.1 Streptomyces sp. NPDC087270
CGCTCCCGCAACCCAGCAAGACCAGCACGCTCAACGCCCACGGTCCTCGCAACTCCCACAGATCACGGGTGTTGCGAGGACCACTAGAACCCAAGCGGCAGCACGCCGTCCGGGGGCCCTGTCGCGGCCACGGGCGGGGGCGGCGGAACGGGGCGGGGGAGCGGTCAGCGGGGGGTGAGGAGCTGCTCGGTCCAGATGGTCTTGCCCTCGGGGGTGTAGCGGCTGCCCCAGCGGTGGGTGAGCTGGGCGATCAGGAACAGCCCGCGGCCGCCCTCGTCGGTGAGGCGGGCGCGGCGCAGGTGCGGCTGGGTCTGGCTGGGGTCGGAGACCTCGCAGATCAGCCGCTGGTCCTTGATCAGCCGGACGGTGATCGGCGCGCCCGCGTACCGGATGGCGTTGGTGACCAGTTCGCTGACGATCAGCTCGGTGCTGAAGGCCAGTTCGGTCAGGCCCCAGGCGGTGAGCTGGTCGGTGACGCCGGAACGGACCTCGGCCACCGCCTCGGGGTCGGCGGTCACCGTCCACCCGGCGGTCCGGTCGGCGGGCAACTCGCGGGTGCGGGCCAGCAGGAGGGCCTGGTCGTGGTCGGGGGCCGGGTCGGAGAGGCGGCCGAGCAGCTCGCGGCCGGCGTCCGCCATCGAGCGGCCGCTCGCCGCCGCCGACCGCGCGACCTCCGCGACCGCCGCCTGCCGGCGGTGCCCGGCCGGGTCGTCGCGCGGTGCGGCGCCGTCGCTGTGGAAGACCAGGACGTCCCCGGCGGACAGCAGCAACTCGGCCATCTCGAAAGGCCCGTTGCCGGTGCCCAGCGGCGGGCCCGCGGTGACCTCGACCTGCTCGGCGACCAGCGGTTCGGTCGCCGCCGGCGGTTCGGCCCCGGCAGGCGGTTCGGCGGCGTCGGGTCCGGCCGGATCGGGTGCGGCGGCCTGGCCGGGCCCGGCGGCCCCTCCCCGTACCAGGACCGGTCCCGGGTGCCCCGCCGACGCGATCAGGCAGCGGCCGGTGAGCGGGTCGTAGGTCGCGTAGACGCAGGAGGCCCCGCGCAGCGCGCCCTCGATACCGGTGTGGACCGGGTCGCGGTCGTCGGTGTTCGCGAAGCGCACGACCAGGTCGTCGAGGTGGCTGAGGAGTTCGTCGGGCGCCGGGTCCAGGTCGGCGAGGGTGCCCACCGCGGCGCGCAGCCGGCCCATCGCGGCGGTCGCGCCGAGCCCGTGCCCGGGCACCCGCCCGACCAGGAACGCGACCCGGGCGGAGGACAGTTCGATGACGTCGAACCAACTCCCGCCGATGCCCTCGGGGGTGCCGCCGGGCACGTACACGCCGGACGTCTCGGCCGCCGTGCTCTCCTCCACCACCCTTGGCAGCAGGCTGCGTTGAAGGGTCTCGGCGGTACGGCGCTCCTTGGTGTAGCGGCGCGCGTTGTCGATGCTCAGCGCGGCCCGCGAGGCGACCTCGTCGGCGAGGCCGGCGTCGTTCTCGTCGAACGGGCGGCGCCGGCCGGTACGCCAGAGCAGCACGGTGCCCAGGACCAGGCCGCGCGCCTGCACCGGCATCAGCAGCAGCGACGTGGCGCCGGGCGGGAGGAACAGCCGGGACCGCTCCTCCTGCGCCGCCAGCAGCGATCGCAGCTCGGTGAGGTCGGGCAGGAAGCCCGCGGCGCCGCGCCGCACCTGCTCGCTCGCGACATCGCCGACGGTCAGGGTGGCGCCGCGCGGGTACAGCTCCTGCGGCCACTCGCCGACCGACGCCACGGCCACCCTGCTCAACGGGGTCGCGCCGGTGAACGGGGCGGGCTCCTCGCCCTGGAGCACCGAGAGCGTCAGGTCGACCGCGGCCAGATCCGCGAAGGCGGGCACGAGGACGGCCGCCAGGTCCTCCGCGTTGCGGGTGATGTCCAGTGACCCGCCGATCGCCGCCGCGGACGCGTACCGCAGGTCGGCCCGCTCCGACGCGGTGACGCCCGCGGTGGCCAGCCGCGGGCGTCTCAGCGGGCCGTCCTCGGCGCGCGGCTCGGTGTCCTCTGCGCTCGGGCCGGGGTCCTGCGCCGCGGCGCCCGGCTCGGCCCGGTCCGGGCCCGGCGGGCCGCCCTGCGCCATCCGCAGCAGGAAGTGCGCGCCGTGCGTGCCGTCCGGCACCAGGACGGACACCCGCAGCCGGACGTGCAGCGTCCCGCCGCCGGGCCGCAGCAGCACCACCCCGCCGGTGTTCTGCCGGCCGCCGAGCGCGCCCGACGCCAGCACGGACCAGGTCCCGGGGTCCTCGAACAGGTCCACGACATCGCGGCCGCGCAGCGCGGCGGGGCTGCATCCGAGCAGCGCCGCCGCCCGCCTGGTGCAGCTCACCACCGTCTTGCGGGCGTCCACCACCAGCGCCGCGTCGCCTCGCGACGGGCGCGCCGGTCCCTCCGGCCCGTCGGCGTCGCCTCGCCGCCCAGGCCCGCTCGAACCCATACGCCCATTGAAACCCGCGCACCGACCGCCCGCGCGCCGGGCGCGCCACCGCGCCCGGCAGCGCCCGCCGCCCGCCCGCGCGCCGGGCGCGCCACCGCGCCCGGCAGCGCCCGCCGCCCGCCGCGGGCCCGGGAGCGCCGTACGCGAGCCCCGTGACCGCCGTGCGGAGCCTCCGTGCGCCGGCTCCGCCGGGTTTGTCCCGGGAGGCTCACTCATTGCGGTGAAGCCCGGCCGTTCCCGGGCCGGGGCGGCACGGAGGCTCGCACAGTGGAACCGCAGAGTCTCCGGGGGTCCCCGGTGCCCCCGGATTCCGACGGAAGGCGGGACAGGATGCGCACCGAAGCGGTCAACCGAGTCAAGCTGGTCTTCACGCTGTTCGACGCGGACGGCAACGGATACCTCGAACCCGACGATTTCGACCTGATGAACCGGCGCGTGGCCGAAGCGGCGACCGCCTCCGACGACGCCGCCAGGGCCGCGATGGCGACCGCCTTCCAGCGCTACTGGACCACGCTGGTCACGGAGTTGGACGCCAACCAGGACGGCCGGATCAGCTACGAGGAGTTCCAGGCGTGCGTGCTCGCGCCGGAGCGGTTCGACGACGCGATCGCCGACTTCGCCCACGCCCTGGCCGCGTTGGGCGATCCGGACGGCGACGGCCTGATCGAACGCCCGCTGTTCGTGGCGCTGATGACCGCGATCGGCTTCCGACTCCCCAACATCCACGCGCTATTCGACGCGTTCGCGCCCGACGCGGCCGACCGGGTCGCGGTGCCGGTCTGGGTGGAGGCCATCAAGGACTACTACCACCCGCTCAAGGGCGGCATCCCCGCCGACCACCTGGTCGGCGCCCCGGCCGTCTGAGGAGCTGCCCGGGGAGCTTCCTGAGAGCCGTACGAGAGCCGATCGGGGGCGCGGCCGCGGCCCGCCCGCGCGAGGGCCGTGCGGGGGCCGCGCCGGTGGCCGGACGGCGTCCCGCGCGGCCCGCCGGGACCGTGGGGCCGGCAGGTTTCACAGCACCCGCCGGCCCCACGCCGCGAACACCGCCACGGACAGGTCGACGAAGTCGGGCGCGTCCATCTCCCGGTAGGCCGCCTCGAAGTCGGCGTCGCGCGCCAGGCCCGCCGCCACGATCCCCTCGCGCGCCTGCTCCAGGGTCATCTGCCACCACCGCGTCTCGGCCCCGCCGCCGTACACGACCTGTAGCCGCGGGTCGATGCCGACCTCGCCGAGCCCGGCCCGCTGCAAGGGAACCGGCAGGCTCCGGGCCCACGCGGTGTGGGAGCCGAGCGCGCGCTCCAGGTGGTCCCGGAAGGCACGCATCACGGTGCAGTACGCCGCGTGCGGGGAGTCGAGCACCGGGAACGACGCCGGCTCCTCGACCAGCAGCACCCCGCCCGGCTTGAGCCAGCTCGCCAGCCGCGCCACCGCCCGGTCCGGGTCGGGCAGGTGCAGCAGGACGAAGCGGGTGTGCACCACGTCGAACGACTCCGGCGGGAAGTCCTCGGTGTACATGTCGTGCCGCAGTACCCGTACCCCGGACCCGGACAGATCGTGCAGGAAGGCGGTGTCCAGGTCGGTCACGGTCACCCGGGCGCCCTGCCCGGCCGTCCAGCGGGCCACCGACCCCGCGCCGCCGCCGACCTCCAGCACGTCGTCACCGGGCTTCAGGCCGAGCGCGGTCAGCCGGGACCGGGTGGCCTCGTCGAGCACGGACTCCAGCAGCTGGAGACGGCCGCGCTCGCCGTCGACGGCGTGGCTGAACATCCCGTCCCGGTAGCGCTCCTGGCTCCAGGCCGGAGCGCCGGTCCCGGGTCCGGCCCCGGGACCAGCCCCGGGACCGACGGCCAGCTCGGCCCCGGGCTCGGATGGAGACTCGGGCTCGGATCGAGGCTCGGGAACGGACTCGCGCTCGGCCTCGGCGAGGGTGCGGGGCTCGGTCCGGTCTCCGGCGTGGCCGTCCTGCAGGTCAGGAGCGGGCGTCGTATCTGCGTCCATGCCCGCAACCGTGGCAGCCGTACCGGGCCGTCCTCGGTGATTTCCCGGTAACCCACCTCAAAAGGTGATTCTCCCCGGCCTGCCCTGGACCGCACTGCGCAAGCTTTCTGCAACACCAGGAAAGTTGTTGCAGCACGTCTTGACGGGGCTGCCGGTCCGGAGCATGGTCTACCTCGCGTTCAACCGTCGTGCCTGCCGCGGCGGTTGGTTCCGGGGGCCCACGGGAGGGCCACCGGGCCGCTCGTCCGAGGCGCGTCGGAGCCGGGTGGTCGCGTACGCATGCCGCAGTCCTCCACCATCAGCGGGAGCCATCCATGCTTCGCTCACCAGACCGCGCCGATCCCCCCCACCGCGCGGAGCCGCCCTCCTCGGAGCCGCCCTCCTCGGCGTCGCGCCACGCCGAGCCGCACGGCGGCCGGCCGCGGACTCCGCGGCGCGGGGGCCGACAAGGCGTCCGCCGGGCCCTGTTCGCCGCCGCCGCCCTGGTGGCCGGCGCCGTCGTCCCGCTCGCCGCCGTCCAGGGCACCGCGCACGCGGGCCCCGCCACCACCGCGGCCGCGAGCGGCGGCAACGGCAGCGACGTGACCGCCAACCTCTTCATGTGGAACTGGCCGTCGGTCGCGAACGAGTGCACCACCCAACTCGGCCCCAAGGGCTACGGATCGGTGCTCGTCGCCCCGCCGCAGGACTCGATCCGGCTGTCCGGCGCGCACCCCTGGTGGGAGATCTACCAGCCGGTCGGCTACGACCTGAACAGCCGGATGGGCACCGAGGCGCAGTTCCAGTCGATGGTCACCGCCTGCCACGACGCGGGCGTCAAGGTCTACGCCGACGCGGTGATCAACCACATGTCCGGCAACGACCAGGCCAGCACCGACTCCTACGGCGGCGACAGCTTCAACGTCGGCTCGAAGTCCTACGGCCAGGTCCCCTACGCCTCCTCGGACTTCCACACCTCCCCGGCCAACTGCCCCAACGCCGACATGGCCATCGACGACTGGAACAACCAGACCCAGGTCCAGGAGTGCGACCTGTCCAACCTCGCCGACCTCTACACCGAGACCGACGACGTGCGCGGCAAGATCGCCGGATACCTCAACAAGCTGATCGGCTACGGGGTCGACGGCTTCCGGGTCGACTCCGCCAAGCACATCAACCAGTCCGACATGGCGAACATCGAGTCCCGGCTCTCCGACACCGAGTGGGGCGCGCGGCCGTACGTCCTGCAGGAGGTCGCGCTCGGCAGCGGCGGCAACCTCGCGCCCGCCGCGTTCGAGTCCAACGGCAGCGTGATCGGCTTCGACTACGCCAACGCGATGAAGGCGCAGTTCCAGGGGAACATCGCCAACCTCAAGACGTTCGGCCAGAGTTGGGGCCTGGAGCCGGCCGACAAGGACGGCGCGATGGTCACCAACCACGACACCGAGCGCAACGGCAGCACCCTGAACTACAAGAACGGCTCGCAGTACACGCTGGCCACCGAGTTCATGCTCGCCTGGGGATACGGCGCCCCGACGGTGTACTCCGGCTTCGCCTTCAACAGCTCCGACGACTCCCCGCCGGCCGACGGCAACGGCTACGTCACCAACACCGACTGCTCCTCCAGCGCGTGGGTGTGCACCGACCGGGTGCAGGGCATCGCGAACATGGTTGGCTGGCACAACGCGGCCCAGGGCGGGCAGGTCGCCAACTGGTGGGACAACGGCAACAACGCGATCGCGTTCAGCCGCGGTGACCAGGCGTGGATCAGCCTGAACAACAGCGACTCCGCGGTGACCGCCACCTTCACCACCGGCCTGGCCGCGGGCACGTACTGCGACGTCATCCACGGCGACCTCACCTCCTCCGGCGGTTGCAGCGGCTCCACCGTCACCGTCGGCTCGGACGGCACCGCCTCGGTGACCGTGCCCGCGCACGACTCCGTCGCGCTGTACCGGGCCGGCACCTCGACGACCACCCCGCCCACCACGCCGCCGACGACGCCCCCGACCACCCCGCCGGCCGGCACCGTCACCGAGACCTTCCACGAGTCCGAGGCCGCGCCCGCCGGCCAGCAGGTCTACCTGGTCGGCTCCGTCTCGGCGCTGGCCGGCTGGGACACCACCCAGGCGATCCCGCTGGACTCCACCGACGGCACCGACTGGACCGGCGCGGTGAACCTCCCGGCGAACACGTCCTTCGAGTACAAGTACATCCTCAAGGACGCCTCCGGGAACGTGACATGGGAGCCGGGCTACAACCACACCGCCGACACCGGCAGCGCCGGCGGCACCCTGGACGACACCTGGGGCGTCCAGTCCTCCGGCGGCGCGAACCAGGTCGCCGTCGCCTTCCACGAGGCGGAGTCCGCGCCCGCCGGCCAGAAGGTCTACGTGACCGGCTCGATCCCGGTGCTCGGCGACTGGGCCCCCGCCCAGGCGATCGCGCTCAGCTCCACCGACCAGGCGAACTGGTCCGGCACCGCGAACCTGCCGCCGAACACGTCCTTCGAGTACAAGTACATCCTCAAGGACGCCTCCGGGAACGTGACATGGGAGTCGGGCGCCAACCGCACCGCCGGCACCGGCGGTTCGGGCTCGCTCACGCTCAACGACACCTGGAAGTAAGGCGCCTGGAAGTCCGCCAGCAAGGCAGTCGCCCCGCGACGGGCCCGGACCGGCGCGTGTCCGGGCCCCGTCGCGCGGGCCTCGCCGAAGGCACCCCACGCCGACGGCACCTCGCCCTCCCTCGCAGATCCCCCCACCCGGAAGGCAGTCATGCATATGCCGCTCCGCCCGTCCGACGCGCCCCCACCCCGCCGACGCCTGCTCACCGTCGCCGCCGCCTGCGCGGGCCTGCTCGCCGCCGCGGTCGCCTGGACCTCCCCGCCGGCCGGCGCCGCGACCGGCCCCCGGCGGCCCCGGCTCCGCCTCCAGCTGGAACGAGCCGCTGGGCACCCAGGGCTACGCCACCGCGATCGGCCCGGACTCCAAGGTCTGGTACCTGCTCGCCAACGGCGCGCTGCAGAACGTGTACTACCCGCAGACCGACAACCCGGACACCTACGGCCTCCAGTTCTACGTCAGCGACGGCTCGACCTTCACCGACGACGAGATCGGCTCCACCACCCACCAGGTCGCCCTCGCCGACCCGAGGTCGCCGACCTTCACCCAGACCAACACCGCCACCTCCGGCGC
This sequence comes from Streptomyces sp. NPDC087270, assembly GCF_044744625.1. Classification (NCBI taxonomy): domain Bacteria; kingdom Bacillati; phylum Actinomycetota; class Actinomycetes; order Kitasatosporales; family Streptomycetaceae; genus Streptomyces; species Streptomyces sp. NPDC087270. Next base: position 7,622 of record NZ_JBIUYR010000001.1, read on the forward strand.
GTACACGATCACCAAGACCTACGTCGCCGACCCGGCCCGCTCGGTGATCCTGGTGCACACCACCTTCACCAACAACTCCGCCACCCCGCTGGCGCTCTACGCGGACTACCTGCCCCAACTGGACAACCAGGGCAACGGCAACAGCGGCGGCACCGATGCCGCCAGCGGCGACCTCACCGCGTCCAACGGACCGGTGGCCAGCGCGCTCGCCGCCTCCGTGCCCTTCACCACCGCCTCCACCGGCTACGTCGGCACCGCGAGCAGCGGCAGCACCCAGCTCACCGGCGGCCACGAACTGTCCACCCCCTACAGCGCGGTGCCCAGCCCCGGCCACATCGAGCAGACCGCGGGCATCCCGGTCGCCGCCTCCGGTTCGACCACCTTCACCATGGCGCTGGCCTTCGGCGCGACCACCGCCGCGGCCGTCTCGGACGCCTCCGCGTCGCTGGCGGCCGGCTTCGCCGCCACCGAGGGCGCCTTCCAGTCCGGCTGGCACGACTGGTGGGCCGGCCTCGACTCGCCGCCGGCGTCGGTCGCTTCGAGCCCCGACCTGCTCACGCAGTACGAGATCTCGCTGATGGAGCTGAAGGCCGACGAGGACAAGACGTACACCGGTGCCTTCGTCGCCTCGCCGTCCACCCCGTGGGGAGCGTCGGTCGGCGCCGACGGCGGCGGGCAGCACGGCTACCACCTGGTGTGGACCCGCGACGAGTACCAGATGGCCTCCGCGCTGCTGGCCGTCGGCGACAAGCAGGACGCGAGCGACGCGCTGACGTACATCCTCGACTACGAGATGTCCGCGAACGGGCAGGTCAAGCAGAACACCTGGCTGAACGGCAACCCGATGTGGGGCGGCAACCAGCAGGACGAGCAGGCCGATCCGATCATCCTCGCCTACCAGTTGGGCCGCACCGGCGCCGCGGACTTCGCCAAGGTGAAGCTGCTGGCCGCCTTCATCGCCGCCCACGGCCCCACCACCGGGCAGGAGCGCTGGGAGGAGAACGGCGGCTACTCCCCGGCCACCATCGCCGCCGAGATCGCCGGCCTGGTCTGCGCCGCGCAGCTCGCCACCGCCAACGGCGACACCGCGGACGCCACTTCGTGGCTGGCCACCGCCAAGGACTGGGCGTCGAAGGTGGACAGTTGGACCTACACCACCAACAGCTCGTACGGGAAAGGCAGTTACTTCCTGCGGATCACCCCTGACGGTCAGCCGGACTCCGGCGCCACCATCGGCCTGGCCAACGGCGGCGGCAACCACGACGACCGGACCGTGGTCGACCAGAGCTTCCTCGACCTGGTCCGGCTCGGGGTGCTGGCCCCGAAGTCCACCGAGGTGACGAACACCCTCGCCGTCGACGACGCGCAGATCGCCGTGCAGACCCCCGAGGGCGCCATCGACCACCGCTACGGCTTCGACGGCTACGGCGAGACCGGCTCGGGCGCGGACTACACCGGCGCCGGCACCGGGCAGCCCTGGCCGGTGCTCACCGGCGAGCGCGGCGAGTACGAGGTGGCGGCCGGCGACCTCACCGGCGCGCAGTCCGCGCTCGGGACCATGGCCGGCGCCGCCGCCGACCACCAGATCTCCGAGCAGGTCTGGGGCGGCAGCACCGGCGCCAACGGCTTCACCTTCGGCAAGCCCGACAACTCCGCCACCCCGCTGATGTGGGCGATGGCCCAGTACGTGCGGCTGGCCGTCGACATCTCCGCCGGCCAGGACGTGGACACGCCCACCGCCGTCTGCCAGACCTTCGACGCGTGCGCGGCGCCGCCCACCGAGGCCCCGGCCGCGCCCACCGGCCTCGCGGCCACCGCGGTCCGCACCACCGGCGTCACCCTGTCCTGGACCGGCGACGCGCGCGCGGCCGGCTACCAGGTCTACCGTGCCACCGGCAGCGGCACCGCGGCCCTGGTCGCCACCACCGCCGACACCACCTACGCCGACAGCGGCCTGGACGCCGCCACCGGCTACACCTACTACGTCACCGCCTCCAACAACGTCGGCACCTCGCCCGCTTCGGCGAGCATCCACGTCACCACCAAGACGCCCGGACCGCCGCCCCAGGCCCCGACCGGCCTGAAGGCCACCGCCACCAGCACCACCGCCGCGCTGACCTGGCAGGCCGCCACCGACACCTCGGGCGGCACCGTGGCCGGCTACCGCGTCTACCGCGCCACCGGCAGCGGCACCACCGCCCTGGCCGGCACCACCACCGGCACGACCTACACCGACACCGGCCTCACGCCCACCACCGCGTACACCTACACCGTCACCGCCTACGACACCGACGGCAACGAGTCCGACGCCTCCGCCGCCGTCACCGCCACCACCACCGCGAACAACGTCGAGGTGATCGACCTGACGGTGCCCGCCGCCACCGACCCCAGCGGCAAGACCGTCTACCTCGCCGGCACCCTGTCCGCGCTCGGCGGGGGCGCCGCCGACTGGGCACCGGACGGGATCGCCTTCACCCGCGTCGACGCCACCCACTGGACCGCCACCGTCAAGGCCGCCGGGCCCACCACGATCCAGTACAAGTACACGCTCGGCGGTGCCTGGGCGAACAACGAGGAGACCGCCGGCTGCGCCTACGTCGGCAACCGCACCCTCGTGATCGACGGCGGCACCCAGCACGACACCGTCGCGAACTGGGAGGGGTACGGCGGCTGCTGAACCGGCCCGCCGCACGGTCCCGCGGGAGTCACCCGGATGGGCGAACCGCGGGGCCGATGCGGTTGCGGACCGGCCGGGGCCAACCTTGACTGGCGCTGATACCTGCTGGGCGGCGAGAGGGGTACGGGATGCTTTCGGTGCGCGGGCTGTTCACCTCGATCGTGGACGACGACGACGCCTACCGGCTCTTCTGCTCCATCGCGGCCAGCGGCGAGGCCCAGGGCGGCTGGGAGAACGGCCGGATCGCCGCGCTGGTGCCCCCCTCGCAGCGGGAGCTGGCCCCGAAGATCGCCCGGCACGGCGCCGACGAGGACAAGCACGGCCGGATCTTCAACGCGCTGCTGCGCAAGCGCGGGCTGGAGCCGGTGCCGGTGCCGGCCGACACCGACTACACGATGCTGCTGGAGCGGGCCGGTATCGGGCTGGCCCACACCCGGCTGCGCGCGGACCAGCCGCTGACCGAGCAGGACATCGTCACGTATCTGGCGCACAGCCGGGTCACCGAGCAGCGCGCGTCCGAGCAGATGGCGCTGCTGCTCAGGTACTTCGCGGAGCACCCGGAGGTCGGCCGCGCGGTCCGGGCGATCTCGCACGACGAGGACAACCACCTCGCCTACTGCCACGAGGAGTTGCTGCGGTTGGCTGCCGCCGGGCACGGCCGGGTCATCCACCGCGTGCTGCGCGAGTGCGCGCACGCGGAGATCCGGGTGCACCGCGACGTGAGCCTCGCGGTGATGGCCCGGATGGGCCGCATCCTGCGCTGGCCGGCGCCCACCGCCGCGCTGATCCGCTTCGGCATCCACCTCACCTACCTCTACGAGCGCGTGCACGGTTGGCGCCGCATGACGACGCTCACGATGCCCCTGCGCCGCGACGCCCTCGGCAGCGCCCCCGTCCCCGCGCGAGCCTGACCCACCCGGGGGCACCCCCACCCGGGCGGGTCAGGGCACCGTACGGATCGTGGCGGAGGCGACGTGTTCGTTGTCGTCGGAGAAGACGATCTCCGCGTCGAGGGTGCGTCCCGCCAGCACCTGGGGAACCCAATGGCGGGCGTCGTCCCACATGGAGTCGAGCGGCAGCGCGTCCACCGGCACCCAGAGCGGCGCGATCTCGCGGGTCTCGGCGGCCTCCCCGAGCACGCGGGACGTGGTGAACGCGGTGACCCACATGTCCCAGGCCGGCCGGGCCGGAAACCGCCAGTCGACGACGGCCGCGGAGCGCAGGTCGGCCGCGTCGACCACCAGCCCCGACTCCTCGGCCACCTCGCGCACCGCTGCCTCGGCCGCGCTCTCGCCCGGCTCCACGTGCCCGCCGAGACCGACCACCTTCCCCGCGCCGAGCCCCGTCTTCTTGCGCCCGAGCAACACCTCCGTACGGCCGTCGGCGCCGTCGCGCAGGCAGAAACACAGGCAGGTGTGAGTACGTTGGTCCATCCGTCGGATCATGGCGCACCTTCCCCTGACGCCACAACGCGCCCCCCTGCCGCCCGCCGGCACGCGGTGACGTACGCGCGCAGATCGGCCGGCGGGAGGCCCGCGCCCGGGCCACCGCGTTCGACCCGCGCGCCCCTGACCCGCAAGGCTCCGCCTGCCGTTCGGCGGCCCGCCGTGCTCCTCTAGGCTCCTGCCATGACCAGCGAGATCGAGGACGTACGGGTCGGGCCGCCGAACTTCGGGACGGAGCGCGAGATGCTGCGGGCGTTTCTCGACTACCACCGGGCCACGCTGGCGATGAAGTGCGCGGGGCTCGGCGACGAGGAGCTGCGGCAGCGCTCGATGCCGCCGTCCACGCTGTCGCTGCTGGGCCTGGTGCGCCACATGGCGGAGGTCGAACGGGCCTGGTTCCGGCGGGTGTTCGAGGACCACGACGCCCCCATGGTGTGGTCGCGGGAGATCGACTTCCAAGCGGCGTACGACGCGAGCGGTTCGACCCGGGCCGAGGCGTTCGGCGCGTGGGAGGCGGAGGTCGCGGCCTCCCGGCGGATCGAGGCGGCGGCCGCGTCGCTGGACGTGGCCGGATACCAGCCCAGGTGGGAGGAAGAGGTGAGCCTGCGGATGGTGATGGTGCACGTGTTGCTGGAGTACGGACGGCACAACGGCCACGCGGACTTCCTGCGCGAAGGAGTCGACGGGACGGTGGGGGCGTAGCGGTAAGGGGATCGTAAACTCCCCTGGTGGACATATCTCCGCCGCCGTCCCCTGAGGACCAGCCGCCGCCGCCCGGGGGATACCCGGCCGGCCCCCCGCCGCCGCCCCCCGCCCCCGATCCGCCCTACGGCGGCTCCTCCTCGCCGTACGGGTCCGGCCCGCCGTACGGCTATCCGCAGACGCCGTACGCGCAGCCCTCGCCGTACGGCGGCGACGGTCAGTCGCCCTACGGCGCCGGCCCGGGGCCCTACCAGCAGCCGAACCCGAATCCGTACGCGGCTCCGGGCGGGCCGGGGATTCCCGGGCAGTACACCGCGTATCCGGGGCCCGGCGCGGGCTGGTACGCGGCGAACCGCACCACCAACGGGCTGTCGATCGCCTCGCTGGTGACGTCCTTCACCTGTGTTCCGCTGCTCGGCCTGGGTCTTGGCATCGGCGGGTTGAAGCAGAGCAAGCGGCAGGGGCAGCGCGGGCGCGGCCTGGCCATCGCGGGTATCACGATCAACTCGATCACCACCCTGCTGACCGCGCTGCTGATCACGCTCGGCGCGCTCGGCGTGCTGGACGACGACGGCAACACCAAGGTCCAGGACATCAAGGCCGGCCAGTGCTTCAACACGGTCGGGCACTCGCTCAAGGAGTTCGAGGGGGGCGCGAAGGTGTCCCGGACGGTGAACGTGGTCGACTGCGCCAAGGCGCACGACGCCGAGGCGTTCTACACCTACACCCTCGACCCGAGCACGAGCGGTTCCTATCCGGGCGTCGACGCGATCACCAGCCAGGCCCAGGCGACCTGCGGCAAGCAGATGAGCGAGTACCTGGACGGCGGGTCGCTCCAGGACGGCATGCGGCTGTTCTTCTTCGGCCCGCAGAAGTCGCTGTGGGCCACCGGCGACCGCTCGGTGACCTGCTTCTTCGGCGACGCCGACGCCAAGGTGACCGGTTCGGTGCGGGGCGGGTCGGACGGCAAGGGGTCTGACGGCTCCTCCGACGGCGGGTCCTCCGACGGCGGCTCGTCCGACGGCGGCGACTCGGGGGTGGGCGTCTGATCCGTCCCTGATCCGCCGGCCGCGTGAAGGGCGGCGGGGCGCGCGAGCCCGGCGGGAGCGTGACGGGTGCGGCGTACGAGCACGGTGGGAGGTCCGTACGGGCTCCGATCCGGGCTCCCGCACGTCGGGTGACGTTCAGGGGAGAGCTTGCGGTCGTGCACCGAGGGTTGCCAAGCTGTCGCACACAGTCAACCCCTGGGAGGGGCACGTGGCCTTCGGTGAGCAGCCTGCCTATCTGCGCGTCGCCGGGGATCTGCGGCGGAAGATCCTCGACGGCACGCTGCCGCCGCACGCCCGCCTGCCCTCGCAGGCCCGCATCCGCAGCGACTACGGCGTCTCGGACACCGTGGCCCTGGAGGCGCGCAAGGTGCTGATGGCGGAGGGCTACGTGGAGGGCCGTTCGGGCTCGGGCACCTACGTGCGCGAGCGGCCCGAGCGGCGCAGGATCGTCCGCAGCGGATTCCGGCCGACCGGTCTGCCGAGCCCCTACCGCCAGGAGCAGGCCGACGAGGAGAGCAAGGGCACCTGGGAGTCCCGCAGCGTGCAGGACTCCGCGTCCGCCGACATCGCCGAGCGGCTGGGCGTCCAGGTCGGCGACCGGGTGATGCGCACCCGCTACCTGTTCCGCACCGAGGGCGAGCCGTCGATGCTCTCCACCTCGTGGGAGCCGCTGGCGCTCACCGCCCGCACCCCGGTGCTGCTCCCGGAGGAGGGGCCGGTCGGCGGGCAGGGCGTGGTGCCCCGGATGGCGGCGATCGACGTGCTGGTCGACCACATGTCCGAGGAGGTCGGCGCGCGGCCGGGGCTGGCCGAGGAGACCTCGGCGCTGGGCGGCGTGCCCGGGCACATCGTGATCGAGATCCGCCGCACGTACTACGCGTCGGGGCGGCCGGTGGAGACGGCCGACGTGGTGATCCCGGCGGAGCGCTACCGGGCCGTCTACCACCTGCCCGTGCGCTGAGGCCGTAGGGCGCCCCGCACCGCGTCGCGGGGCGCCTCGGGGCGCTGCGGGGTGTCGGCCCCGCCACGCCCCGCGCCGTATGTCCGCGCCGTACGGACGCGCCGTATCGCCGTGCCCGGAAGGGGCGCTGACGGAGCGTCAACTTCAGGTCGAACGAGTGGCCGGATCGGTACCTCTTCGTGTCATTCCGTGCCCGCCGGGTGAACCCCGGGCGTAGGGTCGGGCATATGCGCATCGCCGATTCCGCCAGCACGGGACCGGCCGGGATGCGGCGGTCTCGGCGCGAAGGAGGGGGCGGCGTAGTGACGTCGGAGTTCGGTTGGGTCCTCATACGGCAGGACGAGGGCGGCAACCGCTACCGGGTGGGGCGGTACGCGACACGCGCGGAGGCCGAGCGGGTCGCCGAGACGCTGACCTATCCCGCCGCCCCATCGGCTCCGCCGCAGGTGTACGTGATCGAGCAGGTCGTGCCCCGCGCGGCCGAGGCGTGACGGCCCCTTCCGCGCACACCTGCGCAGAAAGGGGCAATATCGGGTAAGAGAGGGTAAACCTCTCTTGGAGGTCGGGTGCGCGCACGCCCGACCCGACCCGGTCGGGGGTGCAACGTATGAGCGCCAGCGGCGACGACCCCGGGGCGCCGCCCGGCCGCGCCCCCCGGCCCGTACCGCCGCCGCCCGAACCGCCTTCCGCACCGCCGCCCGTACCGCCCTCCGCGCCGCTCCCCGGCCAGGAGCCGGACGCCGCCGGCGGGCCGCGCGCCTCCGGCACCCTGTTGGACGCCCTCCGGGTGGCTGTCGTGATGCTGGACACCAGCGGCCGGGTGCTGCTGTGGAGCCCGCTGGCGGAGGACGTCCTGGGCTGGGCGGGCGAGCACATCGTCGGCCGCAGGGTGGGCGGACTCTTCGGCCCGCCCGAGCCGTTCCCCGGTGCCGCGGACACGGGGGAGGAGGGGACCGCCGGCGCCGGGCCGTCCCGCCCCGGAGCCCGGAACCCCCTTCCCCCGGACGCGTCCGAGGGCGACGGCCGGCCCGAGCAGATCCTCGGCGAACTGCTGCGCACCGGCCGCTGGAACGGCATCCTCTCGCTGCGCCACCGCGACGGCCACACCGTGCAGGTCGACACCCGCGCCAGCCTGCTCGTCGACGGCGACGGCCGCCCGTTCGTGCTCGCCGCCCTCGCGGAGACCAGCCGGCTGCGCACCCTGGAACACGACCTCGCCGCCCTGGACTCCCTGTTCGACTCCTCCCCGCTCGGCGTCGCGATCCTCGACCGCGACCTGCGCTACGTACGGGTCAACGACGCGCTCGCCGCCATGAACGGCATGCCGCCGGCCGACCACGTCGGCCGCAGCGTCGAGGAGATCCTCGACGCCGACACCGCCCGCGAACTGGCCGCGCTCCAGCGCCGCGTGCTGCACACCGGCCGGCCGGTGATCGACGTGGTGGCGCCCGCCCCGGGCGGCCGCGGCCACCGCTCGCTGTCGTACCACCGGCTGGTCGACCGGGCCGGGCGGGTCCTGGGCGTCAGCGCCACCGTGATCGACGTCACCGAGCGGGTGCAGGCCGCCGAGCGGGCCGAGCGGGCCCGCCGCCGCCTCACCCTGCTCAACGACGTCGGCTCGCGGATCGCCGGCGTGCTCGACGTGCGCCGGGTCGCCGAGACCATCGCCGAAGCGCTGGTGCCCACCTTCGCCGGCTACTCCGGGGTGCTGCTGCACGCGCAGGTGGCCGGCGGCGGCGACCTGCCGACCGCCGGGTTCCGGGAGACCCAGCCGCTGCGCCAGCTCGGCGTCGGCGCCGCGCACTGGACCCCGCAGGTCGAACGGATGCTGCGGCGCGGCCAGTCGATCGGCTTCACCCGGCACTCCGTCTTCGGCACCGTGCTGGCCGGCGGCGAGCCGCGGCTGCTCGACGGCGACGACCAGCTGCGCGCCACCACCTACCCCGACGACCCCAAGGTGGACGCCGCCCTGGAGTTGGGCCTCCACTCGATGCTGGTGCTGCCGCTGCGGGCCCGCGGGGTGGTGCTCGGGCTGCTGGTGGTCGCCCGCGACCGCGGCCGCGAGCCCTTCGACCGCGACGACCTCGCGCTCGGCGTGGACCTCGCCGACCGGGCCGGCACCGCCCTGGACAACGCGCGGCTGTACGTCCGCGAGCGCGAGGGCGCGCTGACCCTCCAGCGCAGCCTGCTGCCGCGTACCGTCCCCGAGCCGCCGGGCGTCAACATCGCCTACCGCTACGTGCCCGGCAGCAGCGGCGCGGAGGTCGGCGGCGACTGGTTCGACGTCATCCCGCTCGGCGGCGGCCGGCTCGCCTTCGTCGTCGGCGACGTGATGGGCCACGGCCTGGTCGCCGCCGCCACCATGGGCCGGCTGCGCACCGCCGTCCGCACCCTGGCCGGCCTCGACATGCCGCCCGACGAACTGCTGCGCCGGGTCAACGAACTGGGCGACGACCTCGCCCAGAACCGGACCGAGGGCTGGATGGCCACCGCGGTGTACGCCGTCTACGACCCCTCCACCCGGCGCTGCGCCATCGCCCAGGCCGGCCACCCGCCGCCGGTGCTGGTGGAGCACCAGGACGACCCGGACCGCTGCTACGCCCGGCTGCTGGACCTGCCCACCGGGGTGCCGCTCGGCGTCGGCGGGGTGCGCTTCGAGACCACCGAGCTCGACGTGCCCGACGGCGCGGTCCTGGTGCTCTACACCGACGGGCTGGTCGAGGCCCGCGGCAAGGACATCGGCCAGGGCATCGAGCGGCTGCGGTCGACGCTGTGCCGCCGGCTGGGCTCCCTGGAGGACGCCTGCGACGACCTGCTGGCCACGATGGACCCCGACCGCGAGCCGGACGACGTGGCGCTGCTGATGGCCCGCCTCGGCGGCCTGCCGGCCGGTTCCACGGCCGCCTGGACCTTCCCCGCCGAGGCGAGCGCGGTCCGGCTGGCGCGCCGCCGGGTCCGCGACACCCTGGCCTCCTGGGGCCTGGCGTCGCTGACCGACGTCACGGTGCTGCTGGTCAGCGAACTGGTCACGAACTCGCTGCGGTACGCGCACGGCCCGATCGGGGTGCGCATGGTGCGCGGCGGCTCGCTGCTGGTGGAGGTGTCGGACCCGCTGCCGGACCCGCCGCGCGAGCGGGTGGCGGCCGAGGACGACGAGGGCGGGCGGGGCCTGCAACTGGTGGCCGGGGCGTCCCGGCGGTGGGGGACGCGGCACGGCTCGCTCGGCAAGACCGTCTGGTTCGAACTGGCTCTGCCGTGACCGGAGGGCGCCGCCGGGGCGCCGAAGGGCACGATGGTTGCGAGCGACTGTGCCGGGTATGCCGAAGAGGCGGGAGCGAGAGGTGCGACCGTGGTGTTCCGGGGACGGCCCCCGCGCCCCAGGAGCCGAGATGATGCTGTGATCGACAAGACCGTGTGCTGGACGGTCGCCATGCTGAATACTCGGGTCCAACCGGTCCATGTGTGCTGAGCTGGAGGGGTCGGGCGAGTGAGCGACATGCCAGCAGGGGCGGTTCCGCCCGGCGACGACGACGCGGACGCGGCAAAGGCCGGCGTCTGGCAGTCCAGCCCGCCCGGGTCCCTGTATGACTACATACGCGTCGCCTCCTTCTCCCTCGACGCCGAGGGCCGGATCGACCAGTGGAGCGAGCGCGCCACCGAGTTCTTCGGGCTGACCGCGGCCGAGGCCGTCGGCAAGGACCCGATCGCCGCCTTCGCGCCGCCCGACGTGCAAACGCGCGCGCACCAGCGGCTGGCGAAGATCCTCGACGGCCGCGAGTGGCAGGGCCTGGTGCCGTACCGCGACGCCTCCGGCGCCGAGGGCCGCGCCGAGGTCTACGTGATGCCCGCCGACCACGGCGCGCTGTGCCTGGCGGTCGACGTGGCCGCGCTGCGCCAGATCGAGACCGATCTGGCCGCCTCCCAGGCGGTGTTCGGGCAGTCCCCGATGGGCTTCGTGCTCTTCGACACCCACCTGCGCCTGGTCCGGGTCAACGACCGCTTCGCCGCGGTCTTCGGCCGCCCGAACGAGCAACCGGGCCGCGGCCCGCAGGACTTCCTCTCCCGGGTGGAGGCCGACCGGCTGTCCGCCGCGCTGCGGCAGGTGCTGGAGACCGGCGACGCGGTGCTGGACATGCCGCTGGTCGGCACCGTGCCCGGCGACCCGGCCCGCCGCCGCTGGTCCATCTCGCTGTACCGGCTGCACAGCAACTCCGGCCGCCCGATCGGTGTCGCGGGCCTGGCGATGGACGTCACCGGCCGGCAGCGCGCCGAGCGCGAGGCCGCCCACGCCCGCCGCAACCTCGCGCTGCTCAACGAGGCCGGCTCGCGGATCGGCACATCCCTCGACCTGGAGACCACCGCCCGCGAACTGCTCGACGTGGCGGTGCCGCACTTCTGCGACCTCGCCTCCGTCGACCTCTACCAGGCGCTGCTGTCCGGCGCCGAGGACCTGGCCGGCACCACCGACGGCAGCGGCGAGGTCCGCCGGGTCGCCTTCGCCAGCTCGGTCTCCGACGCCCCGGTGGCGATGGCCGGCGACGACGACGTCGAACCCAGCGAGGGTCCGGTCTCGGTCGGCTCGGTGCACCGCTTCCGGTTCGGCTCCGCCAGCGCCCGCGCGCTGCGTACCGCCCAGCTCCAGGTGCTCGACGGCGAGGGCGGCCACGACCTGGGCGGCACCCCGCTGGTGCAGTCCACCCTGGTGGTGCCGATGGTGGCCCGCGACACCGTCCTCGGCCTGGTGCAGTTCTCCCGGGCCAAGGGCAGCGAGCCGTTCACCGAGCGGGACCGGATGCTCGCCGAGGAACTGGCCGCCCGCGCCGCCATCTTCCTCGACAACGCCCGGCTCTACCGCCGCGAGCACGAACGCGCGCTGATCCTCCAGCGCAGCCTGCTGCCGCCGGACGACCCGGAGGCGACCGGCCTCGACATCGCCTGCCGCTACCTGCCCGGCAGCATGGAGACCGAGGTCGGCGGCGACTGGTTCGACGTCATCGAACTGCCCGGCCACCGCACCGCGCTGGTGGTCGGCGACGTGATGGGCCGCGGCCTGCGCGCGGCCGTCGCGATGGGCGAACTGCGCACCGCCGTCCGCACCCTGGCGATGCTCGACCTCGAACCGGCCGAGGTGCTGGGCGCGTTGGACGAGGTCGCCGAGGGCCTCGGCTCCTCCTCGGCCGGCCGCACCCGCCGCTCGAAGAACCCCGCCGACGTCGACCTCGCCGAGGTCTACCTCGCCACCTGTATCTACGTCGTCTACGACGCGGTGACCCGCCGGTGCACCATCGCCAACGCCGGGCACCTGCCGCCGGTCGTGGTCGAGCCCGGCGAGGACCCGCTGCTGCTCGAAGTGCCCCGGGGGGTGCCGCTGGGCGTCGGCGGCGAGCCCTTCGAGGAGGTCGAGGTGGAGCTGGCCGAGGGCGCCCTGCTCGCCCTCTACACCGACGGCCTGGTCGAGTCCCGCAACCACCCGCTCGACGAGGGCCTTGACGCCTTCCGCGCCTCGCTGGCCGGCCCGGCCCGCCCGCTGGAGGACGTCTGCGACCACATCCTGGCGACCCTCGACACCGCCCACGGCGAGGACGACATCGCGCTGCTGATGGCCCGTATCCGCGGGCTGCCCGCCGAGCAGGTCGGCGACTGGACGCTCGCCCCGCAGCCCACCTCCGTCGCCAAGGCCCGCGAACTCGCCCGCGACCAGCTGCTGGAGTGGGGTCTCGACGACCTCGTCGACACCACGGAACTGCTCGTCAGCGAGCTGGTCACCAACGCGCTGCGGCACGGCTACGGCGACATCCGGCTACGGCTGCTGCTGGACCGCACCCTGGTCTGCGAAGTGTGGGACAACGCGCTGATGCAGCCGCGCCGGCGCCGCGCCCGGGACACCGACGAGGGCGGGCGCGGCCTGCAACTGGTCGCGATGCTCAGCCAGAGCTGGGGCAGCCGCCGTACCCACCGCGGCAAGACGGTCTGGTTCGAACTGGCCCTGCGCGGCGGCCAGCCGGGCTCCGCCGGGCCGTCCGTGGACGACCTGCTCAGCATGTTCTAGGGCGCTGTACGGGTCTGTACGGGCCTTACGGTTCCGTGTGGCGCTGTCCGGTGCCGCGCCGTCAGGCCGCACCGGACTTCAGCCGGGCCAGGCGGGCGTCGATCTCCGCGCTGTCGCCCGCCGCGTCCAGGGACTCGAACTGGGCGTCCAGCGAGGAGGCGGCCAGCTCCTGACGGCCCTGCGCCCGGGCCTCCTCGCGCCGCACCTTGTCCTCGAAGCGGCCCAACTCGCTCGTCGGGTCGAGGACGTCGATGCTCTTGACCGCGTCCATCATGGTGTTCCGCGCGTGCGCGCTACGGGAGCGGGCGACCAGTTCGTCCCGCTTGGCCTGCAACTGCCGCAGCCGCTCCCTCATGTCGTCGAGACCGCCGCGCAGCTGGTCCACCACCTCGTTCTGCGAGGCGATCACCGGCTCCGCGGTGCGCGCCTCCTTCTCGGACTGGAGCTGGCGGCCGAGCGCCACCTTGGCGAGGTTGTCGAACCGGTCGGCCTCCGCGCCGCCGCCCGACGCCCGCAGCTCGTCCGCCTTGCGGCTGGCCGCGGCCGCCTTGCCGCCCCACTCCGCCGCCGCGGAGACGTCCTCGGCGTGGTCCTGCTCCATCATCCGCAGGTTGCCGATGGTGCCGGCGACGGCGTCCTCGGCCTCCTTGATGTTCTCGGTGTACTCCCGGATGAGCTGGTCGATCATCTTCTGCGGGTCCTCGGCCTGGTCGAGGAGCGCGTTGATGTTCGCCTTGGCGAGCTGCGCCACCCGGCCGAGGATCGTCTGCTTCGTCATGGCTACTCCTTGACTGACCTGGGGTCCTTCGTTCTTCGGGTCCCGCGTCCGCGAGGTCCCGCGGATGCGGGGTGTGCCGTGCGTGCCGTGCGTGCGGCGGGAGCGGGGCCGGCGGACCGGGGCCCGTCGGCCGGCCCTAGAAGCGCCCGCCGCCGCCCATCCGGCCGCGGGTCCCACCGCCGCCGAAGCTGCCGGGGCCCGCGCCGCCCCCCATCCCGCCGCCGTACCCGCCGTACCCGCCCATGCCGAAGCCGCGGGTCCGGCCGCCGCCGAGCAGGTCGCCGAGCAGGATGCCGCCGAGCACGGCGCCGCCCACCCCGCCCATGCCGCCCGCGCCGCCGTGACCGCCGCGCCCGCGCCGCCCGCCGAAGCCGGTGACGTCCTCCTGCGCGTAGGTCTGGGCCTCGCGGGCCAGCCGGTCCGCCTCGCGGGCGTGCTCCAGCGCCTCCTGCGGCTCGCTCGCCGCCAGCGCCTCCGCCCGCCGCAGCCGGCGCTCGGCCTCGGTCAGCCGGGTCCTGGCCTGGCTGCCGATCGCGCCGCGGTGCGTGGTGACCACGTCCCGGGCCGCCGCGACCTCGCTGCGCGCCGCCAGCAGCGCCTGCTCCAGCAGCGCCGAGGCCCGGCGCTGCCCGGCCTCCTGCTCCCGGGCCCCCGCCAGGGCCCCGTCGAGCGCGGCGTCCGCCTCCTCGACCCGCCGCAGCGCCGCGATCGGGTCCGGCCGCCCGGCCGCCAGCTCCGTACGCACCGCCGAGAGCACGCTCTCCGCCCGCGCCACCCGCCCGCGCAGTTCCGCGTGCGCGGGCCCGGAGGGATACGCCGGCGCCGGTCCGCCGCCCGCGCCCGCCGGTCCGCCGCCCGTTCCCGCCGGTCCGCCGCCCGTTCCCGCCGGTCCGCCGCCCGTTCCCGCCGGATCGCCGCCCGCCGGAGCGTTCAGCCAGTCGGCGGCGCCCGTACCCGAGGTGGTCGGCCCGCTGCCGGGGCCGTTCCCGTACGGGCCCGCCGACGGCTCCGTGCTGCCGCCCGGGGCCGGGCCCGCGCCCAGGATCGCGCGGGCCTCGGCGAGGTCGGCCTCGGTCTCGGCGAGAGCCTCGGCCAGCTTCGTGTCGGCCGCGTGCAGCTCCTGCTCCCTTCGGGTGACGGAGTCCGCGAGCATGGTGGCCTGGTCCAGGGCGCCCTCGGCGGCGCGGACGAAGACCGCGGCCCGGCCGTGGTCGGAGCCGATCGCGGTGTGCGCCTGCTCCAGGCTGGTCCGGGCGAAGTCCAGCCGGTCGCGGGCCTCGGCCGGGTAGCCGGCCACCGGTTCCAGCGCCGAGTCGGCGTACCGCTGCGCCAGCGGGCCGAGCGCGGCCGCCGCGGCGTCGATCCTGGCCGGCAGCGCCGCCGCCTTCTCCTCGGCCCGCGCCAGCACCTGCGGGGCGTTGGCCTCCATCGCACGCAGCTTGTCGAACGCCTCCGACTCCGCGTCCAGCCGCCGGTTCGCCTGGGTGCAGCGCGACAGGATCTCGTCGAGCATCTGCCGCCGGGTCTCGTCGTCCTCGGGGTAGGCGTCGTCGAGCTTCTGCCGCAGCCGGAACGCCGCGGTCAGCTCGCCCTTGGCGTACTCCACCGCCTCGCCGAACGGCTGCGCGGCGTCCTCGCCGAACTGCGCCGCCGCGAACCCCACGTCCTCCTGGCTGGTGCGCACCGCGTCGTCCGTGGCCACCAGCAGCTCCCGCGCCTGCGCGTCCAGCTCCGGCAGCGGGGTGACCGGCACTGGCTGCTTCGGCCGCGCCCGCCACTCGCTCGCGCCCTGCCCCGCCGACGTCCGCACCGGGCGCTGGTGGGCGGCCCGCCTGCGGTACGCCCAGATGCCCAGCATCAGCGCCGCGCCCAGCGCGACCACCGGAATCCACACCGAGCCGGACGAGCGGCTGCCCGCGCCGCCCGGGTCCGCCGCGCCCGGCGTGATGGCCGGGGCGGTCACCGGGTGGCCGTCGAGCACCGCGTCGTAGCCGGTCGCCGCGCCGACCGCCGCGCCCGCCCAGTCGTCGTGCCGCAGCGCGGGCTCGATCGCCTGGTCGCCGACCTCGTCGATCTGCCGCTGGGTGAGTCCCGACTCCTGGTCCGCCGACACCGCGTACTGGCGGTCGTGGGTGGCCACCGCCAGCAGGACGTCCCTGCGGCCCAGGCCGTTCTTCACCGCGGTCGCGTTCGCCCAGTCCTGCGGGGAGGCGCCGGAGAAGCCGTTGACGTAGACCGCGAAGAGCTGGAGCTTCTGCCGGTCGTAGAGCTCGTTCAGCGCGGCCTGCACCTGCGCGGTCCGGCCCTGGAGCGCGCCCACCCTGTCGGTGACCTGGCCGGTCCTGGCCAGGGGTATCGGGGCGTCGGCGACCGCCCGCAGCGGCAGCCCCGCGCCCATCGCCAGTACGGCCAGCGCCACCAGCGCGGCGGCCGACGACTTACGTTTGTGGCGCACCGCGTTGCCTCCCGCTATCCGCGCCACGGCCCACCGCGTGGCTCTTTTCGGGAGCGTATGTGCGGCTTATGCGTCGCGCGACCGGGGAGCCGTCCCGAGCCCGATACCGTGCCCCGCCCGTGCCGCGGGACACGCCCTAGCGGAAATTCCCCGAAAGGGGGAGGGTTTCCGGTTTTCGGGACGGGTCCCGTTCGGGCCGGTCTACTCTCCCTATTCCATCGATGGGGGATTTCCTCCGGCCCCGGAGGAGGATTCCCGTCCGGGACGGAAACGCGCGCCCGCGTGGATTCCGCACCGGGCGACCCGGGACTCCCCCTGGTTCGCCGGGGCACGGGTGCCCGGGATTCCGCGGGATTCGCCGGGAGCGCCCGGGGAATCCCGAGCCATTCCGGAATTCGGTGCCAATGGTGCCCCGGGAAGGCTGCGGATATTCCGGCGGACCGGATGCCCGGAGCACCATTGGCACCGAATTCCGGTCGGCCAGGGCGAACCGCGGACTCGGTGGGCCAGGGCGACCCGGAACATCCGGTGCATCCGATGGGGGCGGGTCCGGCACGGTGCCGGTCCTGACGGCGGGAGACATGGGACATGACGGACGGCAGGCTGTACGGCCGCGTGCGGGTGGTGGAGTTCACCGGGGACGCGCTGAGACGCTCGGGCGTCCCCGCCCGGCCGCTGCCGATCGTGCTGCTGGTCGGCCCGCGCGGCAGCGGCGGCTCGGTGCTGCTGGACCGGCTGTGGACGGACTTCAGCGGGCGCTGCCTGAGCGTCCGGCTCGACCTGGGCCGGGCCGAGGCGGTCGAGGACATCGTGCTGGCCGCGATCCAGGGCTGGGGCCGCCGGGTCCCGGGCATCCGCCCGATCCGCTTCTGCCGCACCCGGATGCTCTTCAAGGCGCTGAGCTTCGTGGACGCCGGCGGCGGACGGGCCGCGTTCGAGGCGTATCTGCGGGCCGGCCCGCAGGACGCCGCCGCGCACGCCGCGCTCGACGGCCTCGCGGCCCGGGCCGCGCCGCTGCTCCCCGCCGACCAGCAGGTGCTGCTGTCGGCCACGGCCAGGGCGCTGGGCCTGCTGCTGTCCGCGGTCGGCCGGCGCCGGCGCGGCGACGCCAAGGCCAGGAGCTGGCTGAAGGACCACGCCCCCGGCGTCGGCAGCGCGGAGGACCGGCTGTGGGAGATCCACCGCCGCCACCACGGGCGCAGCGACGCGCCGGACGCGGCCCGCACCGCGCTGAAGACGGTGTGCGCCGCCCTGCTGGCCGACCTGCGCACGGACTTCAACCGGCGCTCGCTGCGCGGCCAGCGGCCCGCCAACTGCCTGCTGATGCTGGACAACGCCGGCAGCCGGGCCGGCGAGCTGTTCCTGGAACTGCTCGCCGAGTGCCGCCGCGAGAGCCACCGGGCCCGCGAGCGGCCCGACCCCGCGCTGGTGGTGGCCGCCCGGCGGGGCCGGGCGCACACCGCGATGGCGCCGCTCGCCTCGACCGACGACCGGCTGAGCTTCGCCGTCCGGCACCCCGCCGCGCCCGCGGGCGAGGACCACCCGGTGTGGTGGTACCCGATCCGGCTCACCGGCCTCGGCCGCGAGGACGTGGTGGTGATGTGCGGCAGCAGCGTGCTGGGCAGCCAGAAGCGCGACGCGAGCCACCTGAGCGACCTGACCGACGGCCACCCCGAGGCGGTCGATCGGCTCGCCCACCTGCTGGCCCGGCCCGAGGCGGCCGGGGACGACCCGCGCCGGCTGCTGGACCGGCCGCTGCCCGCCGCCGAGTACCTGCCCGACCACTGGAGCGCGCCGGCCCGCCCCACCCCGCCCGGGTCGGCGGAGGGGGCGGAGGACGGGCCCGCCGGAGCTCCGACCGTGGCCGCCTACCTGCTGCGCCGCATCCTCGCCGACGACCACGTCGACGGGCCGGACGGCGGCATCGGTCCCGACGGCGGCTCGCTGCTGGACACCATGGCGGTGCTCGCGCTCACCCCCGGTCTGCGGCTGGGCGCCGGCACCGCGGCGCTGCACTTCCTGGGCTGGACCCGGTTCGACGCCGCCACCGCCCGCCGCCGGCTCGGCGCGGCGCTGTGGCTGGCGGAGGCGCCCGACCCGCTCGACGGCGCGGCCGAACCGGACCCGAACGGCGCGCCGGACGCGCCCGTCGGCCCCGCCGCCCGGCTGCACCCGCTGGCCGCCCTGCTGCTGCACCGCCGGCTCGCCGCGCTCCCCGAGGTGTGGGACGGCGCCCACCAGGGCTACGCCGCCCACTACTCCGGCGCCCACGACGCGCCGCTGCGCCACCACCACCTGCTCGCGCAGGCCACCCCGTCCCGCCGGGAGCCGCTGACCGCGGTCGCCGGTTACCTGGAGCGGGAGTACGACCGCTGCGCGTCGCCCGAGAGCTGGCAGGTGATCCTGCGCCAGGTGACCGCGGCCCCCAACCGGCTGCGTACAGACGGCGATCCGCGCACCTACGTCACCGCGCTCGCCGGGCGGCCCGACCCGCGCGACCGCAACCGGACCATCAGCCGCCTGGTGACCGCGCGATGGCTCCACGGCGACCGGTCGTTCGACCCGCGCCACCACCTGGCCGGGCTGATCTCCGCCGAGTACGGGAACCTCGCCGCGATCTGCGGCGGCAACGAGGCGCTGTTCCAGGAATCCGGGAAATACCACCTCATCGAGGAGGAGTGGGATCGATGAGAGTGCCGCGCATGCTCCGAGTCCCCGAACAGTGGTACGGAAATCTGCCCCGCCCGATGCGGATCGGCGTGGTGGCGGCGGTCGTCACGGGTCTCGTCGCGGGATCGTTCGGCGTGTTCGCGCTCGTCGACCACTTCCGGAACCAGCCGTGTATGCGCGGCGGCGCGACCGCCGTCACCCAGCACGGCGCGAACGGCGAGTGCGTCGGCATCACCGACGGCTCGTACCCGTTCGACACGCGGTTGAAAGGCGTCGAGCAGGCGATCCGGAAGGAGAACCGGGACGTCACCCGCGAACACCCGAAGGACTACGTCAGCGTGGTGGTGCTGCTGCCGATCTCCGCGCACAGCGGCAGCATCATGGCGATGTCCGCCGTCGTCGAGCAGGTGCGCGGCGCCTACACCGCGCAGTACTACGCCAACCGGCAGAACGTCGAGGGCGTCGCGCCGTACATCCAGCTGCTGATCGCCAGCGACGGCTACCAGGCCAACCAGTGGAAGGCGGCCACTTCCGCGATCGAGCACGCCACCGCCCAGCACGTGGCGGCGGTGACCGGGCTCGGCCTGAGCCTCGACGGCACCCGCAGCGCGGTGCGCGAACTGACCGCCCGGAACATCCCGGTGGTCGGCTCCAGCATCACCGCAGACAGCTTCAGCGACATCAAGAACTTCGTCCGGGTCGCCCCGAGCAACGAGGACAACATGGCCGCCGCACTGTCGTACGTGCAGGCGGCCACCCGCGCGGTGCTGGTCGAGGACGGCAACGCTGGCGACAGCTACGACGCCACGCTGGTCAGCGGATTCCGGAAGTTCGCCGCGATACCGCACCACCGGATCGTGGACGTGGAGCCGTTCGACACGACCAAGCGGGACCGGGCCACGTCGGAGTCCGAACAGGCCGAGGCCGAGCAGGAGGTGGCCACCCGGATCAGCCAGATGGCGCTGGACATCTGCGCCCAGCAGCCCGCGGTGGTGCTCTTCGCCGGGCGCGGCCAGGACGTCGGGGTGCTGGTGCACGCCTTCGCCAGCACCTGCCTGGACAAGTCGATCGAGATCGTCAGCGGCGACGACATGTCGAACCTGGCGATCACCCCGCAGTTCCGGCACGACCTGAACGGCCATGTCACCGTGGACTACGCGGGCGTCGCGCACCCCGACGAGTGGACGGCGGCCCACGACCCCGCGGCGGCGCGGGACGAGCAGGACGGCGCCCGCGGCTTCCGCGCCTTCGACCAGACCTTCCAACGGCTCTTCCCCGGCGGCACGTTGACCGACGGCAACACCATGACGGCGTACGACGCGATGCTGACCGGGGTGTCCGCGGTCCGGCTGACCGAGCAGCGGCAACCGCGCGCCGACGCGGTGGCGGGCGAACTCGGCGCGCTCCAGGGCGCGCACCAGGTGCTCGGCTCGAGCGGCCCGATCCGGTTCACCGCGAACTACCAGACCAGCCGCACCGGCAGCAATCCGGTCGGCAAGGCCAGCCCGATCCTGCGGCTGGGCCGGGACGGCAACCCGCAGGTGCTGAAGGTGGCGTGGCCGGCGGCCGCGCCACCCGTCGGGTGAACTCCCTCAGCGGGAGCGACCGTCGGGGCGGCGCGGCCGTGCCGAGGTCCGGCTTACTGGCCGCGCCGGCGGATCTTCGCGCCGAGCCACACCAGCGGGTCGTACTTGCGGTCGACGGCGCGCTCCTTCAACGGGATCAGCGCGTTGTCGGTGATGTGGATGTGCTCGGGGCAGACCTCCGTGCAGCACTTGGTGATGTTGCAGTAGCCCAGGCCGTGGTCGTCCTGCGCGGACTCCGCCCGGGTCGGGCCGCCGTCCGCGGCGGCGGCGTCCAGCGGGTGCATGTCCAGCTCGGCGACCCGCATCAGGAACCGCGGCCCGGCGAACGTGCTCTTGTTCTCCTCGTGGTCGCGCACCACATGGCAGGTGTCCTGGCACAGGAAGCACTCGATGCACTTGCGGAACTCCTGCGAGCGCTCCACGTCGACCTGCGCCATCCGGTACTCACCGGCCGGCACGCCCTTCGGCGGCACGAACGCGGGTATCTCGCGAGCCTTGGCGTAGTTGAAGGACACGTCGGTGACCAGGTCGCGGACGACCGGGAAGGCCCGCAGCGGGGTGACCGTCACCGTCTCGTCCCGCGCGAAGACCGACATCCGGGTCATGCACATCAGCCGGGGCCGCCCGTTGACCTCCGCGCTGCACGAACCGCACTTGCCCGCCTTGCAGTTCCAGCGCACCGCGAGGTCGGTCGCCTGGGTGGCCTGGAGCCGGTGGATGATGTCGAGCACCACCTCGCCGTCGTTCACCTCGACGTCGTAGTCCCGCAGCCCGCCGCCCTCGGCGTCGCCCCGCCACACCCGGAACCGGGCCGTGTAAGCGCTCACGCGTCCAACTCCTCGTCCGTCAGGTACTTCAGCAGCTCGTCCCGTTCGAACAGGTCGAGCAGGTCGGGCCGGATCGGGCTGGTCGGGCGGCGGCGCAGGTCCACCGCGCCGCCGGCCGCGTCCGACAGCTCGCACACCAGGTTGACCTTGCGCCAGGTGCGGTCCATCTCCGGATGGTCGTCGCGGGTGTGGCCGCCGCGGCTCTCGGTACGCTCCAGAGCCGCCCGCGCCACGCACTCGCTGACCAGCAGCATGTTGCGCAGGTCGATCGCCAGGTGCCAGCCCGGGTTGAACTGCCGGTGCCCCTCCACCCCGGCCCGCGCCGCCCGTTCGCGCAGCACCGCCAGCCGGGAGAGCGCCTGCTCCATCTCCGGGGCCCGCCGGATGATCCCGACCAGGTCGTTCATCACCTGCTGCAACTCCTGGTGCAGGGTGTACGGGTTCTCCACGGGACCGGCTTCGGCCCCGCTCCCCGCCGCGCTCGCGGCGTCGAACGGCCGCAGCGCCTCCGCCGCGGCCTCGTCGATCTGCGCGCCGTCCGCGACCGGCCGGCCGTCGCCGAGGCCGGCCGCGTACCGCGCCGCGTGCAGCCCGGCGCGGCGACCGAAGACCAGCAGGTCGGACAGGGAGTTGCCGCCCAGCCGGTTGGAGCCGTGCATCCCGCCGGCCACCTCGCCGGCCGCGAACAGTCCCGGCACGCCGGCCGCGGCCGCGGTGTCCGGGTCCACGTCGACCCCGCCCATCATGTAGTGGCAGGTCGGCCCGACCTCCATCGCTTCCGCGGTGATGTCGACGTCGGCCAGCTCCTTGAACTGGTGGTGCATCGACGGCAGCCGGCGGGTGATCTCCTCGGGGCTGAGCCGGGTGGACACGTCCAGGAACACCCCGCCGTGCGGGGAGCCGCGGCCGGCCTTCACCTCGGAGTTGATCGCCCGGGCCACCTCGTCGCGCGGCAGCAGCTCCGGCGGTCTGCGGTGGTGGTCCGGGTCGGTGTACCAGCCGTCGGCCTCCTCC
Source organism: Streptomyces sp. NPDC087270 (assembly GCF_044744625.1). Classification (NCBI taxonomy): domain Bacteria; kingdom Bacillati; phylum Actinomycetota; class Actinomycetes; order Kitasatosporales; family Streptomycetaceae; genus Streptomyces; species Streptomyces sp. NPDC087270. The sequence continues at coordinate 29,835 of NZ_JBIUYR010000001.1, forward strand.
TCGCTCTGCGCGTACTTCTCCTTGAACACGTCCGGCACGTAGCCGAACATGAACCGCTTGCCCTCGCTGTTGCGCAGCACCCCGCCGTCGCCGCGCACCGACTCGGTGACGAGGATGCCCTTCACCGACGGCGGCCAGACCATCCCGGTCGGGTGGAACTGGATGAACTCCATGTTGATCAGCGGCGCCCCGGCCAGCAGCGCCAGCGCGTGCCCGTCGCCGGTGTACTCCCAGGAGTTGGAGGTGACCTTGAACGACTTGCCGATGCCGCCGGTGGCCAGCACCACCGCGGGCGCGTCGATCACGAACAGCCGGCCCGACTCGCGGACGTACCCGAAGACCCCGGCGACCTCGCCGCCGGGGCCCTTCAGCACGCGGGTGACCGTGCACTCCTGGAAGACCTTCAGCCGGGACTCGTAGTCGCCGCTGACGGCGTGGTCCTCCTGCTGGAGCGAGACGATCTTCTGCTGGAGGGTGCGGATCAGTTCCAGGCCGGTACGGTCGCCGACGTGCGCCAGCCGCGGGTACTCGTGGCCGCCGAAGTTGCGCTGCGAGATCTTCCCGTCCGCGGTGCGGTCGAACAGCGCGCCCCAGGTCTCCAGTTCCCACACCCGGTCCGGGGCCTCCTTGGCGTGCAGCTCGGCCATCCGCCAGTGGTTGAGGAACTTCCCGCCGCGCATGGTGTCGCGGAAGTGCACCTGCCAGTTGTCGCCGGAGTTGACGTTGCCCATGCTCGCCGCGATGCCGCCCTCGGCCATCACCGTGTGGGCCTTGCCGAACAGGGACTTGCAGATCACCGCGGTCCGCAGTCCCTGCTCCCGTGCCTCGATCGCGGCGCGCAGCCCCGCGCCGCCCGCGCCGACCACGACCACGTCGTACGCGTGCCGTTCCACATTCGTCATCTCAGAAGAACCTCGGATCGTCGAATACGCCGCTGGACACCAGGTACACGTACAGGTCCGCGACACCGACGCTGATCAGCGAGGACCAGGCGAGCAGCATGTGGCGGCCGTTGAGCACTCCCACCCATCCCCACAGCCGGTAGCGCACCGGGTGGGCGGAGAAGTGCCGCAGCTTGCCGCCGATGATGTGCCGGCAGGAGTGGCAGGAGAGGGTGTACGCCCAGATCAGGCCGACGTTCACCAGCAGCACGAGGGTGCCGAGGCCGGCGTGGCCCCAGTTGCCGTGCCGGTCGCGGAAGGCGAGCACCGTGTCGTAGGTGAGGATGCCCGCGACCACCACGGCCAGGTAGAAGAAGTAGCGGTGGACGTTCTGCAGGATCAGCGGCAGCCGGGTCTCGCCGCTGTACGACGCGTGCGGTTCGGCCACCGCGCAGGCCGGCGGGGACAGCCAGAACGACCGGTAGTACGTCTTGCGGTAGTAGTAGCAGGTCAGCCGGAAGCCCAGCGGGAAGATCAGCACCAGCAGGGCGGGCGACAGGCCCCACCAGTTCCCGAACAGGTGCCAGTCGGCGCCGCCGTTCATGTCCGTGCAGTTCGAGGCGAGGCACGGCGAGTAGAACGGCGACACGTACGGCGCGGCGTAGTAGTGGCTGTTCGCGAACGCCCGCCAGGTCGAGTAGCCGATGAACGCGGCCAGGCCGAGCGCGCTGACCAGGGGCGGCAGCCACCATCGGTCCGTTCTCAGGTGCGGCGCGGATATCGCCGCGCGGCCGGGGCTGCCGACGCCGTGGGCGATCCGCGCGGGGGCGGCCGCCGGCGGCGGGGACGGCGAGGTGCTCGGTGGGGTGCTCGGGGTGGTTCCGGTGGACAAAGGTGACTCCGCGGGGGATGGCAAGGGACGCACCCGCCGCGAGGCGGCGGGCCGGGGCCGGGGAAGGCCGCGGGAGCGGTCGCCGGCGTCACGCGCCGGGGCGGCCGGGGAGGGGAGAGGGGGATTCGTCGGCGGCCCGGGGGAGCGGCCGCGGCCGGCCGTCCGTACGGACTCGCGGCCGGCGGCAGGGTCAGGGCGCGTGCCGGTAGGGAGAGCCGAGCCCCTCGTCCTCGGCGTCCGCCCACAGCCCGCGGTCGTACGGCGCGTCCGGGATCGAGACGATCTCCAGGGTGCGGCGGTCCGCGGCGGCGGGCACCGACTCCGTCAGCAGGGCCAGGCTGTCCCGCAGATGGTCCGCGGTCGCACGCACCCGGCGCATGTCCAGGGTGTCGCCGGCGTGCTCGTCCAGCCGCGCCACGCAGCGCATCAGGTCGTCCAGCCGCCGCTGGACCGAAGTCAGGTCGTCGTGCAGGGACATGGAGCGCCCTCGCCATCTGTCGCCGTGCGAAGTGGGGAAGCAGCGCTTGAGAGTGTCGCGTGTCACACCTGCTCTTGTGAAGACCGCTGCACCGACCGTGTGCGGCCCGGGGCGGGAGCCCGCCGGGCGGCCGGTGGCGCGGCCGACAGCGTGACAGGTGACGTGACAGGTGGTGCGACGGTGACGCGACCGGCGGTCGACCTGGTGCGTACGGCGGTCGGCGGCGGTTTCTGAGCCGTCCGGGTGGACCCCGGGCGCAGGTGCGTCGTGTCACGGGTCGAAAGGGGCACAGGTCTTCTTGCAGTGAGGGCCGGGCCCTCACTCTCCCCGTCCCCGTGCTTCAGGCCGATCGATGACGTCCCGGTCGCGCGCCCCAGAGCGGCGCCGGCCGGGTCGCGGAGGTGTCCGAGCCCATGAACCGCAGCGCGAAACCGACCGCCGTACCGCCGGCCGCCCCGGAACGGCGCCGTCGTGCCGTGTCGACCACGGCATGTGTCGCCCTGGCGCTGGCGGTCGGCGCCACCGCGCTGACCGCCTGCTCCTCGTCCGGGACCAAGGCGGCCGGCACCGCCGGCACCGATGTGGCCGCGGTCTCCCGCGCCGGGGTGCGCGACGGCGGCTCCCTCACCTGGGCCGTCGACGAGATGCCGAAGACCCTCAACGCCTTCCAGGCCGACGCGGACGCCGGCACCGCCACCGTCACCGGCGCGACGCTGCCGGCGATGTTCCGGCTGGACGCCCACGGCGCCCCCCGGCTCGACCGGGACTACGTGACCGCGGCGAAGGTCACCGCCCAGGACCCGCGCCAGGTCGTCACCTACGACCTCAACCCGAAGGCGAAGTGGAGCGACGGCCGGGCGATCGGCGCGGACGACTTCACCTCGCAGTGGAAGGCGCTCGGCGGCAAGAACACCTCGTTCTGGACCGCCCGCAACGCCGGCTACGACCGGATCTCGGCGATCGCCCCCGGCGCCGGCGCCCACCAGGTCAAGGTCACCTTCGCCACTCCCTACGCGGACTGGCGCTCGCTCTTCGCGCCGCTGTACCCGAAGACGGTGACCGGCAGCGCGGACTCCTTCAACGACGGGGTGCGCACCGCGCTGGCGGTGTCCGCCGGCCCGTTCACGGTCAAAGCGGAGGACGCCAAGGCCGGCACCGTCACCCTCGCCCGCAACACCCGCTGGTGGGGTGGCCGGGCCAAGCTCGACCAGATCGTGCTGACCGCGACGCCGCGCGACAAGCGCCCGGCGGAGCTGGCCGCGGGCAAGCTGGACGTGGCCGAGATCGACCCGGGCGAGCTGAAGGCGGCCAAGGGCACCAAGGGCGTCGGGGTGCGCACCGCCCCGGACGACGCGTACGCGCAGCTCGCGCTCAACGGCAGCTCCGGTCCGCTCGCGGACGAGCGTGTCCGGCACGCGGTGGCCCGCGCGATCGACCGGAAGAAGATCGCCGCGACCGTGCTCAAGCCGCTCGGACTGCCCGCGGAGCCGCTCGGCAACCACCTGGTGCTGCCCTCGCAGGCCGGGTACAGCGACCACAGCTCGGCGCTGGGCACCGCGGACGCCCAGCAGGCCGCGGCGCTGCTGGCCGACGCGGGCTGGCAGCGGCCGGCCGCCGGCAAGACCGGTGACAAGGCCGCCGGGCCGGCCGCCGGCTCGGGCCGTACCTCCGCGTCCGGGGCGCTGACCGTGGTGGAGCCGGCGCGGGCGGTGACGAAGGACGGCAAGGGGCTGACCATGCGGTTCGTCCTGCCGGCCGACTCGCCGACGCTCGACGACGTGGGCGGGCAGATCGCCCGGATGCTGTCGCAGATCGGCATCCGCACGGAGATCAGCAAGGTGGACGACGACAGCTTCTTCCAGGACCACATCGCGTCCGGGGACTTCGACCTGGCGCTGTACTCCTGGCCCGGCACCGCCTTCCCGGCCACCGATGACACGCCGATCTTCGCCAAGCCGGTGCCCGCGCCCGACGGGTCGCTCGCCGTCGCCGAGAACTACACGCGGGTCGGCACCGACCAGATCGACCAGCTCATGGCCCGGGCCGGCTCCGAGCTCGACTCCGGGCAGGCCCGCAGCCTCACGAACCAGGCGGACGAGCGGATCTGGGCGGCGGCCGCGTCGATCCCGCTCTACCAGCGCCCCGAGGTGGTCGCGCTCAGGACGAACGTGGCGAACGCCGGGGCCTTCGGGTTCCAGACCCCCAGCTACCAGAACATCGGGTTCCGGAAGTAGCGGCTACGGCGCCCCGGCCCTCCGGGGTGCCCGTCCCGTTCCCCGTGCCCCTCGACGACCGCGGCTCCCTCCGATCCCGCCCCGGAGGGAGCCGCGGTCGTCAACGCACCGCGTGGCTCCCCGTACCATGGGGTGAGGCCGTGGCGTGACCCTGCCCGGCGGGCGATTCGCGTCGAAGGAGAAGGCGCGACGCCATCCACGATTCCGGGAGAAGCGCCGCATTCATGTCCACGCGCCACGACATCCGTAACGTCGCCATCGTCGCCCACGTCGACCACGGGAAGACGACCCTGGTGGACGCCATGCTGAAGCAGGCCGGGGCGTTCGCCGCGCACCAGCATCTGGACGACCGGATGATGGACTCCAACGACCTGGAGCGCGAGAAGGGCATCACCATTCTCGCGAAGAACACCGCTGTCCGGTACCACCCGAAGGACGGTGGCGACCCGGTCACGATCAACATCATCGACACCCCCGGCCACGCCGACTTCGGCGGTGAGGTCGAGCGCGGCCTGTCCATGGTGGACGCGGTGGTGCTGCTGGTGGACGCCTCCGAGGGCCCGCTGCCGCAGACCCGCTTCGTGCTGCGCAAGGCGCTGTCCGCCCGGCTGCCGGTGATCCTGTGCATCAACAAGACCGACCGCCCCGACTCCCGGATCGACGAGGTCGTCAACGAGACGTACGACCTGTTCCTGGACCTGGACGCGGACGAGGACCAGATCGAGTTCCCGATCGTCTACGCCTGCGCGCGGGACGGCATCGCCTCGCTCACCAAGCCGGACAACGGCACGGTGCCGGCCGACAGCGACAGCCTGGAGCCGTTCTTCTCCACCATCCTGTCCACCGTCCCCGCGCCGACCTACGACGAGCAGGCGCCGCTTCAGGCGCACGTCACCAACCTCGACGCGGACAACTTCCTCGGCCGTATCGCGCTGCTGCGGGTCGAGGAGGGGCACCTGAAGAAGGGTCAGACGGTCGCGTGGATCAAGCGCGACGGCACCATCTCCAACGTGCGCATCACCGAGCTGATGATGACCGAGGCGCTGACCCGCAAGCCCGCGGAGTCCGCCGGTCCCGGTGACATCTGCGCGGTGGCCGGCATCCCGGACATCATGATCGGCGAGACGCTGGCCGACCCGGAGAACCCGATCGCGCTGCCGTTGATCACGGTGGACGAGCCGGCCATCTCGATGACGATCGGCACCAACACCTCGCCGCTGGTCGGCAAGGGCGGCAAGGGCCACAAGGTGACCGCGCGCCTGGTGAAGGACCGGCTGGAGCGCGAGCTGGTCGGCAACGTGTCGCTGCGGGTGCTGCCGACCGAGCGCCCGGACACCTGGGAGGTGCAGGGCCGCGGCGAGCTGGCGCTGGCGATCCTGGTGGAGACGATGCGCCGGGAGGGCTTCGAGCTGACCGTCGGCAAGCCCGAGGTGGTCACCCGGGAGATCAACGGCAAGGTGCACGAGCCGATCGAGCGGATGACCATCGACTCGCCGGAGGAGCACCTGGGCGCGATCACCCAGCTGATGGCCTCCCGCAAGGGCCGGATGGAGACCATGACCAACCACGGGTCGGGCTGGATTCGGATGGAGTGGATCGTGCCGTCCCGCGGCCTGATCGGATTCCGGACAGAGTTCCTCACCCAGACCCGCGGCACGGGCATCGCGCACTCCATCTTCGAGGGCCACGAGCCGTGGTTCGGCGAGCTGCGCACCCGCAACAACGGCTCGCTCGTCGCGGACCGGGCCGGCGTCGTGACGCCGTTCGCGATGACCAACCTCCAGGAGCGCGGCGTGCTGTTCTGCGAGCCGACCACGGAGGTCTACGAGGGCATGATCGTCGGTGAGAACTCGCGCTCCGACGACATGGACGTGAACATCACCAAGGAGAAGAAGCTCACCAACATGCGGTCTTCCACCGCGGACGTCACCGAGTCGATCGTGCCGCCGCGGAAGCTGTCGCTGGAGCAGTCGCTGGAGTTCTGCCGCGACGACGAGTGCATCGAGGTCACTCCGGAGACGGTCCGCATCCGCAAGGTCGTCCTCGACCAGAAGGAGCGCGGCCGCGCGGCCGCTCGCGCCAAGCGCTAGATCTGTCACCGAAGGGGCGCTGGGAGTCACGTCCAGCGCCCCTTCGGCATGACCTGCGCCGTTTGTTCGCCGTCCGTTTATCGGACACAAGTGGTCGTTAGTTAGATCACATTTCCGATTTGTGCGTGTCTGTATACGTTCCGGATTGTCCGGATTTCAGGACGGTGTAGGCGCGGCCTCGTGACCTGGGCGTGATCACGGCTGCACGGCAGCCCTCTTCCGTAGCGGATAGTGGATCAGGTTGAGCTCGGGTCAATGGGTCACGCGCAGCCACTGCCGCGCCGACTCACGAGCACAGAAGGTCGCAGTCGCTGTCAGGGGTGTCAGGGGGCGCTCGGCCTTCTCACACATCGACACATGTATCGACAGTGACTCCTGAGGAGGCATACCCATGCGCGGTGCCAAGAGCGCCAAGTGGGTCGTAGGAGCGGCGGTAGTCGCGCTGGCCGCGACCGCCTGCGGTTCCGGAAGCTCGGACAAGGCCGGCGGCTCGAACGACGGGATCGTCAGGGCCTGGTGGGGTGACCCCCAGAACCCGCTCGAGCCCGCGAACACCAACGAGGTGCAGGGCGGCAAGGTCCTGGACATGATCTTCATGGACCTCAAGGAGTACGACCCGAAGACCGGCAAGGCCAACCTCGAGGCGGCCCAGTCGATCGACACGACCGACCAGCAGAACTTCACCATCAAGCTCAAGCCGGGTCTGAAGTTCTCCGACGGCACCCCGGTCACCGCCAGCTCCTTCGTGGACGCGTGGAACTACGGCGCGCTGCTCACCAACAAGCAGCTCAACGCGTACTTCTTCGAGGACATCGAGGGCTACGACAAGGTGCACCCGGACAGCGGCGCGCCGACGGCGAAGACCATGTCCGGCCTGAAGGTCGTGGACAGCAGCACCTTCACCGTCAAGCTCACCCAGAAGTTCTCCACCTGGCCGGACCGGCTCGGCTACAAGGCGTTCGCGCCGCTGCCGAAGTCGTTCTTCACCGACCACGCCGGCTACCTCAACAAGCCGGTCGGCGACGGCCCGTACAAGGTCGTGTCCTACACCAAGGGCTCCAGCATGAAGCTGGTCCCGAACCCGTACTACACCGGGCCGAGCAAGCCGAAGAACAAGGGCGTGCTGCTCAAGGTCTACACCGACTCCAACACCGCCTACGCCGACCTGCAGGCCGGCAACCTGGACGTGCTGGACGACATCCCGGCCGAGCAGCTCACGCACGCCAAGTCCGACCTGGACGGCCGCTACCTCAACCAGCCGGCCGGCATCATCCAGACCGTGTCGTTCCCGCTGAACCAGAAGGCGTGGAACGCGCCCGGCATGGACAAGGTCCGGCTCGGCCTGTCGATGGCGATCGACCGCAAGACCATCACCCAGAAGATCTTCCAGGGCACCCGCACCCCGGCCGGCGACCTCACCTCGCCGGTGCTGGGCGCGGCCGGCGGCTACAGCGCCACCATCGCGGGCGACGCGGTGACGTACAACCCGGCCAAGGCGCGCGAGCTGATCAAGGCGGGCGGCGGCATCCCCGGCGGCCACATGACGATCGGCTACAACGCCGACTCCGGCTCCCACAAGCAGTGGGTGGACGCGGTCTGCAACAGCATCAACAACGTGCTGGGCGACAACAAGGCGTGCGTGGGTGCCCCCACCGGCACCTTCGCCGACTTCCGGAACCAGATCACCAAGGGCCAGATGACCAACCCGTTCCGGTCGGGCTGGCAGATGGACTACCCGCTGATCGACGACTTCCTGACGCCGCTGTACGCGACCGGTGGCAGCTCGAACGACTCGCACTACAGCAACCCGAAGTTCGACGCGCTGATCAAGCAGGCGAACGCCGAGCCGGACACCACCAAGGCGACCGAGCTCTACCAGCAGGCCGAGAAGCTGCTCTTCACGGACATGCCGGTGATCCCGCTCTGGTACCAGAACGGCGAGGCGGGCTGGTCCAAGCGCGTGTCCAACGTGACCGAGAACGCGTTCAGCTACCCCGTCTACACGGACATCACGGTCAACAGCTGACCTGATGCCGTGCCGCGCCCGCCCCGGCGACCCCGGGGCGGGCGCGCACCACCGTCTGGTCCGATCCATGGAGGACACATGGGGCGCTACGTCATCAGGCGACTGCTCCAGATGGTGCCGGTCTTCATCGGCACGACGTTTCTGATCTTCGTCATGGTCTACGCCCTCGGCGACCCCGTGGCGGCCATGTTCGGCGACAAAGCGCCCGACCCGGCCACCGCGGCGCAGATCAGGCACGCGATGTACCTGGACCACTCACTACCGGCCCAGTACATCCACTACATGAAGCAGATCTTCACCGGTGACTTCGGCACCTCGGCCAGCGGCCAGCCGGTCACCGAGCTGATGGGTACCGCCTTCCCGGTCACCATCCGGCTGACCCTGGTCGCCTTCGCGATCGAGGCGGTGGTCGGTGTCGGCCTGGGCCTCGTCGCGGGCCTGCGGCGCGGCCGGTTCGCCGACTCCGGCGTGCTGGCGTTCACCCTGGTCGTGGTGGCGGTCCCCACCTTCGTGACCGGCTACCTGCTCCAGTACTTCTTCGGTGTGAAGTGGCACGTGGCCAACCCCGCGGTCGCCGAGGGCGCCCCGATCGGCGACCTGATCATGCCGGGCCTGGTGCTGGCCGGCGTCTCGCTGGCGTACGTGGCCCGGCTGACCCGCACCTCGGTCGCGGAGAACTCCCGCGCCGACTACCTGCGTACCGCGGTCGCCAAGGGCCTGCCCCGGCGGCGCGTGGTCACCGTGCACCTGTTGCGCAACTCGCTGATACCCGTGGTCACCTTCCTTGGTACCGACCTCGGCGCCCTGATGGGCGGCGCGGTGGTCACCGAGCGGATCTTCAACATCCACGGCGTCGGCTACCAGCTCTACCAGGGCATCCTGCGGCAGAACCCACCGACGGTGGTCGGCTTCGTCACCATCCTGGTGATCGTCTTCCTCGCCGCCAACCTGCTCGTCGACCTGCTCTACGCGGTCCTGGACCCGAGGATTCGGTATGTCTGAGATGACCGACAGCCACTCGGTGGTCAACGGCGTCGCCACCACCCCCCAGCAGCCCTCCGATCAGGGCAAGGAGCGCGAGAAGGCCCGCAGCCTGCGGTCCGACGCGTTGCACGACCTCAGCCGCAAGCCGATGTTCTACATATCGGGCCTGCTGATCCTCTTCCTGATCTTCATCTCGCTGTGGCCGGGCGTGCTCGCGAGCGGCAACCCGCTCTCCTGCGACCTGGCCAAGTCCCAGATGGGGGCCACCTCCGGGCACCCGTTCGGCTTCGACACCCAGGGCTGCGACGTCTACACCCGCACGGTGTACGGCGCCCGCGCGTCGGTGTCGGTCGGCATCTTCTCCACCCTCGGGGTGGCGGTGCTCGGCTCGCTGCTCGGCGGCCTCGCCGGGTTCTTCGGCGGCTGGTGGGACGCGATCCTCTCCCGGATCAGCGACGTCTTCTTCGGCATCCCGATCCTGCTCGGCGGCGTGGTGTTCCTCTCCGTGGTCAAGGGCGGCACCGTCACCACCGTGTCGATCTTCATCGTGCTGCTGGGCTGGCCGCAGATCGCGCGTATCGCCCGCGGCGCGGTGATCACCGCCAAGCAGCAGGACTACGTGCAGGCCGCCCGCGCGCTCGGCGCGAGCAACACCCGGATGCTGCTGCGGCACATCGCGCCCAACGCGCTCGCCCCGATCATCGTGGTGGCCACCATCGCGCTGGGCACGTTCATCTCGCTGGAGGCGACGCTGTCCTTCCTCGGCGTGGGCCTCAAGCCGCCGGCCGTCTCGTGGGGCATCGACATCTCCCAGGCGTCCAGCGAGATCCGCAACGCGCCGCACATGCTGCTGTGGCCGGCGGGCGCGCTCAGCATCACCGTGCTGGCGTTCATCATGCTCGGCGACGCGGTCCGCGACGCCCTCGACCCCAAGCTGCGCTAGGAGGCGTCACGTTGACTGTCACCGACGAGAGGGCGGGCGCCGCGGCGCCCGCGTCCACCACTCCGCTGCTGGAAGTACGCGACCTGCACGTGGAGTTCCACACCCGTGACGGGGTGGCCCGCGCCGTCAACGGCGTCGACTACTCGGTGAACGCCGGTGAGACGCTGGCGGTGCTCGGCGAGTCCGGCTCCGGCAAGTCGGTCACCGCGCAGACCGTCATGGGCATCCTCGACATGCCGCCCGGCCGGATCACGCACGGCGAGATCCTCTTCCAGGGCCAGGACATGCTGAAGATGTCCGCCGAGCAGCGCCGCCGGATACGCGGCCGGAAGATCGCGATGATCTTCCAGGACGCGCTGTCCTCCCTCAACCCGGTGCTCAGCGTGGGCTACCAGCTCGGCGAGATGTTCCGGGTGCACCAGGGGATGTCCCGCAAGCAGGCCAGGGCCAAGGCGATCGAGCTGATGGACCGGGTGCGCATCCCGGCCGCGAAGGACCGGATCGGCGACTACCCGCACCAGTTCTCCGGCGGTATGCGCCAGCGGATCATGATCGCGATGGCGCTGGCCCTGGAGCCGGACCTGATCATCGCGGACGAGCCGACCACGGCGCTGGACGTCACGGTGCAGGCGCAGGTGATGGACCTGCTCGCGGAGCTCCAGCGCGAGTACAACATGGGCCTGATCCTGATCACCCACGACCTGGGGGTGGTCGCGGACGTCGCCGACAAGATCGCGGTGATGTACGCCGGGCGGATCGTGGAGAGCTCGCCGGTGCACGACATCTACGGCGCGCCCGCGCATCCGTACACCAAGGGCCTGCTCCAGTCGATCCCGCGGCTGGACCAGAAGGGCCAGGAGCTGTACGCGATCAAGGGCCTGCCGCCCAACCTGACCCGTATCCCCGGTGGCTGCGCGTTCCACCCGCGCTGCCCGATCGCGCAGGACGTGTGCCGTACCGAGGTGCCGACGCTGCACACCGTCGGCGCCGAGCGGGGCAGCGCCTGCCACTTCTGGAAGGAGACGATCGGTGACTGAGCCCACTTCCCGTGAGCGCGCCTCTCGTGCGCCCGCCGCCGGCGAGCCCGCCGTCCGCGAGCCCATCCTCCGGGTCCGCAACCTGGTCAAGCACTTCCCGCTGACGCAGGGCATCCTCTTCAAGAAGGAGATCGGCGCGGTCAAGGCCGTCGACGGCATCTCCTTCGACCTGTACGCGGGGGAGACGCTCGGCATCGTCGGCGAGTCCGGCTGCGGCAAGTCCACCGTGGCCAAGCTGCTGATGAACCTGGAGCGGGCCACCTCCGGCGAGGTGTTCTACAAGGGCGAGGACATCACCCGGCTCTCGGGCCGGGCGCTGAAGGCGGTGCGCCGCAACATCCAGATGGTCTTCCAGGACCCCTACACCTCGCTGAACCCGCGGATGACGGTCGGCGACATCATCGGCGAGCCCTTCGACATCCACCCCGAGGTGGCCCCGAAGGGCGACCGCCGGGCCCGGGTGCGCGAGCTGCTGGACGTGGTCGGGCTCAACCCCGAGTACATCAACCGCTACCCGCACCAGTTCTCCGGCGGCCAGCGGCAGCGGATCGGCATCGCCCGCGGCCTGGCCCTCAACCCGGAGATCATCATCTGCGACGAGCCGGTCTCCGCGCTGGACGTCTCGGTGCAGGCGCAGGTGATCAACCTGATGGCGAAGCTGCAGGACGAGTTCGGCCTGTCCTACATCTTCATCGCGCACGACCTGTCGATCGTGCGGCACATCTCCGACCGGGTCGGCGTGATGTACCTGGGGCGGATGGCGGAGATCGGCACCGACACCGAGATCTACGAGCACCCGACCCACCCCTACACGCAGGCGCTGCTGTCCGCGGTGCCGGTGCCGGACCCGAAGGCGCGCGAGCACCGGGAGCGGATCATCCTCTCCGGCGACGTGCCCTCGCCCGCCAACCCGCCGTCCGGCTGCCGGTTCCGCACCCGCTGCTGGAAGGCGGAGGAGCGGTGCGCGCAGGAGACGCCGCTGCTCGCGGTGCCGGAGGTCTTCGCGGGCTCCGACAGCCCGGCCGCGCACGAGTCGGCGTGCCACTTCGCGGCGGAGAAGGACGTGGTCGGCAGCGCGTCCGCCGACGCCGCCTGACGCACCGTCGCACACAGCCGGCGCCGGCCCGCTGCGCGAGCCGCCGCCGTATAACACCCGGGAGCGCCCCGGTCCGCCTTGCCGCGGGCCGGGGCGCTTCGGCGTGCACGGGTTCCGCGACCGCCCGGGCGCGGCCAACCGGGTGAACTTCCGCCGCCCGGCCACCTCCTGACCCGCACTTTGGGCCCACGACACGGGAGCGAAGAAGTGCGGTCGTGTCCGTATTGGGGTGTCATGAGTACTCACATGCCATTTGTGACCCATGAGGAGGCGTTCGATGCGCGGAGCCACACGCGTGAGGTGTGCGGTGGGCGTGCTGGCGGTCGCGCTGGCCGCCACGGCCTGCGGCGGCGGAAGCAGCGGCGGCAGCAGCGGCGGTAGCAGCAACGGGATCGTCCGCGCCTCCTGGGGAGACCCGCAGAACCCGCTGGAGCCGGCCGACACCAATGAGGTGCAGGGCGGCAAGGTGCTCGACATGGTCTTCCGCGGCCTGAAGAAGTACAACCCGAAGACGGCGAAGGCCGAGAACCTGATCGCCTCGTCGATCACCAGCACCGACGCGCAGAACTTCGACATCAAGATCAAGCCGGGCTTCAAGTTCTCCGACGGCACCCCGGTCACCGCCGACTCCTTCATCAACGCCTGGAACTACGGCGCGCTGCTGAAGAACGCCCAGCTCAACGCCTTCTTCTTCGAGCAGATCGACGGCTACGACAAGGTGCACCCGGACGCCGCCGGCGCCACGGCCACCGCCACCAAGCTCTCGGGTCTGACGAAGGTGTCGAACACCGAGTTCAAGGTGAAGCTCAACCAGAAGTTCTCGCTGTGGCCGGACACCCTCGGCTACGCGGCGTTCTACCCGCTGCCGCAGTCGTTCTTCACCAACCACGCGGCCTGGCTGAAGAAGCCGATCGGCGACGGGCCGTACCTGATCCAGAACTACACCAAGGGCACCCAGATGTCCCTGCGCAAGTGGGACGGGTACACCGGGCCGGACGCGGCCGTGAACAAGGGCGTCGACCTGCGGGTCTACACCGACAACAACACCGCGTACACCGACCTGCAGGCCGGCAACATCGACCTGGTCGACGACATCCCGGCCTCGCAGCTGAAGAACGTCAAGTCCGACCTCGGCAGCCGCTACATCAACGAGCCGGCCGGCATCATCCAGACCATCGCCTTCCCGCTGTACAGCAACCGCTGGTCGTCGGCGAAGTCCGCGATGGTCCGGCAGGGCCTGTCGATGGCGATCAACCGCAAGCAGATCACCCAGCAGATCTTCCAGAACACCCGCACCCCCGCCACCGACTGGACCTCGCCGGTGCTCGGCAGCGCGGGCGGCTACAAGGCCGGGCTGTGCGGCCAGGAGTGCACCTACGACCCCGCCAAGGCCAAGCAGCTGATCGCGCAGGGCGGCGGCCTGCCGGGCGGGAAGATCACCATCGGCTACAACGCCGACACCGGCTCGCACAAGGAGTGGGTGGACGCGGTCTGCAACAGCATCAACAACGTGCTGGGCAACAACAAGGCGTGCGTGGGCGAGCCCACCGGCACCTTCGCCGACTTCCGGAACAAGATCACCAACAAGCAGATGACCAACCCGTTCCGGTCCGGCTGGCAGATGGACTACCCGCTGATCCAGGACTTCCTTCAGCCGCTGTACTTCACCAACGCCTCGTCGAACGACTCGCACTACAGCAACCCGCAGTTCGACAAGCTGGTCAACCAGGCGAACGCCGACAGCGACACCGGCAAGGCGATCAGCACCTTCCAGGACGCGGAGAAGCTGCTGGTCAAGGACATGCCAGCGATCCCGCTGTGGTACCAGAACGGCAGCGCGGGCTACTCCTCGAACCTGAGCAACGTCCTCCTCAACCCGTTCAGCGTCCCGGTCTACAACGAGATCAAGGTCAAGTGAGACCGGCCGGAGGCCGCACCGGGTCGCCCCGGTGCGGCCTCCGCCCACTCCCCGTGCAGGAGGCCCCATGGGACGCTATGTGATCCGGCGGCTGCTCCAGATGATCCCGGTGTTCATCGGCAGCACGTTCCTGATCTTCTTCATGGTCTACGCGCTCGGCGACCCGGTCGCCGCGCTCTTCGGCGAAAGGGCACCCGACCCGGCCACCGCGGCCCAGATCCGGCACGACCTGTACCTCGACCACTCGCTGGGCGCCCAGTACCTGCACTACATGAAGAACATCTTCAGCGGGAACTTCGGCACCGCCTTCAACGGCCAGTCGGTGACCTCGCTGATGGGCAGCGCCTTCCCGATCACCATCCGGCTGACCATCGTGGCCATCATCTTCGAGATCATCATCGGCATCGCCCTCGGCGTGATCACCGGCATGCGGCGAGGCAAGCCGGTCGACACCGGGGTGCTGCTGCTGACCCTGGTGGTCATCTCGGTGCCGACCTTCGTCACCGGCTACGTGCTCCAGTACATCTTCGGCGTGGAGCTGAAGTGGACCAGCCCCTCGGTGTCGCCGAGCGCGCCGTTCAACGAACTGATCCTGCCCGGGCTGGTGCTGGCCCTGGTCTCGCTCGCCTACGTCACCCGGCTGACCCGCACCTCCATCGCCGAGAACACCCGCGCCGACTACGTGCGTACCGCCGTCGCCAAGGGCCTGCCCCGGCGCCGGGTGATCATCCGGCACCTGCTGCGCAACTCGCTGATCCCGGTGGTGACCTTCATCGGCACCGACATCGGCGCCCTGATGGGCGGCGCGATCGTCACCGAGCGGATCTTCAACATCCACGGTGTCGGCTACCAGCTCTACCAGGGCATCCTGCGCAACAACGCGCCGACGGTGGTCGGCTTCGTCACCATCCTGGTGCTGGTCTTCCTGCTGGCCAACCTGCTTGTCGACCTGCTCTACGCGGTCCTGGACCCGAGGATTCGCTATGCCTGAACCGATCGACCCGAACGAAGCGGTCGACCCCAACCAGGCCATCGCGCCGACCAGCGGCTTCGGCGGCGGTATGGACCTGGCCGCCACCGACGCGGAGACCCTGGAGAAGCCGCCGGGGGAGGGCCAGGAGGGCGGCCCGGCCGCCAAGCCCCGCAGCCTGTGGTCCGACGCCTGGCGCGACCTGCGGCGCAACCCGATCTTCATCATCTCCGCGCTGATCATCCTCTTCCTGATCTTCATCTCGATCTGGCCCGGCACCATCGCCACCCAGGACCCGCTGAAGGCCAACCTGGCCAGGGCGCAGGAGGGTTCGTCCCCCGGGCACCCGTTCGGCTTCGACAACCAGGGCCGCGACGTCTACACCCGGGTGGTGTACGGGGCCAGGGCGTCGGTCACCGTCGGCGTGTGCGCCACCGCCGGCGTGGTCATCCTCGGCAGCGTGCTCGGCGGCCTCGCCGGGTTCTTCGGCGGCTGGTGGGACGCGGTGCTCTCCCGGATCAGCGACGTGTTCTTCGGCATCCCGGTGGTGCTGGGCGGCCTGGTCTTCCTGTCGGTGGTCACCAACTCCACGGTGTGGCCGGTGGTCGGGTTCATGGTGCTGCTGGGCTGGCCGCAGATCGCGCGTATCGCCCGCGGCTCGGTGATCACCGCCCGGCAGAACGACTACGTGCAGGCCGCCCGCGCGCTCGGCGCCGGCAACTCCCGGATGCTGGTACGCCATATCGCGCCCAACGCGGTCGCCCCGGTGATCGTGGTCGGCACCATCGCGCTGGGCACGTACATCGCGCTGGAGGCGACCTTGTCCTACCTCGGGGTGGGCCTGAAACCGCCCACCGTCTCGTGGGGCATCGACATCTCCGACGCGTCCAACGAGATCCGCAACGCGCCGCACATGCTGCTGTGGCCGGCCGGCGCGCTGAGCCTGACGGTGCTGGCGTTCATCATGCTCGGCGACGCGGTCCGCGACGCCCTCGACCCCAAGCTGCGCTAGGAGGCGTCGCGATGCCAACAGGTGGCACAGGAGCCACGGACGCGGCGGTGGTGGCGCCCGGGCGGCCGCCCGGCGACGGCGGCCCGCTGCTCGACGTACGCGACCTGCACGTGGAGTTCCGGACCAGGGAGGGCACCGCGAAGGCGGTCAACGGCGTGGACTACTCGGTGAACGCCGGTGAGACGCTGGCGGTGCTCGGCGAGTCCGGCTCGGGCAAGTCGGTCACCGCGCAGGCGATCATGGGCATCCTCGACACGCCGCCCGGCTTCATCACCAGCGGCGAGGTGGTCTTCCAGGGCCGGGACCTGCTCAAGCTCGGCACCGAGGAGCGGCGCCGGGTCCGCGGCGCGAAGATGGCGATGATCTTCCAGGACGCGCTGTCCTCGCTCAACCCGGTGCTCAGCGTCGGCGAGCAGCTCGGCGAGATGTTCCGGGTGCACCACAAGGCGTCCCGCAAGGACGCCCG
Organism: Streptomyces sp. NPDC087270; assembly: GCF_044744625.1. Lineage (NCBI taxonomy): Bacteria > Bacillati > Actinomycetota > Actinomycetes > Kitasatosporales > Streptomycetaceae > Streptomyces > Streptomyces sp. NPDC087270. Next base: position 46,862 of record NZ_JBIUYR010000001.1, read on the forward strand.
CGCCAAGGCGATCGAGCTGATGGAGCGGGTCCGCATCCCGGCCGCCCGCGAGCGCGTCAAGCAGTACCCGCACCAGTTCTCCGGCGGTATGCGGCAGCGCGTGATGATCGCGATGGCACTGGCCCTGGAGCCGGACCTGATCATCGCGGACGAGCCGACCACGGCGCTGGACGTCACGGTGCAGGCGCAGGTGATGGACCTGCTCGCGGATCTGCAGCGCGAGTACAACATGGGTCTGATCCTGATCACCCACGACCTCGGGGTGGTCGCGGACGTCGCCGACAAGATCGCGGTGATGTACGCCGGGCGGATCGTGGAGACCTCGCCGGTCCACGACATCTACCGGGCACCGGCCCACCCGTACACCAAGGGCCTGCTCGACTCGATCCCGCGGCTGGACCAGAAGGGCCGCGAGCTGTACGCGATCAAGGGACTGCCGCCCAATCTGCTGCACATCCCGCCCGGTTGCGCCTTCAACCCGCGCTGCCCGCGCGCGCAGGCCGTGTGCCGCACCGACGTGCCCCCGCTGTACCGGGTCGACCAGGACCGGGCGAGCGCCTGCCACTTCTGGAAGGAGACCCTGGATGACGACAGCCTCCCGTCCGCAGACGCCTGAGCGGCCCGTGCCGCCCGACCCCTCCGGGCGCGAGCCGATCCTGACCGTCCGGGGCCTGGTCAAGCACTTCCCGCTGACCCGCGGCATCCTCTTCAAGAAGCAGATCGGCGCCGTCCAGGCCGTCGACGGCGTCAACTTCGACCTGTACGCGGGGGAGACGCTCGGCATCGTCGGCGAGTCCGGCTGCGGCAAGTCCACCGTGGCCAAGCTGCTGATGAACCTGGAGGAGCCCACCGCGGGCGAGATCGTCTTCAAGGGCGAGGACATCACCAAGCTGTCCGGGCGGGCGCTGAAGGCGGTGCGCCGCAACATCCAGATGGTCTTCCAGGACCCCTATACCTCGCTGAACCCGCGGATGACGGTCGGCGACATCATCGGCGAGCCCTTCGACATCCACCCCGAGGTGGCCCCGAAGGGCGACCGGCGGCGCCGGGTGCAGGAACTGCTGGACGTGGTCGGGCTCAACCCCGAGTACATCAACCGCTACCCGCACCAGTTCTCCGGCGGCCAGCGGCAGCGGATCGGCATCGCCCGCGGCCTGGCGCTGCGCCCCGAGATCATCGTGGCCGACGAACCGGTCTCCGCGCTGGACGTCTCGGTGCAGGCGCAGGTGGTCAACCTGATGGAGCGGCTGCAGGACGAGTTCCAGCTGTCGTACATGTTCATCGCGCACGACCTGTCGATCGTGCGGCACATCGCCGACCGGGTCGGCGTGATGTACCTCGGCAAGATCGTGGAGATCGGCTCGGACGAGCAGATCTACGAGCACCCGACCCACCCGTACACGCAGGCGCTGCTCTCGGCGGTGCCGGTGCCCGACCCGGAGGCGCGCGAGCACCGGGAGCGGATCATCCTGGCCGGCGACGTGCCCTCGCCGGCCAACCCGCCGTCCGGCTGCCGGTTCCGCACCCGCTGCTGGAAGGCCCAGGAGATCTGTGCCGAGAAGGAGCCGCCGCTGGCGGTGCCGGAGGTCTTCCGCGGCACGGCGGGCCCGGCCGAGCACCCCTCGGCGTGCCACTTCGCCGAGGAGAAGCAGATCGTCCCGCCGGAGTGAGGGCCACCCGTGCGGTGCCGAACGCCAGGGCCGTGTCCGGGATTCCCCGCAGGGAGTCGGGACACGGCCCTGGCGTTCGGCACCGCACGGGCCCGCGGTGGCCGTGGCCACGGTCAGGCGCTCAGGAGTCGGGCGGTCAGGGTCAGGCGGACTCCTCCGACGCGGAGGCCACCGCGTTCGACTCCTCGGCAGCGGCGAGCGCGGGGTCGAGCACTATGTCCTCCTCGCGCGCCGTGACCGTCGGTTCCTCGGGGAAGTGGCAGGCGGTCATGTGGCCGTCCACGCTGTCGCCGAGCTGCACCAGCGGCGGCTCCTGCTCGGCGCAGACGTCCTGCGCCTTCCAGCAGCGGGTGCGGAACCGGCAGCCGGACGGCGGGTTGATCGGCGAGGGCACGTCGCCGGCCAGCCGGATGCGCTCGCGGCCCTTGTCGTCCGGGTCCGCCTCCGGCGCCGCCGAGAGCAGCGCGTGGGTGTACGGGTGGCGCGGCTTGGTGTAGATCGAGTCGCGGTCGCCGATCTCCACGATCTTGCCCAGGTACATCACCGCGATGCGCTGCGAGAAGTGCCGCACGATCGCCAGGTCGTGCGCGATGAACAGGAACGCGATACCGAGTTCCTTCTGCACCTTCTGCAGCAGGTTCACCACCTGCGCCTGGATGGAGACGTCCAGCGCGGAGACCGGCTCGTCGGCCACGATCAGCTTCGGGTTCACCGACAGGGCGCGGGCCACCCCGATGCGCTGTCGCTGGCCGCCGGAGAACTCGTGCGGGAAGCGGTTGTAGTGCTCGGGGTTGAGACCGACGGTCTCCAGCAGCTCGCGGACCCGCTTCTCCCGGCCGCCGGCCGGGTTGATCCCGTTGATCTCCATCGGCGCGGAGATGATGTTGCCGACCGTCTGCCGCGGGTTGAGCGAGGCGTACGGGTCCTGGAAGATCATCTGGATCTCGGACCTGATCGGCGCCAGCTGCTTGCGGGAGGCGTGCGTGATGTCCTGCCCGGCGTACTCGACCCGGCCTGCCGTCGGCTCCAGCAGACGGGTGACCAGTCGTCCGGTCGTGGACTTGCCGCAGCCGGACTCGCCGACCATGCCGAGCGCTTCGCCCTTGTCGATGTGGAAGTCGACACCGTCGACCGCCCGGACGTCCCCGACCCGGCGCTGGAACACGAAGCCGCCGTGGATCGGGAAGTACTTGCGCATGCCGGTGACGTCCAGCAGCCGCTCGCCCGGTTCCGGGCGCTTGACCGGCACGGCCGTCTCCGGCGCCGCGCCGGCTTCCTCCGTCACCGCAGCCGCGTCGGCCGTAGCGCCCTTCTCCAGGCTCGGCTTCTGCTGTTCACTCATTGCTGGTTCCTCGACTCCCGGTCAGCGCAGCCGCGGCTGGATCTGCTCGATGAAGATGTCACGCTTCTGCTCTGCGGTCAGGTGGCACGCGGAGCCCCGTCCGTCCGGCAGCTGCGGCCGCTCCGTGCTGCACCGGTCGCCGCCGACCGCCTCGGCGAAGGCGCACCGGGGATGGAACGGGCAGCCCGACGGCGGGTTCAGCAGGCTCGGCGGGGTCCCCGGGATCGGTGCCAGCGGCACGTCCACCGAGGCGCTCAGCCGCGGGATGGAGCCCAGCAGGCCCCATGCGTACGGGTGCTCGGGGGACTTCAGGATCTCCCGGGTGGTGCCGCGCTCCACCGCCCGGCCCGCGTACATCACGACCACGTTGTCCGCGGTGTTCGCGATGACCCCCAGGTCGTGGGTGATCAGGATGATCGCGGTGCCGGTCTCCTGCTGGAGGTCCTTGAGCAGGTCGAGGATCTGGGCCTGCACGGTGACGTCGAGCGCCGTGGTGGGCTCGTCCGCGATCACCAGCTCCGGGTCGCAGACCAGCGCCAGCGCGATCATCGCGCGCTGCCGCATACCGCCGGAGAACTGGTGCGGGAAGTCGTCCACCCGGGTCTGCGGCTGCGGGATGCCGACCCTGGCGAGCATCTCGATCGCCCGGTTCCGGCCCTCCCGCTTGGAGGCGCCGGTGTGCTTCATGAACGGCTCGGCGATCTGCCGCCCCACCGTGTAGTAGGGCGACAGCGCGGTGAGCGAGTCCTGGAAGATCATCGACATCTTGTTGCCGCGCAGCCGCTCCAGGGTGCGGTTGCTCGCCCCGGTCAGCTCCTGGCCGTCGAGCGTGATCTCGCCGCTGATGGTGGTGTTGCGCGGGTTGTGCAGCCCGAGGATGGCCAGGTTCGTCACCGACTTGCCCGACCCGGACTCGCCGACGATACCGAGCGTCTCTCCGCGTTCGAGGTCGAACGACAGCCCGTCGACCGCCTTGACGGTGCCGTCCTCGGTCGCGAACCGCACGTAGAGGTCGCGGACGGAGAGGAACGGGTCGGTGCTCAGCGAACCCTTGGGTTCGGGTGCGGGGTCCGGCTTGGTCACTGTGGTCACTTCGGGGCTCTCCTCGGGTCCGGAGCCTGGTGCGGTAGGGGGTGCGCCGGGTTCATGCGAGCCGAATCCGTGGGTCGATGAGGGCGTAGCAGGCGTCGACGATGATGTTGAAGACGACGATGGAGGTGGCGCCGATCAGCATCACGCCCATCTCCAGCGGCAGGTCCTGCTGGGTGACGGCCGAGACGGCGAGGTTGCCCAGGCCGTGCAGGCCGAAGGTGGCTTCGGTGATGATCGCACCGCCGAAGACCGACCCGAGGTCGATGCCGAAGATCGTGATGATCGGGCCCATGGCGCCGCGCAGCGCGTACCGCAGGAAGACGTAGCGGGCGCCCATGCCCTTGGCCCGGGCGGTCCGTACGTGTTCCTCGGACAGCTGCTCGACCATCAGGGAGCGGGTCTGGCGGCTGTAGTTGGACCAGAAGATGACCGACATCACCAGGCAGGGCAGCACCATGCCGGAGAAGGAGGCACCCGGGTTGCTGGTCCAGCTCGGGTCACCACCGCGGTTGAGCCAGCCCAGCTTGTAGGAGAACGCGTAGATGGCGAGCGGGCCGATGAAGAAGATCTGCACCGACTGGCCCAGCAGGGACACCGAGCTGGCGGCGCGGTCGAAGATCGAGCCCTGCTTCCAGGCGGAGATCAGACCGAGGCCGACGCCGACCACGAGGAAGGTGAAGGAGCCGCCGATGGCCAGCGACAGGGTGGTGGGGTAGCGGTCCTTCAGCAGCGACCAGACCGGGGTCTGGTTGTTGAAGGAGAGCCCGAAACACGGTGCCGGGCAGTTGCCCATCGGCAGGTGACGGCCGCCGAAGATGCCGATCAGGTAGTTCCACCACTGGACGATGACCGGCTTGTCGAGACCGAGGTTCTTGTGGATCTGGCGGATGTTCGACGGCGTGCAGTTCTTGCCGCAGGACAGCAGTGCCGGGTCGCTCGGCAGGGCGAAGAACAGCAGGTATGTCACCAGGCTGATCAGTACGAGGATGACTGCGGCGCCTAGCACCCGGCGGGTGAGGAAACGGAGCATGGGGTCGGGCTCTTCCGTAGGGGGGCCGCGGGTGGCGGCGCCGGTCGAGAGCGGGAGGGATCGGGTGGAGCTTTCGGCTCGCGCCGGTGGCGCCGGCCCCGCGATGGTGCCGCGGGGCCGACGCCGGTGGTGCCGACTACTTCACGTAGATGGTGTTCGGGTTGATCGTGCCGTAGGCGGAGTTGTAGCTGACGCCGCCGAGGCCCTCGCCGTAGATGTTGTAGTACTTGTCGTACAGGTACGGGATCTCCGGCGCGTCGGTCTTCATGATCGTCTCAGCCAGCGTCTGCCACTCGGCGGCCTGCTGGTTGAGGTCCGTGATCTTGCTGATCCGGTCGATCTCGCTGTTGACCTTCGGGTCGTTCAGGTGCGAGTAGTTCGGGTCGTCGTCCGCGATCAGCCGGCCGTCCTGGGTCGGCGGGATGACGGTGGAGGCGTTCGGCCAGTCGCTGCCCCAGCCGGTGCGGTACAGGTCGTACGGGTTGTCCTTCTTGCCGATCAGCGTGTAGTACGCGGTCGGGTCGATGGCCTTGGCGTCCAGCGTGATGCCGGCCTTGGCGAAGGAGTTCTTCAGCGTGGTGGCGACGTTCGCCCAGCGCTGACCGGAGTTGGAGTACGCGAAGGACAGGTGCAGGTCCTTGACGCCCGCCTCCTTGAGCAGCTGCTTGGCCTTCTCGGGGTCGCCGAGCGGCTTGGTCAGCTTGCCGTACGGGTCGGACGCCTTGAAGCCGGAGACCGTCGGGCCGATCAGGTTGGTGCCGAGCTCACCCTGCTGCGGGCCACCGAGCGCGGTCTGCACCTGCTGCATCGGGAACGCGTAGATGATCGCCTGGCGGACCTTCACGTTCGTGATCCGGGAGACGTTGATGTTGAACACGTCCACGAACGGCTGGTAGTTGCTCTCCAGCCGCGACTTGTACTGCGAGCCGGCGAGCACCGACATCTGCGTCGGGTCGGCGGACTGGACCAGCGAGACGGCGTTCTTGTCGCTGCCGCTCTGCTGCTCCAGGCGCTGGGTCAGGCCGGGCTGCTCGACACCGAGCTGGATGTCCCACTTGTCGGGGAACGCACCGCGGATCGGGTCGGTCTTCGGGTCCCAGTACTTGTTGCGGGTCAGCTCCAGGGCCTTGCCCGGCTTGTAGCTGCTGACCACGTACGGGCCGTCGGAGAACGGCGCGGTGTCGTACTTCGGGCCGGTGTCCTTGGCCTTCAGGATCGGGCCGGAGCCGGAGAGCGCCATCGCGTACGGGGCGTCGGCGTGCGGCGCCTTGAAGTGGAAGACGATGGTCTTGTCGTCCGGGGTGGCCAGCACCGAGTCCGGCAGCGACTTGCCGCCCTGCGGGCCGCCGTAGACCTTGCGGAAGTCCGTCGAGCCGGTCAGCCACTGCTGGATGTACTGCGGGCCGGCGGTCTCGAAGCTGGAGAACAGCCGCTCGATGCCGTACTTCACCTGGTCAGAGGTGATCGGCGTGCCGTCCTGCCACTTCAGGCCGTCCTTGAGGTGGAACGTCCAGGTCTTGCCGCCGTCCGAGGAGGTGCCGGTGTCGGTGGCGAGGTCGCCCACGAGGACCGTCTTGCCGGTCGTCGGGTCGATCTTGTAGTTGGTCAGCTGGCGGCTGAAGAGCTGCCCGATGACCTGCTCCTGGTTGACGTACGCCTCGGCCGGGTCCAGGTGGTTGATGCCGGCCGGCTCCAGGTCGATCGCGGTGCCGCCCTTCTTCGCCCCCGCGACGGCCGGCGCCGGGCCGACCGAGTCGGCCGCGGTGCCCACCGTGATGGCCTGCACCTTCGCAGTGGTGGCGGCGGTCGAGCTGCCGCTGCTCGGGTTGTCGGACCCGCCCCCGCCGTTGCCGCTACTGCATGCGCTCAGGGCCAGAGCCCCCACCGACAGCACAGCTGCGGCGCTATACGCCCTACGCTTCTTCATCTATTCCTGCCTGTCATCGAACTGGCCTTGCCGCTCCCCGGGACCGGCGAGACGACGTGGACACTCATCAGCGGATGGTCTTGGGATCGAGAGCGTCCCGGATTGAGTCCCCGAGCAGGTTGAAGGCGACGACGAAGATGACCATCGCGATGCCGGGGAAGAACATGTAGGTGAGGTCGGACTGGTAGTTCGCGGCCGCGTCCTGGAACATCAGTCCCCAGTCCGGGGTCGGCTGCTGCATGCCGACACCGAGGAAGGACAGACCCGCTTCGGCCGTCACGTTGACCGGCACCAGCAGGGTGGACTGCACGAGGATCGTGGTCCACAGGTTGGGCAGCAGCTCCTTGCGGATGATGCGGCCGCTGGACGCTCCGGAGAGCTTGGCCGCCTCGATGTACTCGCGTTCCCGGAGCGACAGCACCTGTGCCCGCACCAGGCGGCCGAGCGACATCCACCCCAGGATGAACTGCACCAGCACCAGCGCGGTGAACCGCAGGTAGGTGGGCTCGCCGGCACCCGGCTTGACGAACAGCGAGAGGATCACCGGCGTGAAGGCGATGAAGAACAGCTGCTGCGGGAAGGACATCATCAAGTCGGAGGCCCGGCCGACGAAGTAGTCCGTGCGCCCGCCGATGTAGCCCTGCACCAGGCCGACCACGACGCCGAGGACCACCGAGAGGATCGTCACGCACACCGCGACGCCCAGCGAGGTACGGATGCCGTAGATCAGCAGCGCCAGCACGTCGCGGCCCAGGCGCGGCTCGATGCCGAACCAGTGGGTGCCGTCGATGCCACCGTTGGGCTTGATCGGCAGGCCGTAGGCGTTGAGCAGGCCGTCGTCCTGGCCGTAGAGCGAGTACGCGTTCTGGCCGTACAGCTTGACGATCAAGGGCGCGAAGATCGCGACCAGGATGAAGATCGCCACGACGACGGCGCAGAGCATGCCGATCTTGTCGCGCTTGAACCTGATCCAGGCAAGCTGCCGCGGCGACCGGCCCACCAGTTCGGGTGCCTGGTGCTGCCCGGGGTCGGGGTTGCCGCCCTCTGGGTCGAGAGTGAGGCTGCCGGCACTCTCAGCGGCAGCCTTACTAGGACTTGTCATCACACTTCCCCGGGACCGAAAACGTGCGTACAACGCCGATGCGCAACGCGTGTTGAGCGGGACTTTCGCAATGGAATCAACTTCCAGTCAAGGGGGGAAGGAGGGAAGAAAGCTTGTTGTTTGGCATCTTGAGCGAAGGTTTTGCAGATTGGTGTCCGTACGTGCTTGACATCTGATATTTGAAACGGGCAAAACGGATATTTTGGGACGTAGCGCGTTTACATGCAAGCAACTTTTCTGTCGCAGCTCCGATATACGGACCGAGCAGTCTGAACAACGTACGGCCGTGCGGGTGCCGTAGGCCGGTCGGGGCTCGTGATGATGTGGTCCCCGGCCGGCCGTTCCCCCTAACCTCGCCGTCCTCCCCATGGCCGGAATGGTGTGAGCATTCCTTCCGGTTCGTATGCACGCCGAAGCCCCGGACGCGATGTGTCCGGGGCTTCGGGCGGGATCTTCGGTGCTGCGCTCCGCGGGTTCTCCGGCGGTCCGGCCGGCGGGTGGGGCGGCGTCCGGGGCCGCGGCTGCGGCTGCGGCCGGCGGGTTATCCGTGCGGGCGGCCGCTGAGGGCGCGCTTGAGGAAGTCCACCTGGAGCAGCAGCAGGTTCTCGGCTACCTGCTCCTGGGGGGCGGTCATGTGGGTGACCCCGGACAGCGGCAGCACCTCGTGCGGCCGGCCGGCCGCCAGCAGCGCGGTGGACAGCCGCAGCGAGTGGGCGACCAGGACGTTGTCGTCGGCGAGGCCGTGGATCACCATCATCGGCCGGGCCGGCTCGGCGGCCCGCACCAGGCCGCCGTCGCCCACCAGCGAGTTCGCCTCGTAGACCTCGGGCTGCTCGCGGGGGTCGCCGAGGTAGCGCTCCATGTAGTGCGTGTCGTACAGCCGCAGGTCGGTGACCGGGGCGCCGACCACCGCGGCGTGGAAGACGTCCGGACGGCGCAGGGCCGCGAGTCCGGCGAGATAGCCGCCGTACGACCAGCCGCGGATCGCCACCCGGCCCAGGTCCAGCGGATACCGCTCGGCGACCGCGTGCAGCGCCGCCACCTGGTCGGGCAGCGAGATCCCGGCGAAGTCGCCGGCGATGGACTTCTCCCACCGGGGCGAACGCCCCGGGGTGCCGCGGCCGTCGGCCACGATCACCGCGAAGCCCTGGTCGGCGAACCACTGCGAGACCAGGTGCGGGTTGTGCGCCGCGTACACCCGCTGGCCGTGCGGGCCGCCGTACGGGTCGAGGAGCACCGGCAGCGGGCCGTCGTCCTCGCTCCAGCCGGTCGGCAGCAGGACCGCGGTCGGGATGCGCAGCGGCCCGGCTTCCAGCAGGCGGGGCCGCGCGGTCAGGGACGGGGTCTCGGCATGGGAGGCGATCCGGGCGACCTCGGCGCCGTCGCGCAGCACCCGGGTCACCGCTCCGGGGCGGTCCAGGGTGGAGGTCGTCAGCACCGTCAGGCCGCCGCCGCGCACCGCGGTGTGCACCCCCGGTTCGGTGGAGACCCGGACCGGGGCGGCGTCCGTGCCGCGGTGGTCCACCCGGTAGACGTGCACCTCGCCGATCTCCGGCTCGGCCGCCGTCTCACCGGAGGAGGCGGTCACCAGAATGTCCTCGGCGCCGGTGTCCAGCACCGCCCGCAGGTGCAACTCCGGGCCGGTCAGCGTCCTTTCGCCCACCTTCAGGGCACGTGCTCCCGATGTGTCGGTGATCGTGACCAGCTCGCCGGCCGGGGTGCGGACCGGCACACCGGGGAAGAGATCCAGCCAAGTTGGATCTTCCTCGACGGCCACCGTCTCGGTCGCGCCGGTTTTACGGTCCACGGTCAGATATGCCTGCGCGCGCTGGTCCCGGGTCTGCACCAGCAGCAGCGCCGGACCGGCCGCCGACCAGTGCACCGACGCGAGGTACGGATAGCGGTCCCGGTCCCACTCGACATCGGTGCGCGAGCCGTCCAGCGTGAACAGGGCCAGCGTCACCTCCGCGTTGGGCGTGCCCGCTTGCGGGTAGGCCACCTCGACCGGCGGCCGGTCCGGGTATGCGGGCTGCGAGATCCACCAGCGCTGGACCGGTGCCTCGTCCACCCGGGCGACGAGCAGCGCGCTGCTGTCCGGCGCCCACCAGAAGCCGCGGGTGCGGTCCATCTCCTCGGCCGCGACGAACTCCGCCAGCCCCCACGTCACCGACGCGCCGTCAGGCTCGGCGAGCGCACGGTCGTCGGCCCCCGCGCCATCGGCGCCGACCACCCGCAGCGCGCCGCCCGCCGCGTACGCCACCCAGCGGCCGTCAGGGGACGGCCGCGGGTCCACCACCGGGCCGGGCACCGGCAGTTCGCGCACCGCGGGCGCGCCGCCGCCGGTGCCTGCGGCGGCCTTTTCGGCTGTCCCTTCGGCGGGCGTCTCCACGGCGGTCAGATCCGCCACGAACAGCCGCCCCGACAGCGCGAAGGCGGCCAGCTCGACCGCCTGGTCCACGGCGAAGGCCACCACGCCCGCGGAGCCCTCCCGGCTGCGCTCGCGCCTGGCCCGCTCCGCCGCGGGCAACTCCTCGTCCGCACCGCCCAGCACCGCGGCGGGATCGGCCACCAGCCGCTCCACCGCCGCCGTGTCCGCGCCGCCCTCCGCCAGGTCCAGCACCCACAGCAACTGCTCCCGCTCGGTGCCCGACCGGGAGCGCACGAACGCCACCCGGTCCCCGCCCGGCGCGACCGCGAAGGCCCGCGGCGCCCCGAGAGTGAACCGCTGTGTCCTCGCGTGCTGCCGTGGGAATGAGAGGTACGTCATACCCGCGACCCTAGAGGGTGGCACCGACAATCGCCCCTGTATTAGCGCCCGGCGCCGCCCGCGCCGCCCTGACCTGGCGGTCCGGCGCCGGCCCACCCGCCGTACCGGGCACGGCTGTTGGCTGGATCTGGTCATGCGCCCCCGCGTGCTTCCGTGCTCCGACATATGCGGTCGCACGGAAAGTTATGATCCGTAGCCGTGGGTGGGTAATAAGCATGTGGCAACTGACATGGACCCTGCGTATGAGGAGGTGAGCCGCTGTGGCACTCTCGATTTCGGCGGTGCTGCTGCTGCTAGTCATCGTGTTCCTGCTGATCCGCCGATCGGGACTCAAGGCGGGACACGCGGTGGCCTGTACGTTGCTCGGCTTCTACCTTGCCAGTTCCTCGTGGGCGCCCCAGATCACCGACCTCACCAGCAACGTGGCGCAGACGATCTCCAACATCAAGATCTGACGGTCATACCGGCGGGTAAGCGGACGGCGGGCAGCAGCGGCGGCCGCTGCCCGGGTCCGGTGGGCGGAGCCGTAGGCTTCGACCATGACCGATGCTCCCGACGGCCCTCCTGAGCGGCGCCTGCTGTTCGTCCACGCCCACCCGGACGACGAGACGATCAACAACGGCGCCACCATGGCCAAGTACGCGGCCGAGGGGGCCCTCGTCACCCTCGTCACCTGCACCCTCGGTGAGGAGGGCGAGGTCATTCCGCCGGAGCTGGCCCATCTCGCCGCGGACCGCGACGACACCCTGGGCGAGCACCGGATCGGCGAACTGGCTTCCGCCATGGCCGCGTTGGGCGTCACCGACCACCGCTTCCTGGGCGGCCCCGGCCGCTACCGGGACTCCGGGATGATGGGCGTCGCCCAGAACGACGATCCGGCCTGCCTGTGGCGCGCCGACCTGGACGAGGCGGCCGGCCACCTCGCCGACGTCATCCTTGAGGTGCGCCCCCAGGTCCTGGTGACCTACGACGACAACGGCGGCTACGGCCACCCGGACCACATCCAGGCGCACCGCGTCGCCATGCGCGGCTACGAACTCGCCGCCGACCGCGGCCACCGGATCGACCGCGTCTACGAGATCTGCACGCCCCGCTCGGTCGTCCAGGCCGGCTTCGACCGGCTCGCCGCCGAGGGCCGGGACTTCCCGTTCAAGGGCGTCGCGACCCCGGACGACGTCCCCGGCGTGGTCGACGACGCGCTCGTCACCGCGTCGGTCGACGGCTCGGCCTACGCCGACCGCAAGACCGCCGCGATGCGGGCGCACGCCACCCAGATCGCCGTCGACGGACCCTTCTTCGCGCTCTCCAACGACCTCGGCCAGCCGTTCTTCGCCGTCGAGTACTACCGGCAGGTGCGGGGCGAGTCCACCGGCCGCGCGGACGACCTGTTCGGCGCGGAGCCCGAGTCCGCCGAGGCGCCGGGCGGTGCGCGATGAGCCGCCCCGCCGCCGGCCGCGGTCCGGCCCCGTCCCGTACGCCGGTGATCCGGCCGCTGTCCAGCAACCCGCGGGGGACGCAAGGCGCCCGGATCGCCGGGTACTTCGGCCTCGCCGTGCTCGCGGTGGCCATCGCGGTGGCCGGCGCCCTCGTGCAGGCCGCCTGGGAGCCCGGTGGGCTGCTGCTGGCGCTCGCCGGGTGCGTGGCGGCCTTCTACGGCGGCGGGAAGCTCACCGGCACCCGCCTGGGCACCGTGGTGCCCGCCGCGGTCTGGCTGGTGTGCGTGATCCTGCTCAGCGGCTCCCAGCCGGAGGGCGACTTCCTGCTCGCCGCCGGCATCGGGCCGTACATCTACCTGCTCGGCGGGGCGTTGTCGGCGGTGATCTGCGCCACGCTGCCCCAAGTACCCTCATCCGGCACGAATAGGGCCTGACTTGGCGGGCAGGGGCCGACGCATGGTTGGGTGTGCCCCAGCGTTCCGCCGGACCGCAGTCGCCTCCGCGCACAGGTCGGTATGGTGGGTGCGCCGGCGAGCCGCCTGCCAAGTGATGTGTCGGGCGGCGTGGCTAACCGGGAGAGCCTCCTTTGAGTCGTGAAACTGACAGTTCGTCCTCCGGTCCCCAGGGACGCGGCGGTGCCGCGTACCCGTCAGGGACCCCGCCTTACGGCCCCCGCCCCTTCCCGTCGCTGCACCCGCAGGAGCGGCCGCGTCCGGCCGGCCAGGAGCAGGACGGCGCCGAAGCGGCCGAGCAGGGCACCGACGCGGACGCGGCCGGCGAGCCCAGGACCGAGACGACGCTGACCACCCGGATCAGGATCAACATCCCCGGCTCCCGGCCGATCCCGCCGGTCGTCATGCGCACCACCGTCGAGGAGGGCGCCGCGGCCCCCGCGGCCGGACCGCAGGGCGCGGGTGCCCCGGACACCGCGGCCCCAAGCACTGCGGGCGGCTCCGCCGGTGAACCTCCCGCCGACGGCGGGCAGGGCGGCGAAGCTCCGCAGGAGCGGGCCGAGAAGAAGGAGAAGACCAGCGACTGGTTCGCGCCGCGCAAGCCGGTCGGCCCCACGGGCTCGGGTACGGGCTCGGCCGCCGGTACGGGCGCGGGTTCCGCTCCGGGTACGGGCTCCGGTTCCGGCTCGGCCGCGGGTTCCGGTGCGGGTGAGGGCTTCCCGGGTGAGGGTTTCCCCGGCGACGGCTTCCCGGGTGAGGGTTTCCCGGGCGGCGGCCCCGGCTTCGGCACGGACGCCGGTACGGCTCCCGGCAGCGGTTCCGGCCAGGCCCCGACGGGCTTCCCCCCGGGCGCGGGGGCGACCGGCGACGGCTTCTCCGAGGGCTTCTCCGGCGACGGCTTCCAGGGCGACTTCCCGCGTGGCGGTGCGCCCGGCAACGGGACGGCCGGCGGCGGCTTCACGGTGCCGCCGGTGCGGTCCCCGGGCGGCGGCGACGCACCGGACGCCGGGTCCCCGGTCGCGGACGGCTTCTTCGGCGCGGGCACCCCCGCCGGGGGCACCCCGCGCGCGGACGACCCCTTCGCGGGGCCGTACGACGAGCAGTTCGCCGAGCCGTTCACCGACTCCGACACCGGGACGCAGCAGATTCCGCAGGCGTTCCTGCCGCCGCCGGTGGGCTCGCCGTTCGACGACGCCCCGGCCGCGCGCGGCCCGCACGACACGCCGTCGGGCGGGTTCGCCTCGCCCTTCGAGACCCCCGCGGGCGCCGAGGGCCGCGCCGAACCCGGCTCCGGGCCGGCGCCGTTCGGCACCGAGGACTTCCCGCCCGGGGTGCCGCGCGGCATCCCCACCGACCCGTTCGCGCCCGGCGGCGGCGCCGCGCCGCTGCCGCCGCCCGCCGGGGCCACCACCGGCCCGGCCACCGGCGACATGCGGGTGCCGCCGATCGGCGGCGACACCGGCGAGCACGCCTTCCGCCCGCCGGCCCCGGCCGGTTCCGAGCCGCCCCGGCGGATGGGCGCCGGCGACACCCTGGTCGGCGACACCCTGGTCGGCGGCATCCCGCCGGTGCCGTCGGGGGAGGGCCCCGGCCGCGCCGCGGGCGGCCCCGGAGCGGTGCCGCCGCCCGGACCCGGCGCCCCCGGGTCCGTCCCGCGGCCAGGACCCGCGGCGCCGTCCACCCCGGCCACACCGGCGAAGTCGGCCAAGCCGGTCAAGAAGGGCCGCTCCAAGCTCGCGCTGCTCGGTGTCGCGGTCGTCGGCGCCGCCGTCCTCGCGTACGGCGCCGGGCTGCTGATGAACCACTCCGACGTGCCGAAGGGCACCACCGTGCTCGGCGTGGACATCGGCAACACCAGCCAGGCGACGGCCGTCAAGAAGCTGAACCACGCGCTCGGCAACCGGGGCACCGCGGCGCTCACCGTCACCGTCGACGGCAAGCAGCACTCGCTCAAGCCGTCGATCGCGGGCCTGTCCATCGACACCGACGCCACCGTCCGCAAGGTGGCGCACTCCGACTACAACCCGGTCTCGGTGGTCGGCTCGCTCTTCGGCCGGACCCAGGTCACGGACCCGGTGATCGTCGTCGACCAGGACAAGCTCAAGGCGGCGCTGACGACGGTCGCGGGGCCGTCGAGCAAGGGCACGGACGGCATGGTGCGCTTCACCGGCGGCAAGGCCGTCGCGGTGCCCGGCAAGCCCAGCCAGTCCGTCGACGTGAACGCCGCCGCGACCCAGGTCTCCGCGGCCTACCGGCTGCGGGCCGAGTCCGGCCGCAACACCCCGATCGACCTCCGGGGCACCACCGTGCAGCCGAAGGTCACCCAGGCGACGCTGGACAAGGCGGTCAACGGCTTCGGCAAGACCGCGATGATGGGTCCGGTGCACATCCTGGCCGGGGGCAAGGACCTGCCGTTCAACAAGACGCTGCCGCAGTTCCTCACCATGCAGGCCACGCCGGACGGCCAACTCGCCCCGCACATCGACCTGAAGGCGCTCCAGGCGCTGTACGGCAACTCCTTCGACGGGGTGCTGCTGAAGCGCGGCAACGGTTCGAAGACCGCGGTCACCCCGCAGGACGTCGCCACCGCGCTGATCCAGGCGCTGAACTCCAAGACCGTCGCCGGGCGCAGCGTGACGCTCCAGGACGCGGTCCAGCAGTAGGAGCACGCGGGAGCCGGCAAGAGCCGTCAGGAAGCGGGCGGAGCCGCCCCTCGGCCGGCCCTCGCGGGCCGGCCCTCGCGGACCGGCTCCCGCGGGCGGCTCCCCGGGCCGGGCCCCTCAGCCGCGCTGCCACCAGTGGCGCCTGCGGCGGGGGGCCAGCGCGTGGATGGCGGAGCGCAGCTCGGCGAAGGCCACCACGGTCGCCGGCGCGTCGGGCCCGTCCGCGCCCGGCAGCGCCACCCCCAGGCAGAGCAGCTTCAACTGCTCGTCGGGCAGCGGCAGGGCGGCGAAGACCGGCGAGCCGTCGAAGCCGGTGGGCAGCGGACCCGACCAGGTCAGCGGGGCGTCGGGGGCGGCCCGGCGCACCTCGCCCGCCAGCAGCGCCTGCGGCCGGTCGGGGTGCGCGGAGGCGCCGCTGTCGTCGGCCTCGTGACCGAGGACGTACGCGGGCAGGGGGTCGTCGCCGATCGCCGCGATGTCGTCGGGCTGCGCGGCGAGCCCGTCGGTGATCTCCTGGGTGTCCCAGCGCCAGCCCTTGCGTTCGGCGTGCAGGTGCAGGTCCACGGTGGGCATCACCGCGACCCCGAGGCCGTCGAGCACCGTCCAGCGCTTCGCGAAGCCGCCCATCACCAGCTCGTCGAGCGGCTGTTCCGGGTCGGTGAGGTCGCCGCGCAGCGTCCACTGCCCGATCTCGAAGCGGGTGCGGGGCGCGGCCGTGACGAGGTACTGCCGGATGACCTCGTGGTCGCCACCGGTCTCGATCAGGTCGTTGTACCAGAAGGCGGTGGCGAAGCTCAGGTCCGCGCGGGCCGCCTGGAACGGCAGCGTCGCGCGGGCGGCGACCTGGAGTACGGAGTCCGGGACGAGGCCGCCGGCGACCACCGCGGCCGAGTGGGCGAAGCCGGGTTCGCCGAGGTCCGGTGCGGCGGCGCCGTGCTCGGGCTCCGCATCCGCGGTCGCGTCGACGCCCTCGCCGTCGGTGCCCGCGGCGGGCGCGGCTCCGGCGGCTCCGGCGGCTTCGGGATCTTCGGGGATCGGCTGGCTCGGCGCGGGGATCTCGGGGATCTCGGGGGTCTCGGGCACAGCCCGGACCCTACTACTCGCCGTTCGGCGGCTGTTTCGCACCCACCGGCGCCGCGGCGAGCGGCACCGTCGCGGTGAGCGTGAAGCCGCCGTCACCTGCCCGGGAGGTCTTCAGGCTGCCGCCCGCGAGGATCAGCCGCTCGCCCAGCCCGGTCAGGCCGTTGCCCGGCGGGCAGGAGTCGTCCGGCCCGCGCCCGTCGTCGGAGACGGTCAGCGTCGCGCTGCCGCCGCCCGTCTCCAGGGCCACCACACAGGTCGTCGCGCCGCTGTGCCGTATGACGTTGGTCGCCGCCTCGCGCAGCGCCCAGGCCAGCGCGCCCTCCCCGGCCGGGGTGAGGCCCTCGATCCGGTCGGGCACGTGCAGCCGGGCCGAGACGCCCGCCGCGGCCAGCGCGCTGCGGGCCGAGGCGACCTCGGCGGCCATGGTGGGGCGCCGGTAGCCGCTGACCGCCTC
The DNA here is from genome assembly GCF_044744625.1 of Streptomyces sp. NPDC087270. Classification (NCBI taxonomy): domain Bacteria; kingdom Bacillati; phylum Actinomycetota; class Actinomycetes; order Kitasatosporales; family Streptomycetaceae; genus Streptomyces; species Streptomyces sp. NPDC087270. The sequence continues at coordinate 63,880 of NZ_JBIUYR010000001.1, forward strand.
GCGCACGTCCACCAGCGCCTGGCGGCTGACCGACTCGATGTCGGCGACCTGCTGGGCGGCGTCCCGCGGCCGGTCCGGCAGCATCCGTCCGGCCAGTTCGCTCTTCAGGGTGATCAGCGACAGCGAGTGCCCGAGCAGGTCGTGCAGGTCGCGGGCGAGCCGCAGCCGCTCCTCGGTCGCGGCCAGCTGCGCCACGGTGTCCCGGGCGGAGCGCAACTCCCGCATGGTCCGGACGAGCTGCTGCACGCCGATCATCGCGAAGCCGCCGAGCAGGGCGGGCACCAGCAGCGACGGGTAGAGCGTGCCGTGCGGATCGACGACCGCCCCGGTCGCGGCGAGCAGCGCCGCCGAGAGCGGGACCGCCCACCGCGAGTCCTTGCCGGGCAGCGCCGCCCCGCACGCCACCCCCACGTACACGAACAGCACCAGCCAGTTCTTGCCGAGCAGGGCCGACAGCGCCAGTGCCAAGGAGGCGAGCGCGACCAGCAGGGCGTACACCCAGGGCTGGGGCGGCCCTGGGTTGTTGGTGCGGAAGAAGGCCAGCACCAGGTACCCGGCGACGAACACGATCAGGCCGAGGGCGGCCGGGACGGCGGCGGCGAGCGAGTGGCCGCCGTCGGCCAGGTCGCTCACCGGGGAGGCCAGGTAGAGCAGCCAGATGCCGATCCACATCAGCTTGATCATCGCCTGCCGGCGGTTCTCCGGCGGCCGGCCCATCGGGCTGGTGTCGGCGTCCTCCACCTCCTGCCGCCACTTCGGCCACGGCTCGCCGCCGTCCTCGGGTACGGCGCCGGGACCGCCGCCCCGCCGGGCGCCGTCCCCGGCGCGGCGGCGCCACCACTCGCCGGTCATACGGTCACGCCTTCCGGGTGTCCTTGCGGTAGAGCCAGGCCGCCGCCCCCGCGAAGAGCAGCAGGTAGACGACGAGGACGCTGACGTCCTTGACGTGCGGGGCGTTCCCCACCTCGATCGCCTGGCTCAGGGCCACGTACGGCCGCGCCGGGAGGTAGCCGGCGAGGTTCTGCAACCACTGCGGGAAACTGTAGATCGGCACCCACAGGCCGCCCAGGACCGCCAGGCCGAAGTAGAACAGCATGGAGATCGGCCGGGCCACGTCGGCGGTGGCCAGATAGCCGATCGCCACCCCGAGCGCGGCGAAGACCAGGCTGCCCGCCCAGGTGCTGAAGGCGATCGCCACCCACTGCCAGGTGTCCATCCGGACGCTCTTCACGAGTCCGCCGATCAGCAGCACGACCAGGATCGACGGCAGGCTCACCGTGGCCGCCGACGCCACCTTCGCGGTGACGTAGCCGCGGCCGGGCAGCGCGGTCAGCCGCAGCTGCCGCACCCAGCCCTTCTCCCGCTCCCGCGCGATCCGTTCGGCGTTGCCCATCAGCACCGCCGTCATCGCGCCGAACGCGGCCATCGAGACCATCAGGTAGGCCACCGCCGACAGCCCGTGGTCGCCGACGGTGTCGCTCTTCTTGTAGCTCAGGCTGATCGCCAGGAAGAGGAACGCCGGGTAGAGCACCGAGAAGAACATGAACTTGCGGTTCCGCAGGGTGCGGGTGATCTCCAGCCGGATCAGCGTCGTCATCGCTGCCCCGCCTCCTCTGGGTTGGTCGCCGCGTCGGTGATGGCGAGGAACGCCTGCTCCAGACCGAGCCCGGCGACCTCGAGGTTGCGCGGGTACAGGCCGAGCCCGTACACCGCGTGCATGGTGGCGTCCGCGTCGTTGGAGCGGATGCGTACGGTCGGGCCGGTCACGTCCAGGCCCACCACGTTCGGCAGGGCGCCGAGCGCCTGCTCGTCGATCCCGTCGGCCAGGTCGAAGGTGATCCGGCGGGCCCCCGCGCGCGCCTTGATCTCCGCCGCCGTGCCGTCCGCGATCAGCCGGCCCCGGTGCAGGACCAGCACGCGGTCCGCGATCGCGTCCGCCTCCTCCAGGTAGTGGGTGGCGAACAGCACGGTGCGGCCCTGGTCGACCTGCGCACGCATCGTCGCCCAGAACGCCTGCCGCGCGCTCACGTCCATGCCCGTGGTCGGCTCGTCGAGCACGATCAGGTCGTTCGCGCCGGCCGTGGCCATCGCGAACCGGACCCGCTGCTCCTGGCCGCCGGAGAGCTTGTTCACCTTCCGGTCCCGGATGTCGGTGAGGTCGGCGGCGGCCAGCACCTGGTCCACCGGGTACGCCTTCGGGTGCAGGTCGCAGGCGAGCCCCACCAGCTCGCGCACCGTGACCTCCTCCATCAGCCCGCCGCTCTGCAGCATCGCGCCGACCCGGCCCTTGGCGATCGCCTGCGTCGGGCTGGTGCCGAACACCTTCACCTCCCCGCGGTCGGCGTTCTTCAGCCCGAGGAGCAGGTCGAGCGCGGTGGACTTGCCGGCGCCGTTGGGTCCCAGCAGCGCCACCGTCTCGCCGGGGTGCAGCTCCAGGCTCACCTCGGCGACCGCCTGGACAGCCCCGAAACTCCTGCTCACGTCCCGGAAGCTCACCACGGGTTGCCCCGGGCCGCGGGCCCCGTCCTGCTGTTGTGTGGTCGTGCTCACTGATGCTGCGGTCATGGCACCACTGTGGTCCGAGGGGGAGGCCCGGCGGCAGTGTGTACGGTCGTGACATCCGCATGACAGATGTCATACGGCGCCGGCGCCTCGAACGGCTCCCCGCCGGTTTCCGGTTCGCCCCGGCCGGTTCCCGGGCCGCCCCCCGGTCGGCCCATACGGTGCGTGACCTGGCCCGCGGGCCCTCGTTGAGCGGGCATGACCAGTGCCGAGCCCCTGCCGATCCCCATCGCCGCGGCCCTGGAGGCGGCGAGCGCGGGGAACACCGAGGACTTCCTTGCCGCGTTCGCGCCGGACGGGGCCGTGGACGACTGGGGCCGGATCTTCCGCGGCCACGACGCGGTCCGGGAGTGGAGCGACGCCGAGTTCATCGGCAAGCAGGTCACCCTGCGGGTCACCGGCACCCGCACCGAAGGCGACACCACGACGGTCTCCGCCGAGGTCGGCGGCAACGGCTTCAACGGCCCCTCCGACTTCGCCTTCACCGTCTCCGACAACCACATCGCCCTCATGCGCATCACCGGGTGACGCCGCTCCCGGGCCGGACCCCGCCGAGCGGAGCCGCTACCCTGCCGGGGTGACGGGGATGATCCGAGTGCTGCTGGCCGACGACCAGTCGATGGTCAGGGAGGCGCTGGCCACGCTGCTCGGGCTGGAGGCGGACATCGAGGTCGTCGCGCAGGTGGCGCGGGGCGACGAGGTGGTGGCCGCCGTGCTGGAGCACCGGCCGGACGTGGCGCTGCTGGACATCGAGATGCCCGGGATGACCGGGATCGAGGCGGCGGGGCTGCTCCGGAAGGCGGCGCCCGGGGTGAAGGTCGTCATCGTGACCACCTTCGGCCGGCCCGGATACCTGCGGCGCGCGATGGAGTCGGGGGCGGAGGCGTTCCTCGTGAAGGACGCGCCCGCCGCGCAACTCGCCGACGCGGTACGGCGGGTGCTCCAGGGGGAGCGGGTGATCGACCCCTCGCTGGCCGCGGCCGCGCTGGCCGAGGGCGCGGACCCGTTGACCGGGCGGGAGCGGGAAGTGCTCAACGCCGCCGCCGACGGTTCGGTGAACGCGGAGATCGCCCGGCGGCTGCTGCTGTCCGAGGGCACGGTGCGCAACTACCTCTCCACCGCGATCCAGAAGACCGGCGCGCGCAACCGGGCGGAGGCGGTCCTCATCGCCCGCGAGAAGGGGTGGCTGTGACCCGCCCGGCCGCCCCGTGCGGTCGGTTCGGGGACCACCTCTCGCTGGTGGGTCGCGCGCGGTTCTCCCGCAGCGCTTCGCCTGGGTGGGGGCGCCCCGGCGCAGCCCGGGGGAGCGCCCCCACGCGCCCCTGAATCTGCTCGGCTCCTCCCCGAAGGGAAGGTCAGTTGAGCCGGGCCCGCGCGGCACGCGCCTGCGTGCGGATGGTCGCCGCGGTCTCCGGGTCGAACGAGCCGATCACCTCGGCGTATTCCTCCATCTCGGCCGCGCCGCCGAGGAAGTCGCCCATCTGGACGAGGACCTGGGCCCGTTCGTAGCGCAGGCGGGCCGGATGGCGGGGGAGGAGCAGCGTCAGGTCGAGGGTCCACAGCTGGACGGGGAGGCGCTCGGGCCGGGGCGCGGCCCAGGCCCGGATGTTGTTGAGCACGCGGCGGACGATGTCCAGCGTGTCGGCCGGCGCGGGCGCGGCCATCGCGCGGCCGCCCGCCCCCGTACCGGCCCGGATGCCGCCGACCGAGCCCGACATGAGCCGTTCGGCGTCCGGCCCGGACAGCACGCGGCCCGCGTCGAAGGGGTCGACCAGGACGTACGGCGCCGGGCCGTTGTCGAACTCGGCGCCGAACTCCGCGCCGAACTCCGCTCCGTGCGGCTCCAGTTCGCCGAGCGCCACCACGAAGTGCCCCGGCAGCCCCACCCCGTGCACCGGCGCCCCCGCGCGCCGCGCCACCTCCATCCACACCACCGACAGCAGGATCGGCAGCCCGCGCCGCCGTCGCAGCACCTCCTGGAGCAGCGACGACGACAGCAGCCCGTAGTCCGCGGGCGTGCCGTGGAAGCCGTGCCCGGCGCCCAGCACCCGCCTGAGCGCCTGGGCCCAGTCCTGCGGCGTGGTGGAGCCGTACGGGAGCAGCCCGGCGAGCCGGTCCAGTTCGATCTGGGCCAGGTCCGCCACCGGGCCGTCCAGCGCCGGGTCCGCCTCCGCGCCGATCAGCAGGCACAACTCCGCCAGGTCGGGCCGCTCCTCGCGGGCGGCCGCGGCGAACCGTTCGCGTACCGAAGCCGTCATGCCGGGGGGCGCCGGTAGTGGTAGCCGTGGTGGTCGGTGAAGCCGAGCCGGTCGTAGAGCGCGCGGGCGGCCGCGTTGTCCGCCTCGACCTGGAGGTACGCGGCGGTCGCCCCCTCGTCGTACGCCCGCCGGGCGAGCGCGCCCATCACGGCGGTGGCCAGGCCGCGCCGGCGCTGGTCCGGTGCCACCTCGACGGCGCCGAACAGCGCCCAGGGCCCCTCGACCACGGCCCGGCCGATCGCGCCCGGCGCGGTGGCGAACCACACTGACGGGCCGCCCGAGACCACCTGGAGCGCGGCGTCGGCGAGTTCGCCGGTGCGGTGGTACGAGGCGAGCCAGGCCGCGTCCGGGGTGCGCGACAGCTCCACCGGGCGGCCGGCGGCCTCGGCCAGGGACGTCAACGGGGCGAGCGGGGCGGTACGGACCAGGGTGTCCGCCTCGCGCACCCACCCCGCGCGGTCCAACTCCACGACGTAGGGCGAGGAGTCCGGCACCTGGAACAGCGGCACGAGCCCGCGCTCCTGGTACCACCGTGTCACCGCGGCGAGCGCTTCCGCCGCCGGCATCCCCGGGTCGCCCGTCAACAGCACGGAGTTCGCGCGGCGGGTGAAACCGCCCGCCGCGCGCAGCACCCAGCCGCCCAGCGGCGCCGACTCCACCGGCGGCCAGGCCCGCGACGCCACCGCCTCGATCTCCTCGGCCGTCACCGCGGGCACTCCCGGCCTGCTCCGGCCCCTGTCACGCCGCTCCGGAGCGGGCGGCACCACCTTCCCCGCCACCAGTGTCTCCTCCTCGATCCGCACCGTCTCTCCGGTCCGCCGAGTGACGCAGACCACTCCCGTATTCCAGGATGCGAGAACACCGACCGTATCGGTGAACATAGGATGCCCGTCGGCGACCTCGACCAACTGCCGGACCGAGACGCGTTTTCCCACGTCAGCGGGGGTAATGTGGATTTCGAGTCGAGCTCCGGACGAGAAAACCCCTCGCATGCCTGCCCCTCCTGTTCGGAACGTGCCCAGGAACGGAGATACTAGGTGTGGGCATCGACGACGCCGCGCTCCCGCGCGAGATGAGCCCTACCGAGGAGGAACGACAGCGTGACCTACGTCATCGCGCAGCCTTGTGTCGACGTCAAGGACAAGGCGTGCATCGAAGAGTGCCCGGTCGACTGCATTTACGAGGGCTCCCGGTCCTTGTACATCCATCCGGACGAGTGTGTCGACTGCGGCGCGTGTGAGCCGGTCTGCCCGGTGGAGGCGATCTTCTACGAGGACGACACCCCGGAGGAGTGGAAGGACTACTACAAGGCGAACGTGGAGTTCTTCGACGAACTCGGCTCGCCCGGTGGCGCCTCGAAGCTGGGTCTGATCGAGCGCGACCACCCCTTCATCGCGGAACTGCCCCCGCAGAACCAGTGACCCGGTGACAACCCCCCGGGGCTGACACCGCCGGGCCCCGTCCGGCAGCGCACCGCTGCCGGCACGGGGCCCGGTGTTCTGCGCCGCCCGCACGAACCACCCTGCGAGAGTGAGCACGTTGAGCATCTCCGCCCGCCTTCCGGTCTTCCCGTGGGACCGCCTGGAGCCGTACAAGGCCACGGCGGCCGCGCACCCCGACGGCGTGGTCGACCTGTCCGTGGGCACCCCGGTGGACCCCGTCCCCGAGGTGATCCGGCAGGCACTGACCGCCGCCGCGGACAGCCCCGGCTACCCGCTCACCTACGGCACGGCCGCGCTGCGCGAGGCCGCCGCGCACTACCTGCGCACGTGGCACGGCGTCAGCGGCGCGGACCCGGCGCACATCCTGCCGCTGATCGGCTCCAAGGAACTCGTCGGCTGGCTGCCCACCTTGCTCGACCTGCGCGAGGGCGACCAGGTCGGCTACCCGGCGCTCGCCTACCCGACCTACGAGATCGGGGCGCTCATCGCCCGGGCCGAAGCGGCCGGCTACGACGACCCAGTCGCCGATCTCGACCCGGCCCGCACCCGGCTGCTCTGGCTCAACAGCCCCTCCAACCCGACCGGTCGGGTGCTGTCCGCCGCCGAACTGCGCCGGATCGTGACCTGGGCGCGCGAGCACGGCATCCTCGTCGTCTCCGACGAGTGCTACATCGAACTCGGTTGGGAGGGCACCGAGCCGGTCTCGGTCCTGCACCCCGACGTGTGCGGAGACACCCACGACGGCCTGCTCGCCGTCCACTCCCTGTCCAAGCGGTCCAACTTCGCCGGGTACCGGGGAGCTTTCCTCGCCGGCGACCCCGCGGCCGTCGCCGAACTCCTCGCGGTGCGCAAGCACGCCGGGATGATCGTGCCGCAGCCGGTGCAGGCGGCGATGGTCGCGGCCCTGGGCGACCGCGAGCACGCGGTCGACCAGAAGGCGCGCTACGCCCGGCGCCGGGCCGCGCTGCGCACCGCCTTCGAGGCCGCCGGGTTCCGGGTCGAGCACAGCGAGGCCAGCCTCTACCTGTGGGCCACCCGCGACGAGGACTGCTGGCAGACCGTCGGGGACCTGTCCAAGCAGGGCATCCTCGTCGCCCCCGGCGAGTTCTACGGCCCCACCGGTCAGAACTTCGTCCGTATCGCCTTCACGGCGACGGACGAGCGGGTGGCCGCCGCGGTGGAACGGCTCGGCTGACCCTCCGGGGTGGTGCGTTCCCTCGGGTGAGGGACCACCTGGTGGTGGGTTGCGCGCGCGGTTCCCAGTGCCCCTGGACTCGCCCGGGTACTCCCGGGGCACCCGGGCGGGTCGGGGCGGGGACTACCGCGCGACGGTGATCCGTACGAGCGTGTCCACGGCCGGCGCGGAAGCGCCCTTGGTTCCGGACGGGTCCGAGGTCTTCTGCCACCCCTTGCCGGACTTCTTCGCCTGCCAGCGCATGTCCCCGAAGCTCACCTGCTCCACCTTCAGGTCGTGCGCGTGCGCCACCGCCCACTGCGCCAGCGCCCAGCCGCGCTGCTTGCCGGCGCCGGTCGTGGAACCGCCGGGCGGCGCCGACGGCACCGCCACGGTGCGCGGGTCGCTGTCGTCCCGCGGCCGCACCTGGCTGCCGAACTCCCGCTTCAGCAGGGCCGTCACCTTCTCGGTGTCGCCCAGCCGCCCGCCGGCGCTGTACGCGGTGTTCGCGCCGGTGGTGCAGCTCAGCGCCGCCTCGTCGCGCCCGGTCAGCGCGGCGGCCACCATCGTGGCGTCCGTCTCGTGCTGCGCGTACGCCTCCGGGTAGCCGCTGCGCTGCACCCGCTGCGCGGCCACGGTCACCGGCAGCCGGGTGTAGTTCGGGATCTTCACCAGGCTGTCGAAGAACGCGTTCGACGCGTACACCGGGTCCTGGATCTGCTGGGCGGTGCCCCATCCCTGCGAGGGGCGCTGCTGGAAGAGGCCGAGCGAGTCGCGGTCCCCGGTGTCGAGGTTCACCAGCCGGGACTCCTGCATCGCCGTGGCGAGCGCTATCGTCAGCGCGCGCTCGGGCAGGCCGCGCGAGATCGACACGGCCGCGATCGTCGCGGCGTTCGCGGCCTGGTCCTGGTCGAGGGTCAGGTCGTTGCCGTCGGTCTTCACGGTGCAGCCGGCGGCCGCCGGGTTCTCGTGGTTCTCGAAGCGGTACGCGAGGTAGCCCGCGAGGGCCAGCAACACGATGAAACCGGCGGCGAACCGCAGGCCGCAGCCGCGGCCGCGCTTCTCTTCTTTGCTCGCTGGGGACGGCGACTCGGGCACGGCCGAACCCTACCGAATGTGAGCGCCCCGATCCGCCGGGTCGCCCCGTCAGGTCGGTCCAGGGACCCACCTGCCGCTGGGAGCCCGTCGCTGGGGCACCCCCTCCGGGGGGGTTTCCCGCGCCCCTGCCCGTGTGCGGCTCCTCCCGTCGCACCCGCGGGCACCGCCTACGCTGGCGGGATGGGAACCGTGTTGGACTTGGAGCAGGACGTCGCCGGGTTGACAGCTCAGCTCGTGGACGTGGAATCGGTGAGCCGGGCGGAGGGAGAGCTGGCCGACCTGGTGGCCGCGGCGCTGGCGGCGCAACCGCATCTGCGGGTGGACCGGGACGGCAACGCGGTGGTGGCCAGGACCGAGCTCGGCCGTACCGAACGGGTCGTGCTGGCCGGCCACTTGGACACCGTCCCGATCGCCGACAACCTGCCGTCGCGGCTGGACGCCGACGGCGTGCTGTGGGGCTGCGGCACCTCGGACATGAAGGCGGGCGTCGCGGTCCAGCTCAAACTCGCCGCCGGACTGCGGGAGCCCAACCGCGACCTCACCTTCGTGTTCTACGACGCCGAGGAGATCGCCGCCGAGTTCAACGGGCTCAAGCGCCTCGCCGAGCGCCATCCGGAGTGGCTCGCCGGGGACTTCGCGGTGCTGATGGAACCGACCGACGGCCGGGTGGACGGCGGCTGCCAGGGCACGCTCCGGGTCCGGGTGCAGACCACCGGCCGCCGCGCGCACTCCGCCCGCAGCTGGCTGGGCGAGAACGCCATCCACAAGGCCGCGCCGATCCTGGCCCGGCTGGCGGCGTACGAGCCGCGCCGGGTGGAGATCGACGGCCTGGTCTACCCGGAGGGCCTCAACGCGGTGCTGATCGAGGGCGGCCACGCCGGGAACGTGATCCCGGACACCTGCGCGGTCACCGTCAACTACCGCTTCTCCCCTGACCAGAGCGAGGCCGAGGCGCTGGACCGGGTGCGCGAGGTCTTCGACGGCTTCGAGGTGGTGCTCACCGACAGCGCCCCGGGCGCGCTGCCCGGCCTGTCGCAGCCGGCCGCGGCCGCGTTCGTCGCGGCGATCGGCACCCCGCCGGCGGCGAAGGAGGCGTGGACGGACGTGGCCCGCTTCTCCGCGCTCGGCGTGCCCGCGGTGAACTACGGCCCGGGCGACCCCACCCTCGCCCACACCCGCGAGGAGAACGTCCGGATCGCCGCCGTCCAGGAGGCCGAGCGCAAGCTGCGGGAGTGGCTCACCCCATAGTCCGGGCGGTCCGAGCAACCGAACTGGGGTGCGCGCGCATCCTCCCATCCGCCATGGTGTGATCGGATACGCCCGATCCGGGCGAAGTTCGGGGGGAGAGGACACGGTCATGGGGCTGACCAGCACGTGGTTCGCCGTGGTGCTCCTGATCGCGGCGGTCGGCGCGGTGGTGGCCGCGCTCCTGCTGTGGGCGAAGGTGCGCGGCCCCCGTGTGGTGCGCACCGTGGCCCGGGTGGGCATGATCCTGCTCTGCCAGGCCACCGCGATCTGCCTGATGATGGTCCTGGTGAACAACCAGTACGGCTTCTACGCCTCCTGGGCCGACCTGCTCGGCGACGCCAACAGCGGCGGTGGCGGCACCGCCTCCGCCGCCCACCCGGCCGTGACGCCCGCCGTACCCGACTACCACGTGGTGTTCGGCTCGTACTCCGCGGGATTCCGCCGCGCCACGGTGCGCGGCTGGCACTCCGGCAGCAAGGGCGAGGTGATCGTCTGGCTGCCGCCGCAGTACGCCGCGAAGGGGTACGCCCACACCCGCTTCCCGGTGATCGAGGTGCTGCACGGCATACCCGGCACGCCGCACAGCTTCCTGCGCGGCATGCGGATCGGCCGGATCATGGCCGGCGAGATCGCGGCGGGCCGGGCCGAACCCGCGATCCTGGTGCTGCCCACGATCACCCCGGACCGGGTGGACACCGGCTGCGCGGACGTGCCGGGCAAGAGCAAGGTCGCCACCTGGCTCACCGACGACGTGCCGACCACCGTCGCGGCCAACTTCCGTACCCTGCCCGGCCCCGCCGGCTGGGCGGTGATGGGCATATCCACCGGCGGCTACTGCGCGGCCCGGCTCGCCCTGGACTACCCGCACCGGTTCGCCGCCGCGGCCGCGCTCGCACCCGACGACCCGGCCCACGGGGTGCGCAACCCGCTGTGGCTGGCCCGCAACGGCCGCCCGGCGGCCCACATCCTGGTCGAGTCCAGCCTCCAGGACCGGGAGAGCCCGCCGAAGTTCGCCGACGCGATCGCCGACGCGGTACGGCCGCCCGGCACCGTCAGCACCGTCCAGCTGACCGCGGGCGGGCACAACTGGAAGACCTGGAGCCGGATGTTCCCCGGCGCCCTGACCTGGCTCAGCGGGCGGCTGGAAGCGCCGCGAGCGGTGCCTTTGGCACCGTCGACGGCACCCTGATGCGTACGCTGCGGGTATGACAACAGACGCAACCGACTCCGACGACGCGGGTGGGAACGCCGGTGACTGGCAGGACGCAGCAGCCGCGGCCAACGCCGCCGCCGAGGGCCGCCCGGAGGGCAAGGGCTGGCCGGAACGGCACACCGGGCCGGTGATCCGCCGACGTGGACAGGTGCTCTCCGGCACCACCGACCAGCGCCTGCTGGACAGCCGCGGCGCCACCGACTGGGTGCACAGCGACCCGTGGCGGGTGCTGCGTATCCAGTCCGAGTTCGTGGAGGGCTTCGGCGCGCTCGCCGAACTCGGCTCGGCGGTCAGCGTGTTCGGCTCCGCCCGCACCCCGGTCGACTCCCGCGAGTACGACGCCGGGGTCCGGATCGGCCGCGCCCTCGCGGAGGCCGGCTTCGCGGTCATCACCGGCGGCGGCCCCGGCGCCATGGAAGCGGCCAACAAGGGCGCGCTGGAGGCCGGCGGGGTCTCCGTCGGCCTCGGCATCGAGCTGCCCTTCGAGCAGGGGCTCAACCCCTACGTCGACATCGGCGTCAACTTCCGCTACTTCTTCGTCCGCAAGACCATGTTCGTCAAGTACGCCCGCGGGTTCGTGGTGCTGCCCGGCGGATTCGGCACCCTCGACGAGCTCTTCGAAGCGCTCACGCTCGTCCAGACCAAGAAGGTCACCCGCTTCCCGATCGTCCTCTTCGGCACCGAGTACTGGGGCGGCCTGGTCTCCTGGGTCCGCCAGACCCTCGTCGCCGAGGGCAAGGCGTCCCCCGCCGACCTCGAACTCTTCCACGTCACCGACGACGTCGACGACGCGGTCGAAAGGGTCACCAAGGAAAGCGCGTAAGCGGGGCGCCCCTGACCCACCCCGGAGGGTCAGGCGAGCCCCCTCCGGGCCACCCGGGGTTCGCTCGCACCGGAGATCGCCGCGACCATCTCCAGGACCTGCCGGGTCTCCGGCACTTCGTGGACCCGGTACACCTGCGCCCCCAGCCACGCCGACACCGCGGTGGTCGCGAGCGTGCCGATCAGCCGCTCCTTGACCGGCCGGTCCAGCGTCTCCCCGACGAAGTCCTTGTTGGACAGGGAGACCAGCACCGGCCACCCGGTGGCCGTCATCTCGGGCAGCCGCCGGGTCGCCTCCAGCGAGTGCCGGGTGTTCTTGCCGAAGTCGTGCCCGGGGTCGATGAGGATGCCGTCGCGCCGCACCCCCAGCTTCTCGGCGCGCTCGGCGAGCCCGACGGTGACCCGGAGGATGTCGGCCATCACGTCGTCGTAGCCGATCCGGTGCGGCCGGGTCCGCGGCCGCACCCCGCCCGCGTGGGTGCACACCAGCCCCACCCCGTACCGCGCGGCCACCTCGGCCAGTTCGGGATCGACCCCGCCCCACGCGTCGTTGAGCAGGTCGGCGCCCTCCTCGCAGACGGCCCGCGCCACCTCGTGCCGCCAGGTGTCCACGCTGATCACCACGTCGGGGTGGCGGCGCCGCACCTCCGCGACGAACCGGACGGTGCGCCGGATCTCCTCGTCCGCCGACACCTCCTCGCCCGGCCCCGCCTTGACCCCGCCGATGTCGACGATCGCGGCACCCTCGGCGATCACCCGCGCGACCCGTTCGAGCGCCGGCTCGTCGGTGAAGGTGGCGCCCTGGTCGTAGAACGAGTCGGGCGTCCGGTTAACGATCGCCATGATCACCGGCTCCCGCTCACCGAATTCCCGGCTGCCCAGCCGAAGTCCCACGGTCACTCCTCATCTCAGACTCATGCGATCGTGGCACGATCGTGCCTGACATGGAGGACCCGCCGATCCGGACGGCAGGTCCCTGGGCCGTACCCCGGGAGTATCGACGTGTTCTGGTTCATGCTCATCGCGCTCGTCGCGGTGGTCGCCGCGGTGGCGCTGGCCGTACTCGGCGACGGCGGCGCGCTCAAGGACTCCCAGCCCGACCGGCTCGAGGACCGGCTGCCCCCCGACCGCCCGCTGGCCCGCGCCGACGTGGACGCGGTCCGGCTGCCGGTGGGCCTGCGCGGCTACCGCATGCTCGACGTGGACGAGGTGCTGGAGCGGCTCGGCGCGGAACTGGCCGAACGCGACGCCCGCATCGCCGAGCTGGAGGCCCACCTCGCCGGCGCCCACGCCGGCGCGCACCGCTACGACACCTCCGCCGCGCCCGGCACGTCCCCCCAGACCGCCCCCGGCGCCCCGTACGGGAGCGGCGGCGGCAACGGGCAGGGATACGGCCACGGATACGGTGGCGGGCCCGGCAGCGGCTACGCAGAGCCCGCCACCCGTCCCGACCGGCCGGTGGCCGGCCCCGACGACCTCCCGGGCGGCACGGGTGAGTGACGGCACCGCCATCCCCGGCCCCGACGGCCTGCTCCGCTGCCCCTGGGGACTGTCCACCCCCGACTACCTGGCGTACCACGACGAGGAGTGGGGCAAGCCGGTGCACGGCGACGACGCCCTCTTCGAGCGGATCTGCCTGGAGGCCTTCCAGTCCGGGCTGTCGTGGATCACCATCCTGCGCCGCCGCGAGACCTTCCGCGCCGCCTTCCGGCACTTCGCCATCGACAAGGTCGCCGCGTTCACCGACGAGGACCGGACCCGGCTGCTCGCCGACCCCGGGATCATCCGCAACCGCGCCAAGGTCGACGCCGCGATCTCCAACGCCGCCGCCGCCCGCGAGGTCCGCGACACCTACGACGGCGGCCTGGACGCCCTCGTCTGGTCCTTCGCCCCGGACCCCGCGAGCCGCCCCGCCCCGCGCACCCTCTCCGACGTCGCGGCCACCACCCCCGAGTCCACCGCGCTCTCCAAGGACCTGAAGAAACGCGGCTTCCGCTTCGTGGGCCCGACCACCGCGCACGCCCTGATGCAGGCGTGCGGCCTGGTCAACGACCACCTGGCGGACTGCACGGCCCGCTGACCCGACCGTCGCCCCGGCCACTCGGCGCCCCTCGGGTCAGCGCCCCTCGAACCTCGGCTTCCGCTTCGCGACGAACGCCGAGACCGCCTCACGGTGGTCGGCCGACGCCCCCGCCCGCGCCTGGAGGGTGTCCTCGTGGGCGAGCGACTCCTCCAGCGTGTGCGACGCCCCGTACGCCAGCGCCTCCTTCATCGCGCCGTACGCGACGGTCGGGCCGTCGGCGAGCGCCCGGGCCACCGCGACCGCGGCCTGGGCCAGCGCGGGCGCCGGAAGCACCTGGTGCACCAGGCCGAGCGCCAGCGCCTCCTGCGCGGGCACCGGCCGCGGGAACATCAGCAGCTCCGCGGCCCGCGCCTGGCCGACCAGCCGCGGCAGCGTCCACGACATCCCGGAGTCCGTGGACAGCGCCACCCCGGCGAACGCGGTGGTGAAGGACGCCGTGTCCGCGGCGAGCCGGTAGTCCGCGGCGAACGCGAACCCCGCGCCCGCCCCGGCCGCCACCCCGTTGACCGCGGCGACCACCGGCTTGGGCATGGTGGCCAGGGCGGTGACGATCGGGTTGTAGTGCTCGGCGACCGTCGCCAGGCCGCCGCCCGACTCCAGGATGCCGACGTGCTCCTTGAGGTCCTGTCCGACGCAGAACGCCCGGCCGGTCGCGGTGAGCAGCACGGCGCGCACCGCCTCGTCGGAGCCCGCGGTCCGCAGCGCCTCGCGCAACGCGTTCTTCGTATTCGTGTCGAGTGCGTTCATGGCCTCCGGTCGGTTCAGGGTGACCGTCGCCAAGCCGTCCTCGACCTCGTACAGCACGCTCTCGCCCATGCCAGAACCCCTTCGTCGCGGCAAGTGTCCTGGCCAGGATGCCGGACCCGATGACGGTCCGACATGTGACGTACATCAAACCGCGCCGGGCCCGGAAGCGGCCCGACCCGGCGAAATAGCCGGGTTTGGGGGATCGGAATGTACAACGGAGTGCTACGGCTATTGGTCATCAGGTCGACTGATGCGGGATAATGGCCGAGAACCAATGTGTTCGAGTCCGAGCTGGTTTCAGGAAGGGGAACGAGCATGGCGGCCATGAAGCCGCGGACGGGTGACGGCCCGCTCGAGGTGACCAAGGAGGGGCGGAGCATCATCATGCGCGTTCCGCTGGAGGGCGGCGGGCGGCTGGTAGTAGAGCTGACCCCGGACGAGGCGGACGCCCTGGGCGATGCGCTGAAGAAGGCCATCGTCTGAGACCAGCGGTCCCGAATCGTCACGGCCACGTACGTCCCACGTACGTGGCCGTGCTCATGCGCGGCGGATGGCGCAGAGGAGGCCGTCATCCGTGGGCAGCAGGACCGGGGCCAGTCGCGGGCTGTCCCGGACCGCCCGCATCAGGTCGCGCAAGTGCAGGGACTCGGCGTCCTGGTGGGAGGCGTCCAGCGCGCGGCCCTGGGCGAAGGCGCCCTCGAAGCAGAGCACGCCGCCGGGGCGCAGCAGCCGCAGCGACTCGTCGAGGTAGTCCAGGCACTCCAGCCGGTCGGCGTCGCAGAAGACCAGGTCGTACCCGCCGTCGGTGAGGCGGGGCAGCACGTCGAGGGCGCGGCCGCAGATGAAGCGGGCCCGGTTGGCGGCGACCCCGGCCTCGCGGTACGCCTCACGGGCGAGCTGCTGGCGGTCGGGTTCGGAGTCCACGGTGGTCAGCACCCCGTCGGGCCGCATGCCGCGCAGCAGGTGGATGCCGGAGACGCCGGTGCCGGTGCCGATCTCGACCACGGACTTCGCGTCGCAGGCCCCGGCGAGCAGTCGCAGGGCCGCGCCGGTGCCGGGGGAGACCGCGCGCAGCCCCTCCGTACGCGAGCGGGCGCGGGCGCGTATCAAGGCGTCGTCCTCGGCGACGAAGGCGTCCGCGAACGCCCAGCTCGCCTGCCGGTTGCCGGTAATGGCCGCTCCCCTTGTCCGGTGTTCTCCTTGCAATTGCGCCGCCCGGGCGACTGTATCCGTTGCCGCCGGGAACCTGCTGATGGGACCGGGCGTTAGAGAACACGGGTGGCAACGGCCCCCCGCGGGGATGGAGCGGCAGCCCCCTCTCCGCTTTGGCAACAGCGCACTTATCCGGAGCTAACGGGCGAGGTGGATATGGTAGGGGCTCTACTGGAGACCACCAGAGCCGACAGGGGAGGTGCGGCTGCGGCCGGTGACCGAGGAATGCTCGACCGCTTCCGAAAGTCCGCCGGACAGCCGAAATCCGTGACCGACACAGCTGATGACCGTTCACCCAGGACCGACTCCGCGACCGCGACGTTCGCTACCGACGGAGACGGCCAGACGTGGACGCCTCCTTCCTGGGAGGAGATCGTCAGCACGCACAGTGCCCGGGTGTACCGGCTGGCCTACCGCCTGACCGGGAACCAGCACGACGCGGAAGACCTCACCCAGGAGGTCTTCGTGCGGGTCTTCCGCTCCCTGTCCACCTACACGCCCGGCACTTTCGAGGGCTGGCTGCACCGCATCACCACGAACCTCTTCCTGGACATGGTGCGGCGCCGGCAGCGCATTCGTTTCGACGCTCTCGGCGACGACGCGGCTGAGCGGCTGCCCAGCCGCGAGCCGTCCCCCGCGCAGCACTTCAGCGACACCCACTTCGACGCGGACGTCCAGCAGGCGCTGGACACCCTCGCGCCGGAGTTCCGGGCCGCCGTGGTGCTCTGCGACATCGAGGGACTGTCGTACGAGGAGATCGCCGCGACCCTCGGGGTGAAACTCGGCACCGTGCGAAGCCGCATCCACCGCGGCCGCTCGCACCTGCGCAAGGCTCTGGAGCACCGGGCGCCCGGAGCGCGCCCGGCGCCCGCGTTCGCTGCCACCGCGTCCAAACCCCTGGAGGGCGGGAGAGCGTGAGCAGCAGCGGTTCAGGCGAGCAGCACCGTCCCCAACGTCCTGCACCCGCCGAGCAGCACCTCGGTGACCGACTTTCCGCCTTCGTCGACGGCGAGCTGACGGACGACAGCCGGGACCGGGTGCTGGCCCATCTCGCGACATGTACGCAGTGCAAGGCCGCCGCCGCCGAGCAGCGCCGGCTCAAGAGCGTGATCGCCGGCTCGGAGCTGCCGGCCATATCGGCCGGTCTGCTGGCGCGGCTACAGGGACTGCCGGCCATGGACGGCCAGGACGGCCCCGGTGGCCCGGCGCGGCCCGAGGGCCTGTCGGCCGACGAGGCGGGCAGCGTCGGCCACCGTCGCGGCCCGTTCGACGGCGGCTTCTTCGGCTCGCGGCCGACGGTTCCCGACTCGGTGCTCTCCGACCCCGGCAGGTCCGACACCGGTCGCCCCGGCTCCGGCCTGGCCCGATCAGGGGGCGCGCGGCGCGAGGAGTTCTCCTTCCTCGGCCCGGCCGCCGATCTGCTGCCGGCCGGTGACGGGCGCGGCCGCGGCTTCCGGGTCCACGACAGCACCTCCCGGGGCCGGCGTTTCGCCTTCGCCGCGGCCGGTGCCTTCTCGATGGCCGCGATCGCCATCGGCAGCGCGCTGCCGATGGAGGCGGCGATGGACAGCGGCGCCCGGCCGGACGACGGCCCCGCGGTCAGCCCGCTCAGCGCCGGCCAGGTCTCCGACACCCGCGGCACCATCCCGCGCGGCGTGCTCAGTTCGGACCGCGAGGAGCAGCGGCGCGAGCGGATCGTGGTCGCGTCGGCCACCTCCGTGCCGTTGATACCGCCGGTCCAGCAGGCGTCGAACGGCTCGTTCCCGCTGCGCTGAGCGGTGGTTCGGCGTCGGGCACCGCCCGGTGTCAGCGCAGGTCTTTACCGGGCGGCAGCATAGTGTTGGCCACAGCCACTCCCGTATCGCTTGCTCGGGCAGGTACCGTGAATTCCGCCGGTCCCTGCCCACGCCGGCCGTGGACGTCTCAAGGAGCTGCAAGGTGTTCTTCGACATAGGCCCGCTGGAGCTGGTCGCGATCGTGGTCCTTGCCGTGCTTGTCTTCGGCCCGGACAAGCTGCCGAAGCTGATCCAGGACGCCATGGCCTTCATCCGCAAGGTGCGGGAGTTCTCCGACAGCGCCAAGGAGGACATCCGCCGCGAGCTGGGGCCGGAGTTCAAGGACTTCGAGTTCGAGGACCTCAACCCGAAGACCTTCATCCGCAAGAACCTGATCAACAGCGAGAACGACGAGTACGGCCTCGGCGAGCTGAAGGACCTCGGCAAGAGCCTTGACCTGCGCAAGGACCTCACCGACGTCACCGACCTGCGCAAGGACATGGCGGAGGTCACCGACGCGGTCAACGGGGTCAGGACGGGCGTCAACGGCTCGTCCTCGTCGTCAGCCTCAGCGGGGACGGCTTCTTCCGGTGCGGGCTCCGCGGACTCCGGCGGCACCCCCGACCGGCTGAAGAAGCTGGGTCAGGACGAGCCGCCGCCGTACGACTCCGACGCGACCTGATCCGGGGAGCGTCAACCCGAATCCACGTTTTCACCCGATTGCATGGCCGTTGTCCGTGTGTTCGGCATCACCCCACGCCGTTTCGCGCCCCGAACCCGCCCATGGTCGGGCAAGATGGCATGTCGCCCAGGAGGGCGGTCATCGAGGAGGCGCGACCCATATGGAGACGAAGACCGGCACGCAACAGGGGGCGGTCGAGGGCTACCTGTTGGCCGACTTCCCCTGGTACGGGCTGGACCAGGCATTCACCGGGCCCCGGTGGCTCGGTCTGCTCGGCGCCAGCGCGGACGGGACCGTCGAACACGGAGCGACCGGACACGGCGACGAGCCGTCGCTCAAGGCCGAGGCCGCCGACCCGGAGGGCCAGAAGTTCGCGGTCGTGGTCACCGTCGCCCACCGGCCGCTGCGGCGCAGCGCCGACGGCACCGGTGTGATGGAGGCCACCTCGGTCTCCTCCGCGGCCTGGCTGGCCGGCTCCGGGCTGCTCTCGGCGACCTGGCCCACCCGGATGGACCGCGCGCTGCGGCAGGACTGGCTCGACCAGCAGACCTCGGCGGCGTGGGAGCTCGCGGACGAGCTGACCGGACCCGGATGGTCGTCCCTGACCCTCCCCGTCGACGGCGTCCCCACCCCCTTCCACTACCGCGAGTCGGAATACGGCTGGGTGATGGCCGGCTCCGCCGCGGGAGTGCACCTCGGGGCGTACGGCCGAAACATGTCCGCCTACGGCCTCGCCCTGGCCGCCATCCCCGACCTCACCGCGTACGCGGGGTAACCGGACCCACCCGGCTGCCCGTCCGCGGAGTCACGGGACGGGCAGCCCGGGGGAGCCGTCAGAACTTGTTGCGCGGGGTGATCCCGAGCGACATCCCCGCCAACCCGCGCTCGCGGGCGGAGAGCTTCGCGGCGATGCCCCGCAGCGCCGCCCCCGCGGGGGACTCCGGCGCCGTGAGGACCACCGGCCGGCCGTCGTCGCCGCCCTCGCGCAGCCGCACGTCGATCGGGATGCGCCCGAGCACGGGCACCGTGGTGCCGGTGGTGCGGGACAGCCCCTCGGCGACCCGGTCGCCCCCACCCGTGCCGAACACCTCGACGACCTCGTCGCAGTGCGGGCACGGCATCCCCGCCATGTTCTCCACGACGCCGACGATCTTCTGGTGGGTCTGCACGGCGATCGACCCGGCCCGCTCGGCGACCTCCGCCGCCGCCTGCTGCGGGGTGGTCACCACGAGGATCTCCGCGTTCGGCACGAGCTGCGCGACGGAGATCGCGATGTCGCCGGTGCCGGGCGGCAGGTCGAGCAGCAGGACGTCCAGGTCGCCCCAGTAGACGTCCGCGAGGAACTGCTGGAGCGCGCGGTGCAGCATCGGCCCGCGCCACACCACCGGCGCGTTGCCGGGGGTGAACATGCCGATCGAGATGACCTTCACACCGTTCGCCGACGGCGGCATGATCATGTTCTCGACCTGGGTGGGACGGCCCTCCGCGCCGAGCATCCGTGGCACGCTGTGCCCGTAGATGTCCGCGTCGACCACGCCGACCTTCAACCCGTCCGCGGCCATCGCGGCGGCGAGGTTCACCGTCACCGAGGACTTGCCGACCCCGCCCTTGCCGGAGGCGATCGCATAGACCCGGGTCAGCGAGCCGGGCTGGGCGAAGGGGATCTCCCGCTCGGCCTGGCCGCCGCGCAGCGAGGACGCCAGCTCGCGGCGCTGCTCGTCGCTCATCACGTCCAGCGCCACCCGCACCGACGTCACCCCGGCCACGCCCTGCACCGCTGCCGTGACCCGGCCGGTGATCTCGTCCCGCATCGGGCACCCGGACACGGTGAGGTAGACGGTGACGGCGACCGAGCCGTCGGGGGCGATGTCGACGGATTTCACCATGCCGAGTTCGGTGATCGGCTTGTGGATCTCCGGGTCGTCAACGGTCGCCAGCGCGGCGCGTACAGCGTCGTCGGTGGGGGTGCCGGTCGGGGTAGAACCGTGCAGAGCGGTAGCCATACGCACGAGGATACGGCGGTCCCGAGCGGCCCTTCAGCGGCCCCGGCCGTCGCCTTCGTCACTGCGCGGGCGGCGCTGGTCACCGTACCGGTCCTGGCCCTGCCGCTCGTTGCGCCGCTCGGCACGGTGCCGCTGCTCGTCGATCTCCTTGACCAGGTCCTGGAGTTCCGAGCGAATCCAGTCCCGCGTGGCGACCTCGCCCAGGCCCATCCGCAGGGCGGCCACCTCCCGGGTCAGGTACTCGGTGTCGGCGATGTTCCGTTCGTTCTGCTTGCGGTCCTGTTCGAGATTGACCCGGTCCCGGTCGTCCTGCCGGTTCTGCGCGAGCAGGATCAGCGGCGCCGCGTAGGACGCCTGCAGCGACAGCATCAACGTCAGGAAGATGAAGGGGTAGTGGTCGAACTGGAAGTTCCGTGGCGCGAAGACGTTCCACAGCACCCAGACGATGATGATCACCGTCATCCAGACGATGAACCGTCCGGTGCCGAGGAAGCGCGCCACCCGCTCGGAGAGCTTGCCGAACGCGTCCGGGTCGTAGGACGGCAGCAGGCTGCGGCGCGGCTCGCGCGGCTGGTCCAGCCGGTTCTTGCGCGGCCGTCCGGTCGCCGTGGCCCCCGCCGGGTGACGGGTCCGCTCGCGCTCGTCAGCGGCCATCGGGTGCCTCCGCGCGCTCGTCCGTGCCGCGCTCGTCCGTGCCGCGACCTTCGCCGTCCCCGTCGCCGTCCATGCCGCTGTCCGTGCCGCCCTCCGCGCCGTACAGCGCGGTCTCCCGCCAGTCGTCCGGCAGCAGGTGGTCCAGCACGTCGTCCACGGTCACCGCGCCGACCAGCGAACCGCTCTCGTCCACCACCGGCGCGGAGATCATGTTGTACGTGGCCAGGAAGCTCGTCACCGACGGCAGCGCGGTGTCCGGGCCCAGCGGTTGCAGGTCGGTGTCCACGATGGCGCCGAGCAGGGTGAAGGGCGGGTCGCGCAGCAGCCGCTGGAAGTGCACCAGGCCGAGGTACTTCCCGGTCGGGGTGTCGTCCGGCGGCCGGCACACGTACACCTGGGCGGCCAGCGCGGGGGACAGGTCGGGGTTGCGGATACGGGCCAGCGCGTCGGCCACGGTCGCGTCCGGGCGCAGCACGATCGGCTCGGTGGTCATCAGCCCGCCCGCGGTGCGCTCCTCGTACGACAGCAGCCGCCGTACGCCCGCGGCCTCCTGGGGCTGCATCAGGGTGAGGAGGCGTTCCTGCTCGTCCGCCGGCAGCTCGGCGAGCAGGTCGGCGGCGTCATCGGGGTCCATCGCCTCCAGCACGTCGGCGGCCCGCTCCTCCTTGAGCTTGCTGAGGATCTCCACCTGGTCGTCGTCCGGCAGTTCCTCCAGGACGTCGGCGAGCCGGTCGTCGTCGAGGGCGGCGGCCACCTCGCCGCGGCGCTTGGGCGACAGGTGGTGCAGCACGTTCGCCAGGTCGGCCGGGCGCAGCTGCTCGAAGGTCGCCACCAGGTTCTCCGCGCCCTGGCCCTCCTCGGCGAGCGAGAAGCCGCTCACGGCCGACCAGTCCACGGTCAGCGCCTCGCCTCTGCGGCGCAGCGCCCCGCTCTTGCCGCGCCGCACGAAGACCTTGTCGATCTCCCAGTCCCGCCGGGAGGGCAGCTGGGTCATGGACACATCGAGCACGGTGACCTCGACGGACAGGGCCTCGTCGGCGGCGGAGCGGGCCACGGCGGTGGGGGTCTCGGCGGGGGAGCCCGACTCGTCGGTGGCCAGCCGCACCCTGCGGTCCAGCAGCTCGCCCAGCACCAGCGTCTCGGTCGGCCGCTGCTCGAAGCGCCGCATGTTCACCACGCCGGTGGTGATGACCTGGCCGGACTCCACACCGGTGACCCGGGTCATGGGCAGGAAGATCCGGCGCCGGCTGACCACCTCGACGACCAGGCCCAGCACCCGGGGCGGGCGCCCTCCGACGCGCAGCATGACGACCACGTCGCGCACCCGCCCGACCTGGTCGCCGTTCGGATCGAAGACGGCGACCCCGGCCAGGTGCGAGACGAAGACCCGAGGGGCGCCTGCCGCCATGGTGGGGGCCTCCTACGGTCCGCGGAGGGCTGCTCCGGTGCCTGCGGGCCACACCCGCCGCACCCGCTCAGGCTACTCCGGGCCGATCTTGCCTGCCCCATGGGATGGTCCCCGGGAGTAACCCTGCGGTAGCTTCGAGGCCGCCCGCAGCCGCCGTCCCTGGAGGAAGAGAACCCGTGCACCACGGCCGCAGGACTGTCGCCGCCGCCCTGACCGCGCTCGGCGCGAGCGGTCTGCTCACCGGCTGCCTGGGTTTCGGGGGCGACCCCGACGCGGGCACCAACGGGGTCGGCAAGCTCCCGGCGCAGACCATCGAGCAGAAGGCGAAGTCCGCCGCCGCGGGCGCCGCCGCCGTACGGCTGGCCGGCACCGTGGTCAGCGGCGGCCGGACCTACCGCCTCGACATGCGGCTGCGCACCAACGGCGGGGTCGGCGAGGTCAGCAGCAAGGGCGACACCTTCCAGTTGCTGCGGGTCGACGACGACCTCTACCTCAAGGCCGGCGCCGACTTCTACGGTGACGGCGGCAGCGACAAGGACAGCAAGGCCGCCGCCGCGAAGCTCAACGGCAAGTACGTCAAGGTTCCGCAGAACGACCCCTCCTACCAGCAGTTCTCCGGGTTCACCGACAAGAAGACGCTGCTCGCCGACCTCTTCGTGCTGGACGGCACGGTCAAGACCGGCGCCCACCGCAAGGTCGGCTCCACCAAGACCATCGCGCTCGACGGCACCAAGGGCGGCTCGCTGGACGTCTCCCTCAAGGGCACGCCCTACCCGCTGCGCTACGAGCGCGTCGGCGGCGCGGGCACCCTGACCCTCTCGGACTGGGGCCAGGACTTCACCCTGGCCGCCCCGGCCAAGTCCGAGGTGCTGGACTACGGCAAGACCGTCGGCAAGTAGCGCACCGCACCCGCTCGCCTTGCCTCGCCCCGGGCGCCGGGTCCGCGGTCAGGTCCTGCGGCGCCGGGCGAGCAGCTTCGGCAGTCCCGCGGGCGCGGGGGAGCGGGTGGTCGCCGAGGTGGCGACGGGGGCCACGGCGCCGGAGGTGTCGGGCATCGCGCCCGGGTGCTCCGGCACGCTCCCGGTCGGCGCCAGCCGGAAGACCTGGCACTCGGCCGCCCACCGCGACGGCACCGACTCGGCGTCGACCGCGTTGAGCCGCTTGCCCTTCAGCTCGCCGACGGCGGCCTCCCACGGCTCGCCGTGCGGCGCCAGCACCTCGACCCGCGCGGACCAGGTGACCAGCCGCCCGCCCTTGTCCTTGCTGCGTACGGTCACGGTCGCGGTCCCGCCGTCCACCAGGTCCGGCACCGGCTGCTCGCCGGGCCCGGCGACGAGGTGCAGGCCCCCGTCCAGCCACAGGTGCCACACCGCCTGGCCGTTGACCCAGACCAGCCCGGACTTCTTCGTGGCCTCCTCCACCAGGGCCGACAACTCCTCGTCGGCGGAGGGCACGGCGGAGGGCGCGGGGGAGGCGGGCGGCGTGGACGGCGTCGACATGTGCCCAGGTTAGTGCCCCGGTCAGGGCCTAGCGGCGGCGGTCGGAGAGGATCACCAGGGCCAGACCGCCGAGGATCACCAGCAGCGCGGGATACGCGGCCGCCGGCGGGGTCTGGCCGAGCCACAGCCCCGCGATCAGCGCGGCCCCCGGGGTCTCCAGCAGGATCGCGGTCGAGGTGGTCGACGGCCCCAGGCCCCGCACCACCCGGTTCAGCAGCGAGTGGCCCAGCAACTGCGCCGCCACCGTCAGCGCGGCGATCTTCAGCCAGGTCTCCCCGTCGTACCCGGCCAGCGCCGACCCGGAGACCAGGCACGCGCACAGCAGGGCCACCGCCGTGGTCGTGTAGCAGACGAAGGTGTACGCGGTGGTCGTCGCGGTCCGCCGCACCTCCGAGCCGAGCAGCATGTAGACGGCCGCGGCCAGCCCGGCGCCGAGCGCCAGCGCGTCGCCGACCAGCGCCCGGCTGTCCGTCGACAGGTCGATCCCGGTGAGGATCAGCACGCCGACGACCGCGAGCGCGGTGCCGCCCCACACCAGCCGCGGCGGGCGGTGGCCGCGCAGCCGCAGGATCAGCGTGGTCCAGATCGGCGTCGTGGTGCACAGGGCGGTCGAGGTGGCGACCGACGTCATGTTCAGGCTCGGCAGCCACATCCCGAAGTGCGCGGCCAGCACCAGCCCGGCCAGCGCCGACAGGCCCAGCGCGCGCCGGCCCATCCGCCGCAGCTCGCCGCGGTGCCGCCACAGCGCCACCGGGCTGAGCACCCCCACGGCCATCGCGTTCCGCCAGAAGGCGATCGCCAGCGCGGGTGCGGCCGTCGCCGCGATCAGGGGGGCAGAGAAGGACACGCCCGCGATCGCCACGCCCAGCAGCGTCAGGTCCACTCCACGCCCGGCCTCGGGCGCTTTCTCGTCCACCGCCGGTGCCGCACGGGGCGGGATGGCGGTGCTCTCGGGAGTGGTCACCGCACAAGCGTACGGGCCCGCCGCGGTCCGGCCGTACCACTCCGGAGGGGACTCCCGGGCGTCCCTACAGCCATCCGTTGCGGCGGAAGCCCCGGTGGATCGCGTAACAGATCGCCAGGGTCGCGGCGAGCACGACGGGATAGCTGTACTTCCAGCCGAGCTCGGGCATGTGCTTGAAGTTCATGCCGTACACACCGGTGATCATGGTCGGCACCGCGAGGATGGCCGCCCACGCGGTGATCTTGCGCATGTCCTCGTTCTGCACGACGGTGGCCTGCGCGAGGTTGGCCTGGAGGATGGAGTTGAGCAGGTCGTCGAACCCGGTGACCTGCTCGTGCACCCGCGCGACGTGGTCGGCCACGTCACGGAAGTACTTCTGGATCTCCGGGTCGATCAGCCGCATCGGCCGCTCGCCGAGCAGCTGCATGGGTCGCAGCAGCGGGGACACCGCCCGCTTGAACTCCAGCACTTCCCGCTTGAGCTGGTAGATCCGCCCTGCGTCGCCACCGCGCGAGGTCTTCCCGTTGTCGGCGGAGAAGACGTCGATCTCCACCTCGTCGATGTCGTCCTGCACCGCCTCGGAGACGGCGAGGTAGTCGTCGACGACCTGGTCCGCGATCGCGTGCAGTACGGCCGAGGGGCCCTTGGCCAGCAGCTCCGGGTCGTCCTCCAGCCGGTGCCGCAGCGCGCGCAGCGACCCGTGCCCGCCGTGCCGGACGGTGATCACGAAGTAGCGTCCGGTGAAGACCATCACCTCGCCGCTCTCCACCACCTCGCTGGTGGAGGTGAGCTCGGCGTGCTCGACGTAGCGGATCGTCTTGAAGACGGCGAACAGCGAGTTGTCGTACCGCTCCAACTTCGGCCGCTGGTGGGCGTGGACGGCGTCCTCGACCGCCAGCGGGTGCAGGCCGAACTCCTCGGCGATGCCCGCGAACTCCTGCTCGGTGGGCTCGTGCAGCCCGATCCACACGAAGCCGTCGCTGCCGTCGCACTGCGGGCCGGGCCGCCCGGCGCGCACCATCTTCAGCGCCTCGTGCGGGTCCGTGACGTCACCGTGGCGCAGGCCGTCGCGGTAGACCGCGCAGTCCACGATCGCGCTGGCCGCGCGCGGCTCCGGGACGGGGTCGTACTCGTAGGACGTGGTGGTCCTGCGCAGGGTCGGCCGCAGGGCAGGACGGACTACTGCGCGCAGGTCGCGGATCATCGACATGGCAAGCTCCTTCACGGACTGGCCGACGGCATGGCGCCGCACTGAAATGCAGATCAGGGCGTGGTGATCGCAGGCAGTTCAGGGCGCTCTTCCGCTGTCGCGGGCTCCGCGGGAGCTGTGCCTCCCCCTCGCATCCGACGGGGGTGGACCGCGACTCGCGAGGTGACGCGTTTTGGACCCGGCCAGCCGGGTAGAGAACGCGTGACGTGCGAGTACTGCGGGGAATTCAGCGCGCGAAATGGCATACGGAAGAGCTGCCGGTACTGCACGGTCGACTCGGATCCATGTCAGTCCCCACCTCCTCCGGTCGATCCCCGCTGAGGGATGTCCTTGGTGCGCGAGTGAACGCCCTACCTTAGCAAGTCCGAGCACCTCCTCGGTGCCGCCTTACGGGTTCTGTACGCGTTCTATGCTCGCCGTATGGCTGATGTCCTGGCGCTCGTCGAAGCGCGGCTGTCCGATGTCCTCGGCGCGCCCGACGCCCGCGCCGCGGTCACCTTCGTCGGCACCGACCGGGTCGAGGTCCTCCGCTACACCACCGGTGACCTGGTGCGATACGCCACACTCGGGATGTCCGCGCAGCCGATGGCCGACCCGCTCGCCACCGTGGCGGACCCGCTGCGCGGGCCGCGCGGCGAGCTGCTGCTCACCGTCCGGGCGGGGCTCGCCGACACCGACAAAGTGCTGCGCCCGCTGGCCGTGCTCGCCGCCTCCCCTCAGGTGGAGGGCCTCGTCATCACGCCCGGCGGCTCCCTCGACACCACCGAGCCGCTGTGGCCGGGGGCGCCCTTCTCCGCGGTGCTCGTCGCCGAACCCGGCGGCCTCGTGCCGGACCTCACCCTCCCCGACCCCCTCGACCCGGTCCGCTTCTTCCCGCTCCTGCCGATGACCCCGGCCGAGGCAGCGTGGAAACGCGTGCACGGTGCCGCGGCGCTCCAGGACCGCTGGCTGGCCCACGAGACGGATCTGCGTGACGCCCTGCGGAAGGCGGTGCCCCTGACCTCCTAGGGTGCGCGGCGGCGGGTCCGGACGGGTGATCGTCCTTGACGTGGGGAGGGGCCAGGAGGACCGTGGGGATCTATGAGGGGCGAACCCAGTTGCCCGAAGTGCGGTGGCAGGGTCCGTGCGCCCGGACTCTTCGCCGATTCCTGGCAGTGCGATGTGCACGGGACCGTGTATCCGCTCCAGCCGGTGGTGCCTCCCAGTGTCGAAGCGCTCGGCGTCGTCGTGAACCGCTCCCAGGTGCCGGTCTGGATGCCCTGGCCGCTGCCGGTCGGCTGGCTCTTCTCCGGAGTGGCCGCCGCCGGTGACGACCGAAGCGGCGGCCGTGCCACCGCCGTCTCGTGCTCGGGGCCGGGGCCGCTCGGCGGTCCCGGTGAACTCATGCTCGTGGCAGAGGAGTTGGGGGTCGGGCTCGGCGCGCGCTTCGCCGGGATCGACGGGCCCGACCCCGGTCCGAACATGTGCGTGGACATGCCGCCGCACGCGAAGGTCCTCGCGGCCGGGCGCCCCACGCCCCTCTGGCACGTCGCGGGCGTCCCCGACGACCGCGTGGTCTTCGCCGGCGAGGCCCGCGGGCTCTGGCTGTGGGCCATCGTCTGGCCCGAGCAGACCGGGCTGCTGATGTACGACGAGCTCGTCCTCACGGATTTGCGGGACGCCGGCGCCGAGGTCGACCTCCTGCCGTGCGGTGCGCTCGCCCCCCGCCTCATCGCGTAGCGGTGCCCCTGACCCTCCGGGGTGGTGTGTCCTGCCGGTGGGGGGACCACCTGTTGGTGGTGGGTCGCGCGCGCCCCTGGATCTGCCCGGGTGTTCCGGGGCGAGCACGGGGGGAGCCGTACGACAGAACGCACCACCCGGGCGGGTTATCCTGGCGACGGCCACCCAACCCCCAGCCACCCGCGGAGCGAGTCGTGCGTATAGACCTGCACACCCACTCCACGGCTTCCGACGGCACCGACTCGCCGGCTGAGTTGGTGCGGAACGCCGCGGCCGCGGGGCTGGACGTGGTGGCGCTCACGGATCATGACACGGTCGGCGGCTACGCCGAGGCGACCGCCGCGCTGGCGGGGCTGGAAGCACCCGGGGACCTGACGTTGGTGACCGGCGCCGAGCTGTCCTGCCGGATCGACGGGATCGGCATGCACATGCTGGCGTACCTCTTCGACCCGGCCGAGCCGGAGCTGTACCGCGAGCGCGAACTCGTCCGGGACGACCGGGTGCCGAGGGCGCAGGGCATGGTCGCCAAGCTGCGCGAGCTGGGCGTGCCGATCACCTGGGAGCAGGTCGCCCGGATCGCCGGGGACGGCTCCGTGGGCCGTCCGCACATCGCGACCGCGATGGTCGAGCTGGGCGTGGTCGACAGCGTCTCGGACGCCTTCACCGAGCAGTGGCTGGCCAACGACGGCCGCGGGTACGTCCCCAAGCACGAACTCGACCCGTTCGACGCGGTG
This sequence comes from Streptomyces sp. NPDC087270, assembly GCF_044744625.1. Lineage (NCBI taxonomy): Bacteria > Bacillati > Actinomycetota > Actinomycetes > Kitasatosporales > Streptomycetaceae > Streptomyces > Streptomyces sp. NPDC087270. The sequence goes on from NZ_JBIUYR010000001.1 coordinate 92,387, forward strand.
CGGCTGGTGAAGGGCGCGGGCGGGGTGACCGTCTTCGCGCACCCGGGGGCGCACAAGCGCGGCGAGACCGTGCCGGAGGCGGTGATCGCCGAGCTGTCCGCCGCCGGGCTCGACGGCATCGAAGTGGACCACGTGGACCACGACGACGCGACCAGGGCGCGGCTGCGCGCGTTCGCCGCGGAGCACGACCTGCTGGCGACGGGTTCGAGCGACTACCACGGCGACCGCAAGACGGTCCGGCTCGGAGCGTGCGTCACCGATCCCGAGGTGTACCGGGAGATCGCGCGCCGGGCCACGGGCGCGGTGCCCATCTCGGCGGTCTAGCGGGCCGGATTCTCCGGGTCGGCCCTCCGGGTCGGCCCCTGCCCTCGCTCCTGCCCCTGCCCACGGCTCGCGGGACCTCGCGGCGCCGCGCGCGGAACCTCGCGTTCCGCGGTGCCCGGTCGCGCAGTTCCTCCCGTCCTCCCGTCCTCCCGCCGGCTCCGCCGGGAGACGTCCCCACCCTCAGCGCCCCCCTTTCGGGGCGCGCTCGTACGTTCAGAAAGCCTGCCGCATGTTTGACATCACCTTGTTCGGGTCCGTGTTCTTCACCCTGTTCGTGATCATGGACCCGCCCGGCATCACGCCGATCTTCCTGGCGCTGACGTCGGGGCGCGCGACGAAGGTGCAGCGGCGGATGGCGTGGCAGGCCGCGTCCGTGGCGCTCGGGGTGATCGCCGTGTTCGGCATCTGCGGCCAGCAGATCCTGGACTACCTGCATGTGTCGGTGCCCGCGCTGCGGGTGGCCGGCGGACTGCTGTTGCTGCTGATCGCGCTGGACCTGCTGACGGGCAAGGCGGACGAGCCGACGCAGACGAAGGACGTGAACGTGGCGCTGGTGCCGCTGGGCATGCCGCTGCTGGCCGGTCCGGGGGCGATCGTGACGGTGATCCTCGCGGTGCAGCACGCGAACGGCTTCGGGCAGCAGCTCTCGGTGTGGGTGGCGATCGTGGCGATGCACGCGGTCCTGTGGCTGACCATGAGGTACTCGCTGGCGATCATCCGGCTGATCAAGGAGGGCGGGGTGGTGCTGGTGACCCGGCTGTCGGGCATGCTGCTGTCCGCGATCGCCGTGCAGTCGGTGGCGAACGGCATCTTCGGCTTCATCCACGGCGAGGGCTGACCTCCGGTCCCGGACGGGACCAGGCATCCGGCCCCGGACAGACGAAAGCGCCCCGTACATCCATTCGGTACGGGGCGCCGTTACGTGGGCCTGCGATCAGTCCGCGGGGCGGATGTAGATGCGCTGGCCGAGAGCGGCGGCCTGCTGCACGATCCTGTCGACAGCGTTGGCGTCCACGACGGTGCTGTCCACGGCCTCACCGTTGACGTCGTCGAGTCGCATGATCTCAAAGCGCATGGGGCTTCTCCCTTCGTCGCGCGTTACATGTGTGGTCAACGAACACCCCCTTCAAAACATTCCCTAGGCTAACGAAAAACTTTCCGGCCTTGACTACTTGCTGGTGAGGGAGTCCTTCTGCTGCCCCTCGACGTCCTTCCAGAAGGCAACCAACGCGGCCGCGGTCTCGGCGGGCCGCTCCGCGTTGGGCGAGTGTCCGGCGTCCTTGATCACGACGCGCCGCGCGCCGAGGCGTACCGCCATCTCGTCCAGCCACGGCACCGGCCAGGCGTAGTCCACCTCGCCGGAGAGTACGAGTTTAGGGAGCGGCAGCGCCGCCAACTCCGCCACTCGATCGGTTTCGGACATCAACTGTCGCGCGGTGGCGAGCAGTTGCTCGGGTACGGTGCCCAACCAGCGGCGGTGCAGGAAGTCCTCCAGCCACGTCGGGGTGCGCCCCTCCGCGTCCCCGGCGCTGTCCGCCTCCGCCCCGGCGTCCATCGCCCGCATCGCCTGCCAGGCGGTCTCCATGTCCATCGTCGGCAGATGGTCGAGCAGCAACTGCGTCCGCACCTGCTGGTGCGCCTCGATCGCGGCCGGACCCGAACTCACCAGCGCCAGCGAGGCGTACGGCACGGAGCGGTCGGAGAGCAGGGCGGCCCGTACGATGTGGCCGCCCAGCGAGTGGCCCAGCACGTGCAGGGGCGCGTCCGTGCCGTACGCCTCGGCCACGGCCACCGCCTGCGCCTGGACGTCCGCCGCCAACTCGCTCCGGGCGTACGCCTTCTCGTCTCTCGGGCCGGCCGACTCGAACTGCCCGCGGCCGTCCACCGAGACGGCGTGGAATCCCGCGGCCGTCAACGGCGTGATCAGGTCGAGGAAGTCTTCCTTGCTTCCGGTGAAGCCCGGGATCAGGAGGACGTGTCCACGTCTTTCCGCCCCCCTGGCGGGGGCGCCGTCCAGCACCGCGAACGATCCCCGCGAGGTTTTCATCTGGCGCGAGACCACGTTCGTCGGCAGCTCAAGGGTGCTCGGTCGGCTCATGCAGTGAGATTACGCGGCTCACATGTCCAAGACGTTGCGGTTGGTGGGGGCGTGACCCCCCCGAGTGCCCCTGTTTGCGGTTCCCGGGACCTTGCGGTGGGTGGGTGACTTCGCCCCTCCGGGGTGACCCGTTCCGTCGGCACCGGGACCTTGCGGCGGGTGGGTGGCTTGTCGCGCTGTTCTCCCCCAGGCGAAGCTCCGGGGGAGAACGCGCGGGCAACCCGCCACCGGCAGGTGGTCCCTCAACCGGCAGGATCGGGCCACCCCCGGGGGGTCAGGCGGTGGGGGTCTTGCGGGTGCGGCGGCGGGGGACCTTGACGGGTTCCTCCGCGGCAGCGGCATCCGCGGGGGCGGTCTGCTCGGGGGCGTCCGGGGAGATCGCGGTGGCGGTGGCCGCGCGGCTGCGGGTGCGCCGCCGGCGGGGCTTGCGCGGCTCGTCGGCGTCCGGGGCGTCGGCCGTCGGGACGGCGACGGGGACGGCCTCGGTGGCGGCGGCGATCACGGTCTCGCCGGCGACGGCGGTCCCACCGCGGGTGCGGCGGCGCTGCCGCGGGGTGCGGGTGCGGGGCGCGCGCTCCTCGACCGGGGCCGCGGGAGTGCGGTCACGGCCGGCGGGGCGGCGGCCGCGGCCACCGGTCTCGCCGAGGTCCTCGACCACTTCCGCGTCGAGCCCGGCACGGGTCCGCTCGGCCCGAGGCAGTATCCCCTTGGTGCCCGCGGGAATCCCGAGCAGCTCGTAGAGGTGCGGAGACGTGGAGTAGGTCTCCTCCGGGTCGTTGAAGGTCAGCTCCAGCGCCTTGTTGATGAGCTGCCAGCGCGGGATGTCGTCCCAGTCGACCAGGGTGATCGCGGTGCCGGAGGCGCCGGCCCGGCCGGTGCGGCCGATCCGGTGCAGGTAGGTCTTCTCGTCTTCCGGCGTCTGGTAGTTGATCACGTGGGTGACGCCTTCGACGTCGATACCGCGCGCGGCGACGTCGGTGCAGACGAGGACGTCCACCTTGCCGTTGCGGAACGCGCGCAGCGCCTGCTCACGGGCGCCCTGACCGAGGTCGCCGTGCACCGCGCCGGAGGCGAACCCGCGCTTCTCCAGTTGCTCCGCGACATCGGCCGCGGTCCGCTTGGTGCGGCAGAAGATCATCGCCAGGCCGCGGCCCTCGGCCTGGAGGATGCGGGAGACCAGCTCCGGCTTGTCCAGGGAGTGCGCGCGGAAGACGTGCTGCGTGGTGTTGGCCACGGTCGCGCCGTGGTCGTCGGGCGCGGTGGCGCGGATGTGGGTCGGCTGCGACATGTAGCGCCGGGCCAGGCTGATCACGGCGCCGGGCATGGTCGCGGAGAAGAGCATGGTCTGGCGCCGCGCGGGCAGCATGGCCATGATCTTCTCGACGTCGGGGAGGAAGCCGAGGTCCAGCATCTCGTCGGCCTCGTCGAGGACGAGGGCGCGGACGTGCTTGAGGTTCAGCTTCTTCTGGCCGGACAGGTCGAGCAGGCGGCCGGGGGTGCCGACGACCACGTCGACGCCCTTCTTCAGCGCCTCGACCTGCGGTTCGTACGCCCGCCCGCCGTAGATCGCGGTGACTCGCACCGCGCGGACCTTGCCGGCGGTGAGCAGGTCGTTGGTGACCTGCTGGCACAGTTCGCGGGTGGGGACGACGACGAGCGCCTGCGGCGCGTCGGTGAGCTGCTCGGGCGTGGCGCGGCCGGCCTCGACGTCGGCGGCGACGGTGACCCGCTCCAGCAGGGGCAGGCCGAAACCGAGCGTCTTGCCGGTGCCGGTCTTGGCCTGGCCGATGACGTCGTTGCCCGCGAGGGCGACCGGGAGCGTCATCTCCTGGATCGGGAAGGGGGTGGTGATGCCGACGGCCTCGAGGGCTTCGGCGGTCTCGTCGAGAATTCCAAGGCTGCGAAAAGTCGTGGTGGTCAGGATGTTGCCTCTTCTGTGAGACGCGGCACTGGCGGCGAGGGGGTCGAGCAAGCCGGTACGTCGGGTGCGACGAACCGGTCACTGACCGCGCAGAGGTGTCGTACGGCCATAGGTCGGCCGTTTAGGCGCGGGACCGCTGCCCTCGCTCAAGCCGCGAGTGGGCCCCTCCCGATGACGGGAAGGCGGTCGGTTCGGAGCCGATCGGGCCACCGACCGGGCATCCAGGTGTTGCACACGTGGCCCGTCGTAGGTCGATGCCAGGCCGACTGTCGACGGGTGCATTACCACTCTACCCCGGAAACACGTAGCTGCACCCGATCAAATGTTTCGTTCGGGACGTCATCGGGTCACGGCGGCCTCTCGGCGGCCACTGCCGGGCGGCGTACCGGGGCGGCCGCGACAGGGCGGGTGAAGCCGTCACCGGGGGGCGTCCGCGGCCGCGGACTTGGCTATTGTGCCCAGCATGGACACGCCTGCTGAGACGCCCACCGACCACCAGCCGACCGTTACCGGCATCGCCGCCCAGGACTGGGCCGCGGCGTCCGCGCAGCCGCAGTACCGCGCCGCCGTCGTCGACCTGCTCGGCGCGCTGGCATACGGCGAGCTCGCGGCGTTCGAACGGCTCGCGGAGGACGCGAAGCTCGCGCCGACGCTGGAGGACAAGGCGGAGCTGGCCGCGATGGCGTCCGCCGAGTTCCACCACTTCGAGCAGTTGCGGGACCGGCTCGCGGAGATCGGGGAGGCGCCGCACGAGGCGATGGCGCCGTTCGCCGCGGCGCTCGACGGCTTCCACCGCCAGACCGCGCCGTCGGACTGGCTGGAGGGCCTGGTCAAGGCGTACGTCGGTGACTCGATCGCGTCCGACTTCTACCGTGAGGTCGCCGCGCGGCTGGACTCCGACACCCGCACGCTCGTGCTCGCGGTTCTCGACGACACCGGGCATGCCACCTTCGCGGTGGAGAAGGTGCGCGCGGCGATCGAGGCGGAGCCGCGGGTCGGGGGACGGCTCGCGCTGTGGGCGCGGCGGCTGATGGGGGAGGCGCTGTCGCAGGCGCAGCGGGTGGTCGCGGATCGCGACGCGCTCTCCACGATGCTGGTGGGCGGGGTCGCGGACGGGTTCGACCTCGCGGAGGTGGGGCGGATGTTCTCGCGGATCACGGAGGCGCACACCAAGCGGATGGCTTCGCTGGGGCTTGCGGCGTAGTGGGTGCCCCTGACCCCCCGGGGTGGTGTGTTCCGCCGGTTCCGGGACCACCTGCCGGTGGGGGGCTTGTCGCGCCGTTCCCCGCGCCCCTGGTTTTCCTCGGCTCCTTCCGCGGAATGAGCCTCACTCCTTCCGCGGTACCCGGGTGCCGCGTGCTTCCGCCATGCCCGTCGCCGGGCCTGCCACCCGCCGGCCCAGGCCCATCACCCGGGTTTCCGGATCACCTGCTGTGGGCTGCTGGTGCCTGGGGCTTCTCTGGGGGAGTTGCCCGCGCGTCCTGAGGGGGTGCCCCTTGCGGTCGTGGCTTCACCACGTGCCGGTGGTGGGTTGCGCGCGCAGTTCCCCGCGCCCCTGGTTTTGCGCGGCTGCTTCCGTGGAGGCAGGGGGCCTCTCAAGAGGCGCGGGGAGATCTCTCAGGGAAGCCCCGGGGAGCAGCAGACCACCGGGAGGTGGTCCGGCAAGGCGGGGGCAGGGCCTGGGCGCGGCGGGTGGATGGCCCGGGATTGGGCGTGGCCGAGCAGGCGGGAGCCGGGCACCGCGGAAGGAGCGAGGTTTCTTTCAAGGAAGGAGCCGCGGAAAACCAGGGGCGCGTGGGGGCACCTCCCAGGCGAAGCTCTGGGGGAGAACGGCGCGACAAGCCCACCACCGGGGGGTGGTCCCGGAACCGGCGGAACGCACCGCCTCGGGGGGTCAGGGGCTCAGGATTTTGGCGTGGCGGCCACGGCGGGGCGGACGGGAGAGGACGCTGAGGAGGGCCGCGGAGGTGAGGAGGGCCGCGGGGAAGGTGGCCTCGGGGTGGCTGCCGCCGACGATGCTGTAGGTGACGAGCCCGCCGACGAGTGCGGCGGCCGGGCCGGTCGCGAGGACCAGGGGGGAGGCGGGGAGCCGGAGCGGGAACATCCGGCTCGCCGTCCAGGCGGCCAGCAGCCCGAGGGCGGCGAAGATGACGGCTTCCCACAGCATCGTGAAATCCCTCCGGTGGCACGTACGGAACGGGACCGGTCCGTACGTCTCCTACCCCGCCGTCCACCGGCGCAAAGCGCTCTCACCCGTCTGCTCCGGGATCGAACACCTCGGCGGCCAGTTGGGCGCGGCGCCAGGCGCGGCCGGGCCGGATCGGCGTGCCGCTCGGCGGAGTTGGCGGCCGGGCGTGGCGGCGCGTTCGCCAACTCGCGGGAGTGGCCGGCCCGGGGCAAGGGAGAAGCCGCGCCCCCCGGTGGGGGCGCGGCTTCAGGGCCTGCGGTGAGGCGCGGTCAGAGCGCGGCGCCGAAGCCGACGCGGCGGGTGGCGGGCTCGCCGATCTCCACGTAGGCAAGGCGCTCGGCGGGGATCAGGACCTTGCGTCCGTGCTCGTCCACCAGGCTCAGCAGCTTGCTGGTGCCGGACAGCGCCTCGGCGACGGCGGCTTCCACCTCAGCCGCCGACTGCGCGCTCTCGATGTTGATCTCGCGCGGCGCGTGCTGCACGCCGATCTTGACCTCCACGGCTTGGATACCTCCGATGGTCGGGCGGTGTGCGCGGTCGAATCGCGCCGTACGCAGCAAAGACTAGCCCCGCCCGACCGGCGGTACCGGCACGGCGTAAACGCCGTGAGCGAACAGGCCCGCGGCGGTACCCGACGAGCACGTGCGGGGCCGGACCCGAAGGTCCGGCCCCGCACGTGGTGGAACAGGGTTCAGCGCGCGTCCTCGGAGCCCTGCTCGGGCCGGTGCTCGCCCTCGGCCCCGTGCAGCGGGAACCCGGCGATGCCGCGCCAGGCGAGCGAGGTCAGCAACTGGACCGCGGTGTCGCGGGGCACGTCGCTGCCGCTGGCCAGCCAGTAGCGGGCCACCACCTGGGAGACGCCGCCGAGGCCGACCGCGAGCAGCATGGACTGCTCGGTGGGCAGCCCGGTGTCCTCGGCGATGACCTCGCTGATCGCCTCCGCGCACTGGAGCGCGACCTTGTCGACCCGCTCCCGCACCGCGGGTTCGTTGGTCAGGTCGGACTCGAAGACCAGCCGGAAGGCGCCGCCCTCGCCCTCGACGTAGGCGAAGTACGCGTCCATCGTCGCCTCGACGCGCTTCTTGTTGTCCGTGGTGGACGCCAGCGCCGTGCGCACCGAGTGCAGCAGCGACTCGCAGTGCTGGTCGAGCAGCGCGAGGTAGAGCTCGAGTTTGCCGGGGAAGTGCTGGTAGAGCACCGGCTTGCTGACCCCGGCCCGCTCGGCGATGTCGTCCATGGCCGCGGAGTGGTAACCCTGTGCGACGAACACCTCCTGGGCCGCGCCCAGCAGCTGCTCGCGCCGAGCCCTGCGGGGCAGGCGGGTGCCACGCGGCCGTGCCGCCTGAGTCTGCTCGATGGCTGTCACGCCGCCTCCCAGTTCTGGTGGTGAAGGTACGAATGAACACCGCGATGGCCATCGTACTTTTCAGTAACGACCCTGTGCGCCGTGCGGACGGACATTCTCACTTCCTGGGACCTGCGGGCGGAAGCCCCGACGGGTCCCTCCGGTCCCGGCCGCCCCGCGGCGGTGCACCGGCGCGGGGCGCGGGGGCGCCGTCAGCGGTAGTCGTCCTCGTCGTGGGCGACCGTACGGCGCTGCTCGGCGGCGTCCGCCGGGTCGGCCTCGGTGGCCTGGTCGGCGGGGCGGGCGGTGATCCGGTCGTCGCGCTGCTGGAGCAGTTCGGCGCGCTGCTCCGCGGTGTCCGCCTCGGGTTCCTCCAGGCCGAGGTCGGCCGCCTCCTGCGCGGCCTCGGCGGCTTCCGCGGCCTCCGCCTCGTCCATCTCGCCGATCCCGTCCCGCTCGTCCGCGCGGTCGGACTCGTCCGGTGCGGCGAGCCTGCCGCGGGCGGCCGGCCCCCCGGCGCCGCCCTCAGGGCTGCCACTGGTGCTGCCGGTCTGGTCGGACATTGCCCCTCCTCGTGCCGGAACGCGCGATACCGCCACGTTCGAGCCTAGGAGCAGGCGCGCGCCCGCGCAGTGCGGGACGGCGGCTTTCCGCCGCTCGCCTGTCGTTTCCGGCCGCATGTGGCCGCGAACACTCGGCCGTTGACGTGATCGTCTCGTAATATTGCCGTATGCCCTCGACCGATCTTCCCCGCGCGGCCGTAGCACCGGCGTCCGTACCACCGGAGGGGCCGCGTCTGGCGGCAGGCGAGACGGTGCGGACCGTGGGGCTGCCCGGGCTCAGCCTGGTGGTGCGGTCACGTACCGACGGCGGACCGGAGCCCGCGCTGTGCGTGCACGGCCTCGGCGGCTCCTCGCAGAACTGGTCCGCGCTGATGGCCCGGCTCTCCGACGTGGTCAGCGCGGAGGCCCCGGACCTGCCGGGATTCGGCCATTCCCCGCCGCCGGACGACGGCAACTACTCGATCCCCGGGCACGCCAGGGCCGTGATCCGGCTGCTGGAAGCGGACGGGCGCGGGCCGGTCCACCTGTTCGGCAACTCCATGGGCGGCGCGGTCGCCGTCAAGGTCGCCGCGGCCCGCCCGGACCTGGTGCGCACCCTCACCCTCATCTCGCCCGCGCTCCCCGAGGTCCCGCCGCAGCTCACCGCCTGGCCCACCACGCTCACCGCGGTCCCCGGCGTGCTCCGGCTCTTCACCCGGCTGACCCGGGACTGGAGCCCGGAGCGCCGCACCGCCGGCCTGCTGGCGCTCTGCTACGGCGACCCGGGCGTGGTCGACGCGCAGGCCCGCGAGGACGCCGCGGCCGAGTACGAACGGCGGTTGCACCTGCCGTACTTCCGGGACGCGATGGTCCGCTCCATCCGCGGGCTCGCCGACGCCTACACCCTCGGCGGGCAGCACGCGCCGTGGCGCCAGGCCGAGCGGGTGCTCGCGCCGACCCTGCTGGTCTACGGCGGGCGGGACAAGCTGGTGTCCATGAGGTCCGCCCGCCACGCGGCCCGCGCCTTCCGCGACCGGCGGCTGCTGCTCATCCCCGGCAGCGGGCACGTGGCGATGATGGAGTACCCGGGGCTGGTCGACCGGGCCTTCCGTGACCTGCTGTCCGACGTGGCCGCGCGCCGGCGCGACGCCGGCGGCCCGCGGCAGCTCGGCGGCCTGGCGGGTGCGGGCATGGGCAGGGGTCCGAGTACCGACGCGGCGACCAGGAGCTGATCGAGGGCGTGGGGAAGCACAGCGCGACAGACGGACAGGACGACCGGGACAGCCAGGACCGCTGGGAACAGGACCGCTGGGAGCAGGACCGCTGGGAGCAGCGGATACCCGACTCCGGCGGTTTCGTCAGCGGCGGCCCGATCCCCCCTGCCACCCCCGGCACCGGACGCCGCCGCCGCGGCCCCGCCGACGACAGCGACTACTTCGCGCCGCTGAGCCCGTACGGCCTGGACGGCCCGGAAGGCCCGGACGAACCGCGGAGCCCGCGCGACCCGGCCGAACCGCCGCTGCCGTACGACCCGGACGACTCGTCCGGCTCCCGCCCCGGCCACCCCGATCGGCCCGACCGCCCCGAGCATCCCGAGCACAACGCCTGGGGCACTCCCGGTGCCTGGTCGGCCGCCCGGTCCGGCCGCCGCGACCTGCCGTTCGACCCGGTCGAGGAGTGGGCCGAGGACTGGGCGCCGTACGACACCGCGTCCGCGCTCAGCTCGCCCGCCGCCCACGGCTCCCTTCCCCGGCACGGCCAGGTGGGGCGCGTGATGCCGCGGCCCCGGCAGGAGTTCGTGGACGCCTTCGACCAGCCGTCGCCGCGCCTCGTGTCGCACCCGCCGCCCGGCACCGCCGGCTCCGCCGCCTCGGGCGACGAGGGCGGCAGCGGCACGGACGACTCCGCGGCGCCCGCCGCGTCCGGCGCCGCGGGTCGCGGCAGGACCCGCGCGCTCACCGCCGTCGCCGCCGCCACCGCGCTGGCCGCGATCGCGGTGCTGGCCGGCACCCAGCTGCACCGCGGCCACCGCACCGAGGAGGACGCCGCTCCCAGCGGCGACTCCGGCCCCTCGGCGGAGGAGACCTCCGCCGCGCCGTCCACCCCGTCCGCGGCGCCCGCGACCGCGAGCCCGGCGTCGTACGACGAGCAGATGGCCAGGCAGTATCCGCTCGACCCGCACCTCAGCCTCTCCGGCGCCTTCACCACCGTGCCCGGCCACCAGGCCGCCCCCGGCAAGGGCAAGGTGATGCGCTTCCGGGTCGACGTCGAGAAGGGGCTCGACCTCGACCCCCGGCTCTTCTCCGACGCCGTCTTCACCACCCTGAACGACGCGCGCAGTTGGGGTCACGGCGGCACGATGACGTTCGAACGGGTCTCCTCCGGCCCCGCCGACATCGTCGTCACCCTCGCCAGCCCCGGCACCACCGCCAAGTGGTGCGCCAAGTCCGGCCTCGACACCACGGTCGACAACGTTTCCTGCGACGCCGCGTCCACCCCGCGCACCATGATCAACGCGTACCGCTGGGCCCGGGGCGCCGCGACGTACGGCCCGGACCGCATGCACGCCTACCGGCAGATGCTGGTCAACCACGAGGTCGGCCACCGCCTCGGCCACAACCACGTCGGCTGCCCCCGCGAGGGCGCCCCCGCCCCGGTGATGATGCAGCAGACCAAGTTCCTGTCCCTCGACGGCGGCCCGACCTGCACCCCCAACCCCTGGCCGTTCCCGTAGCCGTTCCCCTGGCCGCGGCCCCGTCCGGCGCAGCACAAGCCGGGTAAACGGCGGCCGCGCGCGGAAGTTACGCCCCTTCACCCCTTTTGGTGGCAGCGCGGACAACCGTCCACCGAAGCACCGTTGTCCCGGCATAGCGTGCTTCGCGCCGGACGGGCACAGCCACCGCATCATCGAACCGCGCAGCACCCCGACCCGGCAGCGACCGTACATCCGGCACGCCGAGAGGGGGCGCACTCGTGCGCATCGCACTACTCACCGAGGGTGGTTACCCGTATGCGCGAGGTGAAGGAGGTGCGTGGTGCGACCGCCTGGTGCGCGGTCTCGCGCACCACGAATTCGATGTGTACGCGCTCAGCAGATCGCCGCGGACCGAGGCCGGGGGCCGGGTGGACCCGCCCCCGCCGGTCAAGCGGGTCAGGGCCGAGCGGCTGTGGGGCGAGCCGCCGGCCCCGGTGCGGGGCGGTGGCCGGGCCGAACGGAAGGCCAGGCGGGCCGCGTTCCGCTGGCACTTCGGGGACCTGGCCGCCGCGCTCGCGGGTGCCGCGGACAGTGCCGGCCGGGGCGGTCCGGCACGCGGCCGCGACCGCGCCGACCGGTTCGCCGCGGGGCTGTACGGCCTCGCCGAACTGGCCGCCGAGCACGGCGGACTGCCCGAGCTGATACGGAGCGAGGACGCCCTGGCCGCCCTGGAGGCGGCCTGCCACGCACCCGGCGTACGCCCCCTGCTCGGGGACATCGGCGTCACCGAACTCCTCGCGGTGGCCGCGCTGCTGGAGCACCAGCTGCGGCCGCTGTCGCTGCCCTGGTACGGCCCCGGCGAGCTGGGCTCCGCCGACGTGTGCCACGCCGTCTCCGGTGGCCCCGCCACACTGCCCGGGCTGCTGGCCAAACGCTTCTGCGGTACGCCGCTGATCGTCACCGAGTACACCGTGCGGGTGCGGGAGGCGCTGCTGGCCCACCGCGCGGCCGGGCTGACCCCCGCGGTACGGGTCCTGCTCGGGGACTACCACCGGCTGCTGGCCGGCGAGTCCTACCGGCAGGCCGCGCTCGTCACCCCCGGCTCGACCCATGTGCGCCGCTGGCAGGAGCGGTGCGGCGCGCCCACCGACCGTATCCGCACCGTCCACCCGGGCATCGACGCGGGGCGCTTCGCCAGGGCGGGGGAGGAGTCCGAGGAGGAGGCGCGGCGGCCCGCCGCGCGGGCCGAACCCACGGTCGTCTGGGTGGGGCGGGCCGACCCCGCGAAGGACCTGATCGCGCTGCTGCACGCCTTCCACGCGATACGCGCGGAGGAGCCGCGGGCCCGGCTGCGGGTCTTCCACGCCCCCGTCACCGACGAGCGCTGCGCCGGGTACCTCGGGCACTGCCGGAGCCTGGCCGCGCAGCTCTTCCCCGACGAGGCGGCCCACCCGCACGCCGTCGGCGAGAGCCCGGTCGCCTTCGAGGAGATCGGGTCTCCTGGCGCGCCCGAACCCGCGGACGCCTACGCGGCGGGCGACGTGGTGCTGCTCAGCAGCAGCGCGGAGGGTTTCCCGCTCAACCTGGTCGAGGCGATGTTCTGCGGCCGCCCGACGGTCTCCACGGATGTCGGCGCCGTGCGCGAGGTGATCGGCGGCACCGGGCTGATCGTGCCTCCGCGGAACCCGCGCGCGCTCGCCGACGCCGCGCTCGAACTCCTCCGCGGACCCGAGCGGGCCACCCGCCTCGGCGCCGCCGCACGCGAGCGCGCGCTCGCGCTCTTCACGGTGACCACCTGCGTGCACGCCTTCCGCGACGCCTACCTCTCCGTCGTCGCCCGCCACCCCGTCCCCCGCGAGCCCCTCCACGACGCCACCGGCGCCCCCCGACCCTTCGTCGCCCCCGCGGAAGCCCTCACCCCGTGCCGCTAGGAGCCCCCATGCCACCCCGAGACGAATCGCTTCTGCAATCCCCAGGCGAATCGATTTATCAACTCCCCACCCCCCGCCCCCTCCCCCCGGCCAGTCGCACTCCGGTCGTGCCCCGCGAGGCTGCGGCCGTGGGTGCCTTGTCGGTGGGGGGGTCCCTAGGGGGCGCGGGGAACTGCGCGAGCAACCGGCCACCGGCGGGTGATCGCGCGGCGGCCGCGGGCCGTGACGGCGAGAGCGTCGTCCCGCCGGCGGGTGGTCGCGCTGCGGGCGTGCCCCGCGAGGCTGCGGCGGTGGGTGCCTTGTCGGTGGGGGGTTCCCTAGGGGGCGCGGGGAACTGCGCGAGCAACCGGCCACCGGCGGGTGATCGCACGGCGGGCGCGGGCCGTGACGGCGAAAGCGTCCGGCCACCGGCGGGTGGTCGCATGGCGGCCGTGGGCGGTGACGGCGAGAGCGTCGTCCCACCGGCGGGTGGTCGCGCTGCGGTCGTGCCCCGTGAGGGTGTGGGCGTGGGTGCCGCGTCGGTGGGGGGTACGTCAGGGGGCGCGGGGAACTGCGCGAGCAACCGGCCACCGGCGGGTGGTCGCGCTGCGGCTGCGGGCCGTGACGGCGAAAGCGTCCCGCCACCGGCGGGTGGTCGCGCGGCGGGCGCGGGCCATGACGGCGAGAGCGTCCGGCCGCCGGCGGCCAGCCGCGCCGCGGGCGTAGGGCGGCCGGAGGGGAAGGGGGCGCCGCGGCGCAGGGGCCCCGCGGACCCGGTCCGCGGGGTGATGCACCACCACCACGCGATGATCGCGGGCGCAGCCGACCCGTGGGAGGTGGCCGCGGGCCTGGAGGCCCGGGGCGTCACGGACGTGGACGCACGGCGCCTGCGCCACCGCGACGTCTTCGGCCTCGCAGAGGAACTGTTCGCCCGGGTCCCCCGCACACCCCCGCGGAGCGCCCCCACCTCCGCGACCCGCACCTTCGTGCGGCCGCGCCCCCGCGACCTCGCCCTGCACCTGCTGCCGGCCGCGGCCTGCACCCTCGCCGCGGCCCTGCACGCCCCGGGCGCCGTCGCGGTCGCGGTGCTCGCCGGCACCGCGTGGCCGGCGCTGAGCCGGGGACCGTTACGCGTCCCCGGCCGCGCGGCGACCCGCGTACCTGCGGCGATGTGCGCCGTGGCGCTGCTCGCCCTGGCCCGCTGCGGCCCGGACCCGGTCGGCACCGGGACCCTCGCCGTACTCGCGCTGACCCTGCTCCCGGCGGCAGCCTTGGCCCGCTGGTTCGCGTCGAGCGCCCGCGCCCAACTCGCCCCCAGCCACGGCCTCGCCGACTTCGCCGACGCGGTCCGCCCACGGCTGATCGCGGCCCTGGCCGGATACGCCGCGACCCTGCTCGTCCTGCTCGCCGTCCTCGGCTCGCTGCGCGGCTCGGCCGTCGGCGCGCTGCTGTTCGCGGCCCGCCTGCTCGCCGTGCACGGCGCGCCGCGGACCGCCGCCGCGGGCCTCGCCGTCGCCGTGGCCGCCCAGGCCCTGCTGCCGACCCTGCTCCCGGCGGGCCCCGCCGAGGCCGTCGCCTGCGGCGCCGCCGCCCTGGTGCTGGCCGCGCACTCCCTCCACCTCGTCCCGCGCGCCTCGGCCCACCGCATCTGACCTGCTGTATCACCAACCAGGAGAACCCTCGTGAGCACGCACCACCCGTCCGCCCGGACCACTCCGGAAGCGATCACCCCGGAATTCCCCGGGACCCCGTACCTGTACGGCCGCCCACCGGCGGCGCCGACCTGGGGGGCCGTGCCGGTCGGCCCGTTCGCGATCCCCGTCCCGCCGCCCCCGGTGCGGCCCGCGCCTGCGGGCAGCCGTACGGTCGCGGGGCGCCGGACCCGGCGGGGTGTGCGATGAGGGTGCTGCTGCTCGGGGCCGACGGTTTCATCGGCCGCCACGTCGCGGAACGCCTGCTGGCCGACCCCGCCTGCCAACTGACCGCGCTGGGCCGCAGCGACGACGCGGACGTGCGGTTCGACCTCGCCTCGGGCGCGCCCGGGGTGCTGTCGCGGTTCGTGGACGCGGTCCACCCGGGGGTGGTGGTCAACTGCGCCGGCTCCACCCGGGGCAACGCCCGCGACCTGACCCGGCAGAACATCGTGGCCGTGGCGACCGTCTGCGAGGCGCTGCGCCGCAGCTCGGTCGCGGCCCGGCTGGTGCAGGTCGGCTGCGGGTCGGAGTACGGCCCCTCGCCGGTCGGCTCGTCCACCGGCGAGGACGCGTCGCCGCGGCCGGGCGGCCCGTACGGCGTGAGCAAGCTCGCCGCCACCGAGCTGGTGCTCGGGTCGGGCCTGGACGCCGTGGTGCTGCGGGTGTTCAGCCCGGTCGGGCCCGGCACGCCGACGGGGGCGCCGCTGGGCCGGGTCGCGGAGGCGCTGCGCCGGGCGATGCAGAACGGCGACGGCGAGCTGAAGCTCGGCGGGCTGAGCGCGCAGCGCGACTTCGTGGACGTGCGCGACGTGGCCAGGGCCGTGCACGCCGCTTCGCTGTCGGCGGCGCAGGGCGTGGTGAACATCGGCAGCGGGCGCGCGGTGCGGATGCGGGACATGGCCGCGGCCCTCGCCCACGTCGCCGGGTACGACGGCGCGCTGCGCGAGCTGGACGACCCGCCGAACGCCGCGCCGTATCCGGACGGCTGCGGGTCCTGGCAGCAGGCCGACGTGCGTACGGCCCGCGACCGGCTCGGCTGGCGGCCACGGATCGGCCTGGAGGAGTCGCTGGCCGATGTGTGGATGGAGGCGGCATGCCGCGTCTGAACCCGTTCCCGCGCAGTGATCCGTCGACCCGCGGCGACCCCCTGGCCGCCTCGCGCGGCCGATCGGACCTGTCCTCGTCGGCCCGGCCGGCCCGGTCGGCCGCGTCCGGCGCCTCGACGTCAGGCCCTTCGATGTCCGATCCGCCCGTCTCCGACCTGTCCGGGGCCGGGGCCCCCGGGGCCGACCCGTCAAGGTTCCACCCGGTCAGGGGCGGGCGGTCCGGTGCCGCGCCGGACCGCCCGGCCCCGGCCGTACCCGGAGCCAGAACCGGCTTCGGGGTGCCGCTCTTCGCGCACCCGCTGGTCGCGCCCGCGGAGTGGGCCGAACTGGCCCGGCCGGGCGCGCCGGTGGACTGGGCCGCCTTCGACGTGTCGTCCGGCCCCGGCAGCCGCGCGGACGCCCTCTGCGCCGAGGCCCTCACCCGCGTCCGTGAGAACGCCGTACCACTCCTCGGACGGCTGGACGCGGTGTACGGCACCAGGCCGTACGGCGAGCTGGTCGCGGACGCCTCGCGCTACCGGGACTGGTACCAGGTGGACGGCTTCTACGTGGACCGGGCGCCCACGCTCCGCGCCGAGGTGGCGCAGTGCCGCCGGGCCACCGCGACCCTGCGGGCGCTGCTGCCGGAGGGCGGCCGGGTGGTGCTCGCGCCCGGCGCGCACCCCTACCCCGGCTATGCCGAGTTCGCCGACCAGCTGGTGGTCTTCGCCGGGCCGTGGACGCGCTACCGCTGGTCGGAGGTGCCCGCGTGGACGGCGGAGTACCCGCCGGGGCGGTTCGCGCACCTGGTGCACGGCCTGCCCGCCACGCACCTGGACGCCGCGCTGCGGGTCGCCCGCTGGCAGGGCGCGGGCACCGTGTACATGACCGACCGCACCGACCGGGACGGCGCGGACCCCTGGGCGGGCCTGCCCGGGTACTGGAACGAAGCGGTGCGCAGGGTGCGCGAGGAGCCGCCGCCCAGCATGTGACCAGGTTTCGTCTCGGCTTTCGGACCGGGTGTCTTGGAATGAAGAAGGGCGTGGCAGTGTTACAGGGCCAGGACGTGCGGGCGGCCGCCCGTACCTACTGTCCGATGACCTACCCAACCGTATTGCTGAGGTCCCTGTGTCGCTGCCACCCCTGGTCGAGCCGGCCACCGAACTCACCGTTGACGAGGTCCGCAGGTATTCGCGCCACCTGATCATCCCGGACGTCGGGATGGACGGGCAGAAGCGGCTGAAGAACGCGAAGGTGCTGTGTGTCGGGGCCGGCGGCCTCGGTTCGCCCGCGCTGATGTACCTGGCGGCGGCGGGCGTCGGCACGCTGGGCATCGTCGAGTTCGACGAGGTCGACGAGTCGAACCTGCAACGCCAGATCATCCACAGCCAGGCCGACATCGGCCGTTCCAAGGCCGAGTCCGCCCGGGACACCGTCAAGGGCATCAACCCGTACGTGAACGTGATCCTGCACGAAGAGCGGCTCGAAGCCGAGAACGTGATGGAGATCTTCGCGCAGTACGACCTGATCGTCGACGGCACGGACAACTTCGCCACCCGCTACCTGGTCAACGACGCCTGCGTGCTGCTCAACAAGCCGTACGTCTGGGGTTCGATCTACCGCTTCGACGGCCAGGCGTCGGTCTTCTGGTCCGAGTACGGCCCCTGCTACCGCTGCCTGTACCCGGAGCCCCCGCCCCCCGGCATGGTGCCCTCCTGCGCCGAGGGCGGCGTCCTCGGCGTGCTGTGCGCCTCGATCGGCTCCATCCAGGTCACCGAGGCGATCAAGGTGCTGGCCGGCGTCGGCGACCCGCTGGTCGGCCGGCTGATGATCTACGACGCCCTGGAGATGACCTACCGCCAGGTCAAGGTCCGCAAGGACCCGAACTGCGCGGTGTGCGGCGAGCACCCGACCGTCACCGAACTGATCGACTACGAGGCGTTCTGCGGCGTCGTCTCCGAGGAGGCCCAGGAGGCCGCGCTCGGCTCCACGATCACTCCCAAGCAGCTCAAGGAGTGGATCGACGACGGCGAGAACATCGAGATCATCGACGTCCGGGAGCCGAACGAGTACGAGATCGTGTCGATCCCCGGCGCGAAGCTCATCCCGAAGAACGAGTTCCTGATGGGCTCGGCCCTCGAACACCTCCCGCAGGACAAGCGGATCGTGCTGCACTGCAAGACGGGCGTGCGCAGCGCGGAGGTGCTGGCGGTGCTGAAGTCCGCGGGCTTCTCCGACGCGGTGCACGTGGGCGGCGGCGTCATCGGCTGGGTGAACACGATCGAGCCGGACAAGCCGGTCTACTAGGCCGGACAGTCCAGACAGTAAGGGGCGGCACCCTGGGGTGCCGCCCCTTACTCATGCCGTGCCGCTCATGCTGTTCCACCCATGCCGTGCCCGCGGGTGGTTCAGCGGTTGATGGACTGGATCTCCTGCACGGTGACCTGCCTGGGCTGCTGGATACGGCCGTCGGGCAGGGCCGCGCCGCCGCCGTCCGAGCCGGTCCAGCTGACGCTCCAGGTGGCGGTGACGTCGAGGTCGAACGGCCCGGTCGCCTGGGTGGACCTGAGGTAGGTCACACCGCACGGCGGATCGGCCTTCGGGTTCCCGTTGTAGTCCGCGCCGACTGTCCCGTCCCCCGCGATCGGGCAGTCGCCTGATGCCGGGTACACCGTCGCGTCCGACGTTCCCGGGTCGATGTGCACGCTCGTCGGGCTCGCGGTGGTCTCCGCCCAGATCTGCTGCCCGCCGCCGAGGTCCACCGACGCCCGCACCTTCACCGGCGTGTACTTCTCATCCAGCCGCACCCAGGTGGGCAGGTTGACGGTCTGGGTGTTCACCGGGTTGGTCTTGATCGTCACGCCGGGCACCTGCGTGTGCGCGTACGCGATCTTCGACAGCATCTCGGACGTGATCACGTTCGGCGTGCCGGCGGGCGGGCGCTGCCCGTTGGGCACGAAGAAGGGGATCGTGGAGTTGCAGGCGAACTTGTCCAGGCTGTTCGGGGCGTCCGGGTTCTCCACTGGCCCCCAGAACATGCCCTTGCCCTGCTGGTCGATGTTGAAGTCCTTGTAGCCCTTGCCGCTGCCGTCCCAGGTGTAGTTGCTGTCGTAGTGCTTCTTGTACTGGTCCATGGCTTCGAGGGCGTAGTTCGCCTGCCCCGGCACGTTGGTGGCCTTCACCCCGTCCAGGACGTTCTTCTTGAACGTCACCGGGTCGGCTATCGGGCCTATCCAGCAGGGCGGCGGCGTCCAGTGCACGTCGACGGACGTGAGGGGGTGCGAGTTCCCGCCGGGGGAGCCGGAGGGGTACGTGACGCTGACGGCTCCGGCACCGGCGGTGAGGGTGCCGTTCTTGCTGTCGCCCGAAGCGTGCGAACTGGTGGAAGGCGGAGGCTTCTGTGTGGTGTCGTGCGCGTAACTGGGCACAGCTGTTGCCGCCACGACCAGCATGGCGATCGGTACGGTCGGACCCAGTCTCCTGGCGATCCTCACTGCTTGCACTGCACGGCCCTCTCTTTGTAGGTGACGGATCGTGCCTGCCACAGTTCTGCTTGGGTGGGCATCTTGGCCAGGACGATGTCGTAGGACGTGTAACTGTCGTCGCCGGCCGGAGTGGTGTCGACCTTGCCCGTCGAGAGGTCCTTGGCGTAGAGCTTCGCGTCGTTCTCGCAGAAGGTGACCTCCGCGACGGTGCTCTTGGCGCCGAGTTTGACGACGGGACGGTAGAAGTCGTCCGTTCCGGTCAGCGTGCGCTTTGCGGAGACGTGGTTCTGTACGTAGGTCTTCGCGTAGGTGAGGGCGCTGTCGGTGGCGAAGCCGTACAGGGACCCGTCCTTCGGGTTCTGTTCGACGACGCCGTGCACCATCGACTGCATGAAGTTCGCGGTTGCGGTGAGCGCCGCCTTCTGAGCGGGGTCGCTCGGCGTGGACCAGGCGAAGTCGAGCTTGAGGCCGGCGGGCAGTTTCACACTCGGGTCGAGGACGATGCGCGAACCGCTCGCGGGGGAGGACGTAGTCGGTGCCGCCGTGGCGGCCGAAGTGCTCGGTGACGTCGAGATCTTGTCGCCACCGCCGCCCGAGCCGCCGCCGCAGGCGGTCAGGGTGAGGGCGGTGGCCGCCGCGAGTGCGGTGGCGGTCACTGCGGTGCGTGCGCGCATCGTGGAGAGCTCCCGATCGGTCGTCGCAAAGGGAGCCACCGGGTCCGCGGCAATGACGTACACCCGAGTCTGGTCCCCGTATCCAGGCTTTCACCGTATCGAAGCGGAACAGCCTGTTCGAGGGCGGTGCAGTGCCTATTGGGTCACGGACGTGTCACGCCGTCAGCAGCCGCCGCATGCGCGGAGTTCACGGGATTTCCCCGGACGAAGGACAACCCTTCCAGGACACAGACGGTCTTACGGGGTGTCAGATCGCTTATTGGATAAGAGTGGTCTATCACCACACATCTCACGAAAGGTCAGGCAGCCATGCAACTCGCGCGTACCCGTACCCGTACCCGTACCCGTACCCGTACCCGTACCCGGAGCTCGGTCCGCCGGCTCGCCCTCACTGCCGTCGCGCTCGGTCTCGCCGTCGCCGCGCCCGCGGCTGCCGCCCAGGCGAGCACCACCCACGGCACGCATCCGGCCGCGCCCACCCAGTCCGCGGGCAGCGTGCACGGCGACCACACCACCGGCGCCGAGGTGCCGCAGGCCGCCGGGTCGGTCCGCTCGGGCGACCCGCAGTCGACCGTCGACCGCGTCGCGGACTTCTACGGCGCCTACATCGACGTGGTGTGGGACGCGCGCAACGACGACCTGCGCAACGGACTGCGCGAGCACTACCTGACCAGCGGTTTCCGGACGAAGCTGGCCGCGTGGGAGGCCGCGCAGCACGCCGACGGTGTGCTGCGCGCCCAGGACAACCCGATCGGCTGGCAGGTCACGGCCGACGGCGGCGGCGCCGGCCACGCCTTCAGCACCGTCCGCCTCACCTGGGGCAACCCGAGCAGCCCGTACTACACGTACCTGAAGGTCCAGTCCGACCTCGCGACGAAGCAGATCTCGGACATCGAGGACCAGTGAGCCGCCGATCCTGCCGACCGGGTCGTCCCGCCGGCCGGCAGGACGGCCACCGTCCCGGTCCCCGTTGACCGGTCCCTGTTCCGGTCCTACAACTCGCCCTTGCGGCTGAGGTGCGTGAAGGCGAGCCAGCCCGGCAGCACCGGCAGCCAGAAGGTCAGCAGCCGGAAGAACAGCACCGCCGGGGTGGCCACCTCCTTCGGCAGCCCCGCCGCGATCAGGCCGCCGGTCAGCGCCAGTTCGACCGCGCCGACGCCACCCGGTGTCGGCGCCGCGGACCCCAGCGCGTTGCCCGCGAGGTAGACCACCGCGATCGTCGCGTAGCTGAGGTTGCCGTCGAAGGCCCGTACGCAGCCGTCCAGGCACAGCACGAAGGTCACCGTGACCATCAGGGTGCCGCCGATGCCGGTGAGCAGCTTCGCCGGGCGCTGGAGCACGTCCAGCATGCGTGGCACGACGCCCGCGAACAGCGCGCGGACCCGGGTCGAGACGAACTTCCGCAGCGCGGGCACCGCGGTGACCACCAGCACCAGCACGCCCGCGGTCAGCAGCCCCGCCATGACGGTCCTGGACGGCGACAGCGACGGCGTCTTCTCGGTGCCGGTGATGAAGCCGAACGCCATCAGCAGCACGATGTGCGAACCGAGCCCGACGAGCTGCGAGGCGCCCACACTGGCCACCGCGAGCCCGGGCCGTACCCCCGCCTTCTGCAGATAGCGGGTGTTCAGCGCCACCCCGCCCACCGCGGCCGGCGCCACCAGCTTCACGAACGACCCGGCGACCTGCGCCATCACCGTCCGCGGCCACGACAGCCGCTCCGGCACGAAACCGGACAGCGCGCCGGCCGCGGCGACGTAGCTCGCCGCGGAGCCGACCACGGCGACCAGCGCCCACTTCCAGTCCGCGTGCACGATGGCGTGGCCGATCGGCACCGACGAGAGCTGGGAGAGCAGGAAGTACGCGGCGAAGGCGCCCGCGATGACCGTGATGAGGGTGCGCGGCTTGATCCGCTCCAGCCGCACCGGCTCGACGGGCGCCTGCGGGCGGATCAGCAGCACCTGCTGCCTGATCCGCGACAGCAGGTCCTCCTCGCGGATCTCCTCCAGCGCGTCCTCCATGGCGCGCTTCTCCGCCTTGGTCTCGGCCTTCCGCTCCGCCTTCGACGGTGCCTTGGCCGCCGAGCCGTCCGGCTCGGCGGCCACCGTGGCGGTGCTCGGCGCCGGCTCGCGAGCGGGGTGCGCCCTGCCGCGCTCCCTGGCCTCCTTGTCCGCGGCCAGCGCGGCGAGCACCGCTTCGCGCTCCCGCACCGCGCGGGCCCGGTTGAGCATCTTCAGCTCGCCGCGGGTGGAACGGCTCAGCGCGATCGGCTGCAGCAGCGGCAGCGACGCGGCGACCGCGTCCGGACCGAGCACCGACAGCGCCGCGCCCACCGCCCGCGCCGGGCCGACCCGCAGTGCCATGGTGGTCAGCAACTGCGCGATGTCCATCCGCAGCAGGATGTCGCCGGTGGCGATCTCGCCGCCGCGCAGGTCGGTGAGGAAGACCGTGCCGCTCCGGTCCACCAGCAGGGACTCGCCGACCAGCCGCCGGTGCGCGATCCGCCGCGACTGCAGGGCGCGCACCTGCTTCCACGCCTCGCGCATCAGGGCGTCGGTGATCTCGTCGTCGTCCAGCGCGTCCAGGCGGCGGCCGCCGATGTGCTCGTAGACGAGCATCACCGCGTCGGGGCCCAGCTCCGAGGTGGCGATCAGCTTCGGCGCGTTGGCGCCGGCCGCGATCGCCGCGTAGGCCAGCAGCGCCTCCTGCTCCAGCGCCTGCCGCAGGGACAGCAGGCTGCGGCGCTGGGTGATCCCGCCGACCAGCGACATCCGCCGCCAGGCCCGGTAGAAGAAGCCGTGCGCCTGCTGCTCGCGGTCCACCACGGTCACGTCCAGCGGGGGACCGTCCTCCAGGGTGACCAGGTAGGCGCGGCCGCGGTCGGAGTCCGCGCTCTCCGGGCCGGTCTCCACCACCCGGCGCGCGGTCAGCGGCGCGAACCCGACCCGGCGCAGGCCCGCGAGCAGGTTCTGGCCGGTGGGGCGGACGTTCGGCGAGCCGACCGCGTAGATCGTGCCGTTGGCGACGGCCCAGCCGATCAGCAGGGTCAGCGCGATGGAGAACGGCGTGGTGTAGCCGCCGGCCAGCACCGCGAACGCGTCCAGCAGCAGGACGAACCACAGCGCGACCCGCCAGCGCGGGCGTCTGGCCATGCCGGAGGCGGTGACGTAGGCGATCACCGGGGCGAGGTAGCCCTGCACCGGGTCGGTCATGCCCAGACCGGTCGGCGCGCCGTGCGAGAGCGCCTCGCGGATCGAGCCGGGGGCGGCGTTGGTGACCCACAGGTCGGTGGCGAGCGCGGCGCCGTGCGCCAGTACGGCCGCGAGCACGCCGTCGGCGATCCGCAGCCCGTCGCGTCTGACCAGCCGCTCCACGGCGAACGCCACCGGCACGATGAGCACCGCCACGCTCGCGGTGGTGCCGGTGAACGAGGAGAAGAAGTCGGGCGCCCGCATGGCGCCCTTGGTGATGTCGGTCTCCAGGCCGTTGGTGGTGGCGTGGGCGAAGCCCGCGATGGCGAGCACCACCCCGATGCCCAGCAGGCCCATGAAGAAGCGCACCAGGTCGGCGGGGCGGTGCACCCGGGCGGCGAGCAGCGGCTCGTCCACGGACACGGCCTGCCGGGTCGCGCCGGCCGGTTCGAGCGGCGCGCCGTCGGCGGGCAGGTCGCCGCCGGACGGGTCCTCGGGGTCCGGTGCGGACCAAAACGGTTCTTCCGGTGCCAGGTGCGAGCCGTGCGGTTGGGGGGCGGGCGGCTGCGCGGGGTGGTCGGAGCCGGCGGGGTGGTCGGGGGCGCCGCGCGTGGACCCGGTGCCGCCCAGGTCGCCCGGGTAGCCCAGGTCGGCCGGGTCGTCAGCGCCGTCCGAGCTGCCCGACCCGTCCGTGCCGGAGTCGCCGGAGCCGTCCGAGCTGCCGTTGCCGTCCGAGCCGCCGGAGTCACCTGAGCCGCCGGAGTCACCTGAGCGACCCGAGCCGCCGGCCACCGCCTTCGCGCCCCGGTCGCTGTCCTCGCTCACCGCGACCCGCGGCTCAGGGGCGGACGGGGACAGCGCTCCAGGAGCGCCGGCGGCCTCCACGGCCTCGCCGGCGCCCTGCTTGTCCCCTGTTGTCTCTTCTTGGTCTCGTATCACCAGTCACCGCCCGGACGATGGTGGCATGCGCTGTGCACGTACGGAGCCGTAGCCCCCCGGTGTCGGCGGTGTGCGGCAGGATTGGCCGGGTGAGCGAGGAGAGCGGTGCGACCGGGGCGGGCGAGCTGGGCCCGTACGCGGAGAAGGTGCTGGACGCGGTGGACCTGATTCCGCCGGGCCGGGTCATGACGTACGGCGACGTGGCGGAGTGGCTGGGGGAGGGCGGGCCGCGTCAGGTCGGCCGGGTGATGGCGGAGTACGGGGCGGTGGTGCCGTGGTGGCGGGTGGTGCGCTCCGACGGGGTGCTGCTCGCCGGGCACGAGCAGCGCGCCCTGGCCGCGTACCGCGCGGAGGGCACCCCGCTGCGGACGGTCGGCCCCGCCGCCCAGGGCCACATACCGCGCCTGGACATGCGCGCGGCCCGCTGGGACGGGCTCTCGCCGGACGGCACGCGCACGCCGGACGGCCCCGGGCGGGCGCCCGGCGCCGGCCCCGAGGGCGCGCCCGGGTCTGCGGGTGGCGCGAGCGGCGGATGACGGCCGGAGGGTCATGTCATCCAGCTTCCGCCATGCGGAGGCAACACATGCCGCGACCAGCCCGTACGGAGTACATTGCCTGACCACCACGAAACCGGCGAACCACGTGAACCCCTCTTCCCCACTTCCTCGCGTTTCCCCTGACGGCGCCCCCGCGGCGCCCGGCTGGGAGGACCGGACCGCCGACGCCCGTGCGACCCGCCCGGGCGTCGGAGGCTACCGGCTGGTGCGCGCGCCGGCGGTGTCCGCCGCGCCTCCAGTGCTGGACGCATCCCAGCGCGCTGTGGTTGAGCACGGGCAGGGACCTCTCCTGGTGCTCGCCGGCCCCGGCACGGGGAAGACCACCACGCTGGTGGAGGCCGTGCTGGCCCGGGTGCGGGCCGGCACCCCCGCCGACCGGGTGCTCGTCCTGACCTACGGCCGCGCCGCCGCCGTCGAGTTGCGCGACCGGATGGCCGCCCGCGCGCAGGCCGTGACCGGCAGCGCCACCGCCGCGCCGCAGGCCACCACCTTCCACTCGTTCTGCTACGGGCTGCTGCGCGCCCACCAGGACCCGGACCTGTTCGCCGAGCCGGTGCGGCTGATGTCCGGGCCCGAGCAGGACCTGATGGTCCGCGAACTGCTCGCCGGACAGGCCCGGCTCGCCCGCGAGGGCCGCGCCAAGGTGAGCTGGCCCGACGACCTGCGGGCCGCGCTCACCACCCGCGGCTTCGCCGACGAGGTGCGCGCGGTGCTCGCCCGCACCCGCGAACTCGGCCTCGCCCCCCGCGCGCTCGCCGACTTCGCCCGCCGGATCGGCCGGCCCGACTGGCTCGCCGCGGCCGCCTTCCTCCAGGAGTACCTGGACGTCGCCGACCTCCAGGGCGTCATCGACTACACCGAACTCGTGCACCGCGCGGTCCGGCTGGTCCGGCGGCCCGAGGTGCACACCGAGCTCGCCGGGCGCTACGACGCGGTCTTCGTCGACGAGTACCAGGACACCGACGCCGCGCAGGTCCGGCTGCTGCACGCGATCGCCGGGCAGGGCCGTACCCTCGTCGCCTTCGGCGACCCCGACCAGTCGATCTACGCGTTCCGGGGTGCCGACGTGAACGGCATCCTCGACTTCCCCGCCGCCTTCCCCGACCGGGCCGGCCGCCCCGCCCCGGTGCGCGTGCTCACCGGCAACCGCCGGGCCGGCGCCGCGCTGCTCGCCGCCACCGGGCGGCTGGCCGGCCGGATGGCGCTGCCCCGCCTGCCCGCCGCGGCGGCCCGCGCCCATCGCGCGCCCACCGCCCACCGCCCCGGCGGCGCCCTCGCGGTGCGCACCCACCCGACGCCCGGCGCCGAACTCGACGCCATCGCCGACGCCCTGCGCCGCGCCCATCTCGAAGACGGCATCCCATGGTCGGACATGGCGGTCCTCACCCGCACCACCTCCGCGCTGCCCACGCTGCGCCGCGCGCTCGCCTCGGCCGGTGTCCCGATCGACCTCGCCCCGTCCGCGACCCCGCTGCACGCTGACCCCGCCGTCGCACCGCTGCTGCTGGCGCTGCGGGTGGCGGCGGAAGCGGCGGCGCCCGCGGCGGCGCGCGGGGACATGGCCGAGCCGGAGGCCGTGGAGGAGGCTGCGGAGGAGGCCGGGACCGGGGACGCGGACGGGCCCGAGCCCGTAGCCGTAGCCGTATCCGTATCGGCGGACGGGAGCGGGGACGGGAGCGAGGATGGGAGCGGGGACGACGGCTCGGAAGGGGACGCTCTCGGGCTCTCCGTCGAGGACGCCCTGACGCTGCTCACGTCGCCGCTGGGCGGCATGGACTCGGCGGACCTGCGGAAGCTGGGGCGCGCGCTGCGCGAGGAGGAGCGGGCGGCGGGTGTGGCGGTGCCGCGTCCCTCGGACCTGCTGATCGCGGAGGCGGTCGCGCGGCCGGAGCGGCTGGCGACGCACGACGCCTCGTACGCGCGCGGCGCGCGGCGGATCGGGGCGCAACTGGCCGCGGCACGCGCGGGGCTCGCGGCGGGCGGCACCGTGGAGGACGCGCTGTGGGCGCTGTGGAACGGTTCGGCGTGGCCGGGCCGGCTGGAGCGGGCGGCGCTGCGCGGCGGTCCGGCCGGACGGAACGCCGACCGCGACCTGGACGCGGTGTGCGCGCTGTTCGAGACGGTGGCCCGGGCGGAGGAGCGCACCGGGGGCCGCGGCGCGCTGAACCTGATCGACGAGCTGTCGTCGTTCGACATCGTGGCCGACACGCTCGGCGGGCGCGCGGTCCGGCCCGAGGCCGTACGCCTGATGACCGCGCACCGCGCGAAGGGCCTGGAGTGGCCGCTCGTGGTGGTGGCGGGCGTGCAGGAGGGCGTGTGGCCGGACCTGCGCCGCCGCGGCTCCCTGCTGGAGGCGGACCGGATCGGTGGTGACGGCCTCGCGCCGCCGCTCACCCCGGGCGCGCTGCTGGCCGAGGAGCGCCGGCTGTTCTACGTCGCGGTGACCCGCGCGCGGGACCGGCTGCTGGTGACGGCGGTGAAGTCCGCGGCGGACGACGGCGACCAGCCTTCCCGGTTCCTCGCCGAACTCGGCGTGGAACCGGTGCACGTGGGCCACCGGCCGCGCCGCCCGCTCGCGGTGGCCGCGCTCGTCGCGGAGTTGCGCGCGACCACCGTGGACCCGGCCGTGTCACCCGAACTGCGTGACGCCGCCGCCCGACGGCTGGCCCGGATGGCCTCGCTCACCGACGACGGCCACGCGCTGGTGCCCGCCGCGGACCCCGAGCGCTGGTGGGGCGTGTACGAGCCGACCCGGTCGGCCGTGCCGGTCCGCGACCGGGACCAGCCGGTCGTGCTGTCCGGCAGCGCGCTCGACCAGCTCGCCAACACGTGCGCGCTGCAGTGGTTCCTGGGGCGCGAGGTCAAGGCCGAGCCGCCGTCGACGGCCGCGCAGGGCTTCGGGAACGTGGTGCACGTCCTCGCCGACGAGGTCGCCTCCGGCCGGGCCCCCGCCGACCTCGACGTGCTGATGGCGCGGCTGGACTCCGTATGGGACGCGCTCGCGTTCGACGCGCCCTGGAAGTCCCGGCAGGAGCGGGAGAACGCCCGCGCCGCGCTGGAGCGCTTCCTGCGCTGGCACGTCATGGAGCGGGGCCGCGAGGCGGTCGCCGGGGAGCACGCGTTCGACGTGACGCTGGAGGCGGGCGACGCGCAGGTGCGCATCCGCGGCAGCATGGACCGGGTGGAGACGGACGCCGAAGGGCAGGCGTACGTCGTGGACTTCAAGACCGGGCGGGCCAAGCCCACCGCGAAGGAGGTCGCCCGGCACCCCCAACTCGCGGTCTACCAGCTCGCCGTCCGCGAGGGGGCAGTCGACCCGCTCTTCGGCGGGGCCCGTCCGCACCCCGGCGGCGCCGAACTCGTGCAGCTCCGGCTCGGCGCCACCCGCAAGGAGGGCGGCGACGCGCTCCCGGCGGTGCAGCGGCAGGAGCCCATCGAGGGGGAGTGGGCCCAGGACCTCCTCGCCGAGGCGGCCGGGCGGGTGCTGGACGAGCGCTTCACACCCGCGGCCGGCCAGCACTGCGCGCACTGCGCCTTCCGCTCGGCCTGCACCGCCCGGCCGGAGGGCCGGCACGTCGTGGAGTGAACGCCAGGGGTGGGTGTGACGGCCTGTGGATAACCCACAGCACGCTGTCGCAGCCGGACGCTATGGTCTGTGTACGGAGCAAGGGGATTCCGGGTGCCCGCCGCCACCAGCGCGGGCCCCTGGGGGGATGCAAGGGGGCGGCCGTGGCGGCCACACGTAACTTCTGCGCGGCGGTGCTCGGCACCGCGGTGGCCGTGGCGGTGCTGACCGGCTGCGGCGGGGACACGGACGCGGGCGGCGCGCCGATCGTCGTACCGGCGGCCACCACCGCCGAGACCGGGGCGTTCGCGGGGGAGAGCGCCGACCGGATCTTCTCGAAGGCCGAGGAGGCGATGGACTCCGTGACGGCCGTGACCGTCGATGTCGTCCTCTCCGACGACGAGGGTGACGCGCACATCACCGCCGCGCTCACCGCCTCCGGAAAGTGCGCGGCCTCCCTCGAGAACGACGGGGAGGACCCGGTCCAGGTCATCGGCATCCACGACGCGTACTACCTGAAGGCCGACGCCTCCTACTGGGAGGACCAGGACGACAGCCACGGCGACGTACTGGCCCGGGCCTTCGCCGGGAAGTGGGTCAGGCTGCCCGCGCAGGAGCAGGAGGCGGACGACCTCGACCAGTTCTGCAAGCTGGACTCCCTGCTCGCCTCGGTCGAGGAGGGCGACGAGGTGACCGGCAAGGACGCCCCGGCCAGCCACTACGGCCGGGCCGTGGTCCCGCTCCACGAGCGCGACGACGACGGCACCACCAACACGGTGTACGTCGCCGCCGACGGCACGCCGTACATCCTCGGCCTGGTCAGCACCGACGGCGGGGGCAGCCTCCGCTTCAGCGACTTCGGCAAGGCGCCGCGGATATCCGCGCCGCCGGCCAAGGACACCGTCGACCTCTCCTCGGTGGGCAGCGACGCTCCGCACCTGTCGGTCTGACTCGGTCTGACCTGCCCCCGAACGGACGGGCCGGCCGGTGAAGCGTGTCGGCCCGGCCGGATAGCCTCGCTGGGTGGCAAACCCTCTCCACCACCCTGATCAGCTCAAGGAGCTGCTGGGTATCCCGTTCACCCCCGAGCAGATGGCGTGCATCACCGCGCCGCCCGCTCCCGGGGTGATCGTGGCCGGGGCGGGCTCGGGGAAGACCACGGTGATGGCCGCGCGGGTGGTGTGGCTGGTCGGCACCGGACAGGTCGCGCCGGACCAGGTGCTGGGGCTGACCTTCACCAACAAGGCGGCCGCGGAGCTCTCCGAGCGGGTGCGGCGGGCGCTGGTGCGGGCGGGCATCACCCCGGGCGAGGCGGACGGCCCGCCCGACCCGGCCCTGGACCCGGACCAGGTGCCGGGGGACCCGCAGATCTCGACGTACCACGCGTTCGCC
The DNA here is from genome assembly GCF_044744625.1 of Streptomyces sp. NPDC087270. Lineage (NCBI taxonomy): Bacteria > Bacillati > Actinomycetota > Actinomycetes > Kitasatosporales > Streptomycetaceae > Streptomyces > Streptomyces sp. NPDC087270. The sequence continues at coordinate 121,992 of NZ_JBIUYR010000001.1, forward strand.
GGGCAGTTGCTGAAGGACCACGGCATGCGGATCGGGCTGGAGCCGACCGCGCGCCTGCTCGCCGACGCCACCCGCTTCCAGCTGGCGGCGAAGGTGCTGCGGGCCGCGCCCGGCCCGTACCCGGCGCTGACCAAGGGGCTGCCCACGCTCATCGGCGACCTGCTCGCGCTGTCCGGCGAGCTGTCGGAGCACCTGGTGCCCGCCGAGCGGCTGCGCGCCCACGACACGCGGCTCGCCGCGCGGCTCGGCGAGCTGGACCCGGGCACGCGCGGCTACGCCTGGGTGAAGGAGGTGGCGCACGCCACCGCCGCCCGCCGCGACCTGGCCGAACTGGCCGCCGCCTACCGGCAGGAGAAGAAGGGCCGCGACCTGCTGGACTTCGGCGACCAGATCGCGCTGTCCGCCGAGCTGGCGCAGGGCCGCCCGGAGGTCGGCGCGCTGCTGCGGGACCAGTACCGGGTGGTGCTGCTGGACGAGTACCAGGACACGTCGGTGGCGCAGCGGCTGCTGCTCGCCGGGCTGTTCGGGGGCGGCACCGGGCATCCGGTGACCGCGGTCGGCGACCCCTGCCAGGCGATCTACGGCTGGCGCGGCGCGTCCGTGGCGAACCTCGACGACTTCCCCCGGCACTTCCCGTACGCCGACGGGCGGCCCGCCGACCGCTACTCGCTCAGCGAGAACCGCCGCTCCGGCGGCCGGCTGCTGGACCTCGCCAACACCCTCGCCGTCGAACTGCGCGCCCGGCACGAAGGCGTGGAGGCGCTGCGCCCGGCCCCCGGCGCCGAGCGCGACGGCGTCGTACGCTGCGCGCTGCTGCCCACGCAGGCCGAGGAGACGACGTGGCTCGCCGACTCCGTCGCCCACCTGGTGCGCACCGGCACCCCGCCCGGCGAGATCGCGGTGCTGTGCCGTACGGCCGCGCACTTCGCCGACATCCACGCGGCGCTGGTGGCCAGGGACGTGCCGGTCGAGGTGGTCGGGCTGTCGGGGCTGCTGCACCTGCCCGAGGTGGCCGATCTCGTCGCCACCTGCGAGGTGCTGCACGACCCGACCGCCAACGCGGCCCTGGTACGGCTGCTGACCGGACCGCGCTGGCGGATCGGCCCGCGCGACCTGGCGCTCCTCGGCCGCCGGGCCCGGCTGCTGGTGCGGTACGGTCCCGGGCCCGGCGCCGGTGCGGACGGCGAGGGGCCGGACCGGCTCGCGGCGGCCGTGGAAGGGGTCGATCCGGCCGAGGTGGTGTCGCTGACCGACGCGCTGGAGACGTTCCTCGACGCCGAACCCGGCGACGAGCTGCCGTTCTCCGCCGAGGCGCGGGTGCGGTTCGCGCGGCTGGCCGCCGAGATAAGGGAGTTGCGCCGGGCGCTCGCCGACCCGCTGATGGACGTGCTGCACCGGGTGCTGGCCGTCACCGGGCTCGAAGTGGAGCTGGCCGCGTCCCCGCACGCGCTGGCCGCCCGCCGCCAGGAGACCCTCAACGCGTTCCTCGACGTGGCCGCGTCCTTCGCCGGGCTGGACGGGGAGGCGACGCTGCTGGCCTTCCTCGGGTTCCTGCACACAGCGGCGCAGTACGAGAAGGGCCTCGACAGTTCGCTGCCCGGCGGCGACGACACGGTGAAGGTGCTCACCGCCCACAAGGCCAAGGGGCTGGAGTGGGACGTGGTCGTGGTGCCCGGGCTGGTCGCCAAGGGCTTTCCCAGCGAACGCGGACGGGAGCTGTGGCCGCTCAACGCGAAGGTGCTGCCGCACGGTCTGCGCGGCGACGCCGCCACCCTCCCCGACGTGGAGGCGTGGACCCGGGCCGGGCTCGACGGATTCCGCGCCGCGATGAAGGAGCACCAGCGCATCGAGGAACTGCGGCTCGGGTACGTCACCTTCACCCGGCCGCGCTCCCTCCTGCTCGGCTCCGGGCACTGGTGGGGGCCGACCCAGTCCAAGCCGTTCGGGCCGTCCGCGTTCCTCGACGCCCTGCGCGCGCACTGCGAGGCCGGGCACGGCGAGATCGAGGTGTGGGCCGAGCCCCCGGCCGAGGACGCCGACAACCCGGCCCTCGCCTCCGCCACCGAACCCCCCTGGCCGCTGCCCCTCGACCCGGCCGCCTTCGAACGGCGCCGCCATGCGGCGAAGACCGTCCGCGCCCAGATCGACGCCACCCGCCCGGACGCCTCCGACACCCCCCTCCCCCCGCAACCCACCCGCGCCACATCCCCCCGCCCCTCCCTCCCCCCGCAACCCACCCGGGGGAAAGGCCACCCCACCCCCGACCCCACCGGCGCCCCCCACCCCGCCGATCCCCCGCTCCCTCCCGACGACTCCCGCCTCGTCTCCGCCTGGGACCGCGACCTCACCGCCCTCACCGGCGAACTGCGCCGCGCCCGCGCCACCGTCCACGACGTCCCCCTCCCGCGCACCCTCACCGCCACCCAGCTCATGCGGCTGGCCGCCGACCCGGACGGCCTCGCCCGCGACCTGGCCCGCCCCCTGCCGCGCCCGCCGGCCCCCGCCGCCCGCCGCGGCACCCGCTTCCACGCCTGGGTCGAGTCCCGCTTCGAGGCCCGCCCGCTCTTCGCCCCGGAGGACCTGCCCGGCATCGAACCCGGCGACGACATCGCCGACGAGCAGGACCTCGCCGCCCTCAAGGACGCCTTCCTGCGCACCCCGTACGCCGAGCGCACCCCTTACCGCGTCGAGGCCGCCTTCACCCTCACCCTCGCCGGCCGCCTCGTCCGCGGCCGCATCGACGCGGTGTACCGGGAACGTACGGACGCCGTGCGCGCGGATGCCGTGGCCGCCGACACCGGTTCCGCCGAGCCGTCCGGCCACGACGCGGACCCGTACACGTACGAGATCGTCGACTGGAAGACCGGGCACCGGCCCGACGCCGCGGACCCGCTGCAGCTCGCGATCTACCGGCTGGCCTGGGCCGAGCAGCAGGGCGTGCCGCTGGAGCGGGTGCGGGCGGCGTTCCTGCACATCCGCACCGGCACGCTGCTGCGGCCCCCGGACCTGCCCGACCGGGCCGCGCTGGAGCGGCTGCTCAGCCCCGATCCGCCGGACCGGGCCGAGGAGCCACCGCACTGACAGCGGGCGGGCGCGGGGCGCGGGGGTGCGTCGGCGGGGTGCGTCGGCGGGGTCGGCGGCAGGCGGCGGAGCAGGGCCGACGACGCGGCCGGTACGCTGAAAGCCATGCGTACGACCCCGGACAACGCCGTCCACCCGCACCCCGCCGACCCGGCCCCGTACATCGCCGAACACAGCGCCGCGTTCCTCGCCGCGCTGGGGGACTGGCTCCGTATCCCGTCCGTCTCCGCGAACCCGGACCACGCCCCCGACGTACGCCGCAGCGCCGAGTGGCTCGCGGCGGCGCTGACCGACACCGGCTTCCCGGTGGCGGAGGTGTGGGAGACCGAGGGCGGTGGCCCGGCGGTCTTCGCCGAGTGGCCGAGCGGCGAGGCCGACGCGCCCACCGTGCTCGTCTACGGGCACCACGACGTGCAGCCCGCCGCGCGCGAGGACGGCTGGGCGACCGACCCGTTCGAGCCGGTCGAGCAGGACGGGCGGCTGCGGGCACGCGGCGCCGCGGACGACAAGGGCCAGGTCTTCCTGCACACCCTGGGCCTGCGCGCGCACCTGGCGGCGACCGGCCGCACCGCTCCGGCGGTGAACCTGAAACTGCTGGTCGAGGGCGAGGAGGAGTCCGGGTCGCCGCACTTCGGGCCGTTGATCAGGAAGCACGCCGACCGGCTCGCCTGCGACACCGTGATCGTCTCGGACACCGGCATGTGGGCCGAGGACACCCCGACGGTGTGCACCGGCATGCGCGGCCTGGTGGACGGCCAGATCGATCTGTACGGGCCGGACCAGGACATCCACTCGGGCTCGTTCGGCGGCGCGGTGCCCAACCCCGCCACGGAGGCGGCCCGGCTGGTCGCCGCGCTGCACGACGAGGACCGGCGGGTGTCGATCCCCGGTTTCTACGACGGTGTGGTGGAACTCACCGACCGGGAGCGGGCGCTGCTGGCGGAGCTGCCGTTCGACGAGGCGGGCTGGCTGCGTACGGCCAAGTCGCACGCGGCGCTCGGCGAGCACGGCCACACCACCCTGGAGCGGATCTGGGCCCGGCCGACCGCCGAGGTCAACGGCATCCACGCCGGTTACGGTGGCCCGGGCGGCAAGACCATCGTGCCGTCCACCGCGGAGATCAAGTTCTCCTTCCGGCTGGTCGCGGGGCAGGACACCGCCCGGGTGCGGCAACTGGTCACGGACTGGGTGGCGGCCCGGCTGCCCGACGGCATCCGGCACGAGATCCGCTTCTGGGGCGACGGCACCCGCCCGTGCCTGACCCCGCTGGACCACCCCGCGCTGCGCTCGCTGGTCCGCGCGATGGGCCGCGCCTTCGGCCAGGAGATCAGGTACACCCGCGAGGGCGGGTCCGGGCCGGCCGCCGACCTCCAGGACGTACTGGGTGTTCCCGTACTGTTCCTGGGAATTTCCGTGCCGTCCGACGGTTGGCACTCCGTGGACGAGAAAGTGGATCTCGACCTGCTGTTCAAGGGCGTCGAGACCGCGGCGCACCTGTGGACGGAGCTCGCCGCGGACTGGGCGGCCGAACCGTGGCCGAGCAGCCGGTGAGCGGCGCGGGCCGACGGCGCAACGGGCACCTCGCGCCCACTCGCGTGGAACCCGTACCGCCCGTACGGCCGGCACCGCTCGTACGGCTCGTACGGCAGGCATCGCAGGCACCGCAGGCACCGCAAAGGGGAGTTGGGAAGACGCCTTGACCGAACTCGACGCGACATCGAAGCCGCTGAGCCTCACCTACACCGGGGTGGACCGCGCGGCCCACCATCGGCTCGACGAGGCATGGCTCGCGGCTGCCTGGAGCCACCCCACCACCCGCGTCTTCGTCGTCTCCGGCGGCCAGGTGCTGGTCGAGGACACCCCCGACGGCGGCGCCGAACTCGTCATGACCCCGGCGTTCGACGCCCCCGAGACCGAGCAGCACCGCTACTTCCTCGGCATCGACGAGGAGGGCGTGCGCTACTTCGCCCTGCAGAAGGACACCCTGCCCGGGCGGATGGACGAGGCGGCCCGCCCGGCCGGACTGCGCGAGGTGGGCGGGCTGCTCGCCCCGATCGAGGCCGGGCTGATGGTGCACGCCGTCGCGCTGGAGAACTGGCAGCGCATGCACCGCTTCTGCTCCCGGTGCGGCGAGCGCACCGTCATCGCCGCCGCCGGCCACATCCGCCGCTGCCCCGCCTGCGGCGCCGAGCACTACCCGCGCACCGACCCCGCCGTGATCATGCTCGTCACCGACGACGAGGACCGCGCCCTGCTCGGCCGCCAGGTGCACTGGCCCGAGGGCCGCTTCTCCACCCTCGCGGGCTTCGTGGAACCCGGCGAGTCCATCGAGCAGTCGGTGCGCCGCGAGGTCTTCGAGGAGGCCGGCGTCACCGTCGGCGACGTCTCCTACGTCGCCAGCCAGCCCTGGCCGTTCCCGTCCAGCCTCATGCTCGGGTTCATGGCGCAGGCCACCTCCTCCGAGATCCACGTCGACGGCGAGGAGATCCACGAGGCCCGCTGGTTCTCCCGCGAGGACCTGCGCGCCGCCTTCGAGTCCGGCGAGGTGCTGCCCCCGTTCGGCATCTCGATCGCGGCCCGGCTGATCGAGCTGTGGTACGGCAAGCCGCTGCCGAAGCAGGGGGGAGCCGCGGCGGTGCGGTAGCCGCGGGTGTGCGTCCTGTGAGCCTGGCGGGTCGGCGGGCGGGCCACTGGCCGGCGCGCTACGGCAGGTCGTGCGCGTACTCCACGTACAGCGGGCTGGCGATCACCACTCTGCTGAAGGCGGCGGCGGTGTCGCCGTCGCCGGGCGGGTAGGCGAGGTCGGCGGTGACGCGCGCGTATCCCCGCGTCCAGGCGGCGGTGGGTGCGGAGGCGCGGCGGTCGAGCCAGTCGACGAGTTCGGCGGTGCCCTGGTGGAGGTGGCCCAGCCTGGACAGCTGTGTGGGTGGGGAGTCCGCCTGGAGGACCGGCAGGTCCTGGTGGCCGAGGGTGTCGAGCGTGTCGTGGGCCTGGCCGCCTTCGCGCCTGAACCACGCCCGGCTCCTGGTGACCTCGCTGTAGGCAGGGGGGCGGGAGGCGGCGCCGGACGTCCATGCCGTGCCGCCGGTGGCGTACTCCGTGACGATCCTCGCGGCGGGCGGCGGCTCCTGCCGTGGCGGCGGGGCCGGCAGCAGCAGGTGCTCGGCGGAACCGTGCATCAGCAGGCGGACCTTGCGGCCGGAGGCGTCCAGCGGGTCGTAGCCCTCGACCGGGTCGGCGGGGTCGAGGAAGACCACCATGTGGCTGAACGGGTCGTCCAGCAGCATGTCGTTGAGCGGTGCCTCGAACCAGATCCACTGACCCGGGCGGTGCTCGGCATCGGTGAACCAGCGCGCGTGGCTCTCGATCTGCTCGGTCACCCGCCGCAGATGGTCGAGGCGCTCCCGCTCGTCGCTCGTGGCGGCGGGGGACACGTCCACGCCGACCAGGGGCGTGGAGACCTTCAGCGCCATCTTGAGCCGGCCACTGAAGCGGCGCCGGGCCAACGGGACGAACTGCCGTAACTTCGCGTCGGACAGGTAGACCAGTTCGCTCAGCATGGATTCAGGCTAGGGGAAGGTTTGACCTGCCGTCAGGCACTAAAGCGACGAGGGCCGCGCCTCGGGGGGCGCGCCGGGGGGGGCGCGCCGGGGGAACGCGCCCCGGTCGCCGCCCTGGGCGCGGCCCTCGGTCCGAGGTCCGGACACCGTCACTTGGCGAGGACGTCCAGGACATCCTGGGTGCTGCCGACCTCGGCGATGCGCGGGAAGACGTTCGCCACGCTGTGCTCGTGCGTGGACAGGTCCCGGTCGGTCATGGCGTCGACGGGCAGCGTCACATGGAAGCCCTGCTCGTGCGCGTCCCGGGCGGTGGACTCCACTCCGCTGCCGGTGGCGATGCCCGTGACGACCACCTGAGTGACGTCGAGTGCCCGCAGCCGGTCGGCCAGGCCGGTACCGGTGAAGGCGCTGCGCGCGTGCTTGGTCACGAGGATGTCCTCGGGCTGCCGGTCCAGTTCCGGGATGAGGTCGGTCCAGCCCTCGGGGAACGAACGGGTGCCGGGGCGGCCCTGGTCGGTCCGGCCCGACGGTGCCCCCGCCACGTTGACGAGGACGACGGGGAGGCCGCGGTCGCGGAACACCCGCAGCAGCTCCGCCGAGCGGTCGACGATCCCGGTGACGGGGTGCGCGAGCGGCAGGGTGACGATGCCGGCCTGGAGGTCCACGACGATGAGCGCGGTCTTCGGGTCGAGGGTGGTGATGGGCATGCGAAGTCCTTCGGAGTGGCGGGGTGGTGAGGTGCCGACAAGCCGGGTGAGGGCACGCCGGAGCGGCGGTGGGGCCGACGGCGGAGGTGGAGCGGCGGAGCGGTGCCGGGGAGGCGGGAGCGGGACGGCGGAGGTCGAGCGGTGCCGGGGAGGCGGGAGTTGGACGGGTCAGGGCGACTGGGCGAGCCGTCGGAGCAGGTCGGTACAGGAGGCGAGCCGCGCGACCTCCTCGGCGGAGAACCCGGCCCCGATCGCCTGCGTCAGCCAGTCCTCCTTCGCCAGCCGCCCGGTACGGAACTTCTCGCGCGCGGTCTCGGTGAGGCTCAGTACGGTCTTCCGGCCGTCCCTCGGGTCCGGCGAACCGCTGATCAGCCCGGCGTCCTCCAGGACGCCGACGATCTTCGCCATCGACTGCGGGCGGACGCCCTCGGCGCGCGCCAGTACGGTCGCCGTCGCCGCTCCGTCGCGCTCGATCCTGAGCAGGACCGACGACTGGGATCGGGTGAGGTCGCTGCCGTGTCCCTGCTCGCGGAGCCTGCGGGTGAGCTGCCCGAGAACGACGCGCAGCTCACCGGCGAGGGCCGCCGGGGCGGACGCCGACGACGGCTCCCGCTCCGGTTCCGGTGCACGCTCCGGCGCACGCTGATCGTCCATGTTCTGCAGGCTAGCATTCTCTTCAGCCAACTGCACAGTTGGCTGTCTAAATTGCCGAGAGTGCCGATGACGCGTGCCTGCGGGTGGTGCCGCCGCCGTACCGGAGAGCGACGGAGGTCCGTGGCTAGCGGGGGCTCCACGCGTGACCTGTTCGCCGCCACTCCCGCGCACCGGCCATCAACACGGTGACCAGGCGCTCCTTCTCCTCGACGTATCCCTGCCGCTCGTACGCGAACTGGGCGGCGAGGGTCCGCTTGATCACCCCGTACCGGCGCGCGGCCTCCGGGTTCGCGATCAGGAAGTCCCGGAACAGGCGGTACCCGTCGGCGAGCGGGGAGCCGGCGGCCACGGCGTGCAGGTGGTGCGTCCGCTTTCCGTCCGCCATCTTGCGGAGGAACATGTGCCCCTCGTCGGCCGCGAACGACCCGGGGCGGTACTCGTACCCGATCCGTGCCAGCGGCTCCACCCGAGCGGCCACTGCTGCCAGATCGTCGAGAACCGCCATCACGTCGATGGTCGGCTTCGCGCACAGCCCGGGCACGCTGGTCGACCCCACGTGCTCGATCGCCCGTGCGCCGGGCAGGGCGTCCGCGAGCAGGTCGCGCTCGGCGGCGAACCGGCGCGGCCACCGCGGGTCGTACTCCACCACCTCGACCGCGGGGGTCCGCTCCCGCGCCGACAGCGCCCCGCCTTCGTACTCCCTCAGCAGGGCCAGGTGCGCGAGGTCCGTTCCCCCGGGTTCGCCCGAGGCGCCCACCACCTCGACGTACGTGACCTCGCCCGCCACCACGTCGGCTCGCGCGCCGCCCTGCTCCGGGCGCCCGTCGTGGCGGGGCACTCCGGCGCGGATCGTGTACCCGCCCGCGGGCAGCGACAGCGAGAAGAAGCCGGTCGGGCTGGTGAAGGGGGCCGCCAAGCGGAGCATCCTGGGCTCGTCCGGTGTCACGGCGACGAAGAAGGAACCGAGCGGCTCGCCTGTCGCGGTGCGGGCCACGCCGCGCACCACGCCCTCCCGACTTCCCCGCATTCCCCCACCGTCCCACGTCCGCGCCCCGCGGGTGCCGGTGCGGGCCGGGTACGGCGGGAGGCCGGTTGACGGTGGGCGGTGGACGGCCGGGGTGGGTGCGGCCGGGTCAGTCCTGGTAGCCCTGGGCGGCGAGGATCTGGTCGATGCGGGAGCGGTGCGCCGCCTCCCACATGTCGAGGGTCTCGGCGGACTCCTTCGCCAGCTTCGCGCGGGCGTCGGCGAGCAGACGGGCACCCCGGTCCCGGGGTGCGACCACGACGCCCTCCTCGTCGGCCACCACGATGTCGCCGGCGTTCACCTGGACACCGCCGCAGGTGACCTGGGCGTTGAGGGGCTCGACGGCGGCCTTGCCGCCCGGGATGGGGAGCACGCCGCGCGCGAAGACGGGGAAGCGCATGTCGCGGATCTCGCCGAGGTCGCGGATCACGCCGTCGATCACGAAGGCCGCGATCCCGTTCCGCTGGGCGACCGCGCAGACGTTGCCGCCGGCGACCGCGTAGTCCACGTCTCCGGCCTCGACGACGATGACGGAGCCGGCCGGGGCGCGGTGGATGGCGGCGTGCAGCATGAGGTTGTCACCGGCCGGGCACCGCACGGTGAAGGCCGGACCGGCCACTCGCGGCATCGACGGCCACAGCGGCCGGATGCCGATGTCCATGACCTGCTCCCGGCCGAGGAGGTCGGCGAGCGTGGTCGGCGGTATGTCCTGGAACCCGGCGGCGTCGTCCATGATCCCGAAGGTAGCACCGGCGCGGGGCGGCCACGGAGGGTCCCGGGCGGTCTCCTGGGAGCAGGCGGTCAGGCGCCCCCGGGCGCGGCGGGGCGCCTGGGGGCGTGCCGTACGTCAGGCGCTGAGCGCCTGGGAGACCTGGGCGAGGCTGGGGTTGGTCATCGTGGACTTCTTGCCGCTGGGCGCCACGACCAGAACGGTCGGCACCGTCTGGTTGCCGCCGTTGGCCTCCTCCACGAACTTCGCCGACTCCGGGTCCTGCTCGATGTTGATCTCGGTGTAGGCGATGCCCTCCCGGTCGAGCTGGCTCTTGAGCCGGCGGCAGTAGCCGCACCAGGAAGTGCTGTACATGGTCACGGTGCCGGACATGTGGTGATCCGCTCCTCGTCCAGGGGTCCTCGGGGTCCTCCATCCGGCAACGCCGGACGAGGTGTAGTCATTCCTCGGAACGTCCGGGGCGCCGCGTGCATTCCGCCCCCTCCGGTCCCGCTACGGCCCCGCTACGGCCCCTGCTCCGGCGCTGCTCCGGCGCCGCTTCGATGCCGCCGCCGCGCCGCGGACCGTACACCGGACGGGCAAGCCTGTGGATAACTTCGCCGGGGTGTCGCCGGAACCTGGCACAGTGGCGGTGTGACTGCGACAACCCACGACTCGCTCTTCCCCGCGATGCCCGACTCCGCGGACGCGGTGCTCGACGGACTCGACCCCGAGCAGCGCGCCGTCGCCACGGCACTGCACGGCCCGGTGTGCGTGCTGGCCGGTGCCGGCACCGGCAAGACCCGTGCGATCACCCACCGGATCGCGTACGGAGTGCGGTCGGGCATCCTCCAGCCCTCGACGGTGCTCGCGGTGACGTTCACCGCGCGCGCGGCGGGGGAGATGCGCGGGCGGCTGCGGCAGCTGGGCGCGGGCGGGGTGCAGGCGCGGACGTTCCACTCCGCCGCCCTGCGGCAGTTGCAGTACTTCTGGCCGCGGGCGATCGGCGGCGAGATGCCGCGCATCATGGACCGCAAGGTGCAGCTCGTCGCGGAGGCGGGCGCCCGCTCCCGGATCAGGCTGGACCGCAGCGAGCTGCGGGACGTGACCGGCGAGATCGAGTGGTGCAAGGTCACCCAGACGGTGCCGGAGGAGTATCCGGCCGTCGCCGCCAAGACCTCGCGCGACGTGCCGCGCGACCCGGCCGAGGTCGCGCGGATCTACGCGACGTACGAGCAGTTGAAGCGCGACCGCGGCCTGATCGACTTCGAGGACGTGCTGCTGCTGACCGTCGGCGTCCTCCAGGACCGGCCGGACGTGGCGGACACCGTCCGCTCGCAGTACCAGCACTTCGTGGTGGACGAGTACCAGGACGTCAGCCCGCTCCAGCAACGCCTGCTGGAGCTGTGGCTCGGCGGCCGGGGGAATCTGTGCGTGGTCGGCGACGCCTCGCAGACGATCTACTCGTTCACCGGCGCCACCCCGGACTTCCTGCTCGGCTTCCGCACCCGCCACCCGGACGCCACCGTGGTCAAGCTCGTCCGGGACTACCGCTCCACCCCCCAGGTCGTCGGCCTGGCCAACGGCCTGCTCGGCCAGGCCCGCGGCCACGCCGCCGCCCACCGGCTCGAACTGATCTCGCAGCGCGAGCCGGGCCCCGACCCGGTCTACACGGAGTATCCGGACGAGCCGGCCGAGGCCGAGGGCGCCGCCCGCCGGATCAAGGACCTGATCGACTCCGGGGTGCGCCCCAGCGAGATCGCCGTGCTCTACCGGATCAACGCCCAGTCCGAGGTGTACGAACAGGCCCTCGCCGACGCCGGGGTGCCCTACCAGCTGCGCGGCGCCGAGCGGTTCTTCGAGCGCCCCGAGGTGCGCGAGGCGGGCATGCTGCTGCGCGGCGCGGCGCGCGCGGCCGCCGACCCGGGCGAGGAGCGGGAGACCATCCCGCAGCAGGTGCGGGCGGTGCTCAGCTCGCGCGGCTGGGCCTCGGAGCCGCCCGCGGGCTCCGGCGCGGTGCGCGACCGCTGGGAGTCGCTGGCGGCGCTGGTGCGGCTGTCGGAGGACTTCACCGCGGCCCGGCCCGCCGCGGAGCTGTCCGACTTCGTCACGGAGCTTGACGAGCGGGCCAACGCCCAGCACGCCCCCACGGTGGAGGGCGTCACCCTCGCCTCGCTGCACGCCGCGAAGGGCCTGGAGTGGGACGCGGTGTTCCTCGTCGGCCTGACCGAGGGCACCTTGCCGATCACCCACGCCAAGACCGACGAGCAGATCGAGGAGGAGCGCCGGCTGCTCTACGTCGGGGTGACCCGCGCCCGTCTGCACCTCTCGCTGTCGTGGGCGCTGTCGCGCTCACCCGGCGGGCGCGGCGGTCGGCGGCCCTCCCGCTTCATGGACGGACTGCGGCCGGGGTCCGCGCCGCGCGGCGCCCGGGGCGGTGCCGGCGGCCAGGGCGGCGCCGAGCGCGGCTCGGGCGGCCGCAGCAGGCGCCGCGGCCCGGTGCTGTGCCGGGTGTGCGGGCGCACCCTGTCCGAAGCCGGCGAGATCAAGCTGATGCGCTGCGAGGACTGCCCCTCCGACCTCGACGAGGCGCTGTACGACCGGTTGCGCGGCTGGCGGATGGAACAGGCCAAGGCGCTCGGCCAGCCCGCCTACTGCGTCTTCACCGACAAGACGCTGCTGGCCATCGCCGAGGTCAGGCCGTCCGACGAGCAGGGGCTCTCCGCGATCCCCGGCGTGGGCGCCCGCAAACTCGACAAGTTCGGCGCCGACGTGCTGGCGCTGTGCACCGGAGTTCCCCTGGACGAAGCCGACGAAGCCCAGGACAGCGCGGAATACGACGCTCCGGACGAAGTACCGGAAGAGGCCCTTCCGGCCAACTCGCAGGAGGGCGCGGAATCTTCTTCGGAAGAAGCCGAAAAATAGTTTGCGCATCGCGCGGGAGTCCTCATAGCCTGCGTGAGCACGGTCGAGAACGGGTCTTCCAAGAGCCGCCAAGACTGTGATGTACTAGGCAAGTCCGGTCCACTGCCCTTACGAGACGCCGAGAGGAGGCGAGCACAGTGAGCAGCAACATCACCATCACCAAAATGACCGATCGTCCGGTCATGGCAGCCGCCTGCTCGCTCGACGTCTCCGTGGTCTCGCTGCATGGCAGCCGCCGGTCCCTCGCCTCTGCTCTGCTGCCGGTCCTGCCGGTGCGTGAGCACAGTGAGCGACCGACCGGGGCGCCCGCGGTAGCGGCGGCGAAGGCACAGGCGACCGCCTATGCCTTTACCTCTGCGGCTGCCGGCGCCGGCGCGACGAGCGCGAAGGCTGCCAAGGGCGGTGCCAATGGTGTCAAGGGCGCCATCGCCGCCGGACTGGTGATCGGACAGCAGCAAAAGAAGACGCAGCACGGTATGTGGGCCTTCCGCGGGCCTGAACCCTGGAGTGATCCAACCTGACATCGAGTCAGGTCGGCACCCTCAGGGCCGCGGAATCCCACACCGGGAACCGCGGCCCTTCTGTTTTCTCCACCCGGAGATCGCTGTCTACGCAGACAGACACAACCGAAGACCGGCCCACCGGCCGGACCGACAGACGAGGAACGAACACCGTGCATTCCGCCCCGCACGACACGTCCGGACTTCAGCCCGACCTGACCGGGACGCCCACCGGCGACCTCACCGACCACCCTCCCCTCGGCACTGCCGTCGGGGACCCCAGCGCAGACCCTCCGGAGAACACCTTGCTGCCCCTCACCGAGCTCGACGACGAGATCGAGCGACTCGGCGTGCCCGTCCCCTGCCGCACCTACGACCCCGAGGTCTTCTTCGCGGAGTCGCCGGCGGACGTGGAGTACGCCAAGTCCCTCTGCCAGACCTGTCCGGTCCGCGAGGCGTGCCTCGCCGGCGCCAAGGACCGCCGCGAGCCCTGGGGTGTCTGGGGCGGCGAGCTGTTCATCCAGGGCGTCGTGGTTCCCCGCAAGCGGCCGCGTGGCCGTCCGCGTAAGAACGCCGTCGCGGCATGAGCACTCGCGCCATGTTCCGCACCCGGCCCGGCACGATCGACCGGCCCTTGACGCATGACCCGAAGCACCGCAACTCCAAGAATCAGGCCCCGATGACGACTTCCCGCACCGATCAGCTCGCACGTACTTCCGACGCCTTCGCGTCGACCCAGAACAGGAACCTCGAGATGCAACTCATGCCAGAAGCCCTGGCTCGTGCCCATATGCAACAGCGACTGCGCGAGGCCGAACAGCAACGTAGGTCGCAGCGCCTGCTCACCGCCCGCCGGCTCCAGCGCCGTGCCGAACGCGCCTCGATGCGCGCCCGGCGCGCGCTGGCCATGGCGGTCATGCAGTAGCCGGCGCACGCGACAGCCCTCGCGACGTGACCGGGATGCCGTAACGGCACACCGGAAACCTCGAAGCAACGCTGACCACGTACGATCCCGCGGGACCGGTCCGACCAGGACCGGTCCCGCAGTGCGTTATCGCGACAAAACCGGCTTCCGCGGAGGTATCGTCACCCAGTGGATCAGAAACCCTCTCAGGCCACGACGACGGGCACACCGTCCAGCACACCGCGCACGTCCGGGACGGCCTGCGGTCGCTGCGGCGCCACTGCCGAGGGCCTTCCGCTGACCTGGACCTGCTCCGTCGAGAACGGGCGCCGCGTCTACTTCTGCGACACCTGCGCCCGCGAACACCTGCGCAGCATCGAGGGGCGCCTCGACTCCGCCTGGTGGTAGCTCACGCCGACGCCGCGGTGCCCTCCGGGTCGAACCCCGGCAGCCACTGCTGCAACTCCGCACGCAGCCGCACCTCGGCGCCGAGCTGGCACAGCACCCCGACCGTGCTCAACGTCACCCGGTGGATCAGCAGATACGACGGCGGCAGGTTCAACTGCTTGCCCAACTGGTGCGCCGGCGACCGAGGATCGGCGATCCGGGCCGCCTGCGCCCGCATCCACGCCCGGTCGAACCGGAACTCCTCCCGCCCGGCCGGCTCGATGATCGGCCGCAGATAGTCCAGTACCGCTTCCGCGTCGAGGGTGATCGTCGGCTTGACGAAGCCCTCCGCGCGCAGCATGCGGTACACCTCCTCCGCGTCGTCGGCCAGCGCCAGCCGCAGCGCGGTGCCGATCGGCAGCGGCAGGCCCTCCGGCAGCCGGTCCACCGTGCCGAAGTCCAGCACCCCCAGCCGCCAGCCCTCCGCCGGGCCGTCGTCGACGAGCAGGCGGAAGTTGCCCGGGTGCGGATCGGCGTGCAGCAGCCCGGTCCTGGCCGGGCCGGCGAACAGGAAGTGCGCCAGCAACTGTCCGGCCCGGTCCCGCATCTCCCGGCTTCCGCCCGAGATCACCTCCGACAGCGGCACCCCGTCCATCCACTCGGTGACCAGCACCTGGTCCGCCTGGTGCACCACATCCGGTACCTCGACATCGGGGTCCCCGGCGAACTCCTCCGCGTGTGCGTGCTGGGCCGCGGCCTCCAGTTCGTAGTCCAGCTCCTCCGCGACCCGGGCCCGCAACTCCGCGAGCAGCGGCTTCACGTCCATTCCCGGCACCAGCGGGCCGAACAGCCGCGCCACCCGGCCCAGTTGCGACAGGTCGGACAGCAGCGCGTCCCCGGCCCCTGGATACTGGACCTTCACCGCGACCTTGCGGCCGTCACTCCACACAGCCCGGTGCACCTGCCCGATCGACGCGGCCGCGGCCGGGATGTCCTCGAACGACGTGAACATCGAGCGCCAGTCCTTGCCGAGCTGCTCGGACAGCACCCGGTGCACGGTGCGGGCCGGCATCGGCGGAGCGGCCTCCTGGAGCTTGGTGAGCGCCGCGCGGTACGGTCCGGCGACGTCCTCCGGAAGTGCCGACTCGAACACCGACAGGGCCTGCCCGAACTTCATCGCGCCGCCCTTCAGCTCCCCGAGCACCTTGAAGAGCTGTTCGGCGGTGCGCTCCTGCAACTCGGTGGCGACCTCGTCGGCCGGCCGGCCGCCCAGCCGCTTGCCCAGCCCGAGCGTGGCCCGCCCGGCGAAGCCCAGAGGAAGCGCGGCCAGCTTCGCGGTGCGAGTCACCGCCTTGCGCGGAAGATCAGACATGCGCCCCCTCATTTCCCGTCGGTCACATGGCCATTGTGCCTCCCTCCGCCGCCGCCCGGCCGTGACGATCTCGACTTATCGCCTGTGGCGAGCGCTCCCGGGACCCCGCGGCCCCGCTGCCGGGGCCCTCCCCACCCGCGGCAGCGGTCCCGCATGCGCGCCCCGCCGTCGCCCGTGTCCCCGGGCCGGTCCCTGCCCCGAGCCGTGGCCGTACGCCGGTCCCCGTCCACGCCCCGGCGGGTGCGGCGGGCCCGGCCGCGTGGACCTCGGCACGGTGGGTTTCCGCGGTGCCGCCCCCGCTTCCGGCGCTCTGGGTGCCGCCGCCCCCGCTTCCGGTCTCCCGACTCACGGCGGCACCACCTCCGACGCTCGCCGTCGGCGCGTCGGCGGTGATCGCTCCTCGCGCCCCCGGCGCGCCGACGGTCCGCCGCCGCGCCGCCGCCCCGCACCCGCAGCGGCCGTCCGCGGTCAGCGCCCGCACCCGGGTGGACAGGCGGGACAGGGACACCTCCACCCGGGCGCCCGCGCTCGGCGGCACCCGCCCGTCCAGGTGGGCCAGCACATGCGCCGCCGCCAACCCCGCCACCGCCGTGGCCAGCGCGATGTCGCAGGCCGGGACCGCGGACGGGCGTCCGGAGCTCAACTGGGCCAGCACCCGGGGCAGGGCCGGATCGCGGTCGGCCAGCGCCAGCAGCTGGCACTCCCCGCAGCCGCTCCGCCCGGGCAGCACCAGCGGCCCGACCAGGCCGGTGCCCTCCAGCACTCCCGCGTAGAGGTGTGGCACTCCCGAAGCCACCAGGCGGCGCGCCTGGGCCGCGTCGGGTGCGTAGGCGAGCAGTCCGTCCCGAGGGGCGACCACGGTGAGCGCGCCGCCGCCCGCCGCCCCGGCACCGCTTGCGCCGATCGCTCCCGGAGCCCGCGAGGCGCCACCCGGTCCGGCTCGGCCGTGCCCGCGGGTCACCCCGGGCGCGGCGCGGCGGACCGCACCCCTTCCCGCGGCATCGCGCCGCTCACCCACCTGCTCGGCGGGGAAGCCCGCCGGGCCGATGTCCCACGGCTCGACCCGCCCCACGTCGACGACGTCCACCGCCCCCACCCCTGCGGCCGACAGCACGGACGCCACCGCGGCGCCCACCCGGCCGGCCCCCAGCACCCGCACCCGCGACGCGCGCCGGTGCCGTATCCGCAGCGCGCCCGCGCCCGGGCCGGGGTGCACCACCGACAAGGCCGCGAGGTCCGGGCGCAGCCGGTCCAGCATGTCCGTGCGGTGCCGCAGTGCCCCGGACAGGTCGGAGTGCGCCGAGGCGTCGTCCAGCACGCCGCCCTCCGCCAGCAGGCCCAGCAGGTGCCGGACCCGGTCGGGCCCCAGGCCCAGCGCCTCCGCCTCTCGGGCCAGCACGTCCGCGCTCCGCGTGCCGTCCAGCAGCGACAGGAACCCGGCCGACGGTCCGTCCACCGGCTCCAGCACCACCGCCCGCTCCGGGTCCACCCCGAACTGCACGCACTCCCGGTCCCGCCAGCTCCTGCGCAGCGCGCTCTTCAACATCAACCGCATGGCTCGGCCCTCCTCGCCTGCCGGGCGCGTCCGAGCACACCCCGGGCGCGCCACCGCGCCCGCGCCAAAGCCCGCTCGGACATACCGCCACCGAATCTCCCAATCACTCTCAGTGACTGATATCTCCACCATGCCCGAAAAACTCACCAGGCCGGAGAAGTTATCCACAGGCTGTGAGGGATAGTCGTTCAAGATGCGTACAAAGCGAGGTGATTCCCGCGGCAACCGGCCCGGGGGCGGGACTTCCCCCACGTACAGCGGGTAACGTCGAGATGTGTCCGCCGATCCCGCCCATGACATCGCAGACCAGCCCGCCCGCGGCACCCGGGCGGGCGAGCCGGGCGGAGCGGGTGGCCCAGGCATGACAGGCCCGGTGGAGGTACGCCGCAGTGCCCGTCGCCGCCGTACGGTGTCCGCCTATCGGGACGGCGACCGTACGATCGTTCTCCTGCCGGCTCGGATGTCCGCGGCCGAGGAGCAGCGCTGGGTGACGGTGATGCTGGAGAAGCTCGCCGCTCAGGAGAGCCGCCGGATGCCCGGTGACGACGAACTGGCCGCCCGCGCCGAGCGTCTTTCCGAGCAGTATCTGAACGCCCGGGCCGTACCCGACACCGTACGCTGGGTCACCAACCAGAACTCCCGGTGGGGGTCGTGCACCCCGGCCGAAGGCAGCATCCGGCTGTCCCACCGCCTTCAGGGCATGCCCGAGTACGTCATCGACTACGTGCTGCTGCACGAACTCGCGCATCTGCTGGTGCCAGGTCACGGCCCGCAGTTCTGGAAGCTGCTGGAGAGCTACCCGCGCACCGAGCGCGCCCGCGGGTTCCTGGAAGGCGTCGTCGCCGTCGACCGCCTGCCGCACGCGCCCGCTCCGCGCGAGGACTGACCGGCCCCGGCCCCGCGGCCGCGCGCACCCCCGTCACCCCGTCACCTCGGCACCCCGTCGGGACAAGCCCGGCGCCTTACCGGTACAAGCTGGTGATGGCCGGTTCCGATGCGAGCCGTTAGCCTGACGCAACGCACATGGACGACGGGCGCGTACGAAGCGGCGCGACGAGCCGGACGACAAGCGGAATGGGGGAAGGTCGCGCATGGCCAGGGAGTTCCAACGTGGCCACAAGGCCAAGATCACTGATCTGACCGCCGGCAGGGATCTCTATGTCGGCGTGCAGATCACTGCTCCCGGCCTCACGTTCGACATCAGTTGCTTCGGGCTCGACGCCGCCGAACAGCTCTCGGACGACCGGTACTTCGTGTTCTTCAACCAGCCGAAGTCGCCCGAGGAGTCGATCCAGCTCCTCGGCGCGCAGGCCGGCGACACCGAGTCCTTCCGGGTCACCCTCGACCGGATTCCGGACGCGGTGCGGAAGCTGTCCTTCACCGCCACCATCGACGGCGACGGGCAGATGTCGCAGATCTCGCCCGGCTACATCCGGCTGGTCGCGGGCGGCGAGGAGGTGGCGCGGTACGCCTTCACCGGTGCGGAGTTCAGCACCGAGCGCGCCGTGATGCTCGCCGACGTCTACCTCAAGGACGTGTGGCGCTTCGCCGCGGTCGGGCAGGGCTTCGACGGGGGACTCGACGCGCTGCTGCGGAACTTCGGCGGCGAGGTCGCCGAGGAGGAGCCGGCCGCCCAACAGCCGCAGGGCGCCCCGGGGTTCGCCCCGCCCGCCGGCGCGGCGGCCCCCGCACCCGGTTTCGCGCCGCCGCCAGGGCCCGCCGCGGGCACCCCGCCGCCGCTCCCGGCGCCGGCCGCCGTGCCCGCCCCCGCGCCGCCGCCCCCGGTCCAAGTCCCACCGCCGGCACCCGCGTTCGGCGCGCCGCCGGTCGGCCCCACCCCGCCGGCCGCCCCCACCCCTCCGCCGCTGCCCGGAGCCGGCGGCCTCTCGATCCACCAGGCGCCCACCATGGTCGGGCCGTTGAGCACTCCGCCCGCCCAGGCGCCGCCCTTCGGCCAGGTCCCGCCGCCCGCGCCGCCGCCCCCCTTCCCCGGGCAGGCCGCTCCGCCGCCCTTCCCGCAGCAGCCCGGGCCGCCGGCCCAGTTCGGCCGACCCGGCCCGCCCGGACCCCCGATGGGCGGCCAGAGCGGATACGCCATACCGCCGACGCCCACCCTGGGCGCGGGCCTCACCGTCTCCATGCAGAAGTACCGCGAGCAGCCCACCGGTCAGCGCTGGACGCAGCAGAACCCGAAGATGATGCGCGCCGACCTCGGCCAGGGCACCGGACAGCCGGTGCTGGCCCGTCAGGGCGCCATGGTGCTCTACCAGGGCAAGGTCGACTTCGCCTACAAGGGCGCGGGCTTCAGGGGCCGCGTCGTCGGCAACATGACCGGCCAGGAGATGCAGCTCATGCGCTGCACCGGCGGCGGCCAGGTCTTCTTCGCCGAGAACGCCGCCTACCTGCACCCCGTCGAGCTCCAGGGCGACGCGATCTGCGTCTCCGCGGAGAACGTGCTCGCCTTCGACGAGGGGCTCCAGTACGAGGTGCGCAGGATCGAGGGCCACGGCATCCCCGGCGGCGCCCTGTTCACCATGCAGTTCCAGGGCACCGGCACCGTGATCGTCAAGACCCACGGCACCCCCGTGGTCCTCCCGGTCACCCCGACCACCTACGCCGACAGCAACGCGATCGTCGCCTGGTCCGCGGGTTCCCAGGTGATCGTCTCCAGCCAGGTGCGGCTGCGCAGAAGCGTCTACCCCGGCCACAGCGGCGAGACCGTGAACCTCCAGTTCCGCGGCGCGCCCGGCAACTTCATCGTCGTCCAGCCCTACGAGGTGTGACCCGCCATGGACCAGCAGATGATCGCGGGTTACGCCCCCAAGCCGGTCGCCGCCCGGATGGAGAACCACGGCTCCTCCATGCTCAAGGTCGCCATGGCCACCGGCCAGGACCTCTACGCCCGCACCGGCTCGATGATCGCCTACGAGGGCTTCATCCAGTACGAGCCGAACCCGCCGGCGGTACGGCAGATGGCCGCGTCGTGGCTGACCGGTGAGAGCGCGCCGGTGATGAAGTGCACCGGCGACGGCCTGCTCTACCTGGCCGACTACGGCGCCGACGTGGTCTGCGTCAACCTGGACAACGAGTCGGTGTCGGTCAACGGCACCAACCTGCTGGCCTTCGACGCGCACCTGCAATGGGGCGTCGAGCGGGTCAAGGGCCTGGCGAAGTTCGCCGGCCAGGGCCTGTTCAACGTCGCGGTGTCCGGCACCGGTTGGGTCGCCATCACCTCTCGCGGCACTCCGATCGTGGTGGACTGCGGGTCCGGCGCCGACGAGACGTATGTCGACCCTGACGCCCTGGTGGCCTGGTCGTCGGGGCTGAAGATGAAGGCCAAGCGCAGCTTCAAGGCGTCGTCGCTGATCGGGCGCGGCAGCGGCGAGGCGTTCCAGATCGCGTTCTCCGGCCAGGGCTTCGTGGTCGTCCAGCCCAGCGAGGACAGTACCGACCGGCTCCGGGCCCGGGGCTGAGGGGGAGCGACACATCATGCAGAGCCCGCTTTTCGCCTTCACCGAGGTCCAGAACCAGGACCACTACAGCCTGCAGAACTCCTATCTGCTGCGGGTCCGGCTGGACGGTGACACCGGCCCGGACTGCCTCGCCCGCAAGGGCGCGATGGTCGCCTACCAGGGCATGATCGAGTTCGACGGGGAGTACCAGTCGCACTTCCAGCGCAGCGCGGCCCGCGCGACCGGCGAGGGCCTGGACCTGATGCGCTGCTCCGGCCAGGGCACGGTGTACCTGGCGAACCTCGCCCAGCAGATCCACATCCTGGATGTCGACCACGACGGTCTCACCGTCGACAGCGCCTACGTGCTGGCGCTCGACTCCGGCCTGCACTGGGATGTCATCGCGGTCGACAGCCAGTACGGCCTGGCCGGCACCGGGCAGTACAACGTCGCCATCGCCGGGCAGGGCAAGGTCGCCCTCATGACGTCGGGCAAGCCGCTGATGCTCCCGGTCACCCCGAACACGTACGTGTCCTGCGACGCGGACGCGGTCGTCGCCTGGTCGACCTCGCTGCGGGTCCAGATGCAGGCGCAGACCAGCAGTTCGTCGGTGTTCCGGCGGCGCGGCAACACCGGCGAGGGCTGGGAGCTGAACTTCGTCGGCCAGGGCTACGTCCTGGTGCAGCCCAGCGAGATGATGCCGCCGCAGAACGTGGAACTGCACGGCCTGCGGGCGCAGTACGGCGTCGGGGCGCAGGGCGGGCAGGGCGCCAACCAGGGGAACGTGTGGGGCGGTCGCTGAGCCCCTGAGGAACTGCGCGGTAAGGGGCGCCGACCCAGGGTCGGCGCCCCTTACCGGTCTCCGATCGCCGGTCTCCCGCCGGTCGGTCCGTGTCCAGGCGGCCGTGGCGCTCTACCCGTCCGGCCGGACCGCGCTCCTCAGAGCAGCGCCCTGGTGCGTGCCACGAGGGTGCGGACCGACCGGTCCGGCAGCTCGGCGACCTCGTCGAAGGTGAACCAGCGCAGCGCCAGCGACTCGTCGCTGATGGACTCGACGGCACCCGGGGGAGCCACCGCGGCGTACTGGACGTCGAGGTGCCAGGCGCACGGCACCAGGTGGCGGTCGAGGTTGACGGGTCCGGGCACCAGGAGATCGAGCCCCTGGATGCCGGACTCCTCGGTGCCCTCGCGCAGCGCGGCACCCGACAGTGAGGTGTCGGCGGGCTCGCAGTGGCCGCCTGTCTGCAGCCACAGCTTGAGCTTGGCGTGCAGGGTGAGCAGGACGTGCTGCCGCTCGGCGTCCAGGATGAGCACGCTGCCGGTGAGGTGCCCGGCCTTGCAGAGCTTCTCCATGCCGTCCGGGTGGGCGGCCAGGTGCGCCAGGTACTCCCGGCGCAGCTCGTCCTGACCGGCGTCGGGGGCGTGCCAGCTCTCCAGGACGCCCACCGCGTCCTTGTGCAGGGTGCTCACTTGCCGGTGTCGCCGTCCTTGTCGTCGGGGCGCTCGGTGTCCGTGCTCTCGGCGTCCGCGCTCGCGTCCTTGGCCGAACCGCCGTCCTCGGCTTCTGCGGGCTTCTCCGGCCCGGCGGGTGTATCGGCCGCGCTACCGCCTGCGGTGCCCTTGGCGCCCTTGTCCAGGCTCGTCTCGGGGCCGCTGCCGGTGCCGCCGGCGGCCTCGCCGAGCAGCTTGTCGAGTTCGGAGAAGTCGATGACGTCGCGGTGCACGAAGCCGTCCGGGTCGTCGAGGTCCGCCGCGGTCGGCAGCATGTCGGGGTGCGCCCACAGCCCGTCGCGCCCCTCGACGCCACGGGCGTCGGTGAGCGAGGCCCACAGCCGGGAGGCGTCGCGCAGCCGGCGCGGCCGCAGCTCCAGCCCGATGAGGGTGGCGAAGGTCTGCTCGGCCGGGCCGCCGGTCGCCCGGCGGCGGCGCAGCGTCTCGCGCAGCGCGCCCGCGGACGGCAGGTGCGGGGCGGCGGCCGCGTGCACGACCGCGTCCACCCATCCCTCGACCAGCGCGAGGGCGGTCTCCAGCCGGGCCAGCGAGGACTTCTGCGCCGGGGTGTCCTCGGGCTGGAACATGCCCTGCTGCAACGCTTCCTGAAGCTGCTCGGGCTGCGTGGGGTCGAGCTGACCGACGGCCTCTTCCAGGCGTGCGGTGTCGACCTTGATGCCGCGCGCGTATCCCTCGACGGCGCCGAACAGGTGGGCTCGCAGCCAGGGCACGTGGGCGAAGAGCCGCTGGTGGGCCGCTTCGCGCAGGGCGAGGTACAGCCGCACCTCCTCCTGGGGGATGCCCAGGCCCTCGCCGAACGCGGCCACGTTGGCCGGCAGCAGGGCGGCCTTGCCGGCCGGGCCGAGCGGCAGCCCGACGTCGGTGGAGCCGACCACCTCGCCGGCCAGGGTGCCGAGCGCCTGCCCGATCTGGGAGCCGAACATCGCGCCACCCATGGAGCGCATCATGCCGAGCAGCGGGCCGGTCATGGCCTGCATCTCCTCGGGCAGGACGTCGCCCATGGCGCCGGCCACCCGCTCGGCGACCGGGTCGACCAGGTCCTTCCACACCGGCAGGGTCGCCTCGACCCATTCGGCGCGGCTCCAGGCCACGGCGGTGTTCGCGCCGGACGGCAGGGACGTGGCGCCGTCGAGCCACAGGTCGGCGAGGCGGACCGCCTCCTGGACCCAGTCGCGGTCGGCGCGGCCGACGCTCGCGTCCTTCACGCCGTCCGGGGTGCCCTGGGCGACGGTCTGGCGGGCGATGTCCTTGGCCATGTCCCAGTTCACGGGACCGCCGTCGTAGGAGAGCATCTGGCCGAGCTGCTGGAAGGCCGCGCCCAGGTCACCGGGGTTCAGGGAGCCGAACATCGCCGCGAGCGGGTTGTCGCCGCCGCCCGGGCCGAAGGGGTTGTCGCCGCCGAACCCGAACGGGTTCGGCTGGCCGCCCTTGGGCTGCTTGCCCTCGTCCCCGTCCTCGGGCTCCTCGGGAGGGACGCCGAATCCGAATGGGATGTCACTCACGGGATTCCTCGGATCTGTGTCGTGATGGGCTGTGTCGGGGGCCGGTTCGTGGTGGGCTGGAACTCTGGCTGCCGGTGGTGCGGCGGTTGTCGGGAGGTCTTGCTGGCCCGGCCCGGTGTGATGGGCTCTACCTCCAGCGTAGACACCCGTCCGGCAGGATGGCGCTGTACGTATCTGAGACAACCGTGGGAGACACCCGGTGAGTTCCCCAGAAGCACACGTTCGCCCAGAGCGGAGCCCCGGTCGGGCCGGGTCCGGGCCGGTGGTCGCGATCACTGGCGCGGCTTCCGGGGTGGGGCGCGCGCTGGCCATGCGGCTCGCCGAGTCCGACCAGGTCAGGAAGGTCGTGGCGATCGACGAGCGGCGGGGCGACGTGCCCGGGGCGACCTGGCGGGTGCTGGACGTGCGCGACCCGGCGATCGCCGAGAAGCTGCGCGGCGCGTCGGTCGTGGTGCACCTCGCGCTCGACCTCGACCTGGAGTCCGACGCGAAGGCCCGCTCGGCGTTCAACGTGCGCGGCACCCAGACCGTACTGACCGCGGCCGCCGCGGCCGGCGTGCACCGCGTGGTGCTGTGCACCTCGGCGATGGTCTACGGCGCCCAGGCCGACAACGACGTGCCGCTCGCCGAGGACGCGCCACTGCGGGCGACGTCCGAGGCGAGCTTCGTGGACGACCTGCTGGAGATCGAGCGGCTCGGCCGCCGTGCCCCGCGCGCCCACCCCGGCCTGAACGTGACGATCCTGCGGCCCGCGGTCCTGGTGGGCGACACCGACACCGCGCTGACCCGGTACTTCGAGTCGCCGCGGCTGCTGGTGGTGGCGGGCAGCCGGCCGTGCTGGCAGTTCTGCCATGTCGAGGACCTGGTGTCGGCGCTGGAGTTCGCGGTGCTGGAGAAGGTCGACGGCGAGATGGCGGTCGGCTGCGACGGCTGGCTGGAGCAGGAGGAGGTCGAGGAGCTGTCCGGCGTCCGCCGGATGGAGCTTCCGGCCGCGGTCGCCTTCGGCGCGGCCTCCCGGCTGCACCGGCTGGGCCTGACCCCGTCGCCGGCCGGCGACCTCGCGTACACCATGCACCCCTGGGTGGTCAGCGGGCGCAAGCTGTACGAGGCGGGCTGGCGGCCCCAGTGGTCCAACGAGCAGGTGCTCGCCGAACTGCTCGCCGAGGTCGAGGGCCGCAACTCCGTCGCCGGGCGCCGCCTGGGACGCAAGGACGCCACCACGCTGGGTGCCGCGGGGGCGACCGTCGCCCTGATCGGCGCGGCGGCCGTGGTGCGCAGCGCCCGCAGACGCCGCGGCCTGTGACCTCTGACGGCTGGTGAGCCCTGACGGCCCCCAACGATCGACGGTAATGGAATACTGTTTCCGCATCGCGGTATGAGCGGGGGAGTGAGGCAGGATGGAAGGCATGGCATCCGTATCCGGCGCACCCGGTGAGCCCGCGTCCTTCGGGGGCGCGGCCGACGACGGACCGGTCGTCCGCCTGCTCGCGATCCGCGACACGCCCCTGTCGGTGGACGAGGTCTTCGCCGCGGTCGGCGACGACGCCGCCGGTGGCACCGCGCTGTTCGTGGGCACGGTCCGCGACCACGACGGCCGCCCCGACGCCCAGGTGACCGGACTGTCGTACTCCGCGCACCCCACCGCCGAGGCCGAGCTGCGCCGGGTCGCCGAGAAGGTCGCCGCGGACTTCCCCGTACGGGCGCTCGCCGCCGTCCACCGGGTCGGTGATCTGCGGGTGGGCGACATCGCGGTGGTCGTCGCGGTCGCCTGCCCGCACCGCGGCGAGGCGTTCGCCGCCAGCCGCCGCCTGATCGACGACCTCAAGCGCGAGGTGCCGATCTGGAAGCACCAGACCTTCGCGGACGGCGAGCAGGACTGGGTCGGCGCGTAGCTTCCCTCGCCGAGGCGCGGCCCTCGGCGAGGCGGCGTGCCGGGGCCGAACACCCTCCGTTAGTGGTACTTCGGGTTGCGTAACCCCGCGCCCCGGCCGAACGTTGACTCACCGAGTGGTTAATCTGCTCATAGGTCTGATTAATCTCGTTTGGGTCATAGGGGATCGGGGAGTTCGCAGTGGGAGCACTCACTTGGTTGCTCATTCCGGTGGCCGCCGCGGTCGCCGCCGCCATCTGGGCCCGCTGGGCCGCCCGCCGGCGCAGCCTCGGTGACGGTGCCTCGCTCGCCGGTTACGAGCGGTTCCGGCAGGCCATGCAGACGTCCTCGGTCACCCCGGCGGCGGCCGGCGGCCCCCCGGTTTCCGCCGTCGACGGGAACATCCCGTCGGAGGACGAGGAGGATTCACCCCGCGGGCCGGTTGTCGGACCGGTCCCGTAGGGTCAGGGCATGTCACGCCGCACCGCGACGCTGCTCGCCTCGACTCTGACGCTGATAGCGCTGCTGTGCGTGGCGCTGGTGACACCGACTCCGTACGCGGAGATGTCGCCCGGGCCGACCGTGAACACCCTGGGCAGCTACGGCGGCGAGAAGGTCATCGACATCTCGGGCCACAAGACGTATCCCACCAGCGGCAACCTGAACATGACGACGGTCCGCGTCACCGGTGCCGACTACCGGATGAACCTGGTCGAGGCGGTGCTCGGCTGGGCCCGGCACGACGACAAGGTCGTCGAGCACGACACCCTCTATCCCAAGGGCCAGACCGCCGAGCAGGCCGACCAGGAGAACGCCGAGGAGTTCAGCCAGTCGCAGGACAGCGCCAAGGTCGCCGCCCTGGAGGAGCTGAAGATCCCCGTGCAGTCCCGGGTGATCGTCGCCGCCGTGGTCAAGGGCGGCGCCGCCGAGGGCCTGCTGCACGCCGGTGACGTGATCAAGGCGGTGGACGGCCACCAGGTCACCGCGGCCGACCAGGTGGCGACCTTCGTCACCAAGCACACCCCGGGTGAGAAGACCGTGTTCACCGTGGTCAGGGCGGCCGACGTGAAGAAGAAGGCGCCGCCCACCCAGCAGGTGACGATCACCACCCGCACCTCCGACGACGAGGGCGCCAAGCGCGCGGTCGTCGGCATCCAGGCCGGCGTGGAGCACCTGTTCCCGTTCACCATCGACATCCGGCTCGCGGACGTCGGCGGCCCCAGCGCCGGCATGATGTTCGCGCTCGGCATCATCGACAAGCTCAGCCCGGGGGACCTCACCGGCGGCGCGTTCGTGGCCGGCACCGGCACCATCGACGACAACGGCAACGTCGGCCCGATCGGCGGTATCAGCCTCAAGACGATCGGTGCGCGCGACAAGGGCGCGAAGTACTTCCTCACCCCGGCCGACAACTGCGAGGAGGCCGCCAAGGACATCCCCGGCGGCCTCACCCTGGTCAAGGTGAAGACCCTGGACGACGCCATGGCGGCCCTGAAGGACATCCGCGACGGCGACGTCTCGAAGCTGCCGAGCTGCAAGAGCTGACCGCCGGGGCGGCCCTCCCGCGCCCGGCCCGTCCCGCTTCCCGCGGCCCCGGCAACCTAGGCGCTCAGCCGCCCTCCCTCACTCCTCGAAGGTCGCGCTCAGCGCGTCCGCCAGCCCCGGCACCAGGTCCTTGCCGGTCAGCACCTCCGTCTCCGAGTCCTTCGCGCGCAGCCGCACCGCCGACTCCCGCGTCCCGTCGCGCAGCACGCCGACCGTCATCCGCACCTCCTGCCGTTCCGGGTGCGCGGCGACCCAGGCGGCCAGCGCCTTGTCGTCCAGGTCGTCGGGGATGGCCGCCTCGGCGGACGGCGGCAGCATCAGCCGCTCCACGGTGAGCGCGCACCCGGCGATCACCTCGGGCCAGGCGATGGTGGCCAGGAACTCGTCGAGCGCCTGGCCGGCCGGCAACTCGTCCTGCTCGATGGGGGTCAGGCCCTCGGCCGCCGAGTCGGCGGCGTCCAGCCCGAGTTGGTCGGCGAGCGCGGGCTCCCGGGTGCGCAGGTGCGCGGTGTCGACGAGGGCGAAGAGCCGGGCGGGCCGGTCCCAGCCGAGGCCCGACGCGTAGGTGTCGATCTCGAGGACGGCGCGGGTCAGGGGGTTCGCCGCGAGCGGCGAACCTTCGGTCGCAGTGTTGGACATGTCAGTATCCTCCCCCTTCTCCGACCGGAATCGGGAACCGGCCAATGCGTCGATAAGTTGCACCTGTGGGAGTCCGACTCGGGGCACCCCGAGATCGCCGACCACTTCGAGGTGCGCACCGTGGTATTCGAGATGCCGGAACGCGACGGAGACGGAGGGGCGCCCGCACCTCGCTTCACCGTCGGCCGCCCGTCGCGCAGCGCCCGTACGCTGCTCGTCACCGTGGCCGTGCTGGCCCTGCTGATGATCGCGTTCGTGATGTTCGCCGGCTTCTGGACGGACCTGCTGTGGTACCGGTCGGTGCACTACTCCTCGGTGTTCGGCACGGTGCTGTGGACGAAGATCGCGCTGTTCTGCGCCTTCGGGCTGCTGATGGGGCTGGCGGTCGGCGCGAACATGTTCCTGGCGCACCGGCTGCGCCCGCCGCTGAGCGCGATGTCGCCCGAGCAGCAGAACCTCGACCGGTACCGGATGGGCATCGCGCCGTACAAGAAGTGGGTGCTGCTCGCGGTCAGCACCGTGGTCGGGCTGGTCGCCGGCGGATCGGCCACCGGCCAGTGGCGGTTGTGGCTGCTGTTCGTCAACGCGACGCCGTTCCACACCAAGGACCCGCAGTTCCACAAGGACGTGTCGTTCTACACCTTCGACCTGCCCTGGTACCGCTTCCTGCTGGCCTTCTGCTTCGCCGTCGTGCTGCTGTCCCTGCTGGCCGCCGTCCTGGTGCACTACCTGTACGGGGGGCTGCGCATCACCTCGCCCGGCGCCCGCGCCACCGCGGCCGCCACCGGGCACCTGTCGGTGCTGCTCGGGCTGTTCGTCTCCCTGAAGGCGGTCGCCTACTGGCTGGACCGCTACTCGCTCGCGGTGAAGTCCAGCGGGATCAAGGCCACCGACAACTGGACCGGCCTGCGCTACGTCGACGCCAACGCGTACCTGCCGGCCAAGACCATCCTGTTCTCGATCGCGGTGATCTGCGCGCTGCTGTTCTTCGCCACCCTGTGGCGCCGCACCTGGACGCTGCCGACCGTCGGCTTCGGCCTGATGGTGCTGTCCGCGATCCTGATCGGCGGCCTGTACCCGGCGATCGTGCAGAAGTTCCAGGTCCAGCCGAACGAGGCCGCCAAGGAGGCGCCGTACATCCAGCGGAACATCGACGCCACCCGCGCCGCGTACGGCATCGACGACACCGTGGAGTCCGACTACAAGGGCACCAGCAAGGCGTCGAACGCCAAGCTGCGCGCCGACGCGGGCAGCGCGGCCTCGATCCGGGTGCTCGACCCCAACGTGGTCTCACCGACCTTCCAGCAGACCCAGCAGTCCGGGAGCTACTACTCCTTCCCCTCCACCCTGGACGTCGACCGCTACACGGTCGACGGCAAGGAGCAGGACACCGTGGTCGGCGTCCGGGAGCTGAACGTGAAGGGCATCCCGGAGAACAACTGGATCAACGACCACTTCAAGTACACCCACGGCTACGGGATGGTCGCGGCCAAGGGCACCACCGTGACCGGCAACGGGGCCGGCTCGACCGCCGGTTCGGGCACCGGCTCCGGCTCCGGCAACGGCACTGACACCGGCTCCGGCGCGTCGAGCGACTCCGACCACACCGGCCAGCCGGTCTACACCGAGCAGGGCCTGCCCACCGCCGGCGCCCTCGGCCCGTACACGCAGCAGATCTACTTCGGCGAGCAGACCAAGCAGTACTCGATCGTGGGCGGCCCCACCAAGGAGCTGGACTACGCGGAGAAGAAGCGCGAGGTGACCACCACCTACCGGGGCAACGGCGGGGTCAGCCTCGACAACCCGGTCACCCGGGCCGCGTACGCGGTGACGCTCGGCGAGCCGAAGATCCTCTACTCGGGGGCGATCGGGCACGGTTCGCAGATCCTGTACCACCGCACCCCCAAGCAGCGCGTCGAGGCGGTCGCGCCCTGGCTGACGATCGACGGCGACCCGTATCCGGCCGTCGTCGGCAAGCACGTGGTGTGGATAGTCGACGCCTACACGACGAGCGACAACTACCCGTACGCCTCGCGTACGACGCTGGGCAACACCACCGCGGACTCCCTCACCGACAACCAGCGGTCGGTGGTGGCCCGGCAGAACCGGGTCAACTACATCCGCAACTCGGTGAAGGCCACCGTGGACGCGTACACCGGCGCCGTGACGCTCTACCAGTGGGACGCCAAGGACCCGGTGCTCAAGACCTGGATGAAGGCGTTCCCGCACACGGTACGGCCCAAGAGCGCGATCCCGGCCGCGCTGATGGCGCATCTGCGCTACCCGGAGGACCTGTTCAAGGTGCAGCGCCAGCTGCTCACCCAGTACCACGTCACCAAGGCCGCGCAGTTCTACACCGGCAGCCAGGTCTGGCAGGTCCCGAACGACCCCGCGTCCAAGTCCGGCAAGGCGGTGCCGCCGTACTACCTGAGCCTGAAGATGCCCGGCCAGAGCGCGCAGAGGTTCTCGCTCACCTCCACCTTCACGCCCGACGGGCGCGGCAACCTGGCGGCGTTCGTCGCGGTGGACTCCGACGCGACCAGCCCGGACTACGGGAAGATACGCCTGCTGGAGACGCCCACCGACGACCCCGTGGACGGACCGCGGCTGGTGCAGAGCAAGTTCAACTCCGACTCCGCCTACGCCCAGCAGATCTCCCGGCTGCGCGGCAAGGACTCCACCATCGAGTACGGCAACCTGCTCACCCTCCCGCTGGACGGCGGGCTGCTGTATGTGGAGCCGGTCTACCTGCGCGGCGCGAACGTCGACTACCCCCTGCTGAAGAAGGTGTTCGTCAGCTTCAACGGGCGCAACGCGTTCGACGACACCCTCGACCAGGCGCTGGACTCCCTCTTCGGCAGCGGCGGCGGCACGTCCACCGGCCCGACGAGCCCCACCGGCCCGACCGGTCCCGCGAGCCCGGGCGGGCCGACCGCCTCGCCGCCGGGCAGCTCCGCCGACCCCCAGGTCGAGGCGGCCCTGACGAAGGCCCAGAAGGCGTACGACGACGCGCAGACGGCCATGCGGAAGAACGACTGGACGGCGTACGGCGAGGCGCAGCGGCGGCTCGGCAAGGCGCTGCGGGAGGCCGAGCGGGCCGAGAAGGCGGCGAAGGCCGTCAACCCGGCGAAGGCCGCCAAGCCTTCGAACGCGGGCTGATCAGGTGACATCCCGCGCCGTGGTACGGTTGGCACACAACGACGCGGGGTGGAGCAGCTCGGTAGCTCGCTGGGCTCATAACCCAGAGGTCGCAGGTTCAAATCCTGTCCCCGCTACCACGACGGCTCGGGGTCTCAAGGGACCCCGGGCCGTTTTTTCGCGCCCGCCGCCAGGTCGCGGGACGCCGCTCCGTTTAGGTGAGAACCAGACTTACCGTCAAGGGAGTTCGGGTCACTTCACTTGTTCGTGTGACATCACGTTTACGGTGTTTGGCCTGACGCCTTGTCGGGAAGTCGATAAAACGCCGAAGTGACCAAGCGGGGTGCGGTATACCAGGTGTACGCCGCTGACAGGTGGTGCGACCATGGGGCTTATGGGGGACGGTGCAGGACTGCTGAACACTCGTCAGAACCGTGAGGAGCGGGAGCCGACGGGCCGGAAGGCCGTGACCGTGGCCGAGTTGCTGCCCGCGCCCCGTAGCGCCGAGCCCGCGCAGGAGTCCGCGGGCGCCCCCGACGACGCCTCGGCCATGGCGCCGGCCCTGCTCGGTGACCTGCCCGACGAGGACACCCTCGCGATGCGCGAGGAGGCCGAGATCGAGGCCCGGCACCGGGTGGCCGCCGACGCGGGCGACCCCGGCGCGATGAGCGCGCTCGGCACCCTGCTGCTGCGCCGTGGCGACCTCGACGGCGCGGAGCCCTACCTGCGGGGCGCCGTCCAGGACGGCGACCGTGCCGCCGCCAACAACCTCGCCCTGCTGCTGCACCAGCGCGGCTGCGCCGAGGAGGCCGCCGGCTGGTGGCGGATCGCCGCCGTCGCCGGCTCCGCGCCCGCCGCGCACGCCCTCGGCCGCCACCTGCGCGAGCGTGGCGACGAGCCCGGCGCCGAGTACTGGCTGCGCCAGTCCGCCGAGGCCGGCCACGCCCTGGGCGCGTACGCCCTCGCCGACCTGCTCGACCACCAGCGGGACGTCGCCGCCGAGCGCTGGTTCCGCAGCGCCGCCGAGCAGGGCCACCGCGAGGCCGCCTACCGGCTGGCCCGGATCTGCGCGGTCCGCGGCCAGGAGCGCGAGGCCGAGCAGTGGTACCGCCAGGCCGCCGCCAAGCGGCACCGCCGTGCCGCGCTGCGGCTCGGCACGCTCCTGGAGGAGCGCGGCGAGACCAAGGAGGCCGAGCGCTGGTACCTGACGGCCGCCCGTGACGGCGAGGCCCGCGCCGCGTGCGCGCTGGGCTTCCTGCTGCGCGACGCCGGCGACATCGACCTGGCCGCGACCTGGTGGCGGCGTGCCGCCCAGGCCGGCGACGGCAACGCGGCGAACGCGCTGGGCGCCCTGCACGCCCAGGAGGGCGAGACGCAGACCGCCGAGCGCTGGTACCGCACCGCCATGGAGGCGGGCGACGTCAACGGCGCGTACAACCTCGGCCTGCTCTGCGCGGGCAACGGCCGGGCCGCGCAAGCCGAGCAGTGGTACCGCAAGGCCGCGTACGCCGGGCACCGCGAGGCCGCCAACGCGGTCGCCGTGCTGCTGCTCCAGCGCGGGGACGCGGCCGGTGCGGAGCCGTGGTTCTCCAAGGCCGCGGAGTCCGGCAGCATCGACGCGGCCTTCAACCTCGGCATCCTGCACGCCTCCCGCGGTGAGGACGCCACCGCGCGGCGCTGGTACGAGCACGCCGCCGCGGCCGGACACGCCGAGGCCGCGCTCCAGGTCGCGATCGCGCTCCAGCGCGAGGGCGACCAGCACGCCGCCGAGCGGCATCTGCGCTGCGCGGCCGGCGGCGGCAGCCCCGAGGCGGCCTTCCGCCTCGGCACGCTCCTCGACGGTCATGAGGAAGGGCGTACGGAGGTCGCCGAGGAGGCGGAGGAGTGGCACGAGCGCGCGGCGCGCCAGGGGCACCGCCGCGCGCAGGTGCGGCTCGGCATGGGCGCGGCCAAGCGGGGTGACGTGGTCGAGGCCGCGCACTGGTACCGGCTCGCGGCCGAAGCGGGGTCGCGCAACGGGGCGTTCAACCTCGGGTTGCTGTTCGCGCGGGAGGGGAGCGAGCCGGAGGCCGCGCTCTGGTGGACCCGTGCGGCGGAGGCGGGGCACGGGCGGGCGGCTTTGCGGATGGCGCTGCTTTCGGCGCGGCGTGGGGACCTGCCGGCCGCGCAGTCGTGGTGTGCTCGTGCGATCGACTGCGGGCCCCCGGAGGTGGCGGAGCGGGCGGCGCGGCTCACTGCGGCGGTTTCCCACGAACTCACTGCGTGATCGCTGGGGCGGTCCGCCCGGGGTGGCTGGTGCTGTCGGCTCCCGGACCACCTGCCGGTGGGGGCTGGTCGCGCAGTTCCTCGCGCCCCTGGGGTGCTGCCCCTGGGCGTTGCCTTTTTGGTGGGGGGTGGTCGGTTCTTTTCCAGGGCTTCGCTTGGGAGGTGGCTTCCCGTGCCCTTGGGTGGGTGCCTGTTGCGGTGGCGTTGTTGGCGTGCGGTGGGTGGGGGCTGGTCGCGCAGTTCCTCGCGCCCCTGGGTGGGTGCCCCTGGGGGTTGCCTTTTTGGTGGGGGCGGAATGAGGGGGATTGGGGGAGGGATTTGGTGGGGTCGGTGGGGCGGGGTATGGTGAGGGAACAACGACGCGGGGTGGAGCAGCTCGGTAGCTCGCTGGGCTCATAACCCAGAGGTCGCAGGTTCAAATCCTGTCCCCGCTACCACGTAGGACGTAAGCCCGAAAGCAACTGCTTTCGGGCTTACGTGTTGTTCGGGCAAAGTCCGGGTGAAGCTGCTTGGTGGGGGCCGGGTGGGGCGGGACGATGGGGGTGGAGAGTCGCGCAAGGCCGGGAGGCGGGTTGCTGCGCAGGCGGCGTCGGGCAGAGGCGGTTGACGTATCCGCGGAGCGGGCCGCGGAGGCGGCGCGGTGGGCCGCGTGGTGCGGGCGGGTGGTGGAGGGGCGGCGCCCCGAGGACGTGAGGGCGCTGCTGGCGCGGCTGCGCGGGGCCGTGGAGCGGGGAACCCCGCAGACGCGGAGTGCGGCCGTGGAGGCGCTGGGGCGGGCGCCCGCAGGGCTGTTGACGTTGCTGGACCGGCACGCGCGGTGCCCGGAGCGGGTGCGTACGGTGCCGGCCGCGGCGGAGGCTGTCGTACCGTCATCCGATCTGCTCGGCGGGCTCGTTGCGTCGCTGGAGGCGGACGGGCGGGTGCGGCAGGCGGCGGTGGAGGCGCTGGCCGCGTTCGGGGGGCCGCTGCCCGCGGCGGCGCTGGCGGTGCGGGCGGTGGACTGGGTGCCGCAGGTCGCTGCGGGGGCGCGCGGTGCGCTGCTGGCGCGTACCGCCCCGGACGAGGCGCCCGCGGTGGTGGGCGTGCTGCTGAGGGTCGGGGCGAGGCGGCGGGCGCAGGGCCTGCTCGCCGGGTACCGGTCGGTGCTGGGCGAGCCGGCGCAGCGCCGGGCGGTGCGGGTGCTGGCCGGGCACGCCGATCCGCCGGTGCGCCGCTTCGGTGTCGAACTCGCCCTGGACCTGGGGGAATACGTCCGCGGCGACCTGCTGCGCACCGCGCTGCACGACAGCGACCAGGTGTGCCGGCGGCTGTGCGCGCAGCGGCTGCTGGAACTGGACCCGGAGCAGGCCGGGCGGCTGTTATGGGCGAGTGGTGCGGGAGTGCGCGAGCTGGCGGTGTCGGTGCTGCCCGCGGACGTGCCGGCCACGCGGCTGGTGGCGCCGCTGGCGGATCGGGCCAGGATGGTGCGGGCGCAGGCCCGTTGGAAGCTCTACCAGCGCGGTGAGCCGCCCGCGGAGGTCTACCGCAAGCAGTTGCGGAAGGCGGTGAAGGCGGCGGACGCCGCGCCGGGGCTGCTGGCCGGGCTCGCCGCGGGCCTGGGGGAGTGCGGCGACGCCGCGGACGTGGGGGCGCTGGCCCGGCTGCTGCCCGACCCGCGTGCGGCGGTGCGCAGGGCGGCGGCGCGCGCGGTGGGACGGCTGGCCAAGCCGTACGAACTGGTGCCGCTGCTCGCCCCGTTGGCCAACGACCCGGACCCGGGCGTGGCCAGGGAGGTGTTCGGAGGGCTGGCGCGGGTGCCGCACGACGTGCCGCCGGAGACGCTGTGGATCGGCCGGACCCGGACCGAGCCGGCGGTGCGCCGGCTGGCCGAGCGGATCGGCGTACGGGGTGGGCGAACGGCTATGCGCAGTCCGGGCAGAGCCCGCGGTAGGTGACCTCGGCGGCGGAGACGGTGAAGCCGAAGCGCTCGTCGACGGGGAGGGCGGCGAGCGGGTCGCCGGTGGGGTGGACGTCGCGCACGGTGCCGCAGTCGGCGCACACCAGGTGCTGGTGCGGGTGGTGCGCGTTCGGGTCGTACCGCTTGGCGCGGCCGTCGGTGGTGACCTCGATGATCTCGCCGATGCTCACCATCTCGCCGAGCGTGTTGTAGACCGTCGCCCGAGAGATCTCGGGCAGGCGGGCGATGGCGCGGGCGTGCACCTCGTCGGCGGTGAGGTGCACGTGGTCGCCGTCGAGCACCTCGGCCACGACGCGCCGCTGGGAGGTCATCCGCCAGCCGCGTTCGCGTAGTCGTTCCAACAGGTCGCTCATGTGTCCCAGCCTAACAGTCGGGGTCCTGAAGACGACATGGTCCACAGATGACTCTCGTCTTGACTTGGACAATGTCTATCGTAGGATCGAGTCTGACACCGGCTGAGAGGCCCGGCGGCGGCCGAGGGACAGCCCGACACCAGGGAGACATGACGTGACTGCTCAGGAGACGGCTCCGCTGACCACGGAGTCCGGCGCGCCCGTTGCGGACAACCAGAACAGCGAGACGGCCGGCCTCGGCGGTCCGGTGCTCGTGCAGAGCCAGCACCTGCTGGAGAAGCTCGCCCACTTCAACCGCGAGCGCATCCCGGAGCGCGTGGTGCACGCCCGCGGCGCGGGGGCGTACGGCACCTTCACGCTGACCCGCGACGTGTCGCAGTGGACGCGCGCGAAGTTCCTCTCCGAGGTGGGCAAGCAGACCGAGACGTTCCTGCGCTTCTCCACCGTGGCGGGCAACCTCGGGGCGGCGGACGCGGTGCGCGACCCGCGCGGCTTCGCGCTGAAGTTCTACACCGAGGAGGGCAACTACGACCTCGTCGGCAACAACACGCCGGGTGTTCTTCATCAAGGACGCCCTCAAGTTCCCCGACTTCATCCACACCCAGAAGCGCGACCCGTACACCGGCTCCCAGGAGCCGGACAACGTCTGGGACTTCTGGGGCCTGAGCCCGGAGGCCACCCACCAGGTGACCTGGCTCTTCAGCGACCGCGGCATCCCCGCCTCCTACCGCCACCTCAACGGGTACGGCTCGCACACCTACCAGTGGAGCAACGAGGCGGGCGAGGTCTTCTGGGTGAAGTACCACTTCAAGACCGACCAGGGCATCAGGAACCTCAGCGCCGAGGACGCCGCGCGGCTGGCCGGCGCCGACCCGGACTCCCACCAGCGCGACCTGCGCGAGGCCATCGAGCGCGGCGACTTCCCGAGCTGGACCGTGCAGGTCCAGGTGATGCCGGCGGCCGACGCGCCGGGTTACCGCTTCAACCCGTTCGACCTCACCAAGGTGTGGCCGCACGCGGACTACCCGCCGATCGAGATCGGCCGGCTGGAGCTGAACCGCAACCCGGAGAACGTCTTCGCCGAGGTGGAGCAGTCCGTCTTCAGCCCGGCGCACTTCGTGCCCGGCATCGGCCCCTCCCCGGACAAGATGCTCCAGGGCCGGCTGTTCGCCTACGGCGACGCGCACCGCTACCGGGTCGGCGCCAACGCCGACCACCTGCCGGTGAACCGCCCGCACGCCACCGAGGCACGCACCCACGCCCGTGACGGCCACCTGTACGACGGCCGGCACAAGGGCGCCAAGAACTACGAGCCGAACAGCTTCGGCGGCCCCGTCGAGACCGGCCGCCCGCTGTGGGAGTCCACCGCCGTCGCCGGCGCCACCCTGTACAGCGCCGCGCCCTCGCACGCCGAGGACAACGACTTCGTGCAGGCCGGCGACCTCTACCGGCTGCTCGACGAGGACGCCAGGACGCGCCTGATCGACAACCTCGCGGGCGCCCTCGCCCAGGTCTCGCGCGAGGACATCGTCGAGCGGGCGATCGCCAACTTCCGCCAGGCGGACGCTGACTACGGCAAGCGGCTGGACGCCGCGGTCCAGGCCCTTCGCGGCTGAACCAGCGCTTGACCGTAAAACCGGAGGGGGCCGGACGCCACGGGGCTCCGGCCCCCTCCGGAGTATCCGCCTGCCACGAGCCCGACAGGCGCCATGCGTCCTTCGGGCCCTACGCCGGCACCGCGGACCGGGCCGGCGCCCACAGGCGGATGATGTCGCGGACCGAGACCACGCCCACCGGCTCGCGGCCGTCCAGCACGATCAGGTGCCGGAAGCCGCCGTGCACCATCGCGGCGGCGGCCTCCTCCAGGGTCCACGCCGGTGCGGCGAAGACGACGTCGGTCGTGGTGTGGGCGTGGGCGTGCTCGTCGTCGGGATCGAGGCCGGCGCCGACCGCGTCGAGGATGTCGCGCTCGGTGAGGATGCCGAGGCCGCAGGTGTCGGTGTCGAGGACGATGGCCGCGCCGACTCGGCGGGCGGACATCAGGCGGGCGGCCTGGCGGAGGGTGTGGGCGGGGCCGATGGTCAGGACCACCGTGCTCATCGCGTCGCGGACCAGCATGTGGGGGCACCTCCAGAAAGGGGGTGAGCCGTCCGCGCAAGCCTGCCGTGGCCTTCCGTGAACGGTTTCACATATTCACAAGCGGGGGTATTCTCATGTTCACATGCTGTTCCGCGTGAGGCAAGGGTCAGGAGCGTCCCAAGTACCCCAGCAGCTCCTCGTGCAACAGCCCGTTCGACGCTGCCGCGTTGCCGCCGAACGGCCCCGACTCGCCCTCCAGCGAGGTGAACCGGCCGCCCGCCTCCCGCACGATCACGTCGTTCGCCGCCATGTCCCAGACGCTCAGCTCCGGTTCGGCGCAGATGTCCACCGAGCCCTCGGCGACCATCATGTACGGCCAGAAGTCGCCGTACCCACGGGTCCGCCAGCAGTTCCGGGTCAGGTGCAGGAAGCCCTCCATCCGGCCCGCCTCCTCCCAGCCGTGCAGCGAGGAGTACGCGAACGAGGCGTCCTCCAGCCGGCCGACCCGTGAGACGTGCAGCCGGGTCGCCGAGGTCAGGCTGCGCCCGGTGTACGCGCCGCCGCCCTTCGCCGCCCACCAGCGCCGGCCCAGCGCGGGCGCGGACACCACGCCGACCACCACCTCGTCGCCGCCCTCGCCGCGCACCGCGAGCGAGATCAGCGTCGCCCACACCGGCACGCCGCGCACGTAGTTCTTGGTGCCGTCGATCGGGTCGATGATCCACCGCCGGGCGCCGCCGCCCTCGCTGCCGTACTCCTCGCCGAGCACCGCGTCCCGTGGCCTGGCCCGGCCCAACTGGCTCCGGATCAGCTCCTCCGCGGCCCGGTCGGCCTCGGTCACCGGGGTCAGGTCCGGCTTCGTCTCCACCTTGAGGTCGATCGCCTTGAACCGCTCCATGGTCGTGGCGTCGGCGGCGTCGGCGAGCACATGGGCCAGCCGCAGGTCGTCGTTGTAATCGGGCATGTGCCGAACAGTATCGATTCGGCCAGGTCCGCGGCCATCGCGTCCACGGCGCCTGCGCGGGCCCGCGGGCGGGACCGCCGGGCCCGGCCCGACACAGACCGTCGCGGAGCCTTGACAGCGCGTCGGCCCGCGTCAATTCTTTCGGCACGCCCGCTGCCCGCGGCCCACGACGCTTGCGGTATTGGGGAGGCAACGATGCCTACCGTGCGCGAATCGCTCCTCGAAGCGGCGTTCACCGCGCTCGCCGACCGGTCGTGGACCGAGGTCCGGATGGTCGAGGTCGCCGCGGCGGCAGGAGTCTCCCGGCAGACCCTCTACAACGAGTTCCACAGCAAGGACGGGCTGGCCCGCGCACTGGCCCGGCGGGAGACCGACACCTACCTCGCCGGCGTCGATGAGGCGCTCGCCCGCGCCGAGCGGGACGGCGGCGACGCCGGCGAACGGTTCGCCGCCGCGGCCGGCTGGACGCTGCGCCACGCCCGCCGCAGCCCGCTGGTCCGCGCGGCCCTCGCCGGCGACCGCACCTCGCACCCGCCGCTGCCCGACCTCGCCGACGCGCTGCGCGCCCGCGCCGCCCTCTCCCTGACCCGCGCCTTCCCCCGGCTGCCCGCCGACGACATCGCCTGGGCCTGCGACGCCGCCATCCGCCTCACCGTCTCCTACGTCGTCGCCCCCGCCCCGAGCGACGAGGACGCCTGCGTGCGGATCGCCCAGCTGGTCCGCAGCCTGCTGGCCCGGCGCCGCAGGTGACGGGACGTCAGGAGACGTGCTGATGGCGGACCTTGGCGGAACGTCAAGCCTGGGACCGGCCGTTGACGTGACGTCAGGTGCGCGCGGCAGCGGTTCGGCCGGGCGCCGTGCGCGGGTGGCTCCGGGGTCGCGCGCGGCGCCGGAGCAGTGGCAGGAGCGAGGTCGGCGGCAGGCGCGAGGTCAGTGGGAGGAGCCGGAGATCTGCAGGCCGATCACCCCGAGGATCACCAGCGAGATCGACACGAGCTTCAGCGCGGAGACCAGGTCACCGAGGAAAGCCATGCCGTAGATCGCGGTGCCGGCCGCGCCGATGCCGGTCCACACCGCGTACGCCGGTCCGACGTCGAGCTTCTTCAGGGAGAGGGTCAGCAGGCCGAACGAGCCGAGGGCGAACAGGCAGAAGGCCACCGTCGGCCACAACCTGCTGAAGCCGTGGGACAGCTTCAGACTCACCGCGAATCCTGTCTCGAAGAGCCCCGCGACCACCACGAGAAGCCAGGGCATCGGGTGTGCCTCCGTATCCGTATCCGTCGTTCCGCCGTGCGTCGCACGCCTGTGTTCGCAGCCGATCATCACACAGCCGGGCCGGGGAACCGATGGGGGTACCGTCAGTCTCCTTCGTGCGGCTCACGTGTCGCCAGCAACCGCCGCAGCGAGTCCAGTCGGGCGGGCTCGGCATGACCTGCGGCTACCCACGCGTCCAGCGCGCAGTCCGGCTCGTCGTGCGAACAGCCGCGCGGGCAGCCCTCCGTGCCCGGCACCAGGTCGGGGAAGGCCAGCACCACCCGGGACGGATCGATGTGCGCCAGGCCGAAGGAACGCACCCCGGGAGTGTCGATCACCCAACCGGAGTCGCCCGGCAGCGGCAGCGCGAGCGCCGAGGTGGTGGTGTGCCGGCCGCGGCCGGTGACCGCGTTGACCACGCCGGTGGTCCGCTGCCGCTCCACCAGCGCGTTGACGAGCGTGGTCTTGCCGACGCCGCTGTGTCCGACGAGCGCGGTGACATGTCCGGCCAGCCGCCGGCGGATCTGGTCCACCCCGCCGCTCAGGAAGTCCTCCCGGTTGGTGACCACGTACGGCACGTCGAGCGCGCCGTACGTCTCCAGCAGCGGCTCGGCCGGCGCGAGGTCGGACTTGGTGAGCACCAGCAGCGGGGTCAGTCCCGCGTCGTAGGCCGCGACCAGGCAGCGGTCGATCATCCGGGGGCGCGGCTCGGGGTCGGCGAGCGCGGTGACGATGGCGAGCTGGTCGGCGTTGGCGACCACCACCCGTTCGTACGGGTCGGTGTCGTCGGCGGTGCGGCGCAGCACCGAGGTGCGCTTCTCCACCCGCACTATCCGGGCCAGGGTGTCCTTGACGCCCGACAGGTCGCCCACCACGGCCACCCGGTCGCCGACCACCGCGGACTTGCGGCCCAGCTCGCGCGCCTTCATCGCGGTGACCTCGCGGTCGTCGACCAGGACGGTGAGCCGTCCGCGGTCGACGGTGAGCACCATGCCCTCGGCGGCGTCCTCGTGCTTGGGGCGGATCGAGGTGCGCGGGCGGGTGCCCCTGCTGTTGGGGCGGACCCGGATGTCGTCCTCGTCGGGGTTCTTGCCGTAGCGGCGCATGGCGGCCGTCAGCCCCGCCCCGGCCCGGTGCCGGCGGGCCCGGGCGCGGCCCCGGGCCGGGCCAGCATGCCCGTCCACAGTTCGGCGAAGTCCGGCAGCGTCTTCGCGGTCGTCGCGATGTTCTCCACCTCGATGCCGGGTACCGCCAGGCCGAGCACCGCGGCGGCCGTGGCCAGCCGGTGGTCGTCGTAGGTGCGGAACACCCCGCCGTGCAGCGGGCGGGGGCGGATCAGCAGGCCGTCCTCGGTCTCGGTGACGTCGCCGCCGAGGCCGTTGAGCTCGGTGGCGAGCGCGGCCAGCCGGTCCGTCTCGTGCAGCCGCAGGTGGGCGATGCCGGACAGCTCCGAGTCGCCGTCGGCGAGCGCGGCGACCGCCGCGATCACCGGAGTCAGCTCGCCGACATCGCTCAGGTCGGCGACGAGCGGGCGCAGCCGGCCGCTGCCGGCGAAGGTCAGGCCGTGGTCGGTCAGCTCGCAGGAGCCGCCCATCCGGGTGAAGATGTCGCGCAGCGCGTCGCCGGCCTGCGAGGTCAGGCGCGGCCAGCCGGGCACGGTGACCCGGCCGCCGGTGACCAGGGCCGCGGCCAGGAACGGCGCCGCGTTCGACAGGTCGGGCTCCACGGTCAGGTCGCGGCCCAGCAGCGCGCCCGCGGCGACCCGCCACACGTTGGCGGTGCCGCCGTCCTGCGGGGCGTCGACCTTGGCGCCGGCCTTGCGCAGCATGTCGACGGTCATCCGGATGTGCGGCAGAGACGGCAGCCGGTGGCCGGTGTGCCGCAGCTCCAGGCCCTTGTTGAAGCGCGGGCCCGACAGCAGCAGGGCGCTGACGAACTGGGAGGACGACGACGCGTCGACGTCCACCGCGCCGCCGGACAGCGACCCGACGCCGTGCACGGTCAGCGGCAGCGAGCCGCGGCCCTCGTCGTCGACCCGGGCGCCGAGCGCGCGCAGGGCGTCGATGACGCCGTGCAGCGGGCGCTCGTACGACCGCGCGTCGCCCTGGAAGCGGACCGGGCCGTCGACGAGCGCGGCCACCGGGGGCAGGAAGCGCATCACGGTGCCGGCGTTGCCGAC
Source organism: Streptomyces sp. NPDC087270 (assembly GCF_044744625.1). NCBI lineage: Bacteria > Bacillati > Actinomycetota > Actinomycetes > Kitasatosporales > Streptomycetaceae > Streptomyces > Streptomyces sp. NPDC087270. Next base: position 164,079 of record NZ_JBIUYR010000001.1, read on the forward strand.
GTCGACGGTGGCCGGGCCGTGCAGCCCGGCCGGGATGATCCGCCACGCCTCGCCGCCGTCGGGGTTGACCGTTTCGTCGATCTGCACGCCCATGGCCCGCAGCGCGTCAGCCATCAGCATGGTGTCGCGGCTGCGCAGCGGGCGGCGCAGCCATCCGGGTTCCGCGGACAGCGCGGCGAGCACCAGGGCGCGATTGGTCACCGACTTCGAGCCCGGTACCTGGACGGTCGCGTCCACGGCAGCGGGCGCGGTCGGGGCCGGCCACAGGTCGGTCTGCGCGGTGCTGTCGGTCATGGGCAGCAAGCCTAGTGGCTCGGGTACGGGGAGATAAGTCGGCGAAAGCGGCGAAATCCGCTGGAAACAGGGTGCGGCTACCCTCGGCCCCGCCTGGTCTCTGCCGTGTGGCCCGCGGTGAGGAGGTGCGCCCCGGGACCGCCGATCCGGGCACCGGCGCCCGGGACGGTCCCGGGTACGGCCCCGGGCTGATGACCTGATCAGCGGCCACCGTCGGATCGGCCCGGCCCGCCGGCCCGGCCCGGACCCGTTCCTACCGGATCAGCAGCCAGCGGCCGCCCGCGAACAGCGAGCACAGCGCGACGACGTAGAACAGCAGCAGCCACAGGGCCGCCGGGGTGTGCGTCAGCCGGGCGAGCTGGTCGGCGTCGGAGGAGCCGCTGCGGTCCCTGCGCCGGGAGCCCTGGAGCTCAGCGACCGGCCGCGCCCCGCCCAGCAGCAGGAACCACACCACCAGGTACGCGAACGCGGCCTGCACCTGCGCGTCGGTCAGCCAGGACACCAGCAGGAACAGCGCGCCGGTGACGACGACGGTCAGCACCCCGTACGCGTTGCGGATCATCACCAGCATCACCAGGAGCAGCGCGGTCGCCCCCCACAGCAGCGCGGTGATGTGCCCGGCGGTCAGCAGCCCCGCCCCGGCCAGGCCGAGCAGCGGGGGAGCGGTGTACCCGGCGGCGGCGGTCAGCACCATGCCCGGGCCGTGCGGCTTGCCCTTGGAGACGGTCAGGCCCGAGGTGTCGGAGTGCAGGCGTATGCCCTGCAGCCGGCGGCCGGTCAGCAGCGCGATCAGGCCGTGGCCGCCCTCGTGCGCGATCGTCACCGCGTTGCGGGTGACGTGCCAGGCGCCGCGCACCACCACGGCGGCGAGCGCGATCAGCGCGGTCGCCCCCACCAGCCAGTGCGAGGGGTCGGGCTGCGTACCGGTCAGCCGGTCCCACATCTCGGTGATGCTCGCGACGTTCATGCGGTGCTCGTTCCTCTCGCTTCTCCCGCGGCCCCGGCGGTGCCGGTTCGGTAAGGGCCGGGCGGTCGGGCCGGGTTGGGGGTCGGGTCGCCGGTCGGGTGGTCGGGTCGGACGGTCGGTCGGGTCGTCGGCGGGATCGTCCCGGCCGGATCGTGCGGCCGGGCTGTCAGTCGGGCCCGCGGTCGTGGCAGTGTGGCAGTCATGTGCGGTCGATATGCGGCGAGCCGGAAACCCGAAGATCTCGTCGACCTCTTCGAGGTCCAGCGGTGGGACCCCACCGAGAGCCTCGCGCCCGACTGGAACGTCGCTCCGACCAAGGACGTCTACGTCATACTCGACCGACCTGTGCGGGACTCCGGTTCCCCCGATCCGGTACGACAGCTACGGCCGCTGCGCTGGGGCCTGGTGCCGTCCTGGGCGAAGACCCCCGACGTCGGGGTGCGGCTCATCAACGCCCGCGCCGAGACCGCCGCCGAGAAGCCGTCCTTCCGCCGCGCGCTCGCCGCCCGCCGCTGCCTGGTACCCGCCGACGGGTACTTCGAGTGGGTGACCGGCGTCCAGGAGCGGCAGCTGGAGGAGGAGGGCCGCAAGAAGCGCTCCCGCAAGCAGCCGTACTTCGTCACCCCCGCCGACGGCTCGGTCTTCGCGATGGCCGGGCTCTACGAGTTCTGGCGCGACGGCACCCTGCCCGACGGCCACCCGCGCGCCTGGTGGGCCACGTGCACCGTGCTCACCACCGAGGCCGAGAGCACCGACCTGGCGGGATACGACGGCACCGGTCCGCGCGCGCTCCACGACATCCACCCGCGGATGCCGCTGATGATGACCCCGGACCGCTGGAACGCCTGGCTGGACCCGGGCACCACCGACCCCGACGTGCTCCAGGACCTGCTCTCCGCCCCGCCCGCCGGGCTGCTGCGGGCCCACCCGGTCGGCACCGCCGTCAGCAACGTGCGGAACAACGGACCGGAGTTGGTGGTGGAACTGCCGGCGCCGGAGGAGGAGATGCTCTTCTGATCCGCGGCGCTCCGGGTCTGGTCCGCGCCGCTCCCGGCCGGGGCGGGCGCCGTTCCCCCGCGCCGCGCCGGGGCTCTGGCAGGCTTGGCGGGTGGACACCCCTGACGCCGAACTCGTCGACACCCCAGCGGGCCCGGCCCGGATCACCTGGCACCGCCCCGAGGGCCGGGCGCGCTGCGTGCTGGCCCTCGGGCACGGCGCGGGCGGCGGCATCACGGCCCGCGACCTGGCCGCGCTGGCCGCCGCGCTGCCCGAGCGCGAGGTGAACGTCGCGCTGGTCGAGCAACCCTGGAGGGTCGCCGGGAAGAAGATCGCACCGGCGCCCAGGACCCTGGACGTCGGATGGACCGCGGTGTGGCCGCGGCTGGCCGCGCCCGGGCTGCCGGTGGTGGCCGGCGGGCGCAGCGCGGGGGCCCGGGTGGCCTGCCGCACCGCCCACCCGCTGGGCGCGGCCGCCGTCCTCGCGCTGGCGTACCCGCTGCACCCGCCGGGCAAGCCGGAGAAGTCCCGCTACGAGGAGCTGGCCGGCGCCGCCGCCGTACTGCCGCTGCTCGGGGTGCAGGGCGGCGCGGACACGTTCGGGCGGCCCGAGGAGTTCCCGGCGGACCGCCGGCCGGTGGAGGTGCCCTACGGCGACCACGGCTTCGTGGTGCCCAAGCGGGCGCCGGTCACCCAGGAGGCGGCACTCGCCCTGCTGACCGGAACCGTCGCGGAATGGCTCACCGGGCTGGGGTTCGCCGCCCCGGCGTGAACGCTCTCCACCCGGCGTGGTAGGCCGTGCGGGCGCAGTTCTCCTTCCCGGGAATGACGACAGCGCGCGCGCTGTTGTGCGTGTCGACAGGGACCGCGCCGGCGGTACCACACAGGGTGAGAGAGGCAGCCGCATGGTTTCAGCCGCATGCCGGTCACGCGAGGAGGCCGCCGCACAGGTGAGCGCGCAGTCCGCGCCGCTCAGCGCCGGTCAGGCCGCCGCCGCGCCGTACCTGGACTGGACCCGGTGGCCGGAGCAGGACCGAGGCAAGGGCACGACCAGCACGTCCACCACCCGTGCAATATCCTCCCAAGCGGGCGGGTCCACTTCTGGGCGCGCCGGCGTTATCGAGGAGGTGGGTCCGGTCACCGGCACCGACGACAGCACGGCGAGCACCGCGGGTGCGTCCGGTTCGGGGGTGCCACCCGTGCCTACGGCCACGGGGGCGGCACAGGAGACCGAAGCGCAGCGCAGCCGGCGTTTCGAGCGGGACGCGCTGGAGTTCCTCGACCAGATGTACTCGGCCGCACTGCGGATGACCCGCAATCCGGCCGACGCTGAGGACCTGGTGCAGGAGACCTACGCGAAGGCGTACGCGTCCTTCCACCAGTTCCGCGAGGGCACCAACCTCAAGGCGTGGCTGTACCGCATCCTCACCAACAGCTTCATCAACTCCTACCGCAAGAAGCAGCGCGAGCCGCTGCGCAGCGGCTCGGAGGAGATCGAGGACTGGCAGCTGGCGCGCGCCGAGTCGCACATGTCGACCGGCCTGCGCTCCGCGGAGTCCCAGGCGCTGGACCATCTGCCGGACTCCGACGTGAAGACGGCGCTCCAGACCATCCCCGAGGAGTTCCGCATCGCGGTGTACCTCGCCGATGTCGAGGGCTTTGCCTACAAGGAGATCGCGGACATCATGGGTACTCCCATCGGCACCGTGATGTCGCGGCTGCACCGCGGGCGTCGCCAGCTTCGCGAACTGCTGGAGGACTACGCCCGGGACCGCGGACTCGTCCCCGCGGGCGTGGCAGATGAGAAGGGCGCGGATTCATGAGCTGCGGAGACGCACATGAGACGGACTGCTCCGAGGTGCTCGACCACCTCTACGAGTACCTCGACGAGGAGATGTCCGACGATGCCTGCACCAAGTTCCGGGAGCACTTCGACGAGTGCCACCCGTGCCTGGAGAAGTACGGCCTGGAAGTCGCGGTCAAGAAGCTGGTGAAGCGCTGCTGCGGCTCCGACGACGTACCGAGCGACCTGCGCTCCAAGGTGATGATGCGGATCGAGCTGGTCCGGCGCGGCGAGGCCGTGCCCGAACAGGACGCGCTCAGCGCCGAGATCACCACGACCGAGGCACCCTCCGCGTGACCGCCGGGCCGGTCTGGCAGCCCGGCCCGCGCACCGCTCCGCACCTGCCCCGAACCTGCCGCCACCGCCCGAACTCGCGGCCGCCTGAGGGCTTTACGCCCTACCACGCGACCGTCTGGACGCCGTCAAGCCGCTCGGCCGTACATCACTCCTACGGGTGAGCGGTGGTCCCCCCTTCCGGCGTAATGGCGGCAAAACCCTCATAGCCGCCCGCTACGGCCCTATCCTCCTGAGTCTCGTACATCTTCGTACGGACAGGAGGCTGTCGCCGTGTCACCCGCGCACCGCCGCTCGCAGCCGCCCGCGGTCTGCTGGGGTTCCGCCTGTGCCCGCCGGGTCCGGCAGGAGGCGCAGCAGGCGACCGTACAGGCCCTGCTGCAGGCCCTGGAACTCAAGGACCCCTACACCAGGGGCCACAGCGAGCGGGTCGGCAGGCTGGCCGCGCTCATCGCCCGCGAACTCGGCGCGCCCGCGGCCCGGGTGGAGGAGGTCCGGCTCGGCGGCACCCTGCACGACATCGGCAAGCTCGCGGTGCCCACCGGGCTGCTGCGCAAAAACGGTCCGCTGACGGACGAGGAGCGACGCGTGGTCCAACTCCACCCGGTCGACGGCGACGGGGTGCTGCGCGGCATCTCCGTGCTCGGAGAGGCCCGCCCCGCGGTTCTGCACCACCACGAGCGGATCGACGGCACCGGGTACCCGTACGGCCTCGCGGGCGGGCGGATTCCGGAAGCGGCCAGGATCGTGGCGGTGGCCGACGCGTTCGACGCGATGACGTCCACGCGCACCTACCGTTCGGCCCGGCCGCACGCGCCCGCGATGGCCGAGTTGCGGCGGTGCGCCGGCACGCAGTTCGACCCGATGATGGTGGAGGCGCTGGCGGGTGCGCTGGCGGCGCGGCCGCGGTTCGCGGTGCCCGCGGTGCCGGCGGCGCCCGTCGTTCCCGACCCGGTGGCCGTACGCGACGGGCGCGACGTATCCGGCGTATCCGGTGCACCGGCCGAACCGACCGCACCAGCCGCACCGGTCGAACCGGTCGTACCAGCCGCACCGGCCCGGCTCCGCCCGCTGCCGGCGCTGTGCGGGGCGACCGCGGCGGTCGAGGGACCCCTGCTGGCCAGGGTGCCCGCGCACCCTCCGACCTGGGCATGGTTGGATGCCGGTGCGAAGGGCAAGGGAGTCGGGTGAGGCCCGCGTTCCGCAAGCGGCGGGCTCGGGCTGAGACAACGGCCAGAATGTGCAAGGTTGGTGTCGTACAGGGTGGTACGGGCCGCATCGGGCCGACCGGCTGAGCGGGCAGGCGGGATACGACGTTGAAGATCTTCGGAAGAGTGCGGCACCGGCCGTCGCCCACGTGGCGCCAGGCCACCGACCGGGCGTTCACGCTGATCGACGACGGTCGCTACGAGGACGCCGGCGCGCTGCTCACCCGTGCCGCCGATCTGGAGCCCTGGCTCTCCGAGTCCTGGTACAACCTCGCGCTGCTGCACAAGTTCCGGCACGACTGGGCGCAGGCCCGGATCGCCGGGCTGCGCGCGGTCGCGCTGCTGGACCGCCCGGTCGGCGCCCCGGACTGGTGGAACCTCGGCATCGCCGCCACCGCGCTCCAGGACTGGCCGCTGGCCCGCCGCGCCTGGCAGGCGTACGGGCTGCGGATGCCGGCCGGGACCGCCGAGCGCACAGGCGAGGAGTCCGTGCGGCTGCCGCTCGGCAGCGCCGCGGTGCGGCTGTCCCCGGAGGGCGAGGCCGAGGTGGTCTGGGGCCGCCGGCTCGACCCGGCCCGGATCGAGGTGCTCTCCATCCCGCTGCCGTCCTCCGGCCGCCGCTGGGGCGAGGTGGTGCTCCACGACGGCGTGCCGCACGGCGAGCGTGCCACCGAGCGCGGCTCCGGTTCCTCGGTCTACCCGGTCTTCGACGAGATCGAGCTGTGGGCTCCTTCGCCCGTGCCGACCTGGCTGGTGCTGCTCGAAGCCGGCACCCAGGCGGACCGCGACGCCCTGGAGCGGCTGGCCGCCGAGGCCGGATACGCCGCTGAGGACTGGTCGTCCTCGGTCCGGCTGCTGTGCCGCACCTGTTCCGAGAGCCGGATGCCCACCGACGACGGCTCCTCCGCGACGCGCGACCCGCACGACCACGGCGAGCCCGGGCATCCCGGTCACCTCAGCCACCTCAGCCCCGCCGGGGAGGAGCCGGGCTGGACGCCCGAGCGGGAGTGCGGCATCGCCGCGCCGGCCGGCCTGGTCCGCGGGCTGCTCGAAGGGTGGGTGGCCGACAGCCCCGACACCCGGGACTGGCGGGACCTCGAAGAGGTGTGCTGACCGTCGAAGCGGTGGGCGTCGACGTGGTGTGCCGAGCATCACGACGGCGGCATCGCGCCCTTGCGCGGTCCCGTACCCTGGGAAGGATCACTTACAGGTTCCGGGAAGGCGTACGGCGGAGATGTCCCAGCAGCACACCGAGCAGCAAGTCGACTTCGTCGACGACGTGACCGACGCGGCGGACCGCGAGTCGGCCCACCGCGAGCGCGGCACCGCTCGTCCCATCACGGTGGTCGGCAACCCGGTGCTGCACCGCGAGTGCAAGGACGTCACCGCCTTCGACGACAGCCTGCTCGCCCTCGTGGACGACATGTTCGCCTCGCAGCGCGCCGCCGAGGGGGTCGGCCTCGCCGCCAACCAGATCGGCGTCGACCTCAAGGTCTTCGTCTACGACTGCGCCGATGACGACGACGTCCGTCACGTCGGTGCGCTCTGCAACCCCGTCCTGGTCGAACTCCCCGCGGACCGGCGCCGCCTCGACGACTCCAACGAGGGCTGCCTGTCCGTCCCCGGCGCCTACATGGAACTTGCCCGCCCCGACTACGCCGTCGTCCGCGGCCAGGACCTCCAGGGCAACCCGGTCGTCCTCCAGGGCACCGGCTACTTCGCGCGCTGCCTCCAGCACGAGACCGACCACCTCTACGGCCGCCTCTACATCGACCGTCTCTCCAAGCGCGACCGCAAGGACGTCATGCGCCAAATGGCCGAGGCCACCCCGAAGTTCGAGACGGTCCCCAACGACTGACCCGCCCCCGTGGCCCCTTCGCGTCCTCCTCGCGTCAGCGGTTGACGGTCTGGTCTTCGCGCACGGTGACCTGGAACTGCTTGCTGGACTGGCCGTTGGGCAGCCCCGGGGCGCTCGGCGGGCCGTCGGGGTCGGCGGACGGGGTCCACGTGACCTCCCACACGACGCTCGCCTTCAACGGGTAACCGCCGTTCGGCGACTCCTTGTCGTAGGTGACGTTGCACCCCGCGTCCTTGGTGTTCACGCTGTACTTCCCGCCCGACGCCTTCAGGTCGTACGTGCAGCTCTGCGGGTCCGCGTACTGCGTCCCCGCGTCCACCGTCAGCCGCACGGGCACGGCCGTGGTGGTCGCCGCCACGTGAATACCGAAGGCCGGGTTGTCCAGACTCGCGGTCACCCACACCTTCGGCAGCGCCTTGTCGAACGCGATCTCCGTATCCAGGTTCACGAGTTGGTTCTGGGCGATGGGTCGCAACGTGATATCCGGCTTCGGCAGAATCGTCCGATTGAACGCGAGCCCGGCAAGCGTCTTGGGGTCGACGGTCGGAATGTCCGGCGTGGACGGCTGGTCGGGCGCGATCCACTTCCACGGGTCGAGGGCGGCGCAGGCGTCGGCCTGAGTGACATCGGGGATGACCAACTGGTCCCAAGCGCCCTTGTCACCCTTGTGGTAGTCGTTCGCACCGTATTCGTCCGCCATGGTCGCCCATGCGGAATTGTCAGACCGGTAGTTGCTGGTGATGTAGTCCGAGAATTGCGTCGGGCTGTACTCGGGTTCGTACCAGCACGGCGGGGGAGACCAGTTGGAGGTCGCGGGCGCGCTCATCCGTACGCCCGGGCCCTTGTAGCTCTTGGAGTACTGCACCTGGGAATGGATAGTGCTGGGCGGCGGACTGCTGTCAGTTGGAGGCGCGGGGGGAGGGTCAGCTGGTGGCCCCCATCCGCCAGTCGCCTGGCTTGGGATGGATGCCATCAAGACGCCGAATGAAGCCACTGTCAGCACACATGCTGCTTGGAGAGTGCGTCGCCTCATGATTCGCACCTCGTGGCTCCCCTCTGCGAGTTGTACGTTGCGGTCTGCCAAGTACCGTCCTTGGCTTTGCGCATGAAGACAGAGTGGTAGATCAGGCCCTGGGAGTCTGCCTTTGTCAGGGTGACTTTTCCGGTTTCCGTGTTCTTGTCGTACCCGTACCGCTGGTCTTCGCAGAAGGTCACGCCAGCCGTGGTCGCGCTGCTGACGGTGACCTTCCGGTCGTAGAAACGGACCTTTCCGGTGAGAGTCCTATGCGCCGCCTTGTCACTGTCGACGCTCTTGATCCAGCTCTCGGCGGCGGTCTCGGAGACGTATTTCGTGAAGACGGGGATGCTCGGGTCCTGCTTCGTGACGGCCAGAAGCATTGCCTCCTGACCGTAGCCCTGGTCGCGGAGGATCGCGTCCTTCGTCTTGTCACCCGTGGTATCCGAGTCGACTGTGATCTTGACGTCGCTCGGGAAGTCGAACGTCGGCGCGCTGGGGTCCGCCGCGGGCGTCGTCGGTGGGGCCGTGGTCTGCGACGCAGTCGTATCACTGGGGGTCGGGCTCGACGCGATCTTCTTGTCGTGGCCGCCGCCGCACGCCGTGAGGAGGAGGGCTGCTGCCGTGAGGGTGCCCGCGGCCGCGCTGAACTTGGTTCGGGGTGCCATTGTGTTGCCAGTCTCCCGTGGTCAGTGTGCGCAGACGTGACGGGAGTGACGGGCGTGGCCGCGCCGAGGAGTTGGTGTGTGCAGAGCCCCCCCGGGCCGGCCCCCCTTCACGGTGGCCACATTCTGCAACGTTCGGTGCCCTACGTTAGCTGTCGTCACGTAGTGCGTCCACGACGGTCAGGCCGGCAGGGCGAGTTGACGCCGTTCCGCGTCGGCCTCGGCCTGGGTGACCTCCTTGGGGTGGCCGTCGCGTTCCTTCTTGACGTATGCGGCGAAGGCCCGCGTCTTCGTGCTGGTGCCACGGGCGTTGCCGGAGAGGTCGCTGGCCCAGGTGACGGCGGCGGCACCGACCCACACGTCGCCCTTGCCGCCGGCCATCTGCTGGTCGGCCGCGTGCAGGGCGTTCGCCACGGAGTCGAGGTCGCGTTCCACGACCGTGTAGAGGGTGTTGAGGGCCTGCCACATGGGGCTGGGGACCTTGTCGCTCATGGAGTTCGTCCGTCCGCTCTCGGTCACTTCTTCTTCATCGGGAGGGGTTTCAAGGTGCCCAGCGTGGGCGGGAGATCGCTGCCCTGGCAGCCCAGCGCGGCGGCGACCTTCACCGCGGGGGAGTACAGCAGGCGGACGCCGGCCTCGCGTTTTTCGGCGCTGCCGACGGCGCTGAGGCCGCTGGTGTTTGCGTATGCCTCGACGTACCGGGTCCGGCTTGCACCGGCCAATGCTCCGGGGAGAGAGCAGGTGAAATCCAGATAGGTTCCGTTGTCGAACGATAGGGCGCCGTAGGCGATGCCAAATGCGGTGAAGTCGTCTCCGCTCTTCAAGTCCTTGTCGCTCGGCTTGCGCGACGACCACTGGAACTGGATTTCCAGTCCCGACGTCATCAGTCCGCCGACCACGCCGAGGAAGCATAGGTCGTGTTCGTTCATGTTGTCGGTGTCATCCAGATCCGCGCGGAGTGCGTTCGCCACTTGCTGTGCGGTGTGCTGCTCGGCGGCGAGCGCGGGGTACAGCTGGTTCTTGCCGGTGATTTCTCGCAACGCCGCCGCGCCTTGCGTGTCGAAGGAGCGGTCACACGCACTCTGGATGCTGATCGGAGACCCGTAGGAGTTGGTCGGCGCGGGCTTTTTGGAGCTGCATCCGGACAGCAGGGAAACGCCGAGCGCACCGAGGGCTGCCGCAGCAAGGACACTGTGGCGGCGGGATGTGCGGGTACCGATCATCGTCGGCTCCTGTCTCATGTTCCGGTCACGGGCAGGTTGCCGCCCTGCTCCTGGTCGAGGCTGCCCGTGTTGTAGCCGACTTGCTGTGCCTGGGTCAGCGCGTCGTTCAACGCTTTCACCTGAGCGCGGCTCCATCCCTGTGGGCTGTTGTCGACGAGGTTCTTGGCGGGAACCCAGGACCCCCGTCTGCCGGCGTTGTAGACGCCGGCTGCCTTGCCCTGCCGCACATCGGCCAGGTTGCGGTGCTGGGAGTCCGAGTAGTCGCCGATGTTCTTGCTGATCTGGTCGTCGATCTGGTCGTGGACGTCGTCGGTGACGAGCGGGACGATCGTGGCGCCGATGCCGGACTCGGGTTCGGGTGCGAAGGCGAAGACGCCGCCGGTGATGCGGCCCGCGACCATCTGCTGTCGCTCGGAGCGCTTGTCGACGCTCTCGTTGAAGTCGGCGTCCTGCTTGTCGCCCTTGGCCGTGTACTCGTCGATCCAGCCGCGGTCCATGATGCCTTGGAGTTGGGCGCCTATGCGGATGGCGTTCTGGCTGTCGGTGCTTTGCACCTGGCCGTTCTTGTCGATGACGGGAGGGTGGGCGTTCAGCACCGAGGTGGTGTACGCCTGCTGAGCGTTGGTCACCGAGGTGTAGGCGTCGTCGTCGTGGGCGAGAGTCCCCAGGAATGTCTCCAGGTGGGCTCCGTCGAAGTGCGCCCGGTCCTTCGGCGGCCTGCCGCTGCTCGTTCCGCTGTAGACCGAAAGGTCGTTGTCGTCGTCCAGTCCCCAGTCCACGTCGTCGATGTACGCCGCCGTGATGCGGCCGAGGCTCGGGCCGATGCCGGACTGGCGGGCGAGGAGGTCGGCGCCGCTGTCACGCGTCTTGACCTTGTCCGTGCCGGTCGCCTGCTGGCCGTAGCGGTTGACGACTTCGGTCATCACCTTGGCGGTGTCCTTGGTGCGGTGGAGTTGGGGTGGGTTGGCGTCATAGGGGGAGCCCATGGTCGCCGACTCCAGTGCGTGGCCGAGGGACTTGTAACCGGCGATGGTCTTCGCGGAGTGGCTGGTGGTGGAGTCACCGGGCCAGTTGCGGGTCTCGGTGAGGTAGTCGAAGTTCTTGCTGTTCTCGAAGAAGGTGGTGGAGGCCGCGGGGTTGTGGCCGAGCGCTTCCATGAATCCCGTCATGGGGTCCGTGCCGCCGTCGTTGGTGGCGCCGTAGTGCATCCGGTCGTAGATCATGTCCGGCTGGTCCCAGGGAAGGACGTCCTTCTCGAGGACCTGCTTTTGCAGGCCGCCGGTGACATCGCTGGTGTTCGCCTTCTCGAAGGCGATCAAGGACGTCCCGTAGCTGTCGAGGAACGTCGTGTCGTAGGTGCCGTTGCGCATCAGGTCGCTCATCACCTGGAAGCCGTAGACGTGCTGGTCCGGTCCGTCACCGACGTCCGTGCCGCCGAGGGAGATCATGGTCTTCTTCCACTGCCGCATGGCCGGGTCGTCGTTGCGGGTCGCGGTGGCCAGGGTGGTGCCCATCGACTTCTCCAGGCCGCCCAGGAGCTTTTCCCGCTCCTTCTGGTCGGCTGACAGGCCGACGTTGCTCCGCGGGTTGGTCGTGAACTGCCGTGGGTCGGTGACGGCCGCGTAGAACCGCAGGGTGCCGGCCGGGCCGAGTCCGGTGGCGAACCGCTCGGCGAAGTCAGGGTTGTTCTCGTGCAGTGCCAGGAGGTCGTCGAGCTGCTCCAACTGTGCGTTGCTGAGCTTGCTCGGGTCGGATGTGGCGAGTTTGGCGAGCTTGACGGCCTGCGCGGAGTCGCGGCGCACCTGAGCGGGCGAGGAGGTGTCCACCATGCCGTCGTCGATTTCGACCATGTGCTTCGAGCCGGGATACGGCTGCTCCGTCTGCTGGGCCAGGAAGAGCCGCTGCCGCAGCATGGGGAGTTGGTCCTGCGCCCACGACAGGTGCCTGGTCACCGCGGCGAGGGTGGAGGTGTCCAGTCCGAGGTAGGTGGCCCGGCTCATCCAGTCGCGCACCACGGGTTGGGCGCTCGTGGTGCCGTCGTGGCCGGTGTGGCTGTTGATCGTGGTGATGAACGTGTGCAGTTGCTTCGGATCGATTCCGCTGAACGTGCTGCCGTCGTCTGCGCGCCGTGACATGGCGAGCCCCCCCGGGTTGCCATTGGTTGCCATTGTTCGGTCTCGTACGCAGGAGGTTAGAACACGGGTACGGAGAGTGTCCAAGGTGGCTGATGGGAGGCGATGGGACGGGTGATGGGAGGAGAAAGGAGGACGGCCCCGCCCAGGACGACGGCCCCGCCCAGCAGGGCGGGGCCGTCACGGCAGGTGCGGGGTCAGAAGTCCTCGTCCAGGGAGACGGTGCCCTCGACGGCGACCTGGTAGGCGGAGGGGCGGCGTTCGAAGAAGTTGGTGAGTTCCTGGACGCCCTGGAGCTCCATGAAGGAGAAGGGGTTCTCCGAGCCGTAGACCGGGGGGAAGCCGAGGCGGGACAGGCGCTGGTCGGCGACGCACTGGAGGTACTCGCGCATGGAGGCGGTGTTCATGCCGGGCAGTCCGTCACCGCACAGGTCGTGCGCGAAGAGGAGTTCCGCCTCGACCGCCTCCCGCATCATGTCGGTGACCTGGTCGCGCAGTTGGGCGTCGAAGAGTTCGGGCTCCTCCTTGCGTACGGTGTCGACGACGTCGAACGCGAAGGACATGTGCATGGTCTCGTCACGGAACACCCAGTTGGTGCCGGTGGCCAGGCCGTGCAGGAGGCCGCGGGAGCGGAACCAGTAGACGTAGGCGAAGGCGCCGTAGAAGAACAGGCCCTCGATGCAGGCCGCGAAGCAGATCAGGTTGAGCAGGAAACGGCGGCGGTCGTCGCGGTTGTCGAGGCGGTCGACGGTCTCCACGGAGTCCATCCAGCGGAAGCAGAACTGCGCCTTCTCACGGATGGACGGGATGTTCTCGACGGCGGCGAACGCGGCGGCGCGGTCGTCGGGGTCGGGCAGGTAGGTGTCCAGCAGGGTCAGATAGAACTGGACGTGGACGGCTTCCTCGAAGAGCTGGCGGGACAGGTACAGCCGCGCCTCGGGGGAGTTGATGTGCCGGTAGAGGGTGAGCACGAGGTTGTTGGAGACGATGGAGTCCCCGGTGGCGAAGAACGCCACGAGCCGTCCGATCAGGTGCTGTTCGGCCGGGGAGAGCTTGGCGAGGTCGGTGACGTCGGAGTGGAGGTCGACCTCCTCGACGGTCCAGGTGTTCTTGATGGCGTCGCGGTAGCGCTCGTAGAAGTCGGGGTAGCGCATCGGGCGCAGGGTCAGTTCGAAGCCCGGGTCGAGCAGGTTCTTCACGGCGGGGGAGGTCCCGTCCACGGTTCCGTTCGCGGTGGTGTCGGTGGTCATTACTGGCATGCCTCGCAGGACTCGGGGTTCTCAAGGGAGCAGGCGATCGCGTCGGCGTCGGCGATCACGGGTACGGCGGCGGGCGCGGGTACGGACGCGGACGCGGCGGAAGAAGCGGAAGCCGCGGAAGAAGCGGAAGCCCCGGAAGCCCCGGAAGCCCCGGAAGCCCCGGAAGCCCCGGAAGAAGCCGCGCGGGCGATCCGGGTGGCCGGCCGCGACCGCAGGTAGTACGTGGTCTTCAGCCCCCGCTTCCACGCGTACGCGTACATCGAGCTGAGCTTCCCGATCGTCGGCGTCTCCAGGAACAGGTTCAGCGACTGGCTCTGGTCGAGGTACGGCGTACGGTCCGCGGCCAGGTCGATCAGCGCGCGCTGCGGCAGCTCCCAGGCGGTGCGGTACAGCTCCCGCACCTCCGCCGGAATCCAGTCGAAGCCCTGGACCGAGCCGTTGGCCTCCCGCAGCGCCTCCCGGGTCCGCGGGTCCCACAGGCCCAGCCGCTTGAGGTCGGCCACCAGGTAGGAGTTGACCTGGAGGAACTCGCCGGAGAGCGTCTCGCGCTTGAAGAGGTTGGACACCTGCGGCTCGATGCACTCGTAGACGCCGGCGATGGAGGCGATCGTCGCGGTGGGGGCGATCGCGAGCAGCAGCGAGTTGCGCAGGCCGGTGGTGGCGATACGGGCGCGCAGCGCGGTCCAGCGCTCCGGCCAGTGCGGGGCGGTGCCGAAGTGGTCGGGGTGCAGCACGCCGTCGGAGGTACGGGTCTGGTCCCACGCGGGCAGCGGGCCGTTGCGCTCGGCGAGGTCGCAGGACGCCTCGTAGGCGGCGAGCATGATCCGCTCGGAGATCTTCGTGGACAGCGCGCGGGCCGCCTCGGAGCCGAAGGGCAGCCGGAGCCGGAAGAAGACGTCCTGCAGCCCCATGATGCCCAGACCCACCGGCCGCCAGCGGGAGTTGGAGCGCCCGGCCTGCTCGGTCGGGTAGTAGTTGATGTCGACCACCCGGTCCAGGAAGGTGACCGCGGTGTGCACGGTACGGTCCAGCCGCTCCCAGTCGATCGCGTCGTCGATGCCGTCCGCGCCGCCCGCCGTACCGTCCCGCGGTGCGATCACGAACGCGCCCAGGTTCACCGAACCCAGGTTGCACACGGCCGTCTCGGAGTCGTCCGAGACCTCCAGGATCTCCGTGCACAGGTTCGAGGAGTGCACGGTCCGCCCGGGGCGGGCGGTCTGGTTCGCGGTGCGGTTGGCGGCGTCCTTGAACGTCATCCAGCCGTTGCCGGTCTGCGCGAGGGTGCGCATCATCCGCCCGTACAGCTCGCGGGCCGGGAGGGTACGGCGGGCCAGGCCGGCCGCCTCGGCGCGGCGGTAGGCGGCGTCGAAGTCGGCGCCCCACAGGTCGACCAGCTCGGGGACGTCGACGGGGGAGAAGAGCGACCAGTCCGCGTCGGCGTCGACCCGGCGCATGAACTCGTCCGGGACCCAGTGCGCGAGGTTGAGGTTGTGGGTGCGGCGGGCGTCCTCGCCGGTGTTGTCCCGCAGTTCGAGGAACTCCTCGATGTCGGCGTGCCAGGTCTCCAGGTAGACCGCGGCGGCTCCCTTGCGGCGGCCGCCCTGGTTCACCGCGGCCACCGAGGCGTCGAGGGTCTTCAGGAACGGCACGATGCCGTTGGAGTGCCCGTTGGTGCCGCGGATCAGCGAACCGCGGGCGCGCACCCGGGAGTAGGGGATGCCGATGCCGCCGGCGTGCTTCGACAGGCGGGCCACCTCGTGGTAGCGGCCGTAGATCGAGTCCAGCTGGTCGAGCGGGGAGTCCAGCAGGTAGCAGGAGGACATCTGCGGGTGGCGGGTGCCGGAGTTGAAGAGGGTGGGGGAGCTGGGCAGGTAGTCCAGCGCGCTCATCAGCCGGTACAGGTCGGCGACTTCCTCCAGCGCGCGGCCGCCGCCCACCTCGGGCGCGCCGCCTGCCGTGGCCGGGCCGCCGGGCGCGGTGACGCCGTCGTCCTCGGCGAGGCCCGCGGCGACCCGCAGCATGAAGTGCTG
Source organism: Streptomyces sp. NPDC087270 (assembly GCF_044744625.1). Lineage (NCBI taxonomy): Bacteria > Bacillati > Actinomycetota > Actinomycetes > Kitasatosporales > Streptomycetaceae > Streptomyces > Streptomyces sp. NPDC087270. The sequence continues at coordinate 179,863 of NZ_JBIUYR010000001.1, forward strand.
CGGGGTCTCGATCACCTGGCGGGTGATCGGGTGCCGCAGCAGGTAGCGGCTGTGCAGGGTGCGCAGGCCGAAGTAGCCGAAGCGGTCGTCGGCGCGGTCGGCGAGCGCCTGGTCGACCAGCGCGTCCAGCCGGGCCGCGTGGGCGGCGACGAAGGCGGCGGTGCGGTCGCCGACCAGGCCCTCGCGGTGGCCGACCGCGATGGAGGTGGTGAAGGAGACCGCGCCCTGGCCGGCCGCCTCCTCGGTGATCGCCGCGCTCAGCAGGCGGGCGGCGAGCCGGGAGTACACCGGGTCGTCGGAGATCAGACCGGCGGCTGCGTCGATGGCGAGGGTGCGCAGTTCGGCGCGGTCGGCGCCGGTGCTGCGGCCGCGCAGGGCGGCGGCGGTGACCCGGCCCGGGTCGGCGTCGGGCAGGTCGGCGGTCAGTTCGACGAGCATGCGAAGGAGTTCGGCGCCGGCGCCGTCCGCGGGCTCCGGCACCCGCGGCCGGCCGGGGGGAGCGGTGGCGGGGGCCGCCGAGGAGGTGGCGGCGGTGGGCGCGGGGGCGGTGGGCGCGGTGGTCACGGTGGTGCTCTCCCTCATACGCGGCGGCGGCCGCGCGGAGAGCGACGAGAGGCATGGCGGGGCCGTTTTCCGGCACGCCGCCGTGCGCCCGTCGACCCAGTCCACGAGGCCCGGACGGTTCCCTCCCGTTGAGCCCGGCGGCTCGGGAGGCACCCCCGCGCACAAGGCACGCGGGAGCGTGTCGGCCGGCAGGCGATCGGGCTGTACGGGGCGCTGGGCGCGCGACCGTTCACCGTTGCGGGGCAGCGCCGGATTTTCACCGGCTTCCCCTGCGGCAACGGGGTTGAGCATACATGTAGTGGCGCCCACCGCAGGCACCCCCACATGTTGTGTCGCGCTGTCAATCTCATGGTGGCCTGAGCGCGTTGTCGGGCCGCATGCGGCCGCGGCCCCGCCGTCTGGCGGGGCCGCGGAAGGGCCTGGGCGGGCCCCGGTCGGGCGGGCGCGTGAGGGGTCTCAGAGTTCGGCGCGCTTGCGGTCCGCCTCCCGCAGTTCGCGAGTGATCTTCGCCTCGTGGCGCAGACCGAGGACGGGGACGAAGGTGAGGGCCAGCAGAAGGCCGAGGAGAGCGGCGATGTCCAGGAGTACGGTCATGGGTCAATCGTGCTCGCGCCGCTTACGGTCGAACAGTGGCAGCACTGCCGTACTACCGCAACATGCTGCCACGTGGCAGGCTGGACGACATGTTGCGCAACGTGGCGACCGTGGTCCTGGACGGGGTTCACCCCTTTGAACTCGGCGTCGTCTGCGAGGTCTTCGGGCTGGACCGCAGCGAGGAGGGGCTGCCGGTCTACGACTTCTCGGTGGTCTCGGCGGAGGGGCCGCGGGTGGGGACGCACGCCGGGTTCGAACTGGTGGTGGCGGAGGGCCTGGACCGGCTGGACGAGGCCGACCTGATCGCGGTGCCGGCCGGCGACTCGTACAACATCCGCACCTTCCCGCAGCCGATGCTCGACGCGTTGAACCGCGCGGTCGAGCGCGGCGCGACCGTACTGAGCGTGTGCTCGGGGGTGTTCGTGCTCGGCGCGGCCGGGCTGCTCGACGGGCGGCGGTGCGCGGCTCACTGGCGGCACGCGGAACGGCTCGCGCGGCGCCATCCGAAGGCCGAGGTCGAGGCGGACATGCTCTACGTCGACGACGCCGGCGTGGTCACCTCGGCCGGCACGGCGGCGGGCATCGACGCATGCCTGCACCTCGTCCGCAAGGAGCAGGGCAGCGCGGTGGCGAACGGTATCGCCCGGCGCATGGTGGTCCCCCCGCACCGCGAGGGCGGCCAGGCGCAGTACGTGGACCGGCCGCTGCCCCGGGCGCAGAGCGACACCGTCACCGGGGTGCTCTCCTGGATGGAGCGGCACCTCGACCGCGAGGTGACCGTCGAGGAACTGGCGCTGCGCGCCCACATGTCACCGCGGACCTTCGCGAGGCGCTTCCAGCAGGAGACCGGGACCACGCCGTACCGCTGGTTGCTGGGGCAACGTGTGCTGCTCGCCCGGGAGTTGCTGGAGGGGACCGACGCGACCGTCGACTCCGTCGCGGTCCGGGCGGGGTTCGGCAACGCGGCCACCATGCGGCACCACTTCGTCCGGTGGACCGGGACGACGCCGCAGGCGTACCGGCGCACCTTCCGCACACCGAGCCCCTTGGGGTAGGTCGCCGGACCGTCCGCCGGTGGGTGGCTGGTCGCTGGGGGTGCCCCCTCCGGGGGAGTTCCCCGCGCCCCTGTGTACGTGCGGCTCCTTCCGCGGAAGGAGCCGCACAAGGGGACCGCGACTACGCGGACGGGGCGGGCTCGGGGGTCAGGGGCACCCCCGGAGCGCCGGGCTCGCCCGGTTCGGCGGTGTAGTCCGACAGGACCGTCTCATCGGTGCCCGCGGGTGCCTTCACCGCCCGCAACACCAGCGTGAGCACCACCGCGATGACCACGTTGAGCACGAACGCGGTGAGCCCGATGTACCCGATCTTGCCGATCCACGGAATCGTGTCGGAGTTCCCGCCGAAGTGCGACTGGCTCGGGCTGGACTGGTCGTACGCCTTCCAGGTGCCGTAGGCCATGCCCGCGGCCCAGCCGGCCAGCAGCGCCCAGCGGTGGAACCAGCGGGTGAAGAGCCCGCCGACGATCGCGGGCACCGTCTGCAGAATCCAGATCCCGCCCAGCAGCTGGAAGTTGATCGCCACGGTCTTGTCCATCGACAGCACGAAGACGAGCGCGCCGACCTTCACCACCAGCGAGGCGAGCTTGGAGACGCGGGTCTCCTCCGCGGGCGTGGCGTTCGGGCGGATCAGGTCCTTGTAGATGTTGCGGGTGAAGAGGTTCGCGGCGGCGATGGACATGATCGCGGCGGGTACCAGCGCGCCGATCGCGATCGCGGCGAAGGCGACCCCGGCGAACCAGCTCGGGAAGACGTTCTCGAAGAGCTGGGGGATGGCGAGTTGGGCGTTGTAGCCCTTGACGTTCTTGCCGACGCCGTCGGCGACCGCCATGAAGCCGAGCATCGCCAGCAGCCCGAGCATCAGCGAGTACAGCGGCAGGATCGCGGTGTTGCGCTGGATGACGGTGCGGCTCTTGCCGGAGAGCACCGCGGTCACCGAGTGCGGGTAGAGGAACAGCGCCATCGCGGAGCCCAACGCGAGCGTGGCGTAGGCCCATTGGGCCTGCGGTGCGACGGTCAGCGAGCCGTGCGGCTTGCCGGTGGCGGGGTTCTTCACCGCGTACGCGGCGCCCGCCTTGTGGAAGATGTCGCCGAACCCGCCGAGCTTGTACGGGATGTAGATGATCGCCACCGCGATCACGATGTAGATCAGCGCGTCCTTGACGAACGCGATCAGCGCGGGTGCCCGCAGCCCGGAGGAGTAGGTGTACGCGGCGAGCACACCGAAGGCGATCAGCAGCGGCAGGTCCTTGACGAACCAGTTGGTCGAGTCGCTGCCGCCGACCCCGACCACGTCCAGCACCGCCTGGATGCCGACGAGTTGGAGCGCGATGTACGGCATGGTGGCCACGATGCCGGTGAGCGCGACGGCCACCGACAGGCTCTTGGAGCCGAACCGGCCGCGGATGAAGTCCGAGGAGGTCACGTAGCCGTGCTTGCGCGAGACGGACCACAGCCGCGGCAGGAAGAGGAAGACCAGCGGGTAGGCGATGATCGTGTAGGGCACCGCGAAGAAGCCCGACGCTCCGGCGCCGTAGATCGCGGCCGGCACGGCGATGAAGGTGTACGCGGTGTACAGGTCTCCGCCGAGCAGGAACCAGGTCACCCAGGTGCCGAAACTTCGGCCGCCCAGCCCCCATTCGTCCAGGTGCAGCGCGTTGTCCGCGCGCCGCCAGCGCGCGGCCATGAAGCCCATCGCCGTGACGGCGACGAAGAAGAAGATGAGGATGCCGAGCGCGACCCCGTCGACGTGGTTCTTCACTTGGCCGCACCTCCCTTGCGGCTGCGTGCGTCACGCCGGACCAGCACGTAGGCGGAGTAGGTGAGCACCGCCGAGACCGGCACCCAGGCGAGCTGGTACCAGTAGAAGAACGGGATGCCGATGAAGGTGGGGGTCAGCCGCGAATAGGAGCTGACCCAGAGCGTGCTGACGAGCGGAATGAGCAGGCAGATTCCGGCGACGACCCGCGCGGGCGTGACCGCCGGTCGTGGTCCGTCCGCCGGTCGGCGCGGCTGGGGTACTTGTGTCGGCGCGGTCGGCACAGCTGGTGCTCCCGTCCCCTAGAGCGATCAATGTGGTGCGCAGGAATCTAGGGGAGGGGAGTGACAGGCGTCACTACCTGTGCGGATATCAGCCGTACGAGGGAACGCCGAAGCGGCCCGCCGGCGGGTCCGGCGGGCCTTCGTACGACAGCATTCGGATCGGTGGGGCTCAGTCCGTCGGGCGGTTGAGCCGCGCGACGAACTTGTACCGGTCGCCGCGGTAGACCGACCGCACCCACTCCACCGGTTCCCCCGTGGTGTCCACGGAGTGCCGGGAGAGCATCAGCATCGGCAGCCCGACGTCGGTGCTCAGCAGCCCGGCCTCGCGCGGGGTGGCCAGCGAGGTCTCGATGGTCTCCTCGGCCTCGGCCAGCCGCACGTCGTAGACCTCGGCGAGCGCGGTGTAGAGCGAGGTGTACTTCGCCAGGCTGCGGCGCAGCGCGGGGAAGCGCTTCGCGGACAGGTGGGTGGTCTCGATCGCCATCGGCTCGCTGTTGGCCAGCCGCAGCCGCTCGATCCGCAGCACCCGGCCGCCGGCCTTCATGTCCAGCAGCCCGGCCAGCCGGTCGTCGGCGGTGATGTAGCCGATGTCCAGCAGCTGTGAGGTGGGCTCCAGGCCCTGCGCGCGCATGTCCTCGGTGTAGGAGGTGAGTTGCAGCGCCTGGGAGACCTTCGGCTTCGCCACGAAGGTGCCCTTGCCCTGGATGCGCTCCAGCCGGCCCTCGACCACCAGCTCCTGCAGCGCCTGCCGCACGGTGGTGCGGGAGGTGTCGAACTCGGTGGCCAGGGTGCGTTCCGGGGGCACCGGGGTGCCGGGCGGCATGGTCTGGGTGATGTCCAGGAGATGGCGCTTGAGCCGGTAGTACTTCGGCACGCGGGCGGTGCGGCCGGCGGTGCCGTTCCCCGTGGGCTCCGCGCTGCTGCCCGTGTCGCTGTCCATGCCGTGTACTCCCGACTGCCGTCGTACTGCCGTCACCGGCTCCTCCGTTGATCGCGGTCACATGGTGGCACGGGCTCCCCTGCCGGAGGGAGGCGGTGGGTGGCTGATGCCCTTCAGGTGTCGGTCCGATAACAGGTCCGACGGGTGTTCTTATACACCCTTGACACCCCTAAAGGTCTAGGCCAAGCTCCGGGTACTGGTCTAAACCATTAACGACCAATCCCAGACCCACGAGCAGGACGCGGCTGCAATGCGCGTGCGGCAGCCGACATTTCGGGCGGTGGGGGGAGTTTCGGGCATCCTTGAGGAGGGTGGCATGAGGCGCAAGCTCATCGCTGCGATCGGTGTCGCGGCAGTGCTGACCGGAGTCGCGGCCTGTGGTGGCAGCAGCGACAAGTCCGATTCGGGCAAGGGGAGTTCGGCCGGGCCGGCCGATTTCAAGGGCAAGACGCTCAACGTGTGGCTGATGAGCGGCTCCAACCCGCCCGGGTGGACCAAGGACATCACCGCCGCGTTCGAGAAGCAGTACCCCGGTGCGAAGCTGAAGATCACCGTCCAGCAGTGGGACGGCATCCAGCAGAAGCTCACCACCGCGCTGTCGGAGAGCACCCCGCCGGACGTCATCGAGGTCGGCAACACCCAGACCCCGTACTACGCGGCGACCGGCGGCCTCAAGGACCTCACCAGCGTCAAGGCCGACATCGGCGGCAGCGACTGGGTGCCGGCGCTGAACGGCTCCGCAGTCTACAACGGCAAGCAGTTCGCCGCCCCGTGGTACTTCGCCAGCCGGGTCGTCGTCTACAACAAGAAGATCTGGTCCGGGGCCGGCATCACCACGCCGCCGAAGACCCAGGACGAGCTCTTCTCCGACCTGGACAAGATCAAGGCCAAGGGCACCAAGGACGCCTTCTACCTGCCCGGCCAGGACTGGTACGGCTTCGACGGCTTCCTGCTGGACGCCGGCGCCGACCTGGTCAAGAAGGACGGCGACAAGTACACCGGCAACCTGGACACCCCCCAGGCCGCCGCGGCGATCAACCTGTACAAGAAGGTGAACTCCTACGGCACCGCGCCGAAGGACAAGGACGAGGCCACCCCGCAGCAGTCCGACGTGTTCGCCAAGGGCGACGTCGGCGCGTTCCTCGGCCTGGGCTGGGAGGCGGCCGGCGCCATCACCAAGAACCCGGCGCTGAAGGACCAGGTCGGCTTCTTCGCCTTCCCGGGCAAGACGGCGGACAAGACCGCCAGCGTCTTCGTCGGCGGCTCCAACCTGGCGATCTCCCAGGCGAGCAAGAACCCCGAGCTGGCCCAGGACTTCCTGAAGATGGCGATGTCCGACCAGTTCGAGGGCGAGCTGGCCAAGGAGGGCGGCGTCGTCCCGAACAAGGCGAGCCTCGACTCCAACCTGACCGGCAACGAGTTCGGCACCGTCTCCGCGGCCGCCGCGGCCAACGGCGGCACCACCCCGCTGATCCCGGCGTGGGGCAACGTCGAGAACGCGCCCAACCCGATCACCACCCTCTTCATGACCGGCGTGCTCCAGGGCCAGTCCCCGAGCGCGGCCGCCAAGAAGGCGGACACCGAGATCGACAAGCGGCTCAGCCAGCAGTAGTCACCCGGCCCGGGTCCCGGCGCCCGCCGTCCTGAGCGGCGGGCGCCCGGGCCCGGCACAGCGCCTTGCAGCGGACGGTACGAGGAAGAGGGAAGCATGGCCGCGCAGTACAAAGGGACGCAAGTACGGGGCCCCGACGAGGGAGCGGCCATACCCGGGCCCTCCGGCGCGCGCACCGCGGGACAGCCGCCGGCCGGTCGTGCCAAGACGCGGTCCGTCGGGGGCGCGGTCGTCGGCCGCTCGGTGCCGTACCTGCTGATCCTGCCCGCGCTGGCGGCCACCGTGCTGCTGCTGGGCTACCCGCTGGTGCGGAACGTGATCATCTCGTTCCAGACCCTCAACGCCTTCCAGCTGATCCAGCACACCACCCAGTGGACCGGGTTCGGCAACTACAAGGCCCAGCTGACCAGCGCCGACTTCTGGCACACCACCGAGCGGTCGGTCTTCTTCACCCTCGCCAACGTCGCGCTGATCATGGTCGGCGGCACCCTGATCGGACTGCTGCTGTACCGGCTCGGCAAGCGGATGCGACTGCTGCTGTCGATCGGGATGGTGCTCGCCTGGGCGATGCCGATCGTGGCCGGCACCACCGTCTACCAGTGGCTCTTCGACACCCGCTACGGCGTGGTCAACTGGTCCCTGAACAAGCTCGGCTGGCACTCGATGCAGGGCTACAACTGGTTCGGCCACCAGCTGTCCACCTTCGCGGTCATCACCCTGATGATCGTCTGGCAGTCGCTCCCGTTCGTCGCGCTCAACCTCTACGCGGGCCTGACCACCATCTCCGGGGAGATCTTCGAGGCGGCCCGGATGGACGGCGCGGGCGCCTGGCGCTCCTTCAGCTCGGTGCTCTTCCCGATGCTCAAGCCGTTCTTCCTGAGCACCGCGTTCCTCGAGGTCATCTGGGTGTTCAAGGCGTTCACCCAGGTCTACGCCCTCAACTCCGGCGGCCCCGAGGGCCTGACCGAGACGCTGCCGGTCTACGCCTACGTCCAGGGCGTCAGCGGCCAGCACTACGGGACCGGCGCGGCGATCTCCGTGCTGACCATCCTCATCCTGCTGGTGCTGATGTCCTACTACTTCCGGATCATGTTGAAGCAGGAGGACGAGCTGTGAGGCGCTCCACGTTCGGACGGCTGTGGCCCAACGTCGTCGCGGTCATCCTCTTCGTCTTCTTCGTCTTCCCCGTCTACTGGATGCTGACGACGGCCTTCAAGCCGGACCTCGACATCATCTCCACCACCCCGGTCTTCGTGCCCGTCCACGGCACCATGTCGCACTTCGACAAGGCCGTGCACGCGGCGGGCTTCTGGACCCTGGTGCGCAACAGCCTCACCGTCACCATCGGTTCGGTGCTGCTGTCGCTGGTGGTGGCGACCGCGGCGGCGTTCGCGGTGGCGCGGATGCGCTTCCGCGGCCGCAAGGCGTTCATCCTCATCGTGATGATGGCCCAGATGGCGCCGTGGGAGGTCATGACGATCTCCGTCTACCTGATCGTCCGCGACCAGGACATGCTCAACAGCCTGGTCCCGCTGACCTTCTTCTACATGATGATGGTGCTGCCGTTCTCCATCTGGACGCTGCGCGGGTTCATCGCCGCGGTGCCCAAGGAACTGGAGGAGTCGGCGCTGATGGACGGCTGCACCCGGTTCCAGGCGTTCGTCCGGGTGGTGCTGCCGCTGCTGGCGCCGGGGTTGATGTCCACCTCGCTGTTCGGCTTCATCACGGCGTGGAACGAGTTCCCCCTGGTGCTCATCCTCAACAAGGAGAGCGGCCAGACCCTGCCGCTGTGGATCACCCAGTTCCAGACCAACTTCGGCGACGACTGGGGCGCTACCATGGCCGCGTCCAGCCTGTTCACCATCCCCGTGGTGATCGTCTTCCTGTTCCTCCAGCGCAGGGCCGTCGCCGGTCTGACAGCCGGGGCGGTGAAGGGATGAGCCCCATCGCCCACACCGACGACCTCGGCGGCGCCACCGGCCCGCACCCGGACACCGTCACCGCGGACGCGCTCGCCGTCCTCCAGCCCGGCTTCGCCGGCACCACCGCGCCCGCGTGGGTGCTGCGGCTGCTCGGCGAAGGGCTCGGCTCGGTCGGCCTGTTCGCCCGCAATGTCGAGTCACCGGAGCAGGTGGCCGCGCTCACCGCGCAGTTGCGGGAGGTACGCCCCGACGTGCTGGTCGCCGCCGACGAGGAGGGCGGCGACGTCACCCGGCTGGAGGCGCGCGGCGGTTCGTCGTTCCCCGGCAACCTCGCGCTCGGCGCGGTCGACGACCTGAAGCTGACCCGCGCGGTCGCCGCCGAACTCGGCCGCCGGCTGGCCGCCTGCGGCGTGAACTTCAACTGGGCGCCGTCCGCCGACGTCAACTCCGACCCGGGCAACCCGGTGATCGGGGTGCGCTCCTTCGGCGCCGACCCCGAACTGGTGGCCCGCAACACCGCGGCCTACGTGGAGGGCCTGCAGTCCGCGGGCGTCGCCGCGTCGGTCAAGCACTTCCCCGGCCACGGCGACACCGCGGTGGACTCGCACCACGCGATGCCGCGGATCGACGTGGACCTCGACACCCTGCGGGCCCGCGAACTGGTGCCCTTCCGGGCGGCGATCGCGGCCGGCGCCAAGGTCGTGATGAGCGCGCACATCCTGGTGCCCGCGCTCGACCCGGACCTGCCCGGCACGCTCAGCCCGGCCGTCCTGGGCGGCCTGCTCCGCGCCCCCCGCGAGGAGGGCGGCCTCGGCTACGACGGGCTGGTGGTCACCGACGGCATCGAGATGCAGGCGATAGCGGCCACGTACGGGATCGAGCGCGGCACCGTGATGGCGCTGGCCGCGGGGTGCGACGCGATCTGCGTGGGCGGCGGGCTGTGCGACGAGCAGACCGCGCTGGACCTGCGCGACGCGATCGTGGCGGCGGTACGGGACGGCTCGCTGCCGGCCGAGCGGCTGGCCGACGCGGCGCGCCGGGTGAGGGAATTGGCCGCCTGGGCGGTCGCACAGCGGTCGGGTGCGGCGGAGGGGAGCGCACCCGACTCCGACATCGGCCTGGAGGCGGCCCGCCGGGCCTTGCGGATCACCCGCGCCGAGGGCTTCACCCCGCTGGACAACCCGCCCTACGTGGCGGCGTTCACCCCGATGGCGAACATCGCGGTAGGCGACGTGACCCCGTGGGGAGTCGCCGCGGAACTGGAGCGGCTGCTGCCCGGCACCCGCACCGGCACCTACCGCACCGACGACGTCACCGAACTGCTCGCCGCGGCCGGCGACCGCAGGGTGGTGGCCGTGGTCCGCGACGCGCACCGGCACGCGTGGATGGCGCGGGCGCTGGACGGGCTGCTGGCCGCCCGCCCGGACACGATCGTGGTGGAGATGGGCGTGCCCCAGGCCCCGCCGGTCGGCTCGCTGCACATCGCCACGCACGGCGCCGCCCGGGTCTGCGGCGAGGCCGCGGCGGAGGCGATCGTCGGCCGCGAGGCGTAGCGCGGGCAGGCGGCGGCCGGGAAGGCGCCGGATACGGCAGACGCCGCGGGCTCCGGGAAGGAGCCCGCGGCGTCCGGTCGTCACGGACGGCCGCGGCGGCCGGGCCGGGCGCGGGGTGCCGCCGGTTACAGCCCCTGCCAGTCCGGCTTCGCGGCGAAGGTGGCGCGGAAGTACGGCGCCAGCTTCAGCTTGGACGCGGCGGCCTCGTCGACCACCACCGTCGCGTGCGGGTGCAACTGCAGCGCGGAGGCGGGCACCACGGCGGCGACCGGGCCCTCCACGGTCTGCGCGACGGCCTCGGCCTTGCCCTCACCGGTGGCCAGCAGCACCAGGTGCCGCGCCTCCAGGATGGTGCCGATGCCCTGGGTGATCACATGCTGCGGCACCTGCGCGATGTCGCCGTCGAAGAAGCGGGCGTTGTCCACCCGGGTCTGCTCGGTGAGGGTCTTGATCCGGGTGCGGGAGGCGAGCGAGGAGCAGGGCTCGTTGAACCCTATGTGCCCGTCGGTGCCGATGCCGAGCAGCTGGAGGTCGACCCCGCCGGCCGCCGCGAGCGCCTCGTCGTACGCCGCGCAGGCCGCCCGTACGTCGGTGGCGGCGCCGTCGGGACCCATGAACGACTTCGAGGACAGGCCGAGCGGGTCCACCACCTCCCGCAGCACCACCGAGCGGTACGACTCCGGGTGGCCGGCCGGCAGGCCCACGTACTCGTCGAGCTGGCAGACCCGGGCCCTGGAGGCGTCCACGGCGCCGGAGCGCACCTTGGCGGCGAGCGCCTGGTAGACCGGCAGCGGGGTGGAACCGGTCGCCACGCCGAGCAGTGCGTCGGGCTTGCGGCGCAGCAGGGCGGCCATGGCCTCCGCGATGAGTTCGCCGCCCGCGGCGGCGTCCGGCACGATGACAACTTCCACGCTGGGCCTGCCGTTCTCAAGAAGGATACATGTGGTATAGACCAATCTATCAGATTGGGCCACTCCGGTGGTGCGGCGGGGGGCGTCCTGTGTTCGACTGGTGGAGGTCGGACGGGTGGGATGGAGGCGGTGGGGATGTCGGCTTCTGCGTCGTCCCCGGCCCCGCGCGCGGGTGAGCCGGGCTGGATCATGTTCGGTGAGATCGCCGAGCAGCCGGAGGTGCTGCGCCGGGTCCTGGCCGAGGCCGCGCCCCAGGTGCGCCGGACCGCCCACCGGATCGCGGCCCGGCGGCCCCGGTTCGTGCTGCTCAGCGCCCGCGGCACCTCCGACCACGCGGCGCTGTACGCGAAGTACCTGATCGAGGTGGAACTGGGCCTGCCCTGCGGGTTGACCTCGATGTCCACCGTCACCGCGTACGGGGCCACCCCGCACCTGGAGGACGTGCTGCTGGTCAGCGTCAGCCAGTCCGGCGGCTCGCCCGACCTGGTCGCCACCACGCGGGCCGCCCGCCGGGCCGGCGCGATCACCCTCGCGGTCACCAACAACCCGGACTCGCCGCTGGCGGAGGTCGCGGAGTTCCACCTCGACATGCTGGCCGGGCCGGAGAAGGCGCTGCCCGCGACGAAGACGTACACCGCGGAACTCCTGGTGCTCTACCTGTTCGTCATGGGCCTGCGCGACGACGACGGGGCGGCCGCCGCCGTGCTGCCCGACCTCGTGCAGGAGGTGCTGGACCGCTCCGCCGAGGTGCGCGCGCTGGCCGGGCGGTACCGCTTCGCCGAGCGGATGGTGATCACCTCGCGCGGATACGGCTACCCGACCGCGAAGGAGGCCGCGCTGAAGCTGATGGAGACCAGCTACATCCCCGCGCTCGCCTACTCCGGCGCCGACCTGCTGCACGGGCCGCTGGCGATGGTCGACAACATCTCCCCGGTCATCGCGATCGTCACCGAGGGCCGGGGCGGCGAGGCGTTGCAGCCCGTGCTGGACCGGCTGCGCGGGCGGGGCGCGGACCTCGTGGTGATCGGCCCCCGGGTCCAGGTCAAGGCCGCCACGGGCGGCTTCGGGCTGCCCACCGGGAGGCTGCCGGAAGCGCTCCAACCCGTGCTGGAGATCGTCCCGTTGCAGCGGCTCGCCTACGAGGTGGCGGTCGCGCGCGGCCAGGACCCGGACGCGCCACGGGCGTTGGCGAAGGTGACCGAGACCCGGTAGCGGGGCGGCCCCCGGTGGACGTGCGCCTGGGGGTGGACGCGCGCCCGGCGCAGGCGCGTTCCGCCGGTCAGAGCAGGGAGCCGCCGGTCGCGTCGAGCCAGTGCCCGGTGATCCAGCGGGCGGCGTCGGAGGCGAGGAACGCGACGGCGTCGGCGACGTCCTCGGGGGCGCCGACCCGCTTGAAGACGGAGTAGCCGGCGGCCTGTTCCCAGGCGGCGTCGGAGGTACGGATGACCGGCGCGGTGTTGTCGGTGTCGATGATCCCGGGCGCGATCGCGTTGACGGTGATGCCGCGCGGCCCGAGCTCCTTGGACAGGTCACGGGTGAAGACGTCGAGCGCGGCCTTGGACATGGTGTAGGCCATCAGTTCGGGCATCACCGCGTTGTGGGTCAGACCGGTGGAGACGTTGACGACGCGGCCGCCGTCGCGCAGCCGGGACAGCGCGCCGCGGGTGAGGAAGAAGGGCGCGCGGGTGTTGACCGCGAAGACCCGGTCGAACTCGGCCCGGTCGATGCGGGCGAAGGGGCTCGCCACGCCGATGCCGGCGTTGTTGACGAGGATGTCCAGCCCGTCCGCGGCCCGGTCGAAGGCCGCCCACAGCGCTTCCGGGGCGTCGGGGTCGGCCAGGTCCGCGCCGAGCGGGAAGGCGGCGCCGCCGACCGCCTGGATCGCGGCGACCGTGGCGTCGGCGGCGGCCTTGTTCGTGCCGTAGTGCACGCCCACCCTGGCGCCGTCGCGGGCCAGCCGCAGGGCTATGCCCCTGCCGATGCCGCGGCTGCCGCCGGTGACCAGGGCGGTTCTGCCGGTGAACGGTCCGGGGCCCGCCGCCGTGGCTGTGCCGGAGCGCACCGCCGTACCCGTGCCTGTGCCTGTGCCCGTGCCTGCGCCCGTGACCGCCGCCGTACCCGTGTTCGTCATTGCCCGCACCCGATTTCTCTATCGATCGCTACAGAATGACCTGCGACGGGACCGTACCACATTGTCTAGCGGTCGCTATAGAATGTGGGGCATGGTTTCCACCCGGCCCCGCGGCCGCCCCCGCGCCTTCGACCGAGAGGCCGCCCTCGACCAGGCGGTGCGCGCCTTCTGGGAGCACGGCTACGAGGCCACGTCCGTCGCGGACCTGACCCGGGTGATGGGGATCGGCGCGCCCAGCCTCTACGCCGCGTTCGGCGACAAGCGGGCCCTCTTCGCTGAGGTCGTGGACGTCTACGCCGCCCGCTACGGAGCCTTCGGCGAACGCGCGCTCGCGGAGGAGCCGACCGCCGCTGCCGCCGTGGCCCGCCTGCTGCGGGAAGCGGCGGTCGAGTACGCGGACGAGGCCCACCCGCGCGGCTGCCTCATGATCAGCGCGGCCGCGAACTGCACGACCCCGGAGGTGCGCGACGCGCTCCGGGCCCGCCGCGAGGCCAACGTCGAGGCGATCCGGGTCCGGATCGCGGCCTCCGTCGACGCCGGCGAGCTTCCCCCGGACACCGACGCCAACGCCCTCGCACGCTACGTCGGCGCCGTCATCCAGGGCATGTCCCAGCAGTCCCGTGACGGCGCCACCCGTGAAGAGCTGTCCGCCATAGCCGAGTTGGCCCTGCGCGCCTGGCCGTGAGAACACTTCGGGCCGCGGTGCCGGGAGAGGACCCTCAACCTCTCCAGCACCGCAGCCCGGAGCTGCCGTCGGCACCGTGGTCGGACGGGTGTGCGGTGCCCTTCCGACCCGATAGGGCCGACCAGTGAGGCGTCAGGCGTAGTCAGGGCAGAGAACGCCGTGGCCTCGATCCGTCCTCCTGTGCGGGGAGGGCGGAGGTCTACTTATCGGTATTGTGGACTAGACCAGTCGGCCTTGTCCATGGGTGTGCCACCGATTCCGTCCGTGAATTCCCGGTCGGACGCGCCGTGAAACGCGCCGAACCTCACAGCTTTCGCAGGGAGGTACGCTCACAGGCGTGCCCTCCATGAACGACCTCGTCCGCGAGCACACCGGCCTCGACTCATCCGATCTCGAATGGCTGCATCTGCTCGTCTCGGAGTGGCAGTTGCTCTCCGACCTGTCCTTCGCCGACCTGGTGCTGTGGGTTCCCACCCGGGACGGCACCCGGTACGTCTCGGTCGCCCAGATGCGCCCCAACACCGGCCCCACCTCCTACCAGGACGACATGGTCGGCCACCTGGTGCCCCGCGGCCGGCGCCCGCTGCTGGACGCGGCGCTGGACGAGGGGCGGATCGTCCGCGAGGGCGACCCGGAGTGGCGGGAGGAGGTGCCGGTGCGGGTGGAGTCGATCCCGGTCCGGCGCGACGGCCGGGTGCTGGGGGTGATCGCCCGCAACACCAACCTGCTGACCGTGCGCACCCCGAGCCGGCTGGAGCTGACCTATCTGCAGAGCGCCTCCGACCTGGCGCAGATGATCGCCGCGGGGTCCTTCCCGTTCCCGGCCGAGCAGGTGGACATGGACGCCTCGCCGCGGGCCGGCGACGGGCTGATCCGGCTGGACGCCGACGGCCTCGTGCAGTACGCCAGCCCGAACGCGCTGTCCGCCTACCACCGGCTCGGCCTGGCCGCCGACCTGGTCGGCCACCACCTGGGCCGGGCCACCGCCGAACTCGCCCCGGACCGCGGCCCGGTGGAGGAGGCGCTGGTGAAGCTCGCCAGCGGCTGGGCGCCCCGGGAGTTCGAGGTCGAGGCGGGCGACGGGGTGATCCAGTTGCGCTCGATCCCGCTCAAACCCAAGGGCGTGCACACCGGTTCGCTGGTGCTGCTGCGCGACGTCACCGAACTGCGCCGCCGCGAGCGGGAGCTGATCACCAAGGACGCCACCATCCGGGAGATCCACCACCGGGTGAAGAACAACCTCCAGACGGTCGCCGCGCTCCTGCGGCTGCAGGCCCGCCGGATGGACTCCGAGCGGGCCCGTGAGGCGCTGGACGAGGCGGTGCGGCGGGTCGGGTCGATCGCGATCGTGCACGAGACGCTGTCGCAGAACCTGGACGAGAAGGTGGAGTTCGACGAGATCGCCGACCGGGTGCTGGCGATGGTGGCGGAGATCTCACCCGGACGGGTCACCACCCGGCGCGGCGGCAAGTTCGGCATCCTCACCGCGGAGACCGCCACCCCGCTGTCCATGGTGCTGACCGAACTCGTCCAGAACGCCCTCGAACACGGCTTCGGGCCCGGGGAGTCGGGCACCGTGGAGGTCACCGCGACCCGCGGCCGCGACCGCATCACCGTCACCGTCCAGGACGACGGGCGCGGCCTGCCCCCGGAGTTCGACGCCCAGCGGGCGGGCAACCTCGGCCTCCAGATCGTCCGCACCCTGGTGGTGGGCGAGTTGGGCGGCACCTTCGACATGCTCCCGGCCCCGGCCGGCCCCGGCACCCGAGTGACCCTCGAACTGCCGTTGGACGCCTGACGGTTGAGAGCGCCGCCGGCCCGCCGCACGGCCGGCAGGACAGCACGCGGAAGCCCCGTACCCATCCGGTACGGGGCTTCTCGCGATACTGCGTGCTGCGCGTATTGGCAGGTGCTGCGCGCTGCGGCTCGGGGCTAAGGCTTCTGGGTCGTCCGGTCTCTCAGGCGCTGGCGTTACGGGCCCGGTTGCGGGCGGCGCGGCGCTTCATCGCACGACGCTCATCCTCGCTGAGGCCACCCCAGACACCGGCGTCCTGACCGCTCTCCAGCGCCCACTGAAGGCACTGGTCCATGACAGGGCAGCGGCGGCAGACGGCCTTGGCTTCCTCGATCTGCAGCAGCGCAGGACCGGTGTTGCCGATGGGGAAGAAGAGCTCGGGGTCTTCCTCGCGGCAAACGGCGCGGTGACGCCAGTCCATGGCTGCTCCAACTCCTTGTGTGACAAACAGGTCGCTTGTGAATGTGAACGCTTTCACGAATCCCCCCACAGGGAACGGGACGCCACCCAGCCTTCGCTGGCTGGTGCGGTCCCGCTTGGTGTGAGGTAGGAGATTCGGGCTCTCATGGGGGCCGTTTGTCGGCCGTCCCGATCGCCAGTAAGAGACTCGCAAACCTCGGCTGGAGATACAACCCCTTCAGGGAAGTTTTTTTGGATTCCTCGGTGTCGCCTCGGTCACAGCCGTACTTCCATGGGGTGCGGGGCAGCCTAAACGTTCGAGTAAAAGGACTTTAGGCTCTTCGACTTACACAATCACACGCAGTGCACGGCGTACGCCTGTGAAGGTTGCGTTCGTACGCAGTCCCAGGTGGTCACCGTCGACCTGGAAGGGCAGCGGCGCCTGCGAATGCAAGGTGAAGTCCGTCAGATCGTGCAGCGCCACCGCGTACTTGCCCCGGGGCCCGCGCTCCGGGGTGGAACGGAGCAATTGCGCCGCGTAACGGGCACCCGCGACCGTGGACATCTTGGTGACGCCCAGCAGGTCGAGCGCGGTGTCGAAGGATGCCCCGGGGGAGGCGTACACCGGTTTGTTGCCGAGGTACGTCCACGGGGCGGTGTTGCAGATTATGGCGGTGGACAGCTCGTCGATCGGCTCCTGGTCGGGCTGCTCCAGCGTGATCGTGCCGTGCCGGCGGTGCGGGTCGGCCATGAACTGGCGGGCCACCTGCCGCAGGTACAGCGCATGCGTGGAGCGTTTGCCCAACTCCCGCTGCTGCTCGACCCGTCCGACCACGCCCGCGTCGAAGCCCAGGCCCGCGCAGAAGGTGAACCAGCGCGGCGGTACGCCCTCGTCCTCGCTGCCCCGGGTGCCGCTCACCAGGCCCAGGCCCACGGTCCGGGAGGAGCCCGCGCGCAGCGCGTCCAGCAGGGCGCCGGTGGCCTCCACCGCGTCGTTGGGCAGGCCCAGGGCGCGGGCGAAGACGTTGGTCGAGCCGCCGGGGACCACCGCGAGCTGCGGCAGGGTCTCCGGGTCGGGGCCGTGGTGCAGCAGGCCGTTGACCACCTCGTTGACGGTGCCGTCGCCGCCGAGGGCCACCACGAGCTCGACCTCGCCCCCCTCCGCGGCTCTCCGGCCCAGGTCCCGCGCGTGCCCGCGGTACTCGGTGGTGGCCACCTCCAGCTTCAGATCGCTGGACAGCGCGGTACTGATCACGTCGCGGACCCGCGCGCTGGTGGTGGTGGCGGCGGGGTTGACCACGAGAAGAGCACGCATGCTCGACAGCGTACCTACGGATTTTCACGCCGGGCTACGCTGGCACGTGTGAGCCAGAAGACGACGAAGCGCAAGGAGTCCGGCGCGGGCGGGGCAGACGGCGTGGCCGCCGGCCCCACGGCACAGGTGCCGCCGGCCGGGCAGCCGACCGGGCCGCCGCCCCTGCGGCTGACCGCCGCGGCCGCGGTGGCGGGGCTGGAAGGGCTCTCCATCGCCGCGTGGGGCGTGACGATGTTCTTCGGCGGCAGCAGTGACGTGCTGCCCGGGTTTCTCGTGCTCGCCCTCGCCGCGCTTCCGCTCCTCGCGGCGTACGGGCTGCGCCGGGCCCGTCGGTGGAGCCGCGGGCCCGCGCTCATCGTGCAGCTCGTCGCGCTCCCGATCAGCTGGAACATGGTGCGCAGCGACGGCGCCGGGTTCGTCGCCTCCGGCGCGGTGCTCGGGGTGCTCGCGCTCGCGGGCCTCGTCCTCCTCGTCCACCCCGCCACCACCGACGCACTCGGAATCAACAGGACCGCCGCCTAGGGCCTTGCCGGCCCGGCCGAGCGGACCCTCCGGCGTGGTGGGTGCTGTCGGCCGAGGGACCACCTGCCGGCGACGGGCTTGTCGCGCGGTTCTCTCCCGGAGCTTCGCCTGGGTGGGGGTGCCCCCGGCGGAGGGCCAGGGGGAGTGCCCCCACGCGCCCCTGTGCATGCGCGGCTCCCAGCGTGCTTGCCCCGGAGGGACCCGGGCGTATCCAGGGGCACGGGGCGGTTCTCCCCCGGAGCTTCGCTGGGTGGGGGTGCCGCGCGCCCCTGTGCATGTGCGGCTCCCAGCGTGCTTGCCCCGGAGGGACCCGGGCGTATCCAGGGGCGCGGGGAACTCCCCCCAAAGGGGGCACCCCCAGCGCGCAGCCACCCGTCGGCAGGTGGTCCCTGGACCGACAGCGCACACCACGCCGGGGGGTCCGCTCGGCCCGCCCGGCAAGGGCTACTCGTCGATGAGGAGCTTGTCGCGGAGCTGCGCGAGGGTGCGGGCGAGGAGGCGGCTGACGTGCATCTGGGAGATGCCGACCTCCTGCGCGATCTGCGACTGCGTCATGTTCCCGAAGAACCGCAGCAGCAGGATCGTCTTTTCACGCGGCGGGAGTTGCTCCAGGAGCGGCTTGAGGGACTCGCGGTACTCGACCCCCTCCAGGGCCTCGTCTTCGGAGCCGAGCGTGTCGGCGACGGCCGGCGACTCGTCGTCGGTGTCGGGCACGTCGAGCGAGAGCGTGCTGTACGCGTTCGCGGACTCCAGCCCCTCCAGGACCTCCTCCTCGGAGATCTTGAGGTGCTCGGCGAGTTCGTGCACGGTGGGCGCGCGCCCATGCCGCTGGGACAGCTCCCCGGTGGCGCTGGTGAGCGCCAGCCGCAGCTCCTGGAGCCGGCGCGGGACGCGGACCGCCCAGCCCTTGTCCCGGAAGTGCCGCTTGATCTCGCCGACGACCGTGGGCGTGGCGTACGTGGAGAACTCCACCCCGCGGTCGACGTCGAACCGGTCGACGGACTTGATCAACCCGATCGTGGCGACCTGGGTGAGGTCGTCCAGAGGCTCGCCGCGGTTGCGGAAGCGACGGGCGAGGTGCTCGACCAGCGGGAGGTGCATCCGCACCAGCTGGTTGCGCAACTCGGCCCGCTCCGGCGAGCCCTCGGGCAGCTTGCCCAGCTCGACGAAGAGCGCGCGGGCCCCCGAGCGGTCGTGCGGGTCGTGCTGCTCGGCGGACTCGCCCGCGGCGGACTCCTGTTCGGGCCGCTCGGACTGCTCCGGCCGCTCCGGCTGGTCCGCTTGCTCCGCCTGCTCGGGCTGTCCCGGCTGGTCCGGTCGTCCCGGCTGCTCGGGCCGGGCCGGCTGGTCGGGCTGCTCCGCCGATGCCGCGTGCTCGTGCTGATCCATCCGGTCCGCCTGCTCCGCCTGCTCCGACGCGTCCATCACTTCCCTACGGTCCGTCCGGCCCCGGGCCAGGCCGGGGTCGGGGTCCGCCGCCCCGGGATCGGGGTGCGGTCTTGCCGACGGCCGCGGCGGCCCACCCGGCCCGGCGCCCACGGGGTCCGGCTGCTGGGCCGGCACGGAGGCATGCCCGCGCGCCGCGGGCACGTCGTGCTCCGCGGGTGGGCCGGGGGTGTCTGCTGGGCTCACGACGGCCGCCTCACATGCCTCACGACAGCCCGGGTACGGCGCCGCGCTTCTTGTGCAGACTGATGCTGACCGTCCGGTCCTCCGCGACGGTGGAGTCCACCTCGCCGGCCAGCGCGGAGAGCACCGTCCAGGCGAAGGTGTCGCGTTCCGGTGCGCGGCCGTCGGTGGTCGGCGCCGACACGGTGACCCACAACGAGTCCCCGACCAGCCGGAACACGCAGCTCAGCACCGAACCGGGGACGGCCTGTTGCAAGAGGATCGCGCACGCCTCGTCGACGGCGATCCGCAGATCCTCGATCTCGTCGAGGGTGAAGTCCAGCCGGGCCGCGAGTCCGGCCGTGGCCGTCCGCAGTACCGACAGATACGCTCCCGCCGCGGGCAGCCGGACCTCGACGAAGTCCTTCGACCCGGGCTCGCCTGCGATCTGGGACACCCACACCTCCAAGGTGGCACACAGTGATTGCTCTGGTTCGCAGCGACGCTACCGCGATCCGTACCCGGCTGTCGCCCGGACGGCGCACGGCCCCTTCCCATTCTGTCACCGATCGTAAGCGTACGGGTACGGAACGTGGAGTGCGCGCTGCCGACTCAACGCGCATGAGTCGGCGTCTGATTGGACGATGGGATGGTCGCACCGGTTGCAGTGGTCGCTGATCCGGTGATCTCCGCTTCGGCGCGCGTGCCGGCCCGGGCCGCCAGCGCGTGCAGGGCGGGTCCTGACAGGCGCTGGACCGTCCACTCGTCCTGCGGCAGCGCGCCGATCGACCGGTAGACCCCGAGCGCCTGCTCGTTCCAGTCGAGCACCGTCCACTCGAAGCGCTCGTAGTCGCGCTCGACGCAGATCGCCGCCAGCGCGGCCAGCAGCGCCTTTCCATGGCCGCCGCCGCGCATCTCCGGGCGGACGTACAGGTCCTCCAGGTACATGCCCGGCTTCCCGGTCCAGGTGGAGAAGTTCCGGAACCACAGCGCGAACCCGGCCGGTCCGCCGCCGTCGCCCTCGCCGTCGGGCTCCGCCATGAGCGCGGAGGCCACCGCGTCGGGGCCGAACAGGGCGTCCCGCAGTTGCGCCACGGTCGCCCGCGCCTCCTGCGGTGCCCGCTCGTACGCGGCCAGTTCGCGGATCATCGCCTGGATGGCGGGGACGTCTTCGGGGGTCGCGGCGCGGATCATGCCACCAGATTACGACCGTACGGTGTGAGCGGTGCAGGAGCGTCCGGTTCGCTCATCCGGTGATCACGGCGGCGACCCGGGTGCCGGGCGGGAAAGCGCCCTCCTCGGCGAGGTGGAAGACGGCGTACAGCGTCTTGGCGACGTAGACGCGTTCCAGGTCCCTGCCGTCCAGGGCGTCGCGGTGCCGGGCCGCGAAGCCGGCGGCGAAGGCGTCCAGCGCCGGGGTGGTACGGGCGAAGCCGCCGCAGTGGAAGCGGTCCGCCACGCTCCAGTCGCCGCGCCGCCCGCCGAACGCGTCCTGCTGGAGCCGCAGCACCTCCTCGGTGAGGAAGCCGCCACGCAGCACCGCGACGCCGACCGCGCGGGCCGGCGCCGGCAGTCCGGCGGCCAGTCCGGCCAGGGTGCCGCCGGTGCCGCAGGCGACCGCCACCACGTCGGCGGCCGCGCCGATCTCCCGGCCGAGCTCCGTACAGCCCCGCACCGCAGGGGAGTTGGAGCCGCCCTCGGGGAGCACATGGGCGGGGCCGTACCGCTCCAGCAGCGGGGCCAGGACGTCCGGCTCGGTCTTGCGGCGGTAGGCGGCGCGGTCGAGGAAGTGCAGCCGCATGCCGTCGGCGGCGGCGCCGGCGAGCGAGTCGTTGAGCGGGCGGCCGGCCAGTTCGTCGCCGCGCACCACGCCGACGGTGCGCAGGCCCAGCAGTCTGCCTGCGGCGGCGGTGGCGCGCAGGTGGTTGGAGTAGGCGCCGCCGAAGGTCAGCAGGGTGTCGTGGCCGGCCTCGACGGCGGCGGCCAGATTCGGGGCGAGCTTGCGGAACTTGTTGCCCGGGAGCAGGGGGTGGGCCAGGTCGTCCCGCTTGAGCAGCAGGTGCACTCCGTGCCGGGCCAGCCGCTCGTCGGCGACCTCCACCAACGGAGTCGGCAGCCGTCCTCCAGGGTGCCCCGCGGGCAGCGGTACGGATACGTTCACCCACCCATTCTCCCGGGTGCCCCTCCGAGCAGGTGCGGCTCCCACCGTGCTCGCCCCGGAGGGTCAGGTGGAAGTGTCACCCGCATGGGTGACACCTGACGGCGCGCGGCAGCCGTCGCAAGAACCGGAGTTTTCTTGGCGCACCTGCTCCCACAAGCGGGATTCACGGTGCATCCTTACTCCCGTGCCGGAAAAGGACCCGAGACCCGTGAGGTCCGCAGCGGAGGGAGCCACTGCGGCCAGTGACGCGGGAGACGCGCTCACCGCGACCGTGCGCGGGCTGCTGCCCTCGCTCACCCCGGCCGCCGCGCGGATCGCGGCGCTCATCGTGCGCGACCCCGCCCAGGTGGCCCGCAGCACCATCTCGGAGTTGAGCGCGCTGGCGGGCACCAGCGAGTCCTCGATCGTGCGTACCGCCCGCGCGCTCGGTTTCGCCGGCTACCCCGAACTGCGGCTCGCGCTCGCCGCGTCGGCGGCCCGGCAGAGCCCGCGCTCGACGCTCTCGGCGGGCATCACCCCGGACGACTCGGCCGGCGAGGTGATCGCCAAGCTGGTGCACACCGAGTCCCAGGCGGTGCTGGAGACCGCCACCCAGCTCGACCCCGAGCAGCTCACCGGCGCGGTCAAGGCGGTATGCGGGGGAGGGCAGTTGCACATCGCCGGGGTCGGCGCCTCCGGGCTCGTCGCGCAGGACCTCCAGCAGAAGCTGGCCCGGGTCGGCCGGCCCTGCCACGCGCACGGCGACTCGCAGTCCGCGCTCACCAGCGCGGTGCTGCTCGGCGCGGGCGACGTGTTCCTGGCCGTCTCGCACTCCGGCGAGAGCCGCGACGTGCTCGAACCGCTGCGCCGCGCCTCCGCGTTGGGCGCCACCACCGTGGTGATCACCAACCACCCGATGTCCTCGGCCGCCCGGCTCGCCGACTTCGTCCTGGTGTCGGCGGGCCGGGAGACCACCTTCCGGCCGGGCGCGATGGCCAGCCGGATCAGCCAACTCGTGGTGGTCGACTGCCTGTTCGTGTGCGTGGCACAGCGCACCTTCGACCTGTCCAGCCGTGCGCTGCGGATCACCCACCAGGCACTGGAGAGCGACCGGGCGCGCTGACCTCCCGCGCACCCGGCCGCTCCCGTCGTTCCGGTCCTTCGATGTCGTGACGTCACGGTGAACCGACGTCCGGCCGTCGGCCTCGCCGCCGCTCGGCCGCCGCCGGCCGCCGGTTCACCGCGGTCCTGACGTCACTTCGCCGGCACCACGTCCACGTCGTCC
Source organism: Streptomyces sp. NPDC087270 (assembly GCF_044744625.1). Classification (NCBI taxonomy): domain Bacteria; kingdom Bacillati; phylum Actinomycetota; class Actinomycetes; order Kitasatosporales; family Streptomycetaceae; genus Streptomyces; species Streptomyces sp. NPDC087270. The sequence goes on from NZ_JBIUYR010000001.1 coordinate 202,937, forward strand.
GCGCTCACGAACGCCATCCGGTGGTTGTAGACGATCTCGTACACCTTGGTCTTGCCGATGAAGTCGGTGCGGTCGTGCGGCGCGGACCCGTCGTAGTAGATCGCGAAGTACGAGTCGGTGTTCACCGCCGGGCCCGACGCGACGTACGACTGGCCGGCCGCGATCGAGTACTTCTTCGCGGGAGTCTGCGGGCGCGGCGCGGTGCCGCCCTCGAAGGCCACGAAGTCCGCCGGGTAGACCGACGCCTCCGGGTACGCCGTGGTGTAGACGGGGATCGTGGCGCGCCCGGCCTTGGGCACGATCCGCTCGGCCTTCACCGGCACCGTGGTCGGGTGCTGGGCGGTGTCCTGGAGCCACGCCTCCTGCCCGCCGTACCAGATGGCGGTCCAGCCGGGCCGGCGCTCGGCGACCACGTACTGCTCACCGGCGGGCGCCTTGTCGCCCCAGTCGTTCATCGCGTTGGTGCCCGCGCCGGTCGGATGCAGGTAGGGGTCGGCGAGCAGCGGCGCGCTCGTGCTCGGCGCGGTGTACAGCGGCACGAAGCTGGACGGCGTGTCGCTGGAGGTCACCGGGCAGTCGAAGCTGCGGTACGGGCCGGGGAACTGCTTGTAGCCCTGCACGTCGTCGCAGTACGTGGTGGTCTGCTTGTTGTTCTGGTAGCCGGGCTTGATCGCGACGATGTCGCTGCCCTTCTTCGCGGTGGCGTGGATCGGCGCGCCGAGCAGGTCGAAGAAGTGCTCCCAGTCCCAGCCCGGTCCCGGGTCCCAGTGCTGGGTGGCGATGCCGGTCTCGGTGCCGCCGGGGATGTTGTCGTGGCCGAGGATGTGCGCGCGGTCCAGCGGGATGTCGTACTTCGCCGCGAGGTACTTCACCAGGTTGGCCGTCGACCGGTAGAGGTCCTCGCTGAACCAGGCGGCGCCGTGGGTGGCCCACGCCTCCTGCTCGATGCCGATCGAGTGCTGGTAGAACGAGCGGTTGGCGCTGTCCCAGGCGATGTCCTTGTCCGGCGTCATCTGGGTGACCAGGCCGTCGGAGGAGCGCACCACGTAGTTCGCGCCGGCCGCGTAGGTCGGGTCGCGGAACAGGTCGAGGGTGCCGTCGTAGGTCTCGTCGGTGGTGTGCAGCGTGATGTAGCGGATGTCCAGGCCGCCGTTGGGGCGGTCGGCGATGTCGTGGCTGCCGTAGTCCCCGAGGTCGCTGGGGTCCAGCAGGGTGTAGGCGCCCGGGATGGAGTTGCACGTCACGGACTTGGGGCATTCGGGCTTCTGGTCGCTCACCGGCGGGGTGACGTCCTTCAGGCCCAGCTTGCGCACGTCGTTCCGGTTCGGGTGCAGCCCGCGCACCGGGGCCAGCGTGATCTGCTGGCCGTCCTCGGTGGTCCGGGTCTCGCCGGTGCGCATGGCGCTCCAGGCGCCGTCGGCGAACGCCTGCGCGACCTTGTCCTCGGTGGACTGGCCGTAGCGCGCCGCGGCGGCGTACCAGCCGTCGACGGTCCGCGGCAGCTTGCCGTGGCCGTAGCTCCTGGCGTACGAGGCGAGCAGCGCGGCGCCGCCGCGGATGTTCTGCGTCTCGTCGCTCTGCACGGTCGCGGTGTCGGTGCCCAGCAGCGCGGCCGCGGCGGCCGCGGTGTGCTCGGCGGGCGCCTTGAGCAGGTCGGCGTAGCGCGGGGACTGGGTGGTCAGGCCGTCGGCGTCGAGTTCCTTGGTGGTGAGGTCGGTGAGGTTCATCGGGCCGTAGCCCGCCTCGGCGTTCTCCTGCCCGGCGTGGTCCTCCCACCGGGTCTCGTAGAACGACACCGCTTCGAGCACCGGCGCCGGGACGCCGAACTCGGCGGCGGCCGCGGTGAATTCGGCCTGCCGCGTGGACTGCGGGTCGGCGGCGCGCGCGGTGGTCGTGGTGACCGCGGTCACCGACAGGCCGGCCAGCAGCGACAGCGCCGCGACCAGCGTGGCCGCTCTGCGCCTGCGGGGGAGGTTGAGGGGGTGGTGCATCCAGGCTCCTCGCGTTCCGGATAGGCGTGCATGGAGAGAAGTGCTGGGCCGCAGCCTGGCGAGGTCGGCTGGCAGTAAGCAACCTCCTCGACGTAAATCCTGAAAGTTTTCTTCAGAGCCGGGGGTGCGGGTCGGTGCGAGTCGGGTGATTCCGGGCCGCGCGCCGCCGCCCGCCGGGGCTGGCCTTGACGCATACGTCAAGGTCTACGGTCGTTCGCATGCGCATCGGTGAACTCGCGGACCGGGCGGGCACCACGACCCGTACCCTCCGCTACTACGAATCCCTCGGGCTGCTGCCGCCCGCCGGGCGGGCCGCCAACGGCTACCGCTCCTACGGCGACGAGCACGTGCGGCTGCTGGCGCAGATCCGCACCCTCCAGGACTTCGGCTTCGGCCTGGAGGAGACCCGCCCCTTCGTCGAGTGCCTGCGGGCCGGCCACGAGTCCGGCGACACCTGTGCGGACTCGCTGGCGGTCTACCGGCGCAAGCTCGCCGAACTGGACGCCTGCGTCGAGCGGTTGCGGTCCGTACGCGACCAGGTCGCCGCGCAGCTCGCCCGGGCGGAACTGGCCGCGGGGGCCGGCGAGGAACCGATGTGCGAGCTGGGCCCACCGACCGAGAGGACCACGTCGCCATGACCATCGCCACCGGCAGCACGCACGGCACCGGCAGCACGCACGCCGGCCCGCACGCCACCGGGAGTACCGGCACGACCGCCGGTCATCCGCACCCGGGCGTGCCCGTCACCACCGACGCGACCTTCGCCGCCGACGTGCTCGCCGCCGACCTGCCCGTGCTGGTCGACTTCACCGCGTCCTGGTGCCCGCCGTGCCGCATGATCGCCCCGGTGCTCGCGGAGATCGCCGTCGAGGAGGCCGAGCGGCTGCGGATCGTCCAGCTCGACGTGGACGCCAACCCGGCCACCCAGGCCAAGTACGGCGTGCTGTCCATGCCGACGCTGATGCTCTTCCGGGCCGGCGAGCCGGTCAAGGTCCTGGTGGGCGCGCGGCCGAAGCGGCGGCTGCTCCAGGAGCTGGCCGACGAGATCTGAGCGCCGCCGCAGACGACGACGGCCCCGACCGTGTGACACCCACGTAAACGTGAGGAACGTCACACAGACGGGACCGTCGGTCGTCTGCGGGTGGCGCGGCGGGCGGTCAGGCCTGCTTGGTCTCCCAGAAGATCTTGTCGATCTGGGCGATCAGGTCGAGGGCCTTCTGGCCGGTCGCCGGGTCGTTCGACGCCTTGGCGGCGCTGAGCGCCTTCAGGGTGTCATTGACGAGCTGGTGAAGCTGCGGGTACTTCTCGAAGTGCGGGGCCTTGAAGTAGTCGCTCCACAGCACCGAGACGTGGTGCTTGGCGAGTTCCGCACGCTGCTCCTTGATCAGGACAGCGCGGGTGCGGAAGTCAGCGTCCTCGTTGGCCTGGTACTTCTCCTGCACCGCCTTCACGGACTCGGCCTCGATGCGGGCCTGAGCCGGGTCGTACACGCCGCACGGCAGGTCGCAGTGTGCGCTTACCTTCACCTTGGGCGCGAACAGGCGAGTGAACATGGCCGTCCTTCCTCGTGATCGTCTTTCAGGTGCGACATTACTCCCTGGGGTAGTCGTTTTCCCGGCTGCCCCAGGTGGCTTAGGACAAAAGTCTGGTGTCACCCTGGGGGAAGAAACGAACCTGGAGGCGGAGGATGCGGGAGCAGGGGGCGAGGCTGTCATGGCAGCTCGTCGAGGTCACCGGTCCGTCGATGGCACCGACACTGTTGCACGGCGACTGGCTGCTGATCCAGAAGGTGAGCAGCGGAGCCGAGCAGGTACGCGAGGGGGACGTCGTGGTGATGCGGCATCCCCTCCAGCAGGACCTGCTCATCGTCAAGCGAGCGGTCGAGCGCCGCGAGAGCGGCTGGTGGGTGATGGGGGACAACGCCTTCGTCGCCAACGACAGCCGGGAGTTCGGCACCGTGCCGGACGAGCTGGTGCTGGCCCGGGCCAGAGGCCGGTTCCGGCCGCCGGGTGAGCTTCAGCGCTCGGTGGCGGGGGTCGCGTCCTGGGCGGCGTCGTGCGTGCGCCCGCTGCGCGCCGACCGGTCGTTCTCCAGGCGCTTGCGGGCCCGGTAAGCCGCCACGTTCGCGCGGGTGGCACAGCGGTCGGAGCAGTACCGGCGCGAACGGTTTGTCGATGTGTCGACGTATGCGTTGCGGCAGGGGGCTGCTTCGCAGATTCCCAGCCGGTCCACGCCCAACGAGGTGACCTGGACCGCCAACCCCATGCAGGCGCTTGCCGAGTAGGCGGCCGCGGTGTTCACCGCGTGATCTGCCAGGTGCATATGCCAGTCGGGCCGGCCGGTCTCCTCGTTGACGGTCGTGTGCCCGGAGATCTGCGGGCTGACCGGGAACTCCAGCATCAGCGCGTTGAGCAGGTCCACCGCACGGACCTCGTCCTGCTCGTCGGCCGCCTCGAAGATCCCGCGCAGCCGGGTCCGCACCGCGCGCAGCCGTGCGACGTCGCTCTCCACCACCCGCGCGGCGAGCTGGGTGCTGTTCCCGCACAGTTCCCGGACGGTGTCCGTCGAGGTCAGGGTGTCGGTGCCGCGCCGCGGCTCCTCGGTGTTCACCAGGCGCACGGCGTAGTCCGAGTAATAAGCCAGTTCCACTTGTGGTCCTTACTGGTCACGGTCTAGGCTCTGTAATAGCCGCTTGGGCTACCAGGGTATTACATGCAAGGAGGGGTTCGGAGTGTCCATCACATCCGAGAGCGCCAGGAGCGATCGGCACGGCACGGACTGGGCCGCCTGGCAGCGGAGCTGGGATCGCCAGCAGGAGTGGTATCTGCCCGACCGGGAGGAACGCTTTCGGGTGATGCTCGACATGGTCGAGGCGACGGTCGGCGACGCGCCCAGGGTGCTGGATCTCGCCTGCGGTACCGGAAGTATCACGGACCGGCTGCTGCGGAGGTTCCCGCAGGCGCGCAGCACCGGGGTCGACCTCGACCCGGCGCTGCTCATCATCGCCCGCGGGTCCTTCGCGCAGGACGACCGGACCTCCTTCGTCACCGCAGACCTCAAGGACCCGCACTGGCCGGACGCCCTCCCGTACGACTCCTACGACGCGGTGCTCACCGCGACCGCGCTGCACTGGCTGCACTCCGACGAGCTGAGCGTGCTCTACGGGCAGTTGGCGGGGCTGGTCCGGGCCGGTGGGGTGTTCCTCAACGCCGATCACATGCCCGACCCCGGCACGCCCCTGATCAACGCGGCGGAGTCCGCGCTGCGGCACGCCCGCATGGAGCGGGCGCGCGCGGAGGGTGTGCTCGGCTGGGCCGAGTGGTGGGAGCTCGCCGCGGCCGAGCCGGCGCTCGCCGAGGCCACGGCGGAGCGGTTCCGCATCTACGGGGAGCACGCGGACGGGGATACGCCGTCCGCGGGTTGGCACGCGGAGGCGTTGCGCTCCGCCGGGTTCCGGGAGGCGCGTGCGGTGTGGGCTTCGCCCTCGGACGCGATGACGCTGGCGCTGCGGTAGGGCGGTCCCTTCGGGGCGGCGCGTGCCCCCGGCGGCGCCAGGGGGAGTACCCCCAGCGGCCCTTCGGGGCGCACCCTCCTTCCGCGGAAGGAGGGCGACCCCCAAGGGGCGCGCGGGGGCACCGCAGGGGTGCGTCACAGCACCTTGGAGAGGAAGGCCTTCGTGCGTTCGTGCTGGGGGTTGCCCAGCACGTCACGGGGGTGGCCGGACTCCACGACCTGGCCGTCGTCCATGAAGACCAGCGCGTCGCCGACCTCACGGGCGAAGCCCATCTCGTGGGTGACGACGATCATCGTCATGCCGTCCTCCGCGAGCCCGCGCATCACGTCGAGCACGTCGCCGACGAGTTCGGGGTCGAGCGCGGAGGTCGGCTCGTCGAAGAGCATCAACTTGGGCTCCATGGCGAGCGCCCGGGCGATCGCCACCCGCTGCTGCTGCCCGCCGGACAGCTGGGACGGGTAGCTGGCCGCCTTGTCCGCCAACCCCACCCGGTCCAGCAGGCGCTGGGCCCGCTCCCGGGCCACCGCCCTGGTCTCCCGGCGGACCTGCACCGGGCCCTCCATGACGTTCTCGATCGCCGTGAGGTGCGGGAAGAGGTTGAAACGCTGGAAGACCATCCCGATGTCGCGCCGCTTGGCGGCCACCTCGCGGTCCCGCAACTCGTAGAGCTTGCCGCCGTGTTCGCGGTAGCCCATCAGCTCGCCGTCGACCCACAGCCGGCCGGCGCTGATCTGCTCCAGGTGGTTGACGCACCGCAGGAACGTGGACTTGCCCGAGCCGGACGGCCCGATCAGGCAGAACACCTCGCGCGGCGCCACCTCCAGGTCGATGCCCTTGAGGATGTGCGCGGCCCCGAAGGACTTGTGCACCGCCTCGGCCCGCACCATCGGTTCGACGCCGGACTTCACCAGGCCGGCGCCCTTGCTGGGGGTGCTCATCTCAGGCCACCTTCGGTCGGCGCACGGTGGTCAGGTTGCTCATGACCTTCTGCCACGGGGTCGGCGGCAGCGAGCGCTGCGAACCGCGCGCGTACCGCCGCTCCATGTAGTACTGGCCGACGCTGAAGACGCTGGTCAGCACCAGGTACCAGATCGAGGCGACGAAGTACATCTCCATGATCGCGGTGCTGTCGCTGCCGATGTTGGTGGCGGCGCGCAGCAGTTCGGTGTACTGCACCACCGACACCAGCGACGAGGTCTTCAGCATGTTGATGAACTCGTTGCCGGACGGCGGGATGATCACCCGCATCGCCTGCGGCAGGATGATCCGGCGCATCGTCTTCGCGCCGGTCATGCCGAGCGCCTGCGACGCCTCCGACTGCCCCACGTCCACCGACTGGATGCCGGCCCGGACGATCTCGGCCATGTACGCGCCCTCGTTGAGGCCCAGGCCCAGCAGGGCGGCCACGAACGGGGTCATCACGGCGGTGGTGTCGTTCTTGTACACCGGCATCAGGTTGATGGTGTGGAAGATCAACGCGAGGTTGAACCACATCAGCAGCTGCACGTACACCGGAGTGCCGCGGAAGAACCAGATGTACAGCCACGCGACGGCGCCGGTCACCGGGTTCTTCGACAGCCGCATCACCGCGAAGAGCACGCCGAGCACCAGGCCCATGGCCATGGAGCACACCGAGATGAGGATGGTGTGCCACACGCCCTGGAGGATGGTGTGGTCGAAGAGCCGGCCGCGGACGGTGCCCCACAGGATGTCGCCCTGGGAGAAGGCGTAGGCGAGCCAGCCCAGCAGGGCGAGCACGACCAGCCCGGCCACCCAGCGCCCGTAGTGGCGCACCGGGATGGCGCGGATCGGCTCGTACGGCACGCCGGCCGGCGGCGCGCCGGCCGGTTCGCCGGGCGGGGTCTGCGGCGGGGACTTCTGCGGCGGGGTCTTCTGCGACGTGTCGGACGGGGGGTTCGCCGGGGTGTCGGCCGGTTCGGGGCCGGCCACTGCACCGGTCATGTCAGGAGCCGCCGTTGATCGCGGCGGTCTTGATCGCGCCGCTGTCGGCGTTCCACTTGTGCAGCACCTGGGCGTAACTGCCGTCCTGGATGATCGCGTTCATCGCCTGCTGGAGGACGTCCCGCAGCTGGCTGTTGCTCTTGTCGAGCGCGATGCCGAACGGGCCGGCGTCGGCCGGGGAGCCGGCGATCTGGAAGTCCTTGCCGTTGCCGGACTTCTGCGCGATGTACGCGGCCACCGGGGTGTCGTTGAGGTCGGCGACCGCGCCGCCGGCCTTGACCCGGGTCTGCGCCTCGGCGTCGGTGTCGAACGCCTGGATGTTCAGGCCCTTCGAACCGCAGGCCGTCTTCTGCTTCTTGAACGCGTCCTCGTAGATCGTGCCGCGCTGGACGGCGACAGTCTTGCCGCACACGTCGGCGAGCGAGCTGATGTTCTTCGGGTTGCCCTTCTGCACGAGCAGCGAGGAGCCGGACATGTAGTAGTCGACGAAGTCGACGCCCTTGCCGGTCTTCTTGCCCTTGTCGTCCAGTCCCTGCTGGCGGTCCTTGGTGTCGCTCATAGCGGACATCACGATGTCCTCGCGGCCGGTGTAGAGCGAGGTGATCAGACCGTCGAACTGGCCGTTGGTGAACTCGAGCTTCACGCCCAGCTGCTTGGCCAGCGCGGCGCCGATGTCGGGGTCTATCCCGATGATCTTGCCGTTGGAGGTCTGCTCCATCGGCGCGTACGAGGCGTCGGTGCCGACCTTGATCACGCCGGCGTCCTGGAACTTCTTCGGCAGCTTCGCGAAGAACGGCGCCGCAGACGTGCTGGTCGAGGACGCACCACCGGACGAACCTCCCGACGAGCTACCGGAGTCGTCCTTCTTGGTCTGGTCGCCGCACCCGGTGAGCACCAGGGCGCCGGCGACCGCGAGGGCGGCGACCGCGGTGAGGCGAGTGAGGGGGGTCGAACACCGAGGGGAGCCTGCGGTCATCGCTGTGTCCTCCAACGAAACGAGCGTGTTACCTGCGGTCGGTCCTTGGGCGCCAGGGGCACGCATCTTCGAGTGCCGCCACCCAGTGTGATCTGTGCATCTTGCCATCCGGACAGCGCCAGGCAGGGTTCTCGTTGTGTCAAAATCGGATAACGGGCCATCCCCGGGCTGCCATCGGGCCGGCACACCAAGGCCGGACCGCGATGGGGGCCGTGTCGATCGTTTTGCACTCGTCATCGGAAACCTGCTTCCGGTAGAACGGGTCCTTCACCCCTCATCCGGGGCCTATGGCGTGCGTGCGGCGCGCCTGGTGCTGCCCTGTCACCCCGGCTACTCGTACCCGGTGGCAGCGGCGCCGAGCCCACCTCTCCCCACACCGGGGCGAGCACTCACCCTCACCTTCTCGACCAAGGGGTCACACAGTGGCAGCGGAGATCGTCAATCCCCGAAACGGTACGGACACCGCCGAAGCGGACGAAGACTTCCCGATCGACCCGGTGTTCGCGCTGCACCGCGGCGGCAAGATGGAGGTGGTCGCCACCGTCCCGGTCCGCGACGCCGACGACCTGTCGCTCGCCTACACGCCCGGCGTCGCCGAGGTCTGCACGGCGATCGCCGAACGGCCGGAACTCGTGCACGACTACACCTGGAAGTCGCAGGTCGTCGCGGTGGTCACGGACGGCACCGCGGTGCTCGGGCTGGGCGACATCGGGCCGGAGGCGTCGCTGCCGGTGATGGAGGGCAAGGCGATCCTCTTCAAGCAGTTCGGCGGCGTGGACGCGGTGCCGATCGCGCTGGCCTGCACCGACGTCGACGAGATCGTGGAGACCGTGGTGCGGCTCGCGCCGTCCTTCGGCGGGATCAACCTGGAGGACATCTCCGCGCCGCGCTGCTTCGAGATCGAGCGGCGGCTGAAGGACGCGCTGGACATCCCCGTCTTCCACGACGACCAGCACGGCACCGCGGTGGTCACCCTCGCGGCGCTGCGCAACGCGGCCACGCTCACCGGCCGTTCGCTCGGCGACCTGCGGGCGGTGATCTCCGGCGCGGGGGCGGCCGGCGTCGCGATCGCGAAGATCCTGCTGGAGGCGGGGGTCGGCGATGTCGCGGTCGCCGACCGCAAGGGCGTGGTGCACGCCGGCCGGGACGACCTCAACGCGGTGAAGCGCGAGGTGGCTTCGTATACGAACAAGGCGGGGCTGACCGGTTCGCTCCAGGACGCGCTGGTCGGTGCGGACGTCTTCATCGGCGTCTCGGGGGGCACCGTGCCGGAGGAGGCGGTGGCGCGGATGGCGGAGGGCTGCTTCGTCTTCGCGATGGCCAACCCCACGCCCGAGGTTCACCCGGACGTGGCGCACAAGTACGCGGCGGTGGTGGCCACCGGGCGCAGCGACTTCCCCAACCAGATCAACAACGTGCTCGCCTTCCCCGGCATCTTCGCGGGTGCCCTCCAGGTGCGGGCGTCGGCCATCACCGAGACGATGAAGCTCGCGGCCGCGGAGGCGCTGGCCGCGGTGGTCGCCGGCGAACTGTCCGCGGACCGGGTCATCCCCTCCCCGTTCGACCCGCGGGTGACCCCGGCGGTCACCGCGGCGGTCGCGGCGGCGGCCCGGGCGGAGGGCGTGGCCAGGCGCTGAGCCCTCCGGGCCGGGTGGCCGCGCGGTCGGTTCGACGGGGGAGGAGCGCCTGCGGCACGCCTCCCCCTACCGCCCACTCGAACGGGTGATTCAGTTCGCGGGCGCGGGCGTCGGGGATGCGGGGTGCGGTAGACCGGGTGGGAAAGTGTCGTCGTACGTCGGGCGTGTGAGGAGGACCGTTGACCGCAGAGCCGGAGCCGTATGCCGTCGGTGATCCTGAGACCGCGTTGAAGTACGCGATCCAGCACATCCGGGGGGACCGGGTGCAGATCGTCGAGGGTGTGATCGATCCGGTGGCGCCGAGCTGGGACCACGAGTTCGTGGCATCGTCCATCAGGGAGCAGATCGCCGGCGCGTTGCGTGAGTTGGGCTGTGTGGCGGGGTCGGGGAATCTGGACCTGCCGGGGAGCAGCAACTGGTATGTCCCGGATCTCGCCGTGGTGCCGCACGCGTTGGCCAAGGGGGCCGGTGCGCTGCTGCCGGAGCAGACGCTTCTCGTGGTCGAGGTCACCTCGGAGTCGAACGGCGAGACCGACCGGATCGCCAAGCGCCGAAGGTACGCCGAGTACCGCGCGCCGCTGTACCTGCTCGTGGATCGGCAGGAGCGTACCTGCACCTTGTTCGCCGAGCCGGGTCCGCTCGGGTACACCGAGGTGCGCGGACCCCACCCGTTCGGGGCGCCGGTGCGGTTGCCGGGGCCTTTCGATGTGGAGCTGGACACCGGGGGTTTTTGAGGCGGGGCGGGCGGGGGAAGGGGCTCGGGTCACATCGGGGGGTGGTTCCGTACTGGTGGGTAGGGGGCCTAGGGTCGGGGGATGTTTGCCGTGTATGCCGGGCGTATCGATGCGGAGCAGCCGCTGCGGGGGCTGGAGTCGGGAGAGCGGCCGGAGCCGCCGGAGCGGCCCGGGTGGACGAGGGTGAAGGTGCGGGCCGCCTCGCTCAACCACCATGACCTGTGGTCGCTGCGCGGGGTCGGGCTGAGCGAGGAGAGCCTGCCGATGATCCTCGGCTGCGACGCGGCCGGGGTGGACGAGGACGGCAACGAGGTGGTGCTGCACTCGGTGATCGGCCAGACCGGCCACGGCGTCGGCCCGCGCGAGCGACGCTCGATCCTCACCGAGAAGTACCAGGGCACCTTCGCCGAGCAGGTCTCCGTCCCGACCTGGAACGTGCTGCCCAAGCCGCCGGAGCTCTCCTTCGAGGAGGCGGCGTGCCTGCCCACCGCGTGGCTGACCGCCTACCGGATGCTGTTCACCAACGCCGGGGTCCGGCCGGGCGACGCGGTGCTCGTGCAGGGCGCGAGCGGCGGCGTCGCCACCGCCGCGATCGTGCTGGCGAAGGCGGCCGGCCTGCGCGTCTACACCACCAGCCGCAGCCCCGCCAAGCGCGCCAGGGCCCAGGGGTTGGGCGCCCACGGCGCGTACGAACCGGGCGCCCGGCTGCCGGAGCGGGTGGACGCGGTGATCGAGACGGTCGGCGCGGCCACCTGGTCGCACTCGGTGAAGTCGCTGCGCCCCGGCGGCACCCTGGTGATCTCCGGGGCCACCAGCGGTGCCAACCCGCCGGCGACCGAACTCAACCGGATCTTCTTCCTGGAGTTGAAGGTCGTCGGGTCGACCATGGGCACCAAGGAGGAGCTGGAGGACCTGCTCGGCTTCTGTGCCACGACCGGAGTGCGGCCGGTGATCGACTCGGTGCTGCCGATGGACCGGGCCCGGGAGGGCTTCGAACGCCTGGCGGAGGGCGAGGCGTTCGGCAAGGTGGTGCTCACGACGTAGGTCCGTGGCCGTGCAGCGCGGCGGAGATGTGCGCCGCCGCGGCCGACAGGTGGCGCCGTACCTCGCGCAGCTGGCGGTCGGTGACACCGAGGTCCCGGGCGGTGTCGCGGATGTCGTCGCGGAAGCGGTCGAGGAGCCGTTCGAGGTCGCGGCGCGGGTCGTCGGAGGGCGGCAGGCCGTCGTCGGGTTCGGTGTCGCGGCCGTCGGCACCGGCAGGCGGTGCGGGCGGGGCCGGTGCGGCGGGCGGGGCCGGGGGAGAGTGCGGAGTCGGCGGCGCGGGAGGCGTCGGAGCGCCGGATGCCGCGGGCGCGGGCGTCGGCGGCGACGGCGGCGACGGCGGGGGAGAGGCCGGCGGCTGCCCGAACTGGCCCAGCTCGCGGGTGAGTTCGGCGAGCCCCTCGCGCAGCCCGCTCTGCCAGTCACCGCCCTTCGCGTGCGACTGCACCTGCTCCTGCACCTGCCGTGCGATCCGCTGCATCTCGTCGCGCGCGGTGTCCATCGCGTCGCGCGCGGCCTCGCGGGCGGCCTTGGCCTGGCGGCGGGCGTCGCGCGCCTCCTCCTTGGCCCGGCGGCTCTCCTCCTTCGCCCGCTTGGTCTGCTCCTTCCACTGCCGCTGCGCGTCGCCGAGCCCGTGCCGGCCCGAGCCGGTGTGGCCGTCGGGCCCGGTACGGGCCTGCTGGGCCGCGGCGCGGACCTCGCGGCGCAGGTCCCCCGCGGCGCCCCGGACGTCCTCGCGGATCTCGGCGGCCAGCGAGGAGACCGACTCGCGGATCTCGGCCTCCAGGCCGGCGATCTCGTCGGCGCGGGAGGCGAGTTCGGCCCGGCCGTCGGCGGTCAGGGCGTACACCTTGCGGCCGCCCTCGGTGGAGTGGGTGACCAGGCCCTCCTGCTCCAGCTTGGCGAGCCGCGGGTAGACGGTGCCGGCGGAGGGCGCGTACAGGCCCTGGAAGCGCTCCTCCAGCAGGCGGATCACCTCGTAGCCGTGCCGCGGGGACTCGTCGAGCAGCTTGAGCAGGTACAGGCGCAGGCGGCCGTGGGCGAAGACGGGGGGCATGTCAGACGTCCTTCCGCAGCGAGGGGGTGTCGCCGCTCGTGTCGCTCGGCCCGCCGGAGCCGGACGGTTCCGCCGGTCCTGCCGCTTCTGCGGGTCCCGCCGGTCCTGCCGGGCCCGCCGGGTCCTCCAGCGGTGGGCGGCGCAGCAGCGCCAGCGACCCGGAGACCGTGGTGGCCTTGAGCCGCGCGGTGCCGCTGCCGATGATGCCGGTGATGCGCTTGGCGCCCCAGCTGCCGGAGACCCGCAGTTCCTCGAAGGCGCAGAAGACGTTGCCGCTGGTGGTGTTGACGTCGACCTCGGCGTCGCCCGGTTCGGGGATGCGCAGCGCGATCTCGCCGGAGACCGTGGTCAGCCGCACCTCGCCGCCGCCGGACGGGTCCAGGTCGAGCACCATGTTGCCGCTCACCGAGTCCGCCTTGACCTCGCTGCTGCCGTCGACCACGGTCAGGTTGCCGGAGACGGTGCTGAACCTCAGGTCGCCGGAGAGCGACTGCGCCTCGACGTTGCCGCCGACGGTGTGCGCCTTCACCGAGCCGCTGAGGCCGACCAGGGTGGCGTCGCCGTTGACCCCCTGCACCGTGGTGGCGCCGCTGATCCCGGAGACCACCGAGTTGGCGCCGACCACACCGACCTCGACCCTGGTGTGCTGCGGCACCGCGAGCGAGATCTCCGCGCGGCGCGCCCAGCCCTTGCGGTCCCACCACTTGGAGAACGCCTTCCACTCCATGTCGTCGTAGCCGACGCTGAGGGTGCCGTCCTCCAGCCGCACCTTCAGCGGCGGGCCCTCCAGCTCGGTGATCTCCACCCGGGCCGGGCCGTCGTCGGTGCCGACGACGTTGATCGCGCCGTTGACGATCCGGACCTTCAGGGTGTCGATCAGCTCGTCGAAGACGAACTTCTCCGGTTCGGCGACGTGCCGCTCCGACGTGCCGCTCATCTTGCCCCTCCTCGGGTGCCCGCCCAACGCAACATATCGCGTCTTCTGAGAGACACGATATATCGCGTACTGCGCAAGTCAAGCGGTTGTCGTCGGGAACCCGCGTTTCGGACCGGAACCCGGGGTCGGGAAGGGCCCGCGGGCTGCCGGCTACTCGTCCTCGTCCTCGTCGTCGAGCCGGGCCAGCCAGGTGGCCAGCCGCTCGACCGGCACCTCGAACTCGGGGTTGAGGTCGACGAACTCGCGCAGCCGGTCGGCCAGCCAGTCGAAGCTCACCTCCTCCTCGCCGCGCCGGTCTGCCAGCTCCTCGATACCGCGGTCGGTGAAGTACAAGATCTGCTCCGGAACAGGGGTGGGACGGGCGACGGACGGGCAGGAAAAACGCAGCAACCACCGGGGCGGCGAGCCGCCCGGGGCGGGCCGCGAGGCCGGCGGCCCGCGTGGCCCGCACACCGTCAAGGATAGGCAGTGTCCGGGAAGGCCCCCATGCAGGTCGGGCGGGCGATAACCTTCCTTGCACTACCCGGCAGTGGGGGGAATGAGCGCGTGCGGACGTCGGCGATCGGCCAGCAGGCCGCGGTATGCGGCGCGGCGCGCGCCCTCGTGCGGACCACGGGGAGCACGGCGACGGCGCGGACCGCGGGGTTACGGCCCGCGGGGACCACGGGGAGCACGGCCACGGCGCGGTCCGCGGGGATGCGGCCCGCGGGGATGCGGCCGGTGGGGGTGTCGCGGCCCCTGGGGCCGATGGGAGTCGCCGTCCGCGCCGCCGCGTGCGCCGATGGCGGGGCAAGGGGCGCACGGTGACGTCCGGGGGCGCATCGGAGCAGCTTGGCCAGGCTGCCGAGATCCTGGTCCCGCTCGCCGAGGAGGCCACCGTACGCATTCACGGCGCGGAGGCCGGGAATCCTCTCCTGGGCAGTGGCTTCTTCGTCGCGCCCAACTGGGTGCTCACCTGTGCCCATGTCGCGAGGGCCGAAGGGGAGGTGACACTCGTGGGCGCGCCGCGCAAGGAAGTGCGCGTCGGCTACCGCGACCAGCTCCTCGCGGGCGTCGTCGAGTGGGCCCAGCCCTCCGGCCCGGCCTCCGGCATCCCCGGCCAGAACCAGGGCCAGGACGCCGGATACGGCGGCGCGGCGGCCGGCTTCGGCCCCGGCGGTCGCGGCCCGTCCGGCTGGTCGGCCCCCGATCTGGCGCTGATCCGGCTGGTCGACCCGCTCGACCATCCCTGCGTGTGGCTCACCGAGCGCACCGCCAAGGGCTACACCACCAACCCGGTCGCGTACTTCGGCTGGCTGCCGCTCGGCGGCATCCTCATGCCGTACAGCGGCCGGTGCGTGATCAGCGGCCAACTCGGCGCCGGTGGCGGCGGGTTGCTCCGGCTGAGCAACGACGACGAGATGCCGCAGGGCCTGTCCGGCGGGCCGGTGGTGGACCTGGTGCGCGGCGAGGTGATCGGCGTGCTGCAGGCCCGCCGGGCCGAGCGGGACGGCGGACTCGCCGTCAGCATCCAGCAGTTACGCCTCCTGCCGACCGCCGAGAACCCGGCCGACGACCTGTACCACCGGGTGATGACCGCCCACGACCTCTACCACGCCGACCACCACAAGTTCCTGCTCAACCGGGACTTCTACGGCTGGACCGAGGCGCACAGCGAGATCGGCGCCGCCGCCGGCCGCGCACTGACCCCCGGCCGCCGCACCACCCTGCTCGGCCTGCTCGCCCAACTCCCGCCGCCCTCCGGCGCCCGCGCGCTCGGCGACCTCGTCACGGAGGTGCGCGGCGGCGCCGGCCAGGGCTTCGCGGTCGCCCCCCGCGCCTGGCGCGACGGCCTCGGCCTGCTCTACGACCTGCGGCGCGGCTCCGAACTGGAGGCGGTGCTGCGCTACGCGGTGCTCGCCGCCACCGCAGAACGCCCGCTGTCCGCCCAGGAGTCCGACGAGCGGGAGCTGTGGGAGTGGGCCCAGTCCACGGCGGCCGACCAGGGCCTGAGCATGCTCTTCCGCAACTCCCTGATAGGGGAGCGGATGTCGCGGCTGCGGGCGCGGGGCGCGGAGGTGCCGCCGCAGGCAGGGACCGAGCCGGCGCTGCGGGCGCGTGGCGAGGCCCAGTTGGAGATCATCCCGCGCGGCTGGGAGCCGGACCGGTTCGACTGGCGGGTCACGGTGTCCCCGGAGAGCGGCGAAGTCGACTGCGTGCACGAGGACTTCCACGGCACCGCGGTCGCCGACCTGCCCGCGCGGCTGGCCGCGCCGCTCGCCGAGGCGTTCCGCCGCTGCGACGAGCCCGGCTATGTCGCCGCCCTCCAACTGGCCGTGCCCGGCTCGCTGATGGCCTTCGCCGCCGACACCTGGCGGCTCGATCCGGACGGCAGCACGCTCGGCGCGGTCCGCCCGGTCGTGGTGCGCCGCACCGACCCGCCGTCGGACACCGACCCGGCCGTCGCCGAGGAGCGGCTCAGCCGCTGGCAGACCCTGCACCGCCGGCTGCCCCGTACCGAAGTGCTCGACTGCCTCGACTCGCAGCAGCAGCCGCTCCCGGAGGACGCCGAACTGCGCTCCCGGCCACGGGAGATGCTGCCCGTGCTGTGCCGCAGTGGCGCCACCGCCCCGGAGGCGTTGCACCGGCTGCTGCGCTGCGGCTACTCGGTGGCGCTGTGGCGGCGCGACGAGATCGAGTCCCAGCGGATCTGCTCGGACCTCCACCGCGGGGTGCCGCAAGCCGTCCACGCCGCCCGGACGGCCGCCGGCCTGCCCGCCCAACTCGCGGGCCTGCGCGCCGCCGTCGCCAAAGGTGTGCCGGAGATGTTCTGGTCGGGCGGGCTGGCGCTGCTCTACGACGATCCCACCCGACCCCTTCCAGGAACCGACGAGCTGCTGGAGACTCCATGACGAACACCGACGCCCGGGATCGACGGGGGTATCGCGATGAGTGACGGGACCGAGTCCGGCGCGGCCGGCGAATGGCTCATCTACCGCGGCACCGGCGAACCCCACACCGGCATGGACGGCCTGCCGGAGCCGCCGCCGTGGCGGGACTTCGACGGCGGCCCGCTGGTCGGCAGCGGCCCGGGCCCGGACAGCTCCTCGGCCCGGCGGCTGGGCGCGTACCGGCACATGGCCGAGATGCACCGGCCCAGCCCGGAGGAGCTGGAGATGGTCAACGCGGCGCTCTACCTGCGCCGCCCGCTGCTGGTCACCGGCAGCCCCGGGGCCGGCAAGAGCACCCTCGCGCACGCGGTCGCGTACGAACTGGGCCTGGGGCGGGTGCTGCACTGGCCGATCGTCAGCCGCAGTACCTTGCAGGACGGCCTGTACCGGTACGACGCGATCGCCCGGCTCCAGGACACCCAGATCGCCGCGAACTCCGGCACCGTGCCGCCCGGCGGCATCGGCAGCTACATCCGGCTCGGCCCGCTGGGCACCGCGCTGCTGCCCACCGCGCAGCCCCGGGTGCTGCTCGTCGACGAGCTCGACAAGAGCGACATCGACCTGCCCAACGACCTGCTGAACGTGATGGAGGAAGGCGAGTTCGGCATCCCGGAGCTGGAGCGGCTGGCCGAACGCGAGCCGCAGGTCGACGTGTTGACCGACGACGGCAGCCGCGTCACGCTGCGTGAGGGACGGGTGCGTTGCCGGGCCTTCCCGTTCGTGATCCTGACCAGCAACGGGGAGCGGGACTTCCCGCCGCCGCTGCTGCGCCGCTGTATCCACCTGGAGCTGGGCCGGCCCGACCACGAACGGCTCTCGACCGTGGTGCGCGCCCACCTCGGCGACGAGGCCGCGACCGTCGGCGACGACCTGGTGCAGCGCTTCCTGGAGCGCTCGCGCAGCGAACTGCTCGCCACCGACCAGCTGTTGAACGCGATATACCTCACCCACCACGCGGCGCCGCCGTCCCGCGCCCGGCTCGCGGACATGCTCATCCAGCGGCTCGACAGGCCCAGGTGAGGCGATCATGGCCGAGAGGGGCCCCGGACGGCAGCCCGACGACGACCGTGCCGACGACGACCTGACGGCGCGCACCGCGCCGAACGGCGGCACGCACGGTGGCCCGGAGAGCGGCCCGGCCGACGGCCAGGAAAGCAGCCAGGAGACCAGCTCGGAGAGCATTTCGGAGAGCGGTTCGGGCGCCGGCCCGGGCGAGGACACGGGCGAGGACACGGGCGCGGCCACGGGCTGCGGCACCGACCCCGATGACCGCGCCGCCGCGCGCGCCACGGACCCGCTGACCCGGGTGGTCAGCGCGATCAGCCGGGCCGGACTCGACCCCGACCCCGCCGAGATCGCCGACGCCCTGTGGCTGGCCCGCTGGTCGCGCCCGACCGCGCGGCCCGACCCCGAGACCCTGGTCGGCCCGCACAGCGGCAGCCCCGGCGCCGGCGTGGAGTACCCGCGCGCGCACCGCCCCGACGGCACCGACGGCGCCGGCACCCGCCTGGTCCCCCCGGCCCAGCCCCCACCGGTCCACGTCCCCCCGGAAGACCGCGTGATCAGCCTCTACCCCGGCGAGGGCTACCCCGGCCAGGTCGGGTCCACCCCGGCCGGAGCCGCGCTCGGAGTGGCCGTCCCGGAGGCGGGCACCCTGCCCCAGCTGCTCGAACTCCAGTCGGCCCTGCGCCCGTTGCAGCGCTACCGCAGCCCGGCCCGCCCGCTGCGGGTGGAGCTGGACGAGTCCGCCACCGCCGAACGCGCCGCCCGCGCGGGCGGGTTGCTGCTGCCGGTCTTCCGCCCGGCCTCGCACGGCGACGCCGCGATGCAACTGCTCATGGACACCTCCTCCTCGATGTTCGTGTGGGAGCGGATGCTGCGCGAGCTGAGCAGCGTCTTCGAACGCCTCGGCGCCTTCCACGAGGTGCACGTCCGCTACCTGCACGCCACCCCCGACGGCACGCTCGGCGTCAGCGGCCGCTTCGACCCCGAACCGGCGAGCCTGCGCTCCGCCGAGCAGCTCAGCGACCCCACCGGCCGCCGGATCACCCTCATGGTCAGCGACTGCGCCGGCCCGCTGTGGCGCTCCGGGCAGGCCCACCGGCTGCTGCACCGGCTGAGCCGGCACGGCCCGGTCGGCGTGCTCCAGCCGCTGCCCGCCCGGCTGTGGAGCCGCACCCTGCTGCCCGTCTCCTACGGGGTGCTGCACCGCGCCGAGGGGATGCTGCTCGCCTCGCCGCTGCGGTTCTCGCCCGGCGCGACCGGGGTGCCCGCCGCGCCCGACGCGCTGCCGGTGCCCGTACTGCCGCCCACCGCCGCGGCGTTGGGCGCGTGGGCCCGGCTGCTGGCCGGGATGGGCGCCGGCGAGGTGCCCGCGGCCGTCGGCTGGGTGCGCGCCGACCAGCCCGCGGTCCGGGTACGGCCGCGCCGGGCGACGGTGCCGGTGCCCGCGCTGGTCCGCCGGTTCCGCGCCGCCGCGTCGCCCGCCGCCGCCCAACTCGCGGTCTACCTCGCCGCGGCCCCGCTGTTCCTGCCGGTGATACAGCTCGTGCAGCGCACCATGCTGCCCGACTCCGGCCCCGCGGAGCTGGCCGAGGTGCTGCTCAGCGGCCTCGTGGTGCGCAAGAGCGGCGACGACCAGCGGTGGTACCACTTCGCGCCCGGCGTACGGGACGCGCTGCTCGGCCCGCTCGGCGTGGACGAGGCGCGTCTGGTGCTCAAGCACTGCTCGGAGTACGTCGAGCAGCGGTTCGGCAAGTCCGGCCCCAACTTCCCCGCCCTGGCCATCACCCAGCTCGCCGAGGGCCCCGGCGACCCGACCGCGGACGCCGCGGTGCGCTCCGCCGTCCAGCACGCCGCCCGCGGCTTCGGGCCCGACGGGTCCGGGTCGGGGGCCGGCCGGGGCGGCGAGGACGGCACCATCACGGAGTCGCGGCAGCCGTTCGCGGAGGTCGCCGCGCGGGTGCTGGAGCGCTTCATGCCGCTGCCCGACGACGGCACCGCGCCCAGCCCGTACTCCGACCCGTACGAGGCGGTGCAGTCCTCGACGGTGGTGCAGCGCGCCCGGGACCTCGCGGACCGGTTCACCGCCGAGGGCATGGTGCAGAACCTGCTGGACGCGGTGGCGATGCTGCGCCGGGCCGCCGCGGAGGAGCGGGTGCGCGGCCTCGACCCGGAGCTGTGGACCGAACTGGCCCAGCAACTCCTGCGGTTGTGGCGGCTGCGCGGCGGCACCGACCTGCTCGGTGAGGCCCGTGAGGCGGCCGAGACCGCCGCCGCCCACCACTCCTCGCTGCCGGCCCGCGCGGTGCGCGCCCGGGTGCTCCAGGCCACCGCCCAGGAACTCGCCGCCATCGGCGACAACCGCGGCGCGCTCGAACTGCTCCAGCGCGCCGACCGGGAGTTCACCGCCGTGTGCGCCGCGCCCGGCCTGGACTCCGCGAAGCAGCTCGACGCCACGCTGGAGCGGGTCGCGGTATTGGAGGAGCAGTGGGCGATCAGCGGTGACACGGCGCTGCTCCAGGAGACGGTCGGAACGCTGGAGGCGGTCGCCGACTCCTGGTCGCCGCAGCGCCCCCGCCCCAGCGAACTCTCCCTCGCCCTCGGGCGCGCGCTGCTGCGGCTGGCCGACGCCGCGGGCAGCCGGGAGCGCAAGCAGACCTACGCGCAGCAGGCGGGCCGCAGTTACGCCGGCGCGCTGATCGCGCTGCGCCGGGAGCAGGCCGCGCCGGAGGCCGTCACCGCCGCGACGCTCAGCCTGGTGGACGCCGAACTCCTGTCCGGCGGAAGGCTGGTGGAGGCGCAGCGGCTGGTGGACCGCGCCCTCGGCGAGACCCGCGACCGGTTGCAGCGGGCCGCGATCCTGGCCCGGGCCGGCCGGATCAGGGTGGCCCGGCACGCGGAGGGCGGCCCGCCCGGCGAACTGGAGGCGGCGGCGGGCCGGTTCGAGGAGGCGTGCCGGCTCACCCCGCGCGACCGGACCGAGTACCGCGACCTGGTGGCCGAGTGGGGCGCGGCGCTGCTGGCCCGGTCGGAGCTGCCCGGCGGCTGGACGTTCGTCAACCGGGCGGTGCTGGTGCTGCGGGACTGCCGGATGGAGACACCCGAGTCCGACCCGCAGCAGCCGGAGCGGCTGCTGATGCTGGGGCGCGCGTTGATACTGCGCTACCGGGCCGAGCAGGAACTGGTGGACCTGCGCGAGGCCGAGCAGGTGCTCGGGCTGGCCGCGCAGGGCGCCGACGGGGCGGATCTGGCCGCGCGGATATGGTTCGAGCTGGGCGAGTCGCACCGGCTGGTGCCCCAGCACTCGCGCCGGCCGGAGCGCCTCGACCAGGCCGCCGAGGCGTACCGGAAGGCCGCCGCCGCGGCCTCGGACGCCGCCCGCTCCTCCGCCGAGCCCGAGCCGATGGTGCGGCTGGCGGCCAGGGCGCACCACTGGCGCGGCGACGCCTACGAGACCGCCCGCCGGCCCCGCGCCGCCGTGGACGCCTACCGTGCGGCCCTGCGCCAGTGGCGCCAACTGCCCGACGACGGAGGCGAGGAGGGCCGAGACACCGGCGCGCGCCTTGACGCGCTGACCAGTTGACCGCCGCGTGACCGCCGTGTGGGCGCCCCATGAGCGGCGCGCGATCCGGCGGCGCCCGCGCAACCACCCTGTTCCGTAAGGTGATGGGCCGGTGGGCGCGGTAACGGTGGCGACAGCGTGCGCCCGGAGGGGCACCATGGACGTGACGGGCGGTGGGGACGGAAAGGCGCGGGAACAGCGGCACGAGCGGGAGCAGCGGTACCAGCAGTACCAGCGGTACAGCGGGGGATCTGGGGACAGCGGGACGACCGGACGGCTTGGGAGGCGCGCGATGGAGGAACGACCCTACGGCGGCGCGGAGGCGTACAGCGACCCGGCGCTTCGCGAGGCCGGAATCGACCTGCTCGGCATGGACCTGGAGTCGCTGCGCACGGTACGGCACCCGGTACTGTCCGCGCTGGTCAGCGATTTGCGGGAGCGGGTGGCCGCGCCGGGCAGTGAGGCGCTGTGGGGGTTCGACAACGACACCCCGTGAGCGCCTCCGCGCGCCGGCCTGCTTTTGGACGCGCCCCGGAAGGGATACGGCCAATTACCCGTCCGGGTGTTTGCTGCCCGGCGATCAGCGGGAACAACCGCGAGGGCCGGTGGGAAGTCCCTCGGTGGCCCACGCCCGGGGGAGGTGATGACGTGCGGCACACTGCCGGGGCACCCCGGCGGTCCGGCCCGGTCGGCGCCGCCCCCGCCCCGGGTCGACCAGGAACCGCGCCAGGAGCCGCGCGAGGAGCCGCGCCCGGGCCCATGACCGCGCCGGCACCGGCACCCGCGCCGGACCCCGCGCCGGCACCCGTATCCGTGGCGGAGCCCGCGACCGTATCCGGACCCGCTCCCGAACCGCCGTCGCCGATCCGGCAGTTCATCCTCAAGACGCACAGCCGGTGCAACCTCGCCTGCACCTACTGCTACCTGTACGCGGGACCCGACCACACCTGGCGCGACCGCCCCCGGGTCCCCGCGGACGAGGTGACCGCGCGCACCGCCGCCCGGATCGCCGAACACGCCGCCGCGCACCGCCTCACCGACGTCTCCGTGGTCTTCCACGGCGGCGAACCGCTGCTCGCCGGGGCCGGACGCCTCGCCGCCGACCTCGACGTGATCCGCGCCGCGCTCCCGCCCGGCTGCGCGGTGCACGGCAGCGTGCAGACCAACGCGACCCTGCTCACCCGCGACCGCGTCCGTACCCTCGCCGACGCCGGACTGCGGATCGGCGTCAGCCTCGACGGCGGCCTGCCCGGCCACAACCGCGAGCGCGTGGACCACGCCGGCCGCCCCTCCTGGCCGGCCGCCGCCGCGGGCCTGCGGCTGCTCGCCGCCCACGCGCCCGAGGCGTACGGCGGGGTGCTGTGCGTGGTCGACCTGCGGCACGACCCGGTCGAGGTCTACGACTCGCTGCTGGCCTTCGACCCGCCCGCGATCGACCTGCTGCTGCCGCACGGCAACTGGACCAGCCCGCCGCCCGGCCTGCCCGCACCGGCCGACGACCCGGCACCGTACGGCCGTTGGCTGACCACCGTCTTCGACCGGTGGTGGGACGCGCCCGAACGCCGCACCCGGATACGGCTGTTCGAGGAGTGCGTCGCGCTGCTGCTGGGCGTGCCCGCGGCGATCGAGCGGCTCGGCCTCCAGCCGTTCACGGCGGTCGTGGTGGAGACCGACGGCGCCATCGAGCAGGTCGACTCGCTCAAGTCCGCCTACGAGGGCGCCGCCGCCACCGGTCTCGACGTCTTCCGCAACAGCTTCGACGACGCCCTCGCCCACCCCGGTGTCGCCGCCCGCCAGGCCGGCCTCGCCGCCCTCGGCGCCACTTGCCGGGCCTGCGCCCTGGTCACGGTCTGCGGCGGCGGACACTACGCCCACCGCTACCGGGCCGGCGCCGGCTTCGGCAACCCGTCGGTGTACTGCGCCGACCTGGCCCGGCTCGTCCGCCACACCGCCCACCGACTCGCCCAGGCGGCCGACACCGGATTCGGCCGCCCCACGACCCGGGAGACCATCCGGTGAACCCGCCCGGCACCACCACCCCCGCACCCGCCCCCGCCGACAGCGCACTACCCGACGAGATGCTGCCCGTACTCGGCAGCACCGGCAGCACCCCGCAGCTGCTGGCCCTGCTCGTCTCGCACCAGCACGCACGCCGGTTGCTGACCCTGCGCGCCCTGCTGGAGGCGGTCATGGACGCGCCCGCCGGCGTGCTGCCGGCCGGCACCGCCGACCGCGTGCTGCGCGACTGGCGGCTACTGGAGGCCGCCGACCGCGCGGACAGCGCCGCGACCCGCCAGGTCGTGCAGTATCCGCACACCGGAGCCTGGGCCGAGCGGTGCCTACGCGCGTTGACCCGGCCCGGGCAGGCGCACCGCGCCGTCGAGGAACTGCCGCACCTGGCCGGGCTCGCGGTGGCCGCCGCCGCCCGCGCGGGCCTGCGCTTCACCGTCGACGTCCCGCTGCGCGACGGCGAGCTGCGGCTGCCCACCCTCGGCGGCCACCGCCCGGCCCTCCTCCCGGCCGCCGGCTCGCCGGCTCCCGGCACGCCCGCGCCCCGCATCCGCGTCATCGGCGAGCCCCGCCGGCTCTGGCTGGTCCCGCTGCCGCCCGACCCCGACCCCGGCCACGGCCCCGCCCGGGCCGTCGGTCAGGACCTCAACACGCCCGGACCGCTGCCCGGCTCCGTCGAGGTCCGCCTGGGCGCCGACGGCATC
Source organism: Streptomyces sp. NPDC087270 (assembly GCF_044744625.1). Classification (NCBI taxonomy): domain Bacteria; kingdom Bacillati; phylum Actinomycetota; class Actinomycetes; order Kitasatosporales; family Streptomycetaceae; genus Streptomyces; species Streptomyces sp. NPDC087270. The sequence continues at coordinate 226,994 of NZ_JBIUYR010000001.1, forward strand.
TGGCGCTCCGCCGCCCCCGGTTGGCGCCCGCTCCAGGCGCTGCGGCACCCCGACGGCCGCGCCGTGCTGATCGACGACGTGGACCCGTACCGCGACGAGGAGCGGCGCACCAACCCCTACGGCCTGGACATCGCCGACCGGCTCGACCTCGGCGGGCACGCCGCCTGGCGGACCGCGTGGCGCGACGCGCGGCCGTGGCTGCGGCTGGGCGGCCCCACCCGGGCGGCCGAGGTGGGCGCGTTGCTGGACTGCGTCGTGCCGCTGGCCGGCGCGCCCGGCGCGCAGTGCAGCGCCACCCGGGGCGAGGCGTTCGGGGCGCTGCTCAGCAGCACCCCGCGCGACGGCCTGGAGCTGGCCGCGACGCTGGTGCACGAACTCCAGCACGCCAAGCTGCTGGCCGTCTCCCAACTGGCGGTGCTGCACACCGCGGACGACGCTCCCGGCTACTTCGCGCCCTGGCGGCCCGACCCGCGGCCCTTCGACGGGCTCTTCCAGGGCGCGTACGCCCACCTCGCACTCGCCGACTTCCACCTGCGGGCCGCCAAGGCGCTGATCGACCCGGCCCGCAGGGACGCCGCCTGGGCCGACCACTGCCGCTGCCGCGAGCAGGTCGGCGCCGCGCTGCCGCAGCTCCTCGGCGCGCGGGCGCTCACCCGGCAGGGCCGGGCTCTGGCCAACGCGATGGCGGCGCATCACACTCGGCTCAAGGAGCACGCTCCGCCGGACGGCCACCTGGCCCGCGCCACCGCCTACGTCGAGACGGCCCGGGTCATCTGGCGGCGCCGACGGGCGCAGATGACCACGAACGGGCGCGAACCGGCATGACGACACGTCAACGGGGGAGCATTCGGTGTAGTTTCTGGCGCAGCCACCTGTCGCACCGTCAGAGGACTACGCGCGTACAACGAGGGAGTCGGTCGCATGGCCGGAGGGCGGAACACCGCTTCATCAGCAGCCGGGCGGGGGCCCGTGACGATCAGCTTCGCGGGGTACAACCGGGCGTGGGCGGCGTGGATCGCCAGCCGGCTGGAGCGGCACGGCCTCCAGGTGTCGATGCAGCGCTGGGACGTCATTCCGGGGGCCAGCATCGAGCAGGGGCTGCGCGACCTGCTGCTGTCCGAGGGCCGGGTGCTGGTGGTGCTCAGCGAGTGGTACTTCCGGCTCGGCCCGCGTGACCCGGACGAGTGGAACTCGGCGCTGCGCGAGGTGGTCCCGGAGAACAGCGACCGCTTCGCCGCGGTCTGCGTCACCGCCGCCGCGCTGCCCAGCGCCGCCGCCGCGCTGAGCGCGGCCGACCTGTGGGGCCTGGGCGCGGTCGAGGCCGAACGCCGGGTGCTGACCCGGCTGGGCATCACCCCGCCGCGCACGTCGCCCAGCGACACCCTCATCGGCCTGGGCGGCCCCCGCTTCCCGCTGGAGCAGCCCGCGGTCTGGGGCGGCGTGCCGCGCCGCAACACCCGCTTCACCGGCCGCGAGGCGCTGCTGTTCGGGCTGCACCAGGAACTCACCTCCGCCGAGCCCGGCGCGGGCGTGGCCACCCTGCACGGCCTGTCCGGCGTCGGCAAGACCCACATCGCCACCGAGTACGTCTACCGCTTCGGCTCCGAGTACGACGTGGTGTGGTGGGTGCGGGCCAGCGAGCGCGGCACCCTGCGCGAGAAGCTCGCCGGCCTCGCCCCGGCCCTCGGTTTGGTCACCGGCCGGGAGTACGGCGAGCGGCTGCGCGCGGTCCGTGACGCGCTGCGCCGCGGGGACCCGTACTTCCGCTGGCTGGTGGTGCTCGACGGCGCCGACCAGCCCGAGGAGATCCACGACCTGGTGCCGACCGGGCCGGGACACGTGCTGATCACCTCGCAGAACCGCGAGTGGGGCGAGCACAACAGCGCGCTGATCGAGGTGCCGGTCTACGACCGCGACGAGTCGGTGGCGTTCGTGCGCCGCCGCGCTCCCCGGCTCGACCTCGCCGACGCGGACAAACTCGCCGACGCGCTGGGCGACCTGGCGCTGGCGCTGGACCAGAACGCGGGCGCCCTCAACGACTCGAACATGCCGGTCGACGAGTACATCGGGATGCTCCGGCACGGCGCCGACGTGGAGTCCGGGCTGAAGGTCGCCGCCGACTTCCAGATGACGTACTTCACCGCGTTCTCGATACTCCTCAACCGGCTGCGCGAGGACAAGCCCGAAGCCGTCGACTTCCTGCGGCTGTGCGTGTTCTTCGCGCCGGGGCCGATCCCGATCCGGCTGCTGCGCGACCTGCCGATCCGCGACGTGCCCGAGCAGCTCGCCGGGCTGATGGACGACCCGCTGCTGTGGAACTCGGCGGTCAGCAAGCTCGCCCAGTGGTCGGTGATCCAGTCCGACCCGCCCGAGACCGACAACGAGGAGTCGGTCGGCACCAACGAGGTCATCCAGATGCACCGGCTGGTCTACCAGGCGGTGCGGGCCGACATGCCCCAGGAGGAGCAGAGCCTGTACTCCCGGGTGGTCCGCAAGCTGCTCGCCGCCGCGGACCCCGGCCGCCCCAACGACACCCGGCTGTGGCCGCGTTACGCCGAGATCGTCCCGCACCTGGAGGCGTCCCACGCGCTGGAGTCCACCAATCCGGACATCCAGCTCACCGTGCTGAACTGCCTGCGCTACCTCTACCTGTCCGGCGAGTACCGCACCGCGCAGCGGATCGCCGCGACCGCCGCCGAGACCTGGCCCCGGCTGCTCGAACCCAGCCACCCCCGGCTGTGGGACCTCGCCCACCACCAGGCCAACGCGATCCGCGCCACCGGCGACTACGAGACCACCGAGGCCATCGACCGCCGTGCCTACGAGCAGTTGAGCCGCGACCGCGGCGACGGCGACCTGCTCGCGCTGCGGGCCGGCGGCGGCCTCGCGGCCGACCTGCGCGCGCTGGGCCGCTACGACGAGGCGCTGGCACTGTCGGTGCGGGTCCGCGACGGCTACCAGGAACTCGTCGGCGGGCAGGACTCCCGCACCCTCGTCGCCCAGAACAACATCGGCCTGACCCTGCGCCTGCTCGGCCGCTACTCCGACGCCTTCCGGCTGGACCAGGTGACGATGGAGGCGCTGCGCGAGCTGCTGCGCGACCGCCACAACTGGACGCTGTCGTCGGAGAACTCCTACGCCCACGACCTGCGGCTGCTCGGCCGCTACGAGCAGGCCACGTCGGTGCAGGAGCGCAACGCGGAGATCCACCGCACGGTGCTCGGCGCCGACAACCCGCAGACGCTGCGCGCCGAGCACAACCTCGCGCTGTGCTACCAGCGCGGCGGTGACCGGCCGCGCGCCGCGAACCTGCTGGCCCGGCTGCTGGAGCGCTGCGACCGGGTGCTCGGCGACACCGATCCGCTGACCGTGCGGGTGGCGGCCACCTTGTCCACGTTCGAGCGCGAGCACGGCGACCTGGACCGGGCCCGCGAGCTGGGCGAGCTCGTACTGGCCCGGTACCGGCAGCAGTTCGGCGAGGGCCACCCGTACTCCGCGGGCGTGCTGGCCAACCACGGCCTGCTGCTGCGGGCGGCCGGCGAGCGCCAGCAGTCCCAGATCGAGGTCGAGGACGCGCTGGTCGCGATGACCCGCGTGGTCGGGGAGAACCACCCCTGGTCGCTGGGCTGCGCGCTCAACGTCGCGGCGGCCCGCAACTTCAGCGGCGACCCGGAGAGCGCCGTGGAGCTGAGCCGGATCACCGCCGACAAGGCCGCGGCCGGACTCGGCAAGGAGCACCCGCTCACGCTGTCCTGCCGGATCGCGCTCGCCACCGACCTGCGCAACCTGCGCAAGCGCCAGGAGGCCGACAAGGTCGAGGAGGAGGCGCTCGAAGCCCTCTCCCGCACGCTGGGCCCGCAGCACCCGCACACGATCTCGGCCCGCTCCCGGAGCCGTCCGTACTGGGACTTCGAGCCGTTCAGCTCCTGACCGGGCCACGCCCGCCGTGACCCGCGCACGCCACAACCGCCATGGGGGACGAGGAACATGTCCATAGTCAGCGGCCCGCCCGCCACCTCGGGCGCGCCGCCCGTCTACGTCCAGGTCGAGCCGGGCCCGGCCGCCGTGCCGGGTCCGGTCGGCCCCGCCGAAGGGGTGTACTCCGGCGAGACCCGCGGCAACCCCGCACGGCGCGTCGCCGAGCTGTCCCGCGACGTGTACGAGGACGGCATCGCGCTCGCCTGCCGCTGCGCGGAGATCGCCGCCACCCGCTTCCGGGCGCTGCCGGACGGGACCCGGCCGGACGAGGTCGAGATGCAGGTGGGCATCAAGCTGGACGCCTCGCTGGGCGCGTACGTCGTGCAGAGTTCGGCGGAGGCCCAGTTACAGGTGACGTTCCGCTGGCAGTCCGGCACCGCGTCGTGACGGCCGGGACGGAGCGGGGCGAGGCGGGGCAGGGCGACGCGGGGCAGGGCGACGCCGGACAAGGCGACGCAGGACAGAGCGACGCAGGAGAGAGCGACGCCGGACAGGGCGCACCCGAGCAGGGGGACCCGGGGCGCGGGGGAGACGGCGGGCCGCCGCGGGGGATCGCGATCCTGCCGTACAGCTACGTCGTCGGCCAGGACGAGTTGAAGCTCGCGCTGGAGCTGAACTACATCGCGGACGCGATCGGCGGGGTGCTGATCTCCGGCCAGCCCGGCACCGCGAAGTCCACCGTGGTCCGGGCGTTCGCGCTCATGGCCCGCGGCCGGCTGCCGGTCACCCTCACCATCGACGCGACCGACGACCGCGTACTCGGCGGCTGGGAGCTGAACGCGCTGCTGCGCGGCGAGACGAGGGAGCAGCCCGGACTGCTGGAGGCCGCCCACGCCGACGGCCTGCTCTACATCGACGAGGTCAACCTGCTCAACGACCACGTCGTCAACATCATCCTCGACGTCTCCTCGACCGGGGTGCTGTCCGTGCAGCGCGAGGGCATCGACAAGGTGATGAGCGTCAACTTCGGGCTGGTCGGCACGATGAACCCCGAGGAGGGCGGGCTGCGGCCCCAACTCCTGGACCGGTTCGGCCTGATGGCCACCGCGCAGCCGCTCGACGCGGACCAGCGGCACGCCATGCTCCGCGCGGTGCTGCGGTTCGACGAGGAGAGCGGCGACCCCGGCTCGGCCTGGCTCGCCGAGGGGCACCGGCTCGACCGGGAGCTGCGCGAACGGCTCCTCGCGGCCCGGGCCCGGCTCTTCGACGTCGAGGTGCCCGACGCCGTGGTCCGGCGCTGCGCCGACATCGCCGCCGCGCTCCAGGTGGTCGGCCACCGCGGCGAGGTGGTCATGCTCCAGGCCGCCCGCGCGCACGCCGCCGCCGAGGGTGCCCCCGCGGTGACCGCCGCGGACCTGCGGGCGACCGCGCCGCTCGCCCTGCGGCACCGCCGGCCCGAGAGCACCCACGGCGGCTCCGCCGACTGGACCCCCGACGACCTCGCCCGCCTCGACGACCTCCTCGCATGACCCCGCCCGACACCTCGCCGCCCGGCACCACGCCCCCTGACGCCACGCCCGCCGGCAGCACGCCGCACGGCACCACGCCTGCCTTCGACCGGCTCCTGCGCGTCCTCGCCTGCGCCGCCGCCGACCCCCGCCTCACCGGCGTCCTCCTCTTCGACGTCCCGCCCGAGCTGGCGGCTCCGGTCGCCGGCGTGTTCGCGTCGACGGCCATGGACGGGGTCCCGCGAGGGGAGCCGGCCGGCATCCGCAACGGCCTTCCCGGGCAACGGGGTTCGGCCGCGGCCGGAGGGCCGGTGGTGCGGTTGGGCGCCGGGGTGCGGGAGGACGACCTGTGGTCGCGTACGAGGCTGCGGCCGGCGGGCGGCCGGATCACGTTGGAGGTGCTCGGCGGCGACCTGGTGGAGGCCGACCCCGCCGCGCCGCCGCGGGTCGTGGTCGTGTCGGACCTGGCCCGGTTGCCGCTGCCCGGGCTGCGGGCGGCGGTCACGGTGCTGGGGGCGGACGTCGCGGCCGTCGAACGGCACGGGGTGAGCGAGGTGTGGCGGCCGCGGGCCCGCTGGCTCGCGTTCTGCCGTACGGAGGACGCGGGCCGGGTCTCCCCGCACCTGCTGGACCGCTTCCCGCTGCGCCTGGCGGTGCCCGACCTGCGGCTGCCCGTGGACCCGGTGGCCGCCTGGCGGGCCAGCGGCGTACGGCAGGCGCTCGTGCGGCTCGCGGCGCGCGCCGCGGCCGGCGGCAGGGCCTGCGGACCGCCGCTCGACGAGGGCGCCCTCGCCCGCGCGGCCGACCTGGCGCCGGGGGAGCGGCGAGCCGTCGCGCTGGCCCGGATCGCCCGCGCGCTGGCCGTACTCGGTGACGCCCCCGCCCCGGCCACCACCGCGGAGCACGTCACCGAGGCGGCCCGCCTGATCGGGCTCGCGCCGGGCGGCGCCCACCGTCCCGCGCCCGGCAGCCCCGAGGAGCCCGCCGAGCCGCCGCGCGACGAGCCCCTGCCGCCCGCGGAAGCGGCGCCCGCCCTCTCCCCGCGCGGCTCCGAGCCCGGCACCGCCACCCGCACCGCCGAACTGCCCGCACCCGGGCCCGAGGAGCCGCTCGGGCCGCTCGCCGACCACGCCCCCGACCCCCCGGGCGGCGACCCCTACCCGGAGGACGAGGCCGAGCCGCTGCGGGAGTTCGCGCCGCTGCGCGCGGCGTGGCGCCGCGACGCGGGCCCGGCGGCCGACCGCGGACCGGTCACCGGCATCCGCCGGGCCACCGACCTGCGGGACCTCGCGCTCGTGCCCACCGTCATCGAGGCGGCCAAGCACCAGTGGCTGCCCGGCCGTACCCGCCGCCGCGGCGACGGCGTCGTGATCAGCCCCGCCGACCTGCGCAGCCACGCCCGCGCCGTGGAACCCGAGCGGATGCTGGTGCTGCTGCTGGACCACACCAGCCGGCCCGAGTGGGAGTGGCCGCAGGCGCTCGCGCCCTACGTGCAGTGGGCGTACGCGGCCCGCGCGACCGTCGCCGTCGTCGAGGTCGGCGGCGCGTCGGCCGCCGACGAGCTGCGCGCGCAGACCTTCCACGCCCGCAACGTGCTCGACCCGCGGCTCGCCGAAGCGCTCTACCGGCCGCCGGGCCGGGCCACCCCGCTGGCCCACGGGCTGCTGCTGGCCGCCCAGTTGGTGCGCCGCGCGTTCCAGCAGCAGCCGACCGCCCTCGCCGAGGCGTGGCTGGTGGTGGCCAGCGACGGCCGCGGCAACGTACCGCTGCGCACCAGCCTCACCGGCCGGCACGACGGGCCGGTGGGCCGGCGCGGGGTGCAGGACGCGCTCGCCGCCGCGGGCCAGTTGGGCGCGCTGGGGCGGATGCGGCTGCACTGCGTCGTGCTGGACACCGGCGCGCAGCCGTACGCCGAGCTGCCGTTCGAGCTGGCCGACGCGCTCGGCGGGAGCGTGGTGGCCGGCCCCGGAACGCGGGGGGACGCCGATGCCGCCCTCTGACCGGATGCGGCGGGCCGCCGAATGGCTCACCGGAGGCCGCGCGGTGGGCCCGGGCAGCGGGCCGCGCAGCCCCCGGCCGGAACGGCTGCCCGCGCCCCGCCCGGCGCGGGCACCGGAGGCCGCCGTGCCCGACGGCGCGCCCGACGTGCTCGGCAGCGTCGCCGCCGACCCCACCGAACGGCTGCCGGACGGGCTCGCCCAACTCCGCGTGCAGCGAGTGCGATCCGGCGACGACGAGCCCGCCTACCTGCTCACCGGCGCCTGCGGCGGACCGCCCACCCGGCCGTACCTCTCGCGCGCGCCCCAACTGCCGCCCACGAACATCAACCTGGACCGGGTGCGCGCGGGCGGCGCCGTACCCAGCCAGTTCTACCGCGCGGTGCGCCACTGGTCGCACCGGCAGCGCCCGCTGGTCGGCTGGCTCAACGAGCAACGGGACCGGCACGGCACCGCGTTGCACCTGGTGATCTGGGACGACACCGCGTACGAGATCCCGTGGGAGATGCTGCTGCTCAACGACGACGGCGGCACCGGGCCCGACCTGCCGCTCGGCGCCGCCGTGCCGGTCGCGCGCTGGACCACCATCAGGGAACTCCAGCGCCCGCTGCTCGACGAACCCGCGCACTGCTCGGGACGGGTGGTCGGCTACTTCGACGAGCGGATGCGCCAGGACATCGGTGCCTTCTCGCCCTTCGAGCACGAACCGCACACCGACGTCGACGGGTTCCTCGACTGCCTCGACGAACGCCGCCGCGGGAACGGGTCGTCGGCCGCGCCCGGCGCCCCGGACCGGACGGGCGGCGCGGCGGGGGAGTGCGGCGCTGCGCCCACCGGACCCGGCGGCGCGCCTGACGCACCCGCCGCACCTGACGCACCCGCCGCGCCCGGCGCGGACCCCGGGATCGGCCTGGTCTACATGGGCTGCCACGGCACCCACGGCAAGCGCATCGACGACCTGACGGCGGGCATGCTCACCTGGTACGAGATGGACGAGCCGGCGATGAGCGCGCTGCGCGGCGGCAGCGGGACGGGCGGCACCCTGGTGTGCCTCAACGTCTGCCACTCCGGCCGGCTGGTGGACAACAGGGGCGGCGGTGAGGACGCGTTGCGCGGCTTCTCCGAACTCTTCCTGCGCAAGGGCGCCAAGGCGTGCATCGCCACCCGCGGCGAGGTCGAGGAGACCGAGGCGCGGGCCCTGCTCGGGCACCTGGTCGAGCACGCCCGCCGCTCCCCGGACCAGCCGCTCGCCCACATGCTCCGCGACTTCCGGGCCCGCGCGGTCAAGGATCTGCCCCGCCAGATCCCGCGCACCCAGGAAGCCGGCGGCGGCCAGGATGTCGAAGCCCAGCGCCGCGTGCTCTCGCTGCTCCACCACTTCATGTACGTCTACTACGGCCACCCGCAGACCACCCTCCAACTCGCGCCCCGCCGCCCGGGATCGGCGGCACCGTGAGCGGCGAGGGCGCGCGGCTGCGCGTCGAACCCGTCGTCGGCCGGCCCCGCGTCGCGGAGGCGGGCCGCGGCTACCTCGTCACCGTCGACCTGCGCAGCACCTGCGATCCCGACGCATGGCCTTACGAGCAGGAGGAGTTCGCCTTCGGGATCGCCCTGGACGGCAGCCCGCACCTGGTCTGCGAAGCGCTGGGACACCCGTCCGTGGTGCTGCACCGCTTCGGCGGCACCTACGGCCCGGCACGGTTCGTGGTCACCGCGGGCGCCGAGCCGGGCCCCGCGCTGCTGCGGCTGTCGGTCTTCAACGCCCATGGGGTGCCGGTGCGTACGGCCGGGCTGCCGGTCGAGGTGGTGGCGGCGGGCACGGGACCGGCGGACGGCGCGACCGAGGGCGTCCCGCTGCGGGTGGCGGCGGGCGAGGGCGAGGGCGAGGCCGCGGGCGGCTACGGCGAAGGGGCCTACGGCGAAGGGCCGTACGGGCTGACCCCGCCGCCGGTGGTCGCCGCGCCCGAGCCGGCACCCGAGACGGCACCCGACCCCGCACCGGACGCCGAACCCGAGCCGGACACCGGCCCCGAGCCGGAACCCGATGCCGAGCCCGCTCCCGCCCCCGACGACGCCCCGCACTCGCGCGTCACCATCAGCTACGCCGGCACCGACCGGCCCTGGGCGGTGTGGATCGCCCACCGCCTCGAACGCCAGGACGTCCAGGTGTCGATGCAGCGCTGGGACGTCGCCGCCGGCGCCGCCGGTGCCGCCGTCGAGCAGGGGCTGCGCGACCTGCTGCTGTCCGGGGGCCGGGTGCTGGTGGTGTTCAGCGAGTGGTACTTCCGGCTGGGCCTGCGGGACCCGGACGAGTGGAACTCGGCGCTGCGCGCGGTGGTGCCGGACCACAGCGACCGCTTCGCCGCGGTCCGCGTCACCGCCGCGGAACTGCCCGCGGCAGCAGACCTGTTGGGGGTCGTGGACCTGCGGGACATGGACGAGGCCGAGGCGGAGCGGCGGGTGCTGGCCCGGCTGGGCGTCCCGTCGCGGCGCACGTCGCCCGACGACACCCCCGGCGGCTCGGGCGGCTGGGGCGCCCCGCGCTTCCCGCTGCGGCCGCCCGCGGTCTGGGGCGGGGTGCCGCGCCGCAACTCCCGCTTCACCGGCCGCGAGGACGTGCTCGCCCTGCTCCACCGCCGGCTCACCGAGGCCCCGCCGGGCGCGGCGGTCAGCGCGCTCATCGGCCTGTCCGGCGTCGGCAAGACCCACGTCGCCGCCGAGTACGTCCACCGCTTCGCCGGCGAGTACGACGTGGTGTGGTGGGTGCGGGCCAGTGAACGCGGCGGCCTGCGCGAGCAGTTGGCCGGCCTGGCCCCCGTCCTCGGCCTGGTCACCGGGCGGGAGTACGGCGAGCGGCTGCGCGCGGTGCGGGACGCGCTGCGCCGGGGGGACCCGTACTTCCGCTGGCTGGTGGTGCTGGACGGCGCCGACCAGCCCGAGGAGGTCCACGACCTGGTGCCGACGGGGCCGGGGCATGTGCTGATCACCTCGCAGAACCGGGAGTGGGGCGAGTACAACAGCGCGCTGATCGAGGTGCCGGTGTACGACCGGGACGAGTCGGTGGCGTTCGTGCGCCGCCGCGCGCCGCGGCTGGACGTCGCCGACGCGGACAAACTCGCGGACGCGCTGGGTGACCTGGCGCTGGCGCTGGACCAGAGTGCGGGCGCGCTCGACGACTCGAACATGCCGGTCGACGAGTACATCGGGATGCTGCGCCGCGGCGCGGACGTGGAGTCGGGCCTGAAGATCTCCGCGGACTTCCGGATGACGTACTTCGGCGCGTTCTCGATCGTGCTCGACCGGCTGCGCGAGGACACGCCGGAGGCCGTCGACCTGCTGCGGCTGTGCGTGTTCTTCGCGCCGGGGCCGGTCCCGGTCCGGCTGCTGCGCGACCTGCCGGACCGCGGCGCGACCGGCGACGGTATCGCCCCCGAACTCGCCTGGCTGACCACGGACCCCGAGCGGTGGGACGCGGCGATCGGCAAGCTCGCCCAGTGGTCGGTGATCCAGTCCGACCCGCCGGACACCGACAGCGAGGAGCCGGCCGGCGCCGCCGAGGTCATCCAGATGCACCGTCTGGTCTACCAGGCGGTGCGGGCCGACATGCCGCCGGAGATCCGCGACCGCTACGCCGGGGTGGTCCGGGACGCGCTGGTCGCCGCCGACCCCGGCCGCCCCAACGAGCCTGCCCGGTGGCTGCGTTACGCCGAGATCGTGCCGCACCTGGCGGCGTCCGGCGCCCTGGAGTCCGCCGATCCGGCCGTCCAGACCACCGTGATCCGCTGCCTGCGCTACCTGTTCCTGTCCGGCGAGTACGGCGCCGGCCTGCGTATCGCCAGCCGCGCCAACGAGCACTGGCCGCAACTGCTCGACCCCGGCGACGCCCGGCTGTGGGACCTCGCCCACAACCGCGCCAACCTGCTGCGCGCGCTGGGCGAGTACACCGAGAGCGAGGCCCTTGACCGGGACGCCTACGAACGGCTGCGGGCCGACCGCGGCGACGCCGACCTGCTGGTGCTGCGCGCGGCCGGCAGCCTCGCCGCCGACCTGCGCCACCTCGGGCAGTACCGCGAGGCGCTGGACTTCGCCGAGCTGGTGCGCACCGGCTACGCCCGGATCGGCGACGAGGCGGGGGAGTTGACCGCACAGAACAACACCGCCGTCACCTTCCGCCTGCTCGGCCGCTACGGCGACGCGCTGGCCCTGGACGCGCGGACCCTGGACGCCCAGCGGGCCCGGCTGGGCGCCCGCCACTCCCGCGCCCTGTCGTCGGAGGACTCCTACGCCCACGACCTGCGCCTGCTCGGCCGGTTCGAGGAGGCGCTGCGGGTCCAGGAGGGCAACTGCGCCCAGCACGCGGAGGTGTTGGGCCCGGACAACCCGCAGTCGCTGCGGGCCGAGCACAACCTCGCGGAGTGCCAGGGCCAGGCCGGCGACGGGCCGAGGGCGTGCGCGACGCTCGGGCGGCTGATGAACCGGTGCGAGCGGGTGCTCGGCGACACCGACCCGCTGACGCTGCGGGTGGCCGCGTCGTACTCCTGCTACGAGCGCGAGCACGGCGACCTGGACCGGGCCCACGAGCTGGCCGCCGCCGTACTGGCCCGCTACCGGGGGCAGTTGGGCGACGGGCACGCCTACATCGCGGGCGCGCTCGCCAACCACGCGCTGGTGCTGCGGGTGGCGGGGGAGCGGGAGGAGGCGTGTGAGCAGGCCGAGGCGGCGCTGGCGGCGATGGCGCGGGCGGTCGGCGCAGGGCACCCCTGGACGGTCGGCTGCGCCCTGAACGCCGCCGTCGCGCAGGGGGAGACCGGCGACCCGGCCGCGGTCGGGACCGCCCAGGACGCGGCCGCCCGCGCCGAACAGGCCCTCGGCGCCGCCCACCCGCTGGCCGTGCTGTGCCGGCTGGCGCACGCCGCCGCCCTGCGCCACGCGGGCCGCGCCGACGCGGCGGACGCCCTCGACCAGGAGGCCCTGCGCGCCCTCACCGGCGCCCTGGGGCCCGGCCACCCGCGCGCGGCGGCGGCCAGGGCCCGCGCCCTGCCGTTCTGGGACTTCGAGCCGTTCAGCGCGTAGTCCCGCAGGCCCGCAGGCCCGCAGGCCCGCAGTCCCGCAGTCCCGCAGTCCCGCAGTCGTGTCGGCGCGCAGCCGCGGCCACCGCGACGGCCGGCGGCCCCGTGCCCGGGAAGGGCAGGGGGCCGCCGGCCGTCAGGTGCGGGCGGCTGCGCGGAACCGGAGGGACCGCGCGGCCGCCGCCGGTCAGATCTCGAAGACCTCGCTGACCAGGTTCTGCTGCTGCTCCTGGTGCCGCTTCGCCGAACCCACCGCGGGCGACGACGAGGACGGCCGCGAGACGCGGCGCAGCCGGTCGGCGTTGTCCGGAGCGGCGCCCAGCACCAGGTCGAGGTGGTCGATCAGGTTCAGCGCGATGAACGGCCACGCGCCCTGGTTGGCCGGCTCCTCCTGGGCCCAGACGAACTTCTGCGCCTTGGTGAAGGGCGCCAGCGCCTGCTGGATCTCCGCACCGGGCAGCGGGTAGAGCCGCTCGATCCGGATGATGGCCACGTCGCCCGCACCGCGCTTGTCCCGCTCGGCGATCAGGTCGTAGTAGACCTTGCCGGTGCAGAAGACGACCTTGCGGACCTCTTCCGGCTTCACCGTGGTGTCACCGATCACCGGCTGGAACTGGCCGGTGGTGAAGTCCTCGGCCTTCGACGCCGCCGCCTTCAGCCGCAGCATCGACTTCGGGGTGAAGACGATCAGCGGCTTGTGGTGCGGGTTGTGCACCTGCCAGCGCAGCAGGTGGAAGTAGTTCGCCGGGGTGGTCGGGAACGCGACGGTCATGTTGTTCTGCGCGCACAGCTGGAGGTAGCGCTCGATCCGGGCCGAGGAGTGGTCCGGGCCCTGGCCCTCGTAGCCGTGCGGCAGCAGCAGCGTGACGCCGGAGGTCTGGCCCCACTTCTGCTCGGCCGCCGAGATGTACTCGTCGATGATCGAGGAGGCGCCGTTGGCGAAGTCGCCGAACTGGGCCTCCCACATCACCAGCGACTCCGGCCGGGCCAGCGAGTAGCCGTACTCGAAGCCCATCGCGGCGTACTCGCTGAGCAGCGAGTCGTACACGTTGTAGCGGGCCTGGTCCTCCGACAGGTACAGCAGCGGGGTGTAGTCCTCGCCGGTCACCCGGTCGATGAGCACCGCGTGCCGCTGGCCGAAGGTGCCGCGCCGGGAGTCCTGGCCGGCCAGCCGGACCGGGGTGCCCTCCAGCAGCAGCGAGCCGATCGCCAGCGTCTCGCCCATGCCCCAGTCGATGGTGCCGTCCTCGACCATGGCCGCCCGGCGCTGCAGCTGCGGCAGCAGCCGCGGGTGCACCGTGACGTGGTCGGGGATGTTCACCTGGGACTCGGCGATCCGCTTGACGACCTCGCTGGAGACCGCGGTCGGCACCGCGACCGGGAACTCGGCCTGGTTGTCCTGGCTCGGGCTCTCCGGCGGCGCGGCGACGGCCTCGCGCACCTCGGTGAAGACCTTCTCCAGCTGGCCCTGGTAGTCCTGAAGCGCCTGCTCGGCCTCTTCCAGGGTGATGTCGCCACGGCCGATCAGCGACTCGGTGTAGAGCTTGCGCACCGAGCGCTTCTTGTCGATCAGGTCGTACATCAGCGGCTGGGTGAAGGCCGGGTTGTCGGACTCGTTGTGGCCGCGGCGGCGGTAGCAGATCAGGTCGATCACGACGTCCTTGTTGAACGCCTGCCGGAACTCGAAGGCCAGCCGCGCCACGCGGACCACGGCCTCCGGGTCGTCGCCGTTGACGTGGAAGATCGGCGCCTCGATCATCCGGGCCACGTCGGTGCTGTACATCGACGAGCGCGCGGACTCCGGGGCGGCGGTGAAGCCGACCTGGTTGTTGATCACCACGTGCACGGTGCCGCCGGTGCGGTAGCCGCGCAGCTGCGACATGTTGAGCGTCTCGGCCACCACGCCCTGGCCGGCGAAGGCCGCGTCGCCGTGCAGCGCGACCGGCAGCACCGTGAAGTCGGTGCCGGCCTTGTTGATGACGTCCTGCTTGGCGCGGGCGATGCCCTCGATGACCGGGTCGACGGTCTCCAGGTGCGAGGGGTTCGCGGCGAGCGAGACGTTGATCTGCTCGCCGTCCAGGCCGGTGAAGTTGCCCTCGGCGCCCAGGTGGTACTTCACGTCGCCGGAGCCGTGCATCGACTTCGGGTCGAGGTTGCCCTCGAACTCACGGAAGATCTGCGCGTACGACTTGCCGACGATGTTCGCCAGGACGTTCAGCCGGCCGCGGTGGGCCATGCCGATGATGACCTCGTCCAGCCGGGACTCGGCGGCCGCGTCCAGCACCGCGTCCAGCAGCGGGATGACCGACTCGCCGCCCTCCAGCGAGAACCGCTTCTGGCCGACGTACTTGGTCTGCAGGAACGTCTCGAACGCCTCGGCGGCGTTCAGCCGGCGCAGGATGCGCAGCTGCTCCTCGCGCTCGGGCTTGGCGTGCGGGCGCTCGATCCGGTCCTGGATCCACTTGCGCTGCTTGGGGTCCTGGATGTGCATGTACTCGACGCCGACGGTCCGGCAGTACGAGTCGCGCAGCACGCCGAGGATGTCGCGCAGCTTCATCAGGGACTTGCCGGCGAAGCCGCCGACCGCGAACTCCCGCTCCAGGTCCCACAGGGTCAGCCCGTGCTCCAGGACGTCCAGGTCCGGGTGCTTGCGCTGGCGGTACTCCAGCGGGTCGGTGTCGGCCATCACGTGGCCGCGCACCCGGTAGGAGTGGATCAGCTCGAAGACCCGGGCGGCCTTGGTGACGTCGTCGTCGTGCGCGGTGTCGATGTCGGTGCGCCACCGCACCGGCTCGTACGGGATGCGCAGCGCGGCGAAGATGTCGTCGAAGAAGTCGTTCTCGCCGAGCAGCAACTGGCTCATGATCCGCAGGAACTCGCCGGAGGCGGCGCCCTGGATCACCCGGTGGTCGTAGGTGCTGGTCAGCGTCATGACCTTGGAGATGCCCAGCTTGTTCAGGGTGTCCTGCGAGGTGCCCTGGAACTCGGCCGGGTAGTCCATGGAGCCGACGCCGAGGATCATCGACTGGCCGGGCATCAGACGCGGCACCGAGTGCACGGTGCCCAGCCCGCCGGGGTTGGTCAGCGACGCGGTGACGCCGGAGAAGTCGTCCATGGTGAGCTTGCCCGAGCGGGCCCGGCGCACGATGTCCTCGTACGCCTGCCAGAACTCGAAGAAGTTCAGCGTCTCGGCCTTCTTGATGGCCGCGACCACGAGCTGGCGGTCACCGTTCGGCTTCACCAGGTCGATGGCCAGGCCCAGGTTGACGTGCTCGGGCTTGACCAGCGTCGGCTTGCCGTCCTTCAGCGCGAAG
Organism: Streptomyces sp. NPDC087270; assembly: GCF_044744625.1. Taxonomy (NCBI): domain Bacteria; kingdom Bacillati; phylum Actinomycetota; class Actinomycetes; order Kitasatosporales; family Streptomycetaceae; genus Streptomyces; species Streptomyces sp. NPDC087270. Next base: position 242,800 of record NZ_JBIUYR010000001.1, read on the forward strand.
GAGTGGTTCATCGCCGGCATCGTCTTCAGCGCCTGCACCATGGCGTAGCCGATGAGGTGGGTGAAGGAGACCTTCCCGCCCCGGGCCCGCTTGAGGTGGTTGTTGATGACGATGCGGTTGTCGAAGAGCAGCTTCACCGGGATCGCCCGCACCGAGGTGGCGGTGGGCAGCTCCAGGGAGGCGTTCATGTTCTTCGCCACGGCGGCGGCCGGGCCGCGCAGCGGCACGTACTCCGTCTCGGCGGCGGCGGGCGCCGCGGCCGGGGCGGCGGCGGGCTTGGCCGCGGGGGCCGGCGCCGCGGGCTGCGCCGCGGGAGCGGGCTGAGCCGGGGCGGGAGCCTGCGCGGCCGGCTTGGCGGCGGCCGGGGCCGGCGGGGCCGGAGCGGCGGGCGCGGCGGGCGCGGCGGGGGTCGCCGGCGCGGTCGGAGCCGCCGGAGCCGGGGCAGGCGCCGCGGCGGCCTGCGGGCCGGCGGGCGCGGAAGGAGGCGTGGAACCGGGCACGCCCGCGCTGGCGCGGGCGGCGGCGCCCGAGGCACCGCCCTGGCCCGCGGGAGCGGCCGGAGCGGCGGAGCCGTCCGGCTTGTAGTCGGCGAAGAAGTCCCACCAGGCTCGGTCTACCGAGTTCGGGTCCTGGAGGTACTGCTGGTAGATCTCGTCCACGAGCCACTCATTCGGGCCGAAACCCGCTGCGGGGCCCTCGCCCTGCGCTTCGTGGTCGGTGGAGACACTAGAGCTATTGGGGGACTGTGGCGACACGGCGGCAACCGCCCTCTTCCGCTTCACAAGATGGTGGACAGCGGGAATAAAGGCTACGCCTACCTGACCCGTTCACGCAGTTTAGGGGGCCAGTCGTCGCGCAAGTCACACCCGAAGACTGGTTTCGGGACGGATCGTGGCGGGAAAGTGGTCCCTCTTGTGGGTTCGCCGGGCCAGTGGTCTATGCCATCCGCCCGGTCTGCGGCGGCGTCGCACGTCACTGCCATGCCGCCGCGTCAACGCGGCTGCGGCGGCATCCCCGGGAGGGTGACGTGGATGCGGCAGCCACGCGGGGATTCGGCCACCTCGATCCGGCCACCGTGCAGATCCACCGCCCAGCGGGCGATCGCCAGGCCGAGACCGGTGCCGCCGTCCGTGCCCGGATGTGAGCCCCGGTGGAAGCGGTCGAAGACCCGGACCCGGTCCGCCTCGGGGATGCCCGGGCCCTCGTCGCGCACCTCCAGGTCCAGGCTGCCCGGTGCCGACCCGCCGCGGGCCCGCACGGTGACCCGGCCGCCGGGCGGGCTGTGCTTCATCGCGTTGTCCACCAGGTTCGCCACCACCTGGTGCAGCCGCTCCCCGTCGGCGTACGCCACCAGCTCCGGCGGCGACACGTCCAGGTGCAGCGGCACGTCCGCGCGGGCCCGGGTGAGGGTGCCGCCGGCCTTGCCGCGGTCGGCGCCCAGGCTGGCGGTCTTCAGCACCGCCGACAGGTACGGCCACACCTCGAACCGCTTGGCGTCCAGCCGCACCGCCCCGCTGTCCAGCCGGGACAGGTCGAGCAGCTGGCTGACCAGCTTGCCCAGCCGCTCGGTCTGCTGCAGGGCCAGCCGCATGGTCTCCGGGTCGGCGGCCGAGACGCCGTCCACCACGTTCTCCAGCACCGCGCGCAGCGCCGCGATCGGCGTCCGCAGCTCATGTGAGACATTCGCCACCAGCTCCTTGCGGTGCCGGTCCACGGCGGCCAGGTCGGCGGCCATCCGGTTGAAGGTCTCGGCGAGCTCGCCCACCTCGTCGCGGCGCACCCGGGCCACCCGGCGGGTGTAGTCGCCGCCCGCCATCGCCCGCGCCACCGCGGTCATCTCGCGCAGCGGCGCGGTCAGGTTGGTGGCGACGATCTGCGTGATCAGCAGCGAGGCGATGATCGAGAAGATCGTGATCACCCGGATCTCGGTCCGCGAGTGGATCGCCAGCGTCACCAGCAGCGTGGTGATCATCACGGAGGCGATCACCAGCGCCTGCAGCGCCGCCTTGATCGAGCGGGTCGGGTCCCAGGGCCGCAGCGCCTCCCACAACTGCCGCAGCCACCCGCGGACCACCTGCCGGCCGCGCAGCACGACCGCCGGCACCCTGCCCCGGGCCGGTCCCGAGCCGCGCAGGGCCCGCGCCGGGTTCCGGGTGCGCGCAGGGTCCCCGGTGGGCCCCTGGCTCATGGCGCCGGGTTCTCCAGCGCGTAGCCCACGCCGTGCACGGTACGAATCCGCTCGGCGCCGATCTTGCGGCGCAGCGCCTTGACGTGGCTGTCCACGGTGCGGGTGCCGGACGCGTCGGTCCAGTCCCACACCTCGGCGAGCAACTGCTCGCGGGAGAGCACCGCCCGGGGCTGGTGGGCCAGGCACACCAGCAGCTCGAACTCGGTCGGGGTCAGGTGCACGTCGCTGCCGCCGACCCGGACCCGGCGCTGGGTGTGGTCGATCTCCAGGTCGCCCAGGTGGATGCTGGCGCCCCGGACGGTGGAGGCCGCGTCGGCGGCCCGCTCCACCCGGCGCAGCAGGACGTGCACCCGCGCGGCCAGTTCGCGCATGGAGAACGGTTTGGTCATGTAGTCGTCGGCGCCGACGCCGAGGCCGACCAGCATGTCCGTCTCGTCGTCGCGCGCGGTGAGCATCAGCACCGGAACGGGCCGGTCGGCCTGCACCCGCCGGCAGACCTCCAGCCCGTCGTACCCGGGGAGCATCACGTCGAGCACCAGCAGGTCGGGTTGCCAGGCGTGGGCCGCGTCGACCGCGGACGGCCCGTCGCCCGCGGTGCGGACCTGGAACCCCTCGGCCTGGAGGCGGGCCGCGATGGCCTGAACTATCGTCTGGTCGTCCTCGACCACCAGAACCCGGCGCTGCGCGCCTGTTGTCTGTGCGCTGTCCACTTCCGCTTCCGCCCCACAAGCTCGTCCGTTACCGGCAGCGTACGGGGCGGGCCGCTGCCCTGACTATGACGCCTTCACGCCTTGACGGCTACATGCACCACATCGGGCACGCCGCGCGCGACCGGAACCTCAAGGCTGCGCACCCCGGTGTACCCCGCCCCCTTGAGTGCGGTCTCGAAGGCGGCCGAGGGCTGCGCGGACCACACGGCCAGGACACCGCCGGGGCTGAGCAGCTCCCGGCAGTCGTCGAGGCCGCTGGGACTGTAGAGACTGCCGTTGTTGTCGGTGACTGTCCAGTCCGGGCCGTTGTCGATGTCCAGACAGAGCGCGTCGTAGCCGCCGGCGGGCGGGCGCGCGCCTGCGCCGGCGGGCTCCGTACCGGACCGCTCGCCGGGCGCCGTCCGCAGGTAGGCCGGCAGGTCCGCGGTGATCAGCCGCACCCGCGGGTCGTCCAGCGCGCCGTCGGTGTGCGCCGCGAAGTGGCCGGCCCGGTGCCAGTCGATCACCGCCTGCTCCCGCTCGACCACGTCGATCCGTGCCCAGCGCGGTTGGCCGGCGGCCTGGGCCAGCGAGAAGCCGACGCCGAGCCCGCCGATCAGCACGCTCGGCCGGTCCCGGCCGGCCGGCAGCGCGTCCAGCGCCACGTCGACCAGCAGCCGCTCCGAGCGGCCGTCGGAGGTGTCCATCAGGAAGGTGCCGTTGGCGATGATCTCCAGGTGCGCGCCGCGCCGGCGCAGCACCGCCTCCCCGTACGGGCCGTCGCGCCGGTCCAGCACGACCGGTCCTTCGCCGGTCAGGAGGCCGGGACCAGGGGTCGGGAAGCGCGGGTCACGCGTGTTCAAAGCCGCCATGACCCCATTTTGACGGACCCGCGGCAAACCCATGGCCGGACGTCGGCCGCCGCGCCATCGGGCGTTCAACTCCCGTACCGGAGGACTTCCGTTGTTCTGTGCCCGCAGATGGTCCGGGCCCCTGGGGCGCGGCGTAGGTTCCGGCCATGTCGCCCATTCTGAACAGCCCGATGGCCAAGCGGCTCCTGCGCCCTGCCACGACGCTCGTCGACCAGCGCGTCCAGCGCCCCGTCTCCCGGCTGCGCAAGGAACTGGACGCCCTGCGGCGGGAGGTGAAGGAGCTGGAGCAACTGCGCCGGCAGGTCGGCGAGCTGCGCGGCCAGGAGTACGCGGTCGGGCTGCTCTTCGACCGCACCGGCCGCAGCGGCCCCCGGCTGCCCACCGCGGCGCAGATCGACACGCTGGTGGCCGAGGTGGCGAAGGTCAGCGGGACCGACCCGAAGGTGGCCCGGCGCAACGTGACGGTCGCGTTCCGCAACGTGATCGCGCTGGAGGCGCTGGCGGTGGGCCGGCTCGCCGGCTCCACCCAGAACGTCTGCGGCAAGCTCGCCACGGTGCCGCTGCTCGACCCGCCCAACGCGGAGGTGCTGGAGATCGGCACGCTGTACGGGCTCTTCTCGGCGACGATGCTGCGGATGCTGCACCGCGCGGGGATAGAGCCCGAGCTGACGATCGTGGACCCGCTGGTCGGTACGCAGCTCCAGCCGGGCGGGCTGGAGGGCCTCGACCCCACGGGTACGCCGGTCCGGCTCGACGTGGTCCGGGCGAACCTGGCGCTCGGGGGGAAGGCGGGTGAGCGGGCCCGGGTGCAGGTCGGCTTCTCCGGTGACCCCGACGTGCGGGCGGCGGTCTCCGACCGCGAGTACGGCGTGATCGTCATCGACGGGGACCACTCCGCGCAGGGCGTGACCGAGGACCTCGAGTGGGCCGAGACCATCGCGGCCCCGGGCGCGGTCGTGGTCCTCGACGACTACGGCGACAACAAGTGGGCCGGTGTCCAGGAGGGCGCGGACGCCTACCTCGCCGGCTCCACCCGTTTCGACCTGGTCGGACGCGTTTCCACCTCGGCGTTTCTGCGGGCGCGGGACTGACCCACCGGGGTGCCCCGTCCTGTCGGCCCCGGGACCACCCGCCGGTGGGGGGTTGCGCCCGCCGTTCTCCCCCAGAGCTTCGCCTGGGAGGTACCCCCACGGGCCCCTGGATTCGTGACGGCTCTTCCGCGAAAAGAGCGTTGTCGCAGGCTCGGGGGGCACGGGGATGCCCCCGGAGAAGCCGCACCAATTCCAGGGGCGCGGGGAACTGCGCGACCAGCCCACCACCGGCCGCGAGGTCCCGGAGCCGACGGGAACCCCCTCCCGGGGGGCGCGGGGTGCCCTGATCGCTCAGGGCGAACGTGGGGCCGGGAACACGGGCGGAGCCCTTTGCATTGAGTCAGGTGTACTCAACTTGCTTGCAAAGGGAGCGATCATGGCGTTTGAGCCGAAGAGTTCCAACCTCACCCTCCCCGTACTGCCGCTCGACGGCGAGGTCGTGCTGCCCGGCATGGTCGTACCGCTCGACCTGACGGACAGCGAAGTGCGGGCCGCGGTGGAGGCCGCCCAGGCGGCCCACACCGGGGACGCGCCGGGCAAACCCCGCGTGCTCCTGGTGCCGAGGGTCGATGGGAATTACGCGGCCGTGGGCACCCTCGGGACGGTCGAGCAGGTCGGGCGGCTGTCCGACGGCGACCCCGGCGCGGTGATCAAGGGCCGCTCGCGGGTGCGGATCGGCGCGGGTACGACCGGACCGGGTGCGGCCTTGTGGGTGGAGGGCACCGTGGTGGAGGAGCCCGCGCCGCAGGGGGCGCCCGGCACCGTGGCCGAGCTGATGAAGGAGTACAAGGCGCTCGCCACCAGCTGGCTGCGCAAGCGCGGCGCCTGGCAGGTGGTCGACCGCGTGCAGCAGATCGACGACGCCGGGCAGCTCGCCGACAACTCCGGCTACTCCCCGTTCCTGAGCGTGGAGCAGCGCGTGGAGCTGCTGGAGACCGCCGACCCGGTGGCCCGGCTGAAGCTCGCCACGCAGTGGCTGCGCGACCACCTCGCCGAGCAGGACGTCGCCGAGACGATCCGCAAGGACGTCCAGGAGGGCATGGAGAAGCAGCAGCGCGAGTTCCTGCTCCGCCAGCAACTGGAGGCGGTCCGCAAGGAGCTGGCCGAGCTGAACGGCGACCCCGACAACGAGACGGACGACTACCGGGTCCGGGTGGAGTCCGCCGACCTGCCCGAGAAGGTCCGCGAGGCCGCCCTGAAGGAGGTCGAGAAGCTGGAGCGCTCCTCGGACGCCTCCCCGGAGGGCTCGTGGATCAGGACCTGGCTGGACACCGTTCTCGAACTGCCGTGGAACACCACCACCGAGGACACCTACGACGTCGCGGGCGCACGGGCCGTGCTGGACGCGGACCACTCCGGCCTCGACGACGTGAAGGAGCGGATCACCGAGTACCTGGCGGTCCGCAAGCGCCGGGCCGACCGCGGTCTCGGCGTGGTCGGCGGCCGTCGCGGCGGCGCGGTCCTGGCGCTGGTCGGGCCGCCCGGGGTCGGAAAGACCTCGCTCGGCGAGTCCGTGGCCCGCGCGATGGGCCGCGAGTTCGTCCGGGTGGCGCTCGGCGGCGTCCGCGACGAGGCCGAGATCCGCGGCCACCGCAGGACGTACGTGGGCGCGCTGCCCGGCCGGATCGTGCGCGCGATCAAGGAGGCCGGGTCGATGAACCCGGTGGTGCTGCTCGACGAGGTCGACAAGGTCGGCTCGGACTACCGGGGCGACCCGGCGGCCGCGCTGCTCGAAGTCCTCGACCCGGCGCAGAACCACACCTTCCGCGACCACTACCTGGAGGTCGAACTCGACCTGTCCGACGTGGTGTTCCTGGCCACCGCCAACGTGCTGGAGGCCATCCCCGAGCCGCTGCTGGACCGGATGGAGCTGGTCCGGCTCGACGGCTACACCGAGGACGAGAAGGTCGTCATCGCCCGCGACCACCTGCTGCCCCGCCAGCTGGAGCGCGCGGGCCTGGCCGCCGACGAGGTGAGCCTGGACGAGGACGCGCTGCGCCGGCTGGCCGGCGAGTACACCCGCGAGGCGGGCGTGCGGAACCTGGAGCGGACCGTGGCGCGCCTGCTGCGGAAGATCGCCGCGCAGCACGAACTGGGCGACCGGGAGCTGCCGTTCGCGGTCGGCTCGGGCGACCTGCGGGCCCTGATCGGCCGGCCGCACCACGTGCCCGAGGCCGCGCAGGACCCGGAGGAGCGGCGCACCGCCGTACCGGGCGTGGCCACCGGCCTCGCGGTCACCGGCGCGGGCGGCGACGTGCTCTACATCGAGGCGTCGCTGGCCGACCCGGAGACCGGCGGGTCCGGGCTCCAGCTCACCGGCCAGCTCGGTGACGTGATGAAGGAGTCCGCGCAGATCGCGCTCTCCTTCCTGCGCTCGCGCGGCGCGGAACTGGAGCTGCCGGTCGGCGACCTCAAGGACCGCGGCGTCCACCTGCACGTGCCGGCCGGCGCCGTGCCCAAGGACGGCCCGAGCGCGGGTGTCACCATGACCACCGCCCTCGCGTCCCTGCTGTCCGGCCGCCGGGTGCGTACCGACGTCGCCATGACCGGTGAGGTGTCCCTGACCGGCCGGGTGCTGCCCATCGGCGGGGTCAAGCAGAAGCTGCTGGCCGCGCACCGCGCCGGGATCACCACCGTGGTGATTCCCAAGCGCAACGAGGCCGACCTCGACGACGTCCCCGCGGAGATCCTCGGCGTGCTCGATGTCCACCCGGTCAGCGACGTCCGCCAGGTGCTGGCGCTGGCCTTGGAGCCGGCGGAGGCGGACACCCCCGCCGAGGAGGTCCCGATCGCCGCGTGACCACCTCCCGGTGGTGGGTTGCGCCCCGCCGCCGCGGTTGCTCGCCGTTCCCGGCCGCAGGCCGGTGGCCTGCCGAGCGCGCGGTTCCCCTCGCCCCTGTTGGTGCGGCTCCCTCCTCGCGGAGGGAGCCGCACCTGTCACGGGGCGCGTGGGGTACCTCCCCGCTAGCCGTTCGCGAGAGCCTGGAGCCCGGAGATCGGGCCGTTGAAGTAGTCCTGGTCACCGGGGAACGTGCCGGAGTCGGCGTGCTGCCAGAACGTGTAGAAGCCGTAGCCGCCCGGCAGGGTCCCCGCGCTGGAGGAGTACTTGGCGATCCAGAACGGGCTGGTGGTCGCGAACCCGCTGTTGTTGCCGGTGCAGGTCGACCACCAGTCGTAGGTCGAGTAGATGACCGGGTAGACGCCTTCCTTGGCGTGGTACTCGTTGGCGAACGCGTGAATCCAGCTCACCATGCTGGCCTGGCTGAGGCCGTAGCAGGTGGCGCCGTAGGGGTTGTACTCGATGTCCAGCGCGCCCGGCAGGGTCTTGCCGTCGGCCGACCAGCCGCCGCCGTGCGCGATGAAGTAGTCCGCCTGCGTCGCGCCGCCGGAGGTGTCCGGCGTGGCGAAGTGGTACGACCCGCGGATCATGCCGACGTTGTAGGAACCGTTGTACTGCTGGGCGAAGTCGGGGTTCGTGTACGAGGTGCTCTCGGTCGCCTTGATGTACGCGAACTTGCCGCCGTTCGCCCACGCGGTCGCCCAGTTGACGCTGCCCTGGTAGGCGGAGACGTCCATGCCGGGGGTCTGGGTCACCATCGGGGACACGGTGCCGGACGTGGCCGAGCCGTGCGCGCTGGAGCCCTCGTGCGCCGCGACGGTCGAGCCCATCCAGTCCAGTTCCGGGTGGGTGAGGTGGCCGGCGCTCGGACCGGTGCCGGTCGCGGTCGCCGCATGGGCCGCGCCGGGAGCGGTGAACGCCAGGGTGAGGAGGGAGACGATCAGGCCGGCGAGAACCGCGAGCCGGGTTCTGGCCGAGCCGTTGCCGTGCACGACGGAGAAGACTCCGTGGGACATGCGTGCCTCCAGGAGGGGCAGGTGGGGGACTCGCATGACCATGGTGTGGTCATGACAGAACTGACGGTACGTTGGGCGCTACGCGCGTGGAAAGAGGGACCGGTAACCGCCGTTGGTCTACGCCTGCGAAATACTTGACGTGCTGCGGAAACCACCGTCTGTGAAGAAAACTTTCAGCCGTTGAAAGCGGGGCCCCTGTGACCCAAGCGAACCGCGCCGCGTGCGATGCCGGCGGCACGGGCGGAACGGAGCCGCCCGGCGACGGCGTGGCGGGCGCGCTGGAGCGCGAGTTGACCGTGCTCTTCCGCCGGGCCAGGGCCGCCTCCGGCGACCTGGCCCGCGCGGTGCACCCCGGCCTGGAGGCCGCGGCCTACGGCATCCTGGTCCGGCTGGACGAGGTCGAGCCCGAGCGGGCCACCGACCTGGCGGCGTACTTCGGCGTCGGCAAGGCCACCATGAGCCGGCAGTTGCGCGCGATGGAGGAACTGGGGCTGGTCGCCCGCGAACCCGACCCCGCCGACGGCCGCGCCTACCTGATGCGGCTGACCGGCGAGGGCCGGGAGCGGTTCGCCCGGGTGCGGCGGCTGCGCCGCGAGCGCTACCTCGGGCAGCTCGCCGCCTGGGACCCCAACGACGTGGCCGAACTCGCCCGCCTCCTGCACCGCCTCAACGCCACGCAGTCCGGGTAGCGCGCGGGCCGGTCGCCCCCCGGGCGGGGCCGACCGGCCCGCCCCGCCGAGGGCGGCTGTGGGTCCTCGCCCGGGACGCGGCTGCGGGCCTCGTTCGTACGTGGCTGTGGGTGCTCGCCCGGGACGTGGATGCGGGCCTCGTTCGTACGTGGCTGTGGGCGCTCGCCCGGGATGTGGCTGCGGGCCTCGCCCGTACACGGCTGCGGACCCCCGCTCGTACGTGGCTGCGGGCCCTGCCCGTGCCGGGCTACAGCTCGATCAGTACGGCTGTCGCGTCGTCATGCTGCTTGCCGGGCGGCGGCTGCTCGGTCTCCAGCGCGCGCACCCGGGCGAACAGCCGCTCCGGGCCCGCCTTGCGCAGCAGCGCGAAGGTGCCAGCCCAGTCGTCCACGGCGTAGTACTCCACCGCGCGGGTGGCGCCGTCGGTGAGCGCGGCCAGCGCGGTGACGTCCGCGCGCGGCAGCCGGCCGGTCACGGCGCGGGTCGCCGCCGACGGGTCGGCCGCGGCCGTGAAGAAGCCGCCCTCCTGGTTCCGCAGCGGCCCGACCCGCACCCCGGTCGCCCGCAGCCGGTCGATCCGGTCGTCCAGCACCGCCGTCACCACCCCGGCGGTGTCCTCGACCAGCAGCACCGAGTCGGACAGCACCAGGTACTCCACGTCCGCCTCGTCCCAGCGGGCGACGACCACCGTGGCCTGCGGCGTCAGCGGGTGAGAAAGATCACAAGTGCCGCGGTGTGCCTCGGCGGTCCGCGCGATCGCGTCGGCCAGGCAGTCCGCCAGCTCCGACTCCCGCCGCGCCAGGGCCAGTTCGAGCAGCGCGCCGCCCAGCCGGGCGGTGAACCAGGGCACCGAGTGCACGCAGCCCCCGTTGTCCGGCGGCGGCGTCACCCCGTCCAGCACCACCACCACGCCGCCGGCGCCGGACGCCGGAAGCGCCACCGCCGCGAAGTCCTCGTTGGGCACGCCCGTCGTCCCGGGCTCGGTCGCCGTCTCGATCCGCATGGGGCCAGTCTCGCAGCCGGTTGGTCCGTACCACCGCGACGCGCTGCTGTGCGCGGGCATCCTGCCAAAGCGGAACGGTGTGTGCCAGCGGCGACGGGTGCCGGGCGGAGGGTGCCACCCGTACCGGACTTGTCGGTCAACTCACCTGTGCGATTCACTCGTTCGGGTGTCCGGGGAGGGGACGCCTGGCCCCCGAACCCGCTGGCCTGCGAGGGTCTGAGGGATTCTGCACGTATCCCGGGGACGATCCCGGGCCCCCGCGACTCGTGATTGCGAGCACCGACAGTGCGTGAACGACGTCTCCGACGGCGCGAACGGCGGGTCAGGCAGCGCATGCTCGCCGCCCTGCTGGTCTGCGCGGCCATCGTCCTGGCCGCGGCCGCGCCCGGGGTCGCCCTCGCCGTGGGAGACCTGTCGGCCGCCCAGGACGCCGTCGGCGACGCCCGACTCGCCGTCCGCGCGACCGCGTTGGCCGCCGACCTCGCCGACGAGCGGGACGACCTCGCGGTGTCCGTCGCGGCCGGGCAGCCCGCCACCCCGACCGCCGACCAGCAGCGCACCGACCGCCAGGTCGCCGACGTCACCGGCGGCGGCCGCCTCTCCGCCGACCTGCGCACCGCGCTCGCCACGCTGCCCGCCGTCCGCAGGTCCGCCCGCGCCGCCTCCTCCGCGCCGGCCGCCGTCGCCGCCTACCAGCCGCTGGTCGACGCGGTCGGGCGCGCCGCGGGACCGGTCACCGCGCCGCTCGGCCGGGCCACCGCCGCCGCCGCCGTGCAGCGCGGCCTGCTCGTCGCCGGACTGACCGCCGGCGGCGACCAGCACGGCCTGGTCGCCGACGCGCAGGCCGCCCGGCTCCAAGAGCAGGCCGCCCTCGCCGAGTTCCACGCGACCGCGCCCGCCGGGGTCCGTACCGACTACGACCAGACCGTCACCGGCGCCGACACCGCCGAGGCCGACCGCGACCTGAACCAGCTGCTGGGCGGCGGCGAACTCACCTCCGCCGACCGGGCCTTGGGCGCCAAGAAGGTCGGTACCGCGCTCGCCGCCCGGCTCTCGCTGATGCGCGGCGTCGAGTCCTCGGCCGCCACCGACGAGGCCGCCACCGCCGCCTCGCACCGCGACCACGAGGTCACCGTCCTCGAACTGCGCGCCGCGCTGGCCGCGTTGTGCCTGATCCTGCTGCTCGCCGTGCTGGTCACCCTCTTCCGCACGCTCACCCGCCCGCTCGCCGCCCTGCACCGCTGGTCCCGGGCGGACCCGGAGAGCGGCCAGGGCGCCGAGGCCATCGGCGCCGACGAGTTCGCCGCCGTCGCCCGCCGGATCAACGCCCTCACCCACGAGGCCCAGGCGCTGCGCACCCGTGCCGGCGAACTCGCCGCCGAGCGCGCCGAGTCCGCCGCCGCCCACACCGCGCTGGCCGCCGAGCACCAGGCGGCGCTGGTGGCCCGCGCCGAACTCGCCCGCACCCGGGACGACCTGATGCGCTCCCGCGAGGAGATCGCCGAGCGCCTCAACCGGGCGACCGCGCGCAACGCCGTACAGGTCGTCCACGTCAACCTCTCGCTGCGCACCCTCGGCCTGATCGAGCGCCAACTCACCCTGATCGAGGGCATGGAGGAGCACGAGCAGGACCCGGAGCGGCTCGCGACGCTGTTCCGCCTCGACCACCTCGCCACCCGGATGCGCCGCAACAGCGAGAACCTGCTGGTGCTCACCGGGACCGAGCACAGCCATGGCGCCGCCGCCCGCCCGGTCCCGCTGATCGACGTGGCCCGCGCGGCCCTCTCCGAGGTCGAGCGGTACGAACGCGTCCGCATCCTGGCCATGCCCGAGGCGGACGTGGCCGGCCGCGCGGCCGACGACGTCAGCCACCTCATCGCCGAACTGCTCGACAACGCCGCCGCGTTCTCCGCGCCCACCGCCGAAGTCCGGCTCAACGGCTGGGTGATGGAGAGCGGCGAGGTGATGGTCGCGGTCGAGGACTCGGGCATCGGGGTGCCCCCGGAGCGGATCGACGAGCTCAACGCGTTGCTGGTCGACCCCGACCCGGCGCCGCCGAGCGCGGCGGCCGGCCTCGGCCTCTACGTGGTGGCCCGGCTCGCCCACCGGCACGGCGTCCGGGTCCAGTTGCGCCCGCACGCGAACGGCGGCACCACGGCCGTCGCGGTGCTGCCGCGGCTGCTGGTGCCCACGGTCGACCCGCTCGCCCGGGTGCTGCCCGGCCAGCGCGGGGCGTCGCCCGAGCCGGGGTACGGCGCGGTGCCGGACGCGGACGCGGGATACGGCGCGGGGCTCGGCGGGGATTACGGCGCGGAGTACGACGCAGTGCCCGGTGGGGAGTTCGGTGCCGGGCTCGGCGCGGAGCACGGCGCGGGCGGCGGGATTCCCGTGCCCGCACTGCCGTCGGAGGACCGGCCGCCGGTCGAACAGCCCTTCGTGGAGGCGCACTTCGCCGAGCAGGGCACGCAGCACGCGCAGCCCGAGCAGCCCGTGGCGTCCGCACCGCTCGCACCGCCCGTGGCGTCCGCACCGCCCGAACCGTCCTCGGCGGAGCAGCCGGCGGGCGGGCTCCCGCCCCTCGCCCGGCGGGTCCGCCAGCAACCGGCGCCCGACCACCCCGTGCTCGGGCAGCAGACCGCCGAACCGGCCCTGCCGCAGGCGCCGTTGCCCGAGCGGCGACCGCCCGCGCAGACGCCCGCCGCCTTCTCGCTGCCCGGGCAGCAGACCACCGACGGCCCCGGGCCCGACCTCGGCGACCCCCCGGCCGAGCCGCGGGTCCGGGTCGAACGTCTGCGCGTCCCACCTGCGCGGATGTCCTCGACGGGGTTGCCGGACATGCAAGTGCAGCCGCTTACGGCTGAACCCGCGGCCGCTCCCGAGCCCCCGCTCGCGCCCCGGCCGGCCGCCGAACCCCCGGCCGGGAGCGCACCCGGGGCCGTACCGCCGGGCGGCGCCGTACCGCCCGCGGGGCACGTACCGTCGGTCGAGCACGCGCGTGCCGAGTACGCGCCGCGGCATGCCGCCACCGCGCCCCCGCCGCCTCTGGACCCCGGGGCGGACGGGGCCGACGGGACGCTGCCGCGCCGGGTGCGGAAGGCCAGCGGGATACGGGCCGCCGCGCAGGACGGCAGGCGCCGCACCGAGCCGTTGGACGCGGAAGGGCTGCGCCGCAAGCTGGCCGGGTTGCAGCGCGGTCTGCGGGACGGCCGCAGGGACGCCGAGTTGGAGACACGAGGGGCCACGGAGACAACGGCGGCACGGCCCGCCACGGCAACCAGTCCGGGAGACACCGTCGAGGAGGCGACCCGTTGAACGCGGTCCGCACGCAATTCAGCACCACCAGCTCCACCAGTACCCACGGCACCGGCGCCCACTCGGGCACCGGCGTCCACTCCGACGCATTGAGCCACGATGCCCGCAACCTCCAGTGGCTGCTGGCGAACTTCGTCGACGAGGTGCCCGGCGTCCGCTCGGTCGCCGTCGTCTCCTCCGACGGTCTGCTGCTGCTCAGCTCGGAGCCCGACCCGGTCGCGCCCCGGCAGGCGGCCGGGCCGACCCGGATCTCCGACGTCCGGATGGACCTGGCCGCGGTGGTGTCCGGGCTGGCCTCGCTCACCATGGGCGCGGCCCGCCTCATGGACGGCGGCAAGGTGCGGCAGACCACCGTCGCGATGGAGGACGGCATGCTGTTCGTGATGTCCATCAGCGACGGCTCGCTGCTGGGCGTGCACGCCGGCGCCGAGTGCGACCTGAGCGTCATCGCCTACCACATGGCCCTGTTCGTCGGCCGGGCCGGCCACGTGCTGACCCCGTCGCTGCGCGGCGAGTTGCGCCAGGCGATGGAGGGCGGCCGGTGATCCGACCGGCCGGCCCGTCCGGCCCGCCCACCGCCCCGCCGACGGCCTCCCCGGGCACCGCGGCGCGGCAGCGCGAGGGCGACCGCCGCACCTCCCGCGTGCGGCCGTACGCGCTCACCGGCGGCCGTACGCGTTCCGAGCATCTGCTGCTGGTCGAGACTTTCGTGGCTACGATCGAGCATCCGGACGAACAGCCCGCCCTCACGAGGGGCGACTGGGCGGAGCGGGTGATGCCCGAACTGCGGGCGATCGTCGAACTGTGCCGCGCGCTGCGGTCGGTGGCGGAGATCTCCGCACTGCTGCGGATACCGCTCGGTGTCGTCCGGGTCCTGATCAGCGACCTGGCCGACCAGGGAAGAATTCGCGTGTACGGCACCGGGTACGGTCCCGGTGGACCCGATCGCGCGCTGCTCGAAAGGGTGCTCAGTGGACTTCGCAGGCTTTGACCAGCAGGAGGGCTTGCGGGACTGGCAGACCACGCGCGACCGCGCACCGGTCTCCACGAAGATCGTCGTCGCCGGCGGTTTCGGCGTGGGCAAGACCACGTTCGTGGGCTCCGTCTCGGAGATCACCCCGCTGACCACCGAGTCGGTCATGACCCAGGCCAGCGAGGCGCTGGACGACCTGGCGGCCACTCCGGAGAAGACCACCACCACGGTCGCGATGGACTTCGGCCGGATCACGCTCGACCGGGACCTGGTGCTCTACGTCTTCGGCACGCCGGGCCAGCAGCGGTTCTGGTTCATGTGGGACGACCTGGTACGCGGCGCGATAGGAGCGGTGGTGCTCGCCGACACCCGGCGGCTGGCGGACTGCTTCCCCGCGCTGGACTACTTCGAGAGCACCGGTCTGCCCTACACCGTGGCGGTCAACCAGTTCGAGGGCACCGCGGCCTACGGCCCCGACGACGTGCGCGACGCGCTGGCCGTGCCGCACCACATCCCGGTCCTGGTCATCGACGCCCGCGAGCGGCGCTCCGTGGTCGACGCGCTGCTCGCGCTGGTCACACACGCGATGGCCGAGCAGCCGCTGTGACCTGACGCCGCGGAGGCCCGGACGGCGGGTCCGGCGGGGCGGGCCTGGACGGCGGGTCAGGACCGCGAGCCCGGACGGCGGGTCCGGCGGGGCGGGCCCGGGCGGCAGGCCCGGACCCTGTGGCCGCGCGGCCCGGGCCGGTAGGTTGCCGTGCGGGCGGGTACGGGTGTGTGCACGTCAGTCGGACAGCGAAGAAGCGAGCGAGTCGCCATGCGCAGCATTCTCATCGTCGGAGCCGGTCAGGCCGGGCTCCAACTCGCCCTGGGCCTACAGGCGCGGGGCTACCGCGTGACCGTCATGACCAACCGCACCGCGGACGAGATACGCACCGGCCGGGTGATGTCCACGCAGTGCATGTTCGCCGGCTCGCTGGCCCACGAGCACGACCTCGATATCGACTTCTGGCGCCAACAGGCCCCTGACGTCACCGGGTTGGGCGTCTCGGTGACCGCTCCCGACGGCACCCGCGCGATCGACTGGCTCGGCCGGCTCGACGGCACCGCCCAGTCGGTGGACCAGCGGGTGAAGATGTCCGGCTGGCTGGAGACGTTCGCCGAGCGCGGCGGCAAGGTGGTCGTGCACGGCGCCGCCGTCTCCGACCTGGACTACTTCGCCCGCGCCTACGACCTGGTGCTGGTCGCCGCGGGCAAGGGCGAGCTGGTGTCGATGTTCGGCCGGGACGCGGACCGCTCGCCGTACGACGCCCCGCAGCGCGCGCTCGCGGTCGCCTACGTGCATGGCCTCGGACCCCGGCCGGAGCACCCCGAGGTGCGGGCGGTGCGCTGCAACCTGGTGCCGGGCATCGGCGAGTTCTTCGTGATCCCCGCACTGACCACCTCCGGGCCCTGCGACATCCTCTTCTGGGAGGCCCTCCCGGGCGGTCCCGCGGACGTCTTCGCCGGCGTCAAGGACCCCGCGGAGCACCTGCGGCTCACCCTCGACCTGATGCGGCGCTACGTCCCGTGGGAGCACGCCCGCGCCGGCGGCGTCGAACTCACCGACGCCGGCGGCACCCTGTCCGGCCGCTTCGCCCCGACCGTGCGCCGCCCGATCGGCGAACTTCCCTCCGGCGCGCTCACGTTGGGCGTCGCCGACGTCGTGGTCGCCAACGACCCGGTCACCGGCCAGGGTTCCAACAACGCGTCCCGGTGCGCGGCGATCTACCTGGAGCGGATCACCGCGCACGGGGACCGCCCGTTCGACCGCGCCTGGATGCAGGCCACCTTCGACCGGTACTGGGAGGCGGCGGCGCCGGTCACCAAGTGGACCAACGCGATGCTGGCGCCGCCCCCCGAGCACGTCCTCGGCCTGATCGGCGCGGCCGGTGAACTCCAGCCCGTGGCCGACCGGTTCGCCAACGGCTTCGACAACCCGGCCGACTTCGAGGAGTGGTTCTACGATCCGGAGCTCGCGCAGGGCTACCTCGCGCGGGTCGGCACGTCGGCAGCGGCGGGCGGACCCGCCGAACAGGGCTGAGCCGGCGGCTACTTCGCCGACTTGCCGCCGTCCGAGGAGTCCTTGCCGGAGCCGTCGACGGTCCCCTTCGCCGGGGGCTTCGCGGAGCCCTCGCCCGAGGACGTGGCGGAGCCCTTCCCCGAACTCTTCGCCGAGGACTCCTTCGAAGACGTCTTCGAGGACTTCTTCGAGGGCTTCTTCGCCGGCTTCGCCGGGGCCTTCGTCTCCGCGGCGATCGGAAGCGGCTGCTCCGCGTTCTTCGGGATGGACCTCGGCCGGTAGCCGCTCACCGGCTGCTCGCCGAGGTCGGGCCGGACCGCGCCGAGGATCGGGTTGGCCGCGATCGGCGAGACCTTGACGTACGACCCCGGGCGCGGCGCCTGGATGACCAGGCCGTCGCCGATGTAGAGCGCCACATGCGAGGCGCCCTTGAAGTAGATCACCAGGTCACCCGGGCGCAGCAGGGCCAGCGGCACGTGCGGCAACTGCGCCCACTGCTGCTCGCTGGTGCGCGGGATGACGGTGCCCGCGTGCGCCCACGCCTGCGAGGTGAGCCCCGAGCAGTCGAACGAGTCCGGCCCCTGCGCCCCCCACACGTACGGCTTGCCGAGCTGGTCGAAGGCGTACCCGATGGCCCGGTCACCGGCCTGCGAGGGCGCCCGCAGCGCGGGGTCGCCGCCCAGCGCCTTGGAGTCCATCAGCTCCCGCTGGGCCTTGTCGGTGTCCTCCTGCTCCAGCTTCTGCAGTTCGGCGATCTGCACCCCGGTCAGCCCGGCGAGCATCTGCTCGACCTGCTTGAGGTGCGCCTGCACGTCCTTCTGCTTCGTCCCGGCGACGGTCTGCGCCTGCTCGGCGGTGTCGAGCGCCTTCTGCGCCTGCGTGTTGAGCGTCTTCAGCTTCGCCTCGCCGGAGGTGAGCTGCCCGAGCACGCTCCGCTGCTGCTGCGCCATCTGCCCCAGGACGTGCCGCTGCCCGAAGAAGTCCTGCGGGGTCTGCCCGCTGAGCAGCGACAGATACGGCGACACGCCGCCGTTGCGGTACATCTGAGTGGCCATCAGTCCGAGCTGGGCCCGGCTGTCGGCGACCGCGGACTTCTGGTCCGCGAGCTGCTTGTCGATCTTCCGGGCCGCCGTGCGCTTCTGGTCGGCGGTCTCCTTGGCCTGGTTGTACGCCTCGGTGGCCGTCTCGGTCTGCTGGTAGTACGTCTGGAGCTGGGTCAGGAGCGTGGAAAGCGGCACCTGTCCGGCCGGCGGGTCGTGCGGCTGGGCGGCGGCCTGCTGGGCGGCGGGCAGCGACAGCGCCGCGGCGGCGAGCAGCGTGCCGCACACCACGGCCGAGCGGAACCACGAGCTGGGCTGACGGGCCACTGACATTCCCTCATCTCCCCATGACCGGCGGGTAACAAGCAGCGCCAGTAGCCAATCATGGATTGTCATATCTTCGACAGAGGTACGGGCCGAATCTCCGCGGAACGGTCACCCGCACGGCCGAGGATTCGACGCGGAGTCATCCGCGGGTCACCCGTCGTCCACCCGCCATCATCCGTCATCTCTGGCCCGGCAGGGGACTGCCCGCGACCCTGTGAGCAGGGGTCGCGGGCAGCCGTGCCGTCCCGGGGGCAGCTCCGGGGCGGCGACTCGCCCCCAGGCCAGGCGGGTCCTGTCAGCCGGGACCCGGCTCAGCCGAAGTAACTGTCGAAGTTGTGCGAGAACGCCCAGCCGCTGTAGCCGTCCCAGTTGATCGACCAGGTCATCAGGCCGCGCAGCCCAGGCCAGGAGCCGTGGGTGGTGTACGAGCCGCAGTTCGTCTTCTTCGTCAGGCAGTCGAGCGCCTGGTCCACCTGATCGGGTGACGTGTAGCCGTTCCCCGCGTTGACGGACGCGGGCAGGCCGATGCCGACCTGCGAGGGGGCGAGCGCCGGGAACATGTTCGAGGTGTTGCCCGCCACCGGGAAGCCGGTGAGCAGCATGTCCGTCATGGCGATGTGGAAGTCCGCGCCGCCCATGGTGTGGTACTGGTTGTCCAGGCCCATGATCGGCCCGGAGTTGTAGTCCTGGACGGTGAGCAGGGTCAGGTCGTCGCGCAGCGCGTAGATCACCGGCAGGTACGCCCCGCAGCGCGGGTCCTGGCCGCCGAACGGACCCGTGCCGTAGTACTGGTAGCCCATCTGCACGAAGAACGTCTCCGGCGCCATGGTCAGCACGAAGCCGCTGCCGTACTTCGCCTTGAGCGACTTGATCGCCGCGATCAGGTTGACGATGGCCGGGGTGGTCGGGTTCTTGAAGTCGGTGTCGCCGGTGTTGAGCGAGAGCGACTGGTTCTCGAAGTCGATGTCGACGCCGTCCAGTCCCCACTGGTCGATGATCGAGCTCACCGAGGAGACGAACGCGTCGCGCGCGGCGGTGGTGGTGAGCTGGACCTCGCCGTTGGCGCCGCCGATGGACAGCAGCACCTTCTTGCCCGCGGCCTGCTTCGCCTTGATCGCGGCCTTGAAGTCCGCGTCGGACTCCACCGACGGGCACTCGCTGACCGAGCAGCGGGTGAAGTGGATGGTCCCGGAGGTGGGGGAGTCGGTCTCGCCGAAGGCGAGGTCGATGATGTTCCAGTCGTCGGGGACGTCGGCGAGCTTGGTGTAGCCGGAGCCGTTGGCGAACGTCTCGTGCAGGTAGCCGACCAGCGCGTGGGTGGGCAGGTCGCCGGAGGGCGGGGAGGTCGGCGGCGTGGTCGGGGGAGTCGTCGGCGGGGTGGTGGGCGGTGTCGTCGGGGGCGTGGTGGTGCCGCTGCCCGGGCCCTGGAGCGAGATGTCGTCGGCGAGGTACGAGGGCTCGCCGTACCAGCCGTGCACGTAGACCTTCGCGGTGGTCTGCGTCGCGCCGGTGGTGAAGGACACGCTCAACGGGGCGTAGCCGGCGCCGGTGCTCGCGGTCCAGGTGGAGGTGCCGCCGTCCACTCCGAGGTAGACGTAGGAGCCGTCGACCTGGGCGGACAGCGTGTAGGCGGTGTTCGGGGCGACGGTGACGGTCTGGGCGCACTGGCCGGTGGCGGAGGCGGACGGCGTGCCCTTCAGGGCGTAACTGCCGCTGTGCGCCTGCCCGGTGACGGCCTGGGCGCCCGCGTCGCAGGTCCAGCCGGACAGGGTGCCGGACTCGAAGTCGCCGTTGGTCAGGAACTCCCCGGCGCTGGCGGACGGGGCGAGGGCGACCATGCCGCCGACGGCGAGCGCGCCGGCGAGGGCGGTCGCGGCGGCGGCGAGGGCGCGCCTGCGGGTGGGGGAGCCGGTGCGCACGGTGGGCCCGTGCGGATCGGGTGCGGTGGCGGTGGGCATGGGGGGATGCTCCTTCGGCGAGGAGTGCTCATGTCACCGGGTAGCAAACAGGTCCAGACCAATTCCGTCAATGGTCCGGACCAACATTCGCCGCCACGGGCACCCCGAACCCGCCACCACGGCACGCCACTTCCCCCCGCCGGCCCTCACCGCCGCTTCGACCACGGCCACTTGGGCCGGTTCGGATGCGGGCTGCCCTCCGGGTCGTACACGAACACCCACCGGCTGCCACGGCCCTCGCCGCGCTCCCGGTGGTACACGTGCACCTTCTCCGGGCCGCCCTCAGGAGCGGGCACGGGCACCCGGTAGTCCAGCGGGGGCTGCCCGGTCATCCCCACCATGACCTCCAGCACCCGACCGTCCAGCGGCCCACCGACGAACTCGGTCTTCTCGTGTCGCACGGCCCCACACTCCCACGACCACCGGCGGACCCACGACAGGCAACGCAGGTCGTTACGACCTGGGACGCGATGGCGAGCGGATCGGGTCGTTAGGCTGCCGGGTATGAGCAGCAGCGCGGTGCCCGCCTACCGCCGGATGAGCGTGGAGCAACGCCGCGAGCAGCTGCTCGCGGCGGCGCTCGACCTCTTCGGGCACCGCCGCCCCGAGGACGTCTCCGTCGAGGACGTCGCCGCGGCCGCGGGCGTCTCCCGCCCGCTCGTCTACCGCTACTTCCCCGGCGGCAAGCAGCAGCTCTACGAGGCCGCCGTCCTCGGCGCCGCCGACGAACTCATCGGCCGCTTCGGCGTCCCCGCCGAAGGCCCGCCCACCCAGCGCCTCGCCGACGCCCTCGACCGCTACCTCGCCTACGTCGACGAACACGACGCCGCCTACGGCGCCCTCCTGCGCGGCGGCAGCGTCGTGGGCACCAGCCGCACCGACGCCATCGTCGACGGCGTACGCCGCCGCGCCGCCGAACAGGTCCTCCTCCACCTCGGCGTCACCGAACCCGGCATCCGCCTGTCCATGATGGTCCGCTCCTGGATCGCCTCCGTCGAAGCCGTGTCCCTGCTCTGGCTCGACAACGGCAAACAACCCCCACTCCCCGAACTCCGCGGCTGGCTGGTCGACCACTTCACCGCCCTCCTCGTCGCCACCGCCGTCACCGAACCGGAAGCAGCCCAGGCAGCCGCCCTCGCCCTCTCCCAAGAAACCCCCACCAGCCCAGGCCACCAACTCCTCACCCGAGTCACCACCCTCTTCACCCCCTGACCCCCACCCCCAAGGCCCCCCACCCGCAGCCCGCAAGGCACCCCACCCCAGCGGTCACGGCCCCCCCACCCGAGCCGGCACGGCACCCCCCCCACCCGCAGCCCGCAGGGCACCCCCCCCACCCGCAGCCCGCAGGGCACCCCCCACCCCAGCGGTCACGGCACCCCCCACCCGCAACCCGCAAGGCACCCCACCCACCCCACCCCCCCACGCCCCCACCCCCCACCCCATGCGGCACCCATAGCGGGAGCGAGGACGGACCGGAGCGGGGGCGAAGGGGGCGGGGTTCGAGACGTTCGTATATTTGTGGCGCGAGGAGTACGGCAAAGTCACGAAAACCCCGCAGGCGCCGTAAATATGCAGTCTCGAACCCCGCCGCCGCAGCCCCAGCGACCGCACCAGGACCTACAGCAACCCCGAAGCCTTCCACAACGGCTTCGAAGCCCCCCGCAACAACCCGATCTCCTCGAAGAAGTCCATCAACCTCTTCGCCGAGTGCCGCATCATCTCCTGACGGTGCCCACTCTCCCGCACCGCCGCCACCGCCTCCGCCGGCTCAAGCCCGACATTCGCATACACCTTCGGACTGATCAACGACCGCGCGATCACCCGCGCCGCCTCCGCCGACATCGCCCGCGTCAGCCCGACCTCCCACCGCGGCGCGGTCACCATCTGCCGCCGCAACTCCTCCCGCGCGTACCGGATATGCCGCGCCTCCTCCACCACATGAATCCGCGTCACACCCCGCACAAACGTCTGCACCCGCTCGTCCGGAAACGTCAACCGCTGCATCCAGTCCAGAATCTCCTCCGCCAGCAACGTCCCGGTGAACGACCCCGGCGTGGTCGAGAACGTCTTGAGCACCCGCCCGAGCGAATGATCCAACCTGCTCGGCCCGTACACCGGCGTCCCGAACTTCGTCACCGCCCGAGCGAACATCTTGGAGTGCCGGCACTCGTCCGCGATCTCGGTGAGCGCGTAGCGCACATGCGCACTCGTCGGATCGAGCGAATACGTGTGCCGGAGCAGCAGTTGCATGAGGATCGTCTCGAACCACACGCCCGACGCGCACAGCGACGACGCCTCGTGCCGGGACAGCGCCAACCGCTGCTCCTGCGGCATCCGCCGCCACAACGGGGTGTCGTAGAGCGAGACCAGCTCGGGCGGCCAGAACCAGGCGCCGTCCTCGAACGGCGCCTCCCAGTCCAGCTCGATGTCAGGGTCGAAGGAGTGCTTCGCCGAGGCCGACAGCAGCCGCTCCGCCGTCTTCTCCCGGTCGATGAGGGTCGCGTCCATGGTCAACCGGCCTCCGCCGCATGAGGGTTACCTGGGGTACGGTTCTTATGAGACTCTGTGTCAACAAGCCCGTCAAGCCCTCGCGCGGCAACGGTGGCGAGTCGGACCGCGCGGACCGGAGCAGACCGACCCGGACCGACCCGGACCGAACCGACCCGGACCGAACCGACCCGGACCGGCCGGTCCGGTCCGGCCGTCGCCGCGAGCGAGGGCGCGGACACCAGCAGCCGCCCGATCGGAGTGTGTCGATGTCGACGGAAGGTCTCTACACGCAGCCGCCCAAAGAGTGGACCTGGCAGGTCCCGGCCCAGGGCGCCGCCCGCTTCTCGTGGGAGTACGACGACGGCCGCGACCGCCTGCTCGCCCTGTACCAGAAGGGCAAGGACAAGCAGTGGGACGCGGTGCGCCGGATCGACTGGGACCTGGAGGTCGACCCGTACGACCCGCTCGGCACGCCCGACGAGGCGATGACGCTGTACGGCACCCGGTACTGGGACGCGATGAGCGAGCGCGACCGCGGGCTGCTGCGGCAGCACTACACCTCCTGGCAGTTCAGCCAGTTCCTGCACGGCGAGCAGGGCGCGATGGTCTGCGCGGCGCGCATCGTGGAGTCGGTGCCCGACCTGGACGCGAAGTTCTACTCGGCCACCCAGACCATGGACGAGGCCCGGCACGCCGAGATCTACGGCCGGTTCCTGCACGAGAAGGTCGGGATGCTCTACCCGATCAACGACAACCTCCAGGCGCTGCTGGGCGACACCCTGCGCGACTCCCGCTGGGACATGCCGTACCTCGGCATGCAGGTGCTGATCGAGGGGCTGGCGCTAGCCGCGTTCGGGATGATCCGCGACACCACGGACAAGCCGCTGCCCAAGCAGATCCTCGCCTACGTGATGCAGGACGAGGCGCGGCACGTCGCGTTCGGCCGGATGGCGCTGCGGGACTACTACAAGCAGCTGTCCGACGCCGAACTGCGCGAGCGCGAGGAGTTCGTCATCGAGGGCTGCTACCTGATGCGGGACCGGCTGCGCGGCACCGAGGTGCTGGCGAACTTCGGCATCCCGCAGGCCGAGGCGGTCGAGATGACCGAGCAGTCGGAGTTCCTGCACCTGTTCCGGAAGCTGCTCTTCAGCCGGATCGTGCCGTGCGTGAAGGACATCGGGCTGTGGGGGCCGCGGCTCCAGAAGGCGTACGTGGACCTGGGCGTCTTCGACCTGGGCGACTCCAACCTGGACCTGCTGATGAGTCAGGACGAGGAGATCGCCGAGCAACTGGACGCGGAGCGGTTCGCGGCCGAGGAGGCCGCCCGGGTCGCCGAGGTGACGGACGCCATCGCCCAGGGCGGTGAACCGGCCGGGGCCGCGCCCCGGACATAGCGGCCCCCGTCATGATCACGGACGCGCTAATCGTATGTTTATGTGATGAATGCTGGTCCGAGATCATCGCGCCCCGGGCGCCGTGCCACCAGGCGCACCCCGCCCCACGCGCAGGGGGAGAGCCCGCAGCACGGCGAGGACCGGACGCCGCCGCCCGGCGCCCGGTCCGACCGGCGCCGCACCGCCCGCCGGGCCCGGGCCCGGCGGGCGGTGCGGCGCCGGAACGCGGCGCTCGGCCTCGCCGGGCTGCTGGCCGCCGTCACCGGCACGCTGTACCTGGTGCACGGAGCCGGTGGCGGGCAGGCCGCCGCGAGGTCCGGCACCGGGAGCGGTCCGTCCGGGGAGCCCGCCGCGGCCGGCCAGGGCACCTCCGCCGCACCCTCGGCGCGCGGCGGCAACCACACGGGTACCGGAACCGACGGCACCCTCACCCTCGCCTTCGCCGGCGACGTCCACTTCACCGGCCGCACCGCCGGCCGGCTCACCGTCGACCCCGCGCTCGGCCCGATGTCCGCGCAACTGGCCGCCGCCGACTTCTCGATGGTCAACCTGGAGTCCGCGATCACCACCCGCGGCACCCCGCAGGCGAAGATCTACCACTTCCGCACCAGCCCCGCCGCCCTCACCGCGCTGCACGACTCCGGCGTCGACGCGGTCACCATGGCCAACAACCACGCCGTGGACTACGGCCCGCAGGGCCTGGCCGACTCCGTGGCCGCCAAGCACGCCTCACCGATCCCGGTGATCGGCATCGGCGCGAACCAGGCCGAGGCGTACCGCCCGTACACCGAGACCGTGCACGGCGTGCGGCTGGCGGTGCTGGCCGCCAGCCAGGTCTACGACATCACCAACTCCGACTTCCGGGCCGGTCCCGCCACCCCCGGCATCGCCTCCGCGCTGGACCGGCCGCGACTGCTGGCCGCCGTCCGCGCCGCGAAGGCGCACGCCGACGTGGTGGTGGTCTACCTGCACTGGGGCATCGAGGGCGAGAGCTGCCCGGTCGCCGACCAGAAGTCGATCGCCGCCGACCTGTCCGCGGCCGGTGCCACCGCCGTGGTCGGCACCCACGCCCATGTGATGCTCGGCTCCGGCATGCTCGGCCCCACCTATGTCGCCTACGGCTTCGGCAACTTCCTCTGGTACGGCTCCTCGCCCTACCCGCACTCCGACGACACCGGCGTGACCACGATCACCGTCACCCGCGCCGGCAAGGTCACCGGGGCGCGCTTCACCCCCGGGACCGTCGGCGGTGACGGGGTGCCGCAGCCGCAGACCGGTGCGGCAGCCGCCGGGATCACCGACCGCTACGGGCAGTTGCGGCGCTGCTCCGGCCTCACCGCCCCGCCCGGCGGGTAGTGCGAGGTCACCGTCCCGGCGGCACCCGGTCCGTGGGTATTGGTCCGGGTTCTGTAACGGTGCCGGTGCTGCCGCTCGGGCGCGGAACCGTACGGTGGGTGACGGCATCTATCCGATCGCGGACCGGGCGGCGACCCGGTCGCGCCAAGGAGCCGAGCGAGACGGAAAGCGGGCGGGGTACACATGACGGCACGGGGACGGATACCGGAGCAGCCGCCGTACGAACCGGGCGGGAACGGGGCGGGCGGCTCCGACGGGAACAGCGGCCCCTACGGGAACGACGGCGGCTGGAACGGCGGACCCGAGTGGAACGGCGGCCCCGGCTGGAACAGCGGGCCGCCGCAGCGCTCGCGGGCGAAGTCCGCCCCGCAGGTGGTCGCGATCGCGCTGGCCGTCGCCGTCGTGGTACTCGCCGCCGTCGTCACCGCGATCGTCGCGCCCGGTTCCGGCAAGCACTCCTCCGCCGCCGACGACCCGAAGGCCCCGCAGAACTCCGCGCATTCCGGCTCCACCGGCACCGCGGGCACCGGCAAGACCGGCGGCGGCTCCGGCGGCAAGGGCGGCCACTCGACGGCTCCCGGCCACCACTACCCGCTCGTGCCCGACTCGATCGTGCACGCCGCCGAGACCCCCGGCAAAGCCGTCAACATCACCATCGACGACGGGCCCGACCCGTTCTGGACGCCGAAGGTGCTGGCCGTGCTGAAGAAGCACCACGTGCACGCCACCTTCTGCATGATCGGCCCGCAGGCCCGTGACAACCCCGCCACGGTCCGCGCGGTCGTCGCCGCCGGCCACCGGCTGTGCGACCACACCGTCCACCACGACGAGGGCATGGACAAGAAGCCGGTCGCCTACCAGGAGTCGGAGATCCTGGACGCGCTGAACATGATCGAGCAGGCGTCCGGCGGCGCCCGGGTGTACTACTACCGCGCCCCCGGCGGCGCCTTCACCCCGGCCAGCCGCGCCTTCGCCGCCCAGCACGGCCTGCGCCCGCTCGGCTGGAACATCGACACCAAGGACTACGAACGCAAGGGCGTCGGCACCATCGTCAGCACCGTCAAGTACGAGATCGGCAACGGCCCGACCATCCTCTTCCACGACGGTGGCGGCGACCGCTCGCAGACCGTGGCCGCGCTCGACCAGACCCTGACCTGGTTGCAGAGCCAGGGCTACGCGTTCAGCTTCCCGCAGGTGAACTGACCCCCGCCGCAGGCTCCTTGAGCACCGCCTCCATCACCGCGCGGGCGATCGGCGCCGCGTTGCCGCCGCCGGAGATGTCCGCCCGCACCGCGTCCGCGTCCTCCACCACCACCGCGACCGCCACCGCGGCCCGGCCGCTGCCGGGCGGTTTGGCGTAGGACAGGAACCAGGCGTACGGCGTACCGGCGTTGGCCAGGCCGTGCTGCGCGGTGCCGGTCTTCCCGCCGACCACCGCGCCCGGGATCGCCGCGTTGGTCCCGGTGCCGTCGTTGACCACCGCCTCCATCAACTGCTGCAGCGCCGCCGCCGTCCGCGTGCCGACCGCCTGGTGCAGGGTGTGCGGCCGGGTCTCGGACACGGTGGTCCCGGCGTGGTTGGTGACCCGGTCCACCAGGTAGGGCGCCATCAGCCGCCCGCCGTCGCCGACCGCGGCCGCCACCATGGCCATCTGGAGCGGCGTGGCGGTGGTGTCGTACTGCCCGATCGAGGAGAGCGCCACCTGGTCCGGACTCATCGTGGTGTCCACGTTGCTCTTCGCGACGCTCGGTGGGACGCGCAACTCGTTGTCGTTGAAGCCGAACAGCTCCGCCTGCGCCACCACGTCCTGGGCGCCCAGGTCCGCGCCGAGCTTCGCGAACACCGTGTTGCACGAGTAGCGGAAGGCGTCGTACACGCTGGCGTCGCGGCAGCCCGGGCCCTCGTTGGTCAGCGCGACATCCGTGCCGGGCAGCCGGTACGGGTCGGGCGAGTCGGTCGGCGCGCGCAGGTCGGTGACCTCGCCGCCGGCCAGCGCGGCCGCCGCCGTGACCACCTTGAACGTCGAACCGGGCGGGTAGGTCTGCCGGATCGCCCGGTCCAGCATCGGCTGTTCGGGGTCGGCGTTGAGCCGCTTCCAGGCCGCCGTCACCGAAGGGCCCGCACCCGACAGCAGACCCGGGTCGTAGGACGGCGAGGAGACCAGCGCGAGGATGCGCCCGGTGGCCGGGTCGAGTGCGGCCACCGCGCCCCTGCGCCCGGCCAGCCCGTCGTACGCGGCCTGCTGCGCGGCCGGGTCGATCGTGGTGTGCACGTCGCCGCCGCGCTGCCGGGCGCGGGTGATCTCCCGCCACAGCGGCTGCTCGTGAAGCGCGGGGGAGGTGCCGTCCAGCAGGCCGTTCTCGGTGCCCTCCAGCAGGGTGGCGCCGTAGGTCTGCGACGCGAAGCCGGTGACCGGCGCGTACAGCGGGCCGTCGGCGTAGGTGCGGATGTACCTCAACTGGCCGCTGGTGGACCGCGATCCAGTGACCGTGCGGGTGCCGGCGAGGATGTCGCCGCGCGGCCGGGCGTACAGCGCGATGTCGGCGCGCCGGTTGGCGGGGTTCGCGGCGTGGCCGCCGGCCTCGACGAGCTGCACCCGGGTGGCGTTGGCGAGCAGCGCGAGCAGCAGCAGGAAGCAGAAGGCGGCGGCGTGCCGCACGCAGCGGTTCACGCCGTGCTCCCCGTGCTTTCCGGGTTCCCCGTGTTCCCCGGGGTTTCCGGGTTCCTTGGCCTCGCGGGCGGCGGGGTGTCGGGGCCGGCCGTTCCGGCCGTTCCGGCTGCTCCGGTCGTTCCGGTCGGCGCGGGCTGTTCGGGCTCCGGGCGGCGGGCCCGGTCGCTGATCCGTACCAGCAGCGCCACGATCAGCCAGTTGGCCACCACCGACGAGCCGCCCTGCGCCAGGAACGGCATCGCCATGCCGGTCAGCGGGATCAGGTCCATCACCCCGCCGGTGACCACGAACACCTGGAGCGCCAGGATCGACGCCAGGCCCGCCGCCAGCAGCCGCCCGAACGGGTCGCGGGTGGCCAGCGCCGCCGCGAACCCCCGGGCCACCAGCAGCGCGTACAGCCCCAGCAGCGCGCACAGCCCGGCGAGCCCCAACTCCTCGCCCGCGGTGGCCAGCACGAAGTCCGACTTCGCGGCGAACCCCACCAGGTACGAGGAGCCCTGGCCGAGCCCGGTGCCCAGCGCCCCGCCGTTGCCGAAGGCGAACAGCGACTGGGCGAGCTGGCTCGGGCCCTGCCCGGCGGCGATCGACGCGAACGGGTGCAGCCAGTCCCGCACCCGCGCGTGCACGTGCGGTTCGGTCCCGCCCACGGCGGCCGCGCCGGCCGCCGCCAGCAGCAGCCCCACCGCCGTCCAGCCGGTCCGCCCGGTCGCCACGTACAGCATCACCACGAACAGGCCGAAGAAGAGCAGCGAGGTGCCCAGGTCGCGCTCCAGCACCAGGACGCCGACGCTCGCCAGCCACACCGCGATCACCGGCCCCAGTACCCGCCCGGTCGGCAACTGCAGCCGCCGCAGCCCCTTCAGCCGGCCCGCGACCGGCAACGGGCGCCCGGCGTACGCCAGCGCCGCGCGGTTCGCCGCCAGGTAGCCCGCGAAGAAGATCGCCAGCAGCACCTTCGCGAACTCGCCCGGCTGGATGGAGAACCCGGCCGCCCTGATCCAGATCCGCGCCCCGTTCACCGCGGGGAACGCGATCGGCATGACCAGCAGCGCCAGGGCCGCGGTCACGCTCACGTACGTGTACCTCGCCAGCACCCGGTGGTCGCGCAGCGCCAGCACCGCGACCGCGAACAGGCCCACCCCCAGCGAGGACCACACCAGTTGGGCCGGCGCCGCCCGCGGGCCGAGCACCGGCTCCAGGTCCAGCCGGTAGACCAGCACCAGGCCCAGGCCGTTGAGGAGCACCGCGATCGGCAGCAGCAGCGGATCGGCGTACCGGGCCCGCGCCCGCACCGCCACATGGGCCAGCAGCGCGAGCCCGCCCAGCCCGCCGCCGTATGCCAGCGCGTCCTTGGGCACCGCGCCGCTGCGGGCCAGCCCCACCTCCGCGTAGCCGTAGACCGAGATGCCCACCGCCGCGACCAGCAGGCACAGCTCCACCCCGCGGCGGGCGGCCGGGCGCGGCCGCGCGGCGCCGTGCGGGGGCACCGGGCGCGGCGGCCCGGGCGGGGGAGGAGCGGTCGCCGACGTTGCGCTCATGGGCCGTCACGCTAGCAACCGGCGACCGCTATGTCCGTTAAGTCGGATGCCGTGCCCCGTGCCGCGCCCGCCCGGCGCCTGCCGCCTGACCCGCCCGGCGCCCGCCTGCCGCCGGCCCCCGCGTCCGCCCGGTGCCTGCCGCCTGACCCGCCCGGCGCCCGCCCTCCCGCTGTCGGTGCCCGGCCCTAGGGTGGCCGCCATGACCCCCGCAGACGCCCCCGACGCCCCCGACGACCTCGCCGACCTGCCCTACGCCGAGCTGCTGCGCCCGCACACCGGTCCGCTGGAGGTCGAGGGCGACTACGACACCGTGCACTTCGACCGGATCGACTTCCCCGCCCGCAGCCGCGCCACCGGGTCCCGCTTCCTGGAATCGGCCGTCACCGACTGCTCCTTCGCCGAGACCGACCTGCGCGGCGCCCGGATGAACGACCTGTGGGCGTCCGGCAGCCGGCTGACCGGCGTCTCGCTCGCCGAGAGCAACTGGCTGGACTCCGCGCTGATCGGCTGCTCGCTGGCCGGGGTCGAGGCGTTCGGCTCGGTGCTGCGCCGGGTGGTCTTCCGCCGCTGCAAGCTCGACTCGGTGAACCTGCGCGCGGCCCGGCTGCACGACGTGGTCTTCGAGGACTGCGTGCTGCGCGACGTCGATCTCGGCGAGGCCCGGCTGGACGGGGTGGCCTTCCCCGGCAGCCGGTTGGAGCAGGCCCGCCTCGGCCGCGCCGAACTGAAGCGGACCGACCTGCGCGGCGCCGTCGGCATCGACCTCGCCGACGGGTACGAGAGCCTGCGCGGCGCGGTGATCAGTTCGGGGCAACTGCTGGACCTCGCACCCGCCCTGGCGCAGACTCTCGGCATCACCGTGAAGGACCGCTGACCGGCCGCAACAGGCGTCCCGGGACACGTGTTCCGCCACCCCTGGTGACTGCCTTGACAGGTGCTCTGTTGCGCGATCGCGCCATTGCGGATTCCGGCCGGTCGGCGGGCATTGTCCGGATCACCCGCTTCCTGGTTCGCTCTTCTTACCGCCCCCGGCGAGAAGGGAACGACTCAGTGCAGGAGATCGAGTTCCGGAGCGCACACCATCTGTGTGTCGAGACGGACCCGGCGCTGTGCGTGCCCTGCCAGGAGCGGCTGGATCGGCAACTCGCCTTGCTTCCCCGGGTATACGGCGAGTTGGAGGTCGCGCTCGTACCGGCGCCGGACTCCGGCGACCGAGAGACCGGCACTGCCCGGCCCGGCATCCCCCTGAACGGGCCGGCTGTCGAGGCGCGCGCCGCTGTACGAGGCACTCTCGCCTCCTGGGCCGATCTGATTGTCGAGGGCCGGACCGTTCGCCTCCCCCTGCGGACGGTACCGGCCCTCGCCGCATTCCTGCGCCGGCATCTGGGTTGGCTGGCCGTACACCCGGCCGCCGACGACGCCGCCACGGACATAGACGCGGTACTCCGCGAAGCCCTGCGGATACTGCGCTTCCCCAGCTTCCCCGCCGTGCCCACCGGCATCGGCGCCTGCTGAACCCCCAGCCCGAGACTTCCTGCGGAGCCGTCCCCCCATCACCGCGGCCCCCCACACGCAGGAAGCGCTGTACGGCCCGTGAACCATCTCGGGCCGTACAGCGCGGGGGCTGCGGGAGACGATCGGAGCTCTAGGCCGGCGGGTACCAGATGGTGGGAGTGAACACCCGCTGGCCGGTGCCGCTGTCGGAGTCGCTCGACGTGAGGGTCGCGGACTGTACCGCGGCGGTGTGCGGGGTGCTGACGGCTGGCGGAGTCACGGGGGGAGCACCAGCGGCGACGGCGACACCGGTGCCGCCGATGGAGCCGAGTGCGAGCGCCAATGCAGCGACGGCGGGCGCGTGGGCCCTGAGCCATTTACGCGACATCGGATTCCTTAGCAGTCAAGGCCGGGGGTAGCCTGAAGTGGTTCCTGAGCTCAAATGCGCATGAGCCTGCTCCAGGATGCCAATGCCGCCAAGTGGAGCACCACGTTCCGATGGTGCGAAAGTACGCCATGGCGCGTACGCGCACATTCAGATGAGGTCATTGGTAGCCGCAAGTACACCGGCCTGGAATCGGCTCTCCGCATCAAGATAGCGCATCACCTCTGACACCAGGCGACTCACTGTGCGCAGGGATACCCCCAGTTTCCTTGCGATGCGCTCATCGGTCAGGCCGTTCGCGAGCAGGCGCAGGGTGGTGCGGTGCTGCTCGGTCAGTTCGTGCTCGTCGTCCGGGTTGGTCGACGTCTTGGCCGTGTGTGGCACGGCGCGCAGCCAGCAGTCCTCGTACACGGCCAGGTAGGAGCGGACCAGGACCGGCCCGCGGATGACCACCGCGGGGCCGTCCGGGTCGGAGGGTTCGGCCCGGGTGAGCGCGGTGTGTTCGTCGGCCACCAGAAGGTCGAACGGCACCTGGGGAATGAGCCGGACTTCCGCGCCGAGCGCCGCCAGATCACTCAGGTATTTCCGTTGCCGGGGGCCGGAATTCACGCTCTGGCCGTAAAGGGCGCGTACCCGGATGTTCTTCTCGATGAACGCCCGGTCGGAATCGAGCGAGCTCTCCAGGAATTCCGGTGGGGGCAGCGGACCCGGATGCATGGAAGAGACGACTTCCGAAACCGTCGCGCCGAAATCACGGACGAACTCCCGGCGGCGGGCCGGCCCGCTGAGTACCTCCACCTCGACGTCGGCGGGCTCCCTGGTCACCATGGGGCGGTACCGCTCCATCAGCGTCTCGGCCGCCTTGACCACGGCGGTCAGCTCATCACGCTGCGCGAGGAGGGTCTCGCGCTGCCTGGCCAGCAGCCCCATGAGCGCCGTGTCGGGTTCGACGGAGTCCGTCTTGCCCGGCCGCCAGCTCGGCCGCACCAGCCCGAGGTCGTCCAGCTCGCGCCAGCCGGCCGCGGCCTCCTCGTCGGCCAGGCCCAGGCTCGCGTTGACCGTCTCGCGCTCGCAAGAGCCGTTGGCCAGCAGCGCCCGGTATATCGCGAGTCCGATACCGGCCGCGTCCGCGTCCCCACGTCGTGCCACACCGGCCACGTCCGCTCCCCCTCACTTCACACCCTGTGTTGCCCCGGCGGGCTCGCGCGGTTGCCGAGTCGACGCCCGTAGCGACTTTAGCAATGGATACGTCAGGTGCCAGAGGCGCTGCTTCGGCCTTCCTTTGTCGGCCGACGGCGCACCACCCCATAATCGATCACACGACCGCCGAACGCCACCTTTCCGATGGACGGCAGAAAGAGGTTCCCGATGGCAGAGCCGGGCCTTTCCGACGGCCCCCTTCCGGCGCGGAGCCGGTCGGCGGGACGGCCGGTGCCCGTGGTGCTCGTCGGCGCGGGGAAGGTCGCGCACGCCGCGCATCTGCGGGAGGTGCGGGACCTGCCGGGGGAGCTGCGGCTGGCCGCCGTCGTGGAGACCGACCCGCGGCACGTCGGCGCGCTGCGGCACTCCGGGTTCGGCGGGGTCCCGGTGTGCGGGTCGGCCGAGGAGGCGGTGCGGGCCGGGGCGCGGGGCGCGCTGGTGTGCACACCGTGGTGGACGCACCGCGAGGTGGTCGCGGAGTGCCTGGCCGCCGGGCTGCCGGTGCTGTGCGAGAAGCCGGTGAGCCTGGACCCGGCGGAGATCGACGAGCTGGCCGCGGCCGAGCGGCGCACCGGACTGCCGGTCGCGGCCGGCTACATGAAGCGGCACGACCCGGTGGTGCGGCTCTTCGTCGACCACTGCCGCGACCGCCTCGACCAAGCCCGCCGCTTCACCGTGGACATCCACGACCCGAACGCGCCGCACCAGGTCGCGCACCTGGTGCCGTACGACCCGCCGCCCTTCGGCCCGCAGCCGCCGCCGGCCCGGGAGGCGCTGGCCCGCGCGCTCGGCCCGGGGTCCACCGGCGCGCAGCGGGAGGCGTACGCCCGCGGGCTCGGCGGATCGCTGATCCACCAGGTGAACCTGGTGCACGCGGCGCTGGCCGGCAGCGGCCGGGAGCTGTACGGATCGCTGCTGCACGCCGATCTGTGGGCCGGGGGCGCCGGCGTGAGCTGCCGTTGGCGCCCCGACGACGCGCTGCTGGTCGACATGACCCATCAACGGCTGCCCAAGCACCGCCGCTATCGGGAGGTGCTGGAGTTCACCGCGGAGGACGGCGTGGCCACCCTCACGCTGCCCTCGCCGTGGGCGCGCGACGAAGCGGCCACGCTCACCGTCGAGAGCTGGGACGCCGGGCGCGGGCTGGCCGAGCGCCGCGTTCACACCGCGGAGCCCGGGCACACCGGGTTCCGGCGGCAGCTCATGGCCTGGGCGCGGCAGCTGAGCGGGGAGGGGGACACCGCGCTGCCCGGTCTGGCGGATGTGCGCCAGGACGCCCGGGCGGTGCGTGAGGCGGCCCTGCGGTTGAGCTGACCTGAGGCGGGGTGCGGCGGCCCTTGTGGCCGGGCTGGCCTGAGGCGGCGCGTGAGGCGATCCCGTGGCCGGGCTGCCCCGAGGCGGGGTGCGCGGCGATCCCGTGGCCGGGCTGACCTGGGGCCGTGCGCGGGCGATCCCGTGGCCGGGCTGCCCCGCGGGGCGCGTGGAGATCCGGGTTCGGGGTACTCGCCGGGCAGGAGCTCCTTCACACGGAGGTGACGGCACATGCTGATCCTGGGACTTCTGCTCCTCGCCTGCACCGCGGCGTTCGTCGGACTCGCGATCGCGGACAACATCTCGGGCGGCCCGCACTACGACGTGAGCATCCTCGGTCACCACATCGCGTCCATGAACGTGCTCGCGATCTTCTGCGCCGGACTCGCGCTGGCCCTGATCTTCGGCCTCGGCTGCATGATGGCGATGACCGGTGGGCTGCTGCACCGCCGCAAGGCGCGCAGGAACCGTGCCATCCGGCGTGACGCGGCCGCCACCGCCCGCGAACGGGACACGCTGGCGGCGCGGGTCGGCGACGAGGACGCGGCGGCGGGCGCGCCCGCCGGGGCCGGGACGGCCGCGGCCGGCACCGGCGAGGGCTCGCACCGGGTCGACGCGCCATCCCGTCCACGGCACCACGCGCGGCATCTGTTCGGGCACTGAGCGCGCACAAAACGGCGGCCCCGGGGAAACCCGGGGCCGCCGAACGATGCGGTGACGGCCCCGGGGGGGGATGGGGGCCGCCACGCAGGTCCTACGTTACGCGTCTTCGGCGGGTGGTGTGGCGAAGCACGGCCATTCGGCGTGGCGAATTCGCGGCATCACCGAAAAAGACGGCAGCCGGGCCGGCGACCACGGGGGGAGTCGCCGGCCCGGCCGGTCCTGTGGGCCGTCGCCAGTCGTCGGGCGCGACCCGCGCGCGACGATCAACATGCAGGCCCCATCCTGGACTTCGAAGCTGTCGTCGTCAACGGAGGTAAACCGGACAGGCGGTGCTTTTCATCCTGGCTCAAAGATGGCTCGACAGCGCCGCGATGGCGCGCTCGGCACCGCCCGCGCAACCGTTCGCCGTGCTCACCGCCGGGCGCGGGCGGGCTGGGCGGCGGCCAGCGCGCGCCCGGCCGCGGTGATCCGGGCGAGTTCGGCGAGGTCCGGCTCGGCCGGGTCGAGCAGGGGCGGGCGCACCCCGCCGACGTCCAGACCGCCCTGGCGTACTCCCGCCTTGACCAGGGCGACCGCGTAGCCGGGCACCCGGTCGCGCAGCGCCACCAGCGGGCGGAAGAAGGTGGCCAGCAGTCCCTCGACGAGGTCGCCGTCGCCGCTCTCCACCGCCCGGTGGAAGGCGGTCGAGATGTCGGGTGCGAAGCAGAACACCGCCGAGGAGTACAGCTCCACGCCGATCTCCCGGTAGGCGGGCACCGAGACCTCGGCGGTGGGCAGGCCGTTGAAGAACCGGAACGGCTTGCCCTCGCCCCGCTCGCGCAGCGCCTGCCGGACCGAGGTCACGATCCGCGCCATCAGCTCCAGGTCGCCGTAGCCGTCCTTGATGCCCACGACCCGCGGCAGCAGGGCGACTTCGGCGGCCGAGGCGGGGTCGAGGACGGCGGTGCCGCGGTGGTAGACGATCACCGGCAGGTCGGTCGCCGCCGCGACCTGCTCGACGTAGCGGACCAGGCCGGCCGCGGGGGAGCGCACCAGGTACGGCGGCATCAGCAGCAGGCCGTCCGCGCCGGCGGCGCGCGCCGCGCGGGCGAAGGCGCGGGCCAGCGGGAGCGGGCCGCCGGCGCCCGCGTAGACCGGCACCCGCCCGCCGGTGGCCTCGACCGCGGCGCGTACCGCCAGGGCGTACTCCTCGGGCTCCAGCGCGTGGAACTCGCCGGTGCCGCAGGCCACGAAGACGCCGCCGGCGCCGGCGTCCAGGCCGGCGCGGACGTGGCGCGCCAGCAGGTCGGGGGCGACCTGCCCGGTGGGGGTGAAGGGGGTGACGGGGAAGAACAGCACGCCGTGGAAGAGGGACACGTCGTTGGCTCCTTGCGGTTCAAAGGTGGGCTCGGGGACCGTGCGGGCGGCCGCTCCACCCGCGGTGCCGGACCTCGCGGCGGGCGGGTGGCCGCCCGCGCGGTCTCGCTCCCGGAGCTGCGCCCGGCGGCTTCGGCCGGTGCCCGTGGGTGCGTGCTCCTCCTCCCGGCGGACGGGTCCTCGCCGGGAGGAGGAGTGGGGGTCAGCTGCTCGGGGTGACCGTGATGTCGGTCAGGCCCTTGCCGCCGCTGGAGGTGTTGGAGTCGTAGACGACGTTCTGGTCGTCGTCGGCGCACTTCTTGTTGTTCGTGACGTTGATGCCGTAGCCGTCGGAGGCGGTGACGGAGAAGGTGTTGCCGGCGAAGGTGTTGCCGCAGCCGTAGGGCGACTGCGCGGTGTGGGTCTGGAAGCCGTCGAGGTAGGGGTGGGAGACCTTGTTGCCGTCGATCCGGTAGCCGTCCCCCTTGGCGTCGATCGTGGAGTCGGCGGAGTTCTCGTTCTGCTCGCCGGTGCCGTCGAAGGTGTTGCCGCTGACCACGCCGTTCTTGGTGCCCTCCTTGATGTCCAGGCCCTCGGCGGCGACGTTCGGGCCGATCCGGTTCTTCAGCACCTGCACGTCGTCGGAGGCGTCCACGCCGCTGGAGCCCGCGTAGCAGGCCCAGTTGCTCTTCGCCGAGCCGATGTAGACGCCCTCGCCGTAGCCGGGCTGGTTCTGGCCGGTGTCGTGGACGTAGGAGTTCTCGATCACGCCGTCGGAGCTGCCCTTGCGGAAGTGGACGCCCTCGTCGCCGATGTTGCGCACCTCGACGCCGTCGATGGTCACGTGCGGGGCGGCGTCCATGACGATGCCCTTGCTCGCGGTGTCGACGGTGAAGCCGGTGAGGTGCCAGTAGGCGGCGCCGTCGAGGTACAGGCCGTAGCCGGTGCCGCCGGTCGGGCAGGACGAGGCCGGGGTGGCGGCGGATGCGGCGCGGGCGGCGGTGGGGGACGCCGCCCGCGCGTTCGTGGCGACCGCGGACGGGCCGGTGTACTCCGAGCTGTGCAGGACCGCTTTGGCGCTGCCGACCAGGGTGATCGGCTTCGACGAGGTGCCCGCCGTGGTGGCGACGAACTTGCCGGTGTACGAGCCGTCGGCGAGCTGGATGGTGTCGCCCGGCGCCGCCGCGGCGAGGGCCGCCACGAGCTGGTCGGAGGTGGACACGGAGACCGTCGCGGCGTGGGACACGGCGTGGGACGAGGCGGCGGGGCGGGCGGCGTCGGCCGCGGTCGCGTACGCGCTGCCGCCCGCCGCGACGAGCCCGCCGGTAGCGGCGAGCGCGGCCAACGCGGTGGTGAGCAGGGGTCGGTCGGGCATGTGGGGTGCCTCCCGGATCGATGGCGTGCCGGCGCGATCGAGTTCATGTGCATGAATTCAAGTCGCAATACTGAACCATTGCGACGTCTGGTGAAGCTAGGGTGACTGTCCGTCCGCGTCAAGAGGGCTGCGCAAACGTGTCGGAACCCTTGACCGCGCCGCCGCCTCGCCCTAGGGTCCCGGCTATTCCTGGATGTGGACATGATTCCAGTACATGAACGGAGTGGACGATGAGCGCGCCCCGTACCAGCACCACAGGCAGCATCCGCCGGCGACGAGCCCTTCCGATGGCGGCCCTCGCGATCACCCTCGTCACCGCCTCCACCGCGCTCACCGCGTGCGGCGGGGGGTCCGGCGGCGGCTCGGCGTCGGGCCCGTTGAAGGTCTGGGTGCGCGGCGCGGGCGACTCGCAGAAGGCCTACCAGATGGTCTTCGACGGCTACACCAGGAAGACCGGCGTGAAGGTCCAGCTCTTCATGACCAACACCGACTTCGAGACCAAGCTCAACGCGGCCGCCGCCGCCCACAAGCTGCCCGACGTGGTGATAGACGACGGCTCCCAACTCGGCGCGTTCAAGAGCCAGGGCATCATCACCGAGGTCGACCAGGCGAAGATCAGCGGCGCGTCCCAGGTGAGCGGCGCCGCGTGGAAGTCCGTGGCGGACGACCAGGGCAAGACCTACGGCGTGCCGTTCTCCGCGCAGGCCAACGTCCTGCTGGTGCGCAGCGACTGGCTGAAGAAGGTCGGCATGCAGCCGCCGAAGACCTGGGCCGACCTGGAGAAGGTCGCCGAGGCGTTCACCACCCAGGACCCCGACGGCAACGGCAAGAACGACACCTACGGCCTGGCCGTGCCCGGCTCCACCCAGCGCGGCTACCTCTCCTGGTTCTGGTCGAACTTCCTCTACCAGGCCGGCGGCAACTTCCTGGAGCCCACCGGCAGCGGCGGCTTTCGCTCGGTCGTCGACTCGCCGCAGGCGGTGCGGGCCGCGCAGTTCCTGGAGAAGCTGTACTGCACCGACAAGGTGGTCCAGCCCGGCGCGCTCAACAACCTGACCACCGACACCAACAAGGCGTTCCAGACCGGCGTGGCCGGCATGTACCTCACCGGCCCCTACGCCTACGCGACCATGGACGCCACCGCCGTCAAGGGGAAGTACGACGTGGTCGCCCCGCCGGCCGGGCCCAAGGGCACCGGCAGCCTCGCCGAGGGCACCACCGTCTACGCGATGGCCGGCTCCAAGCGCGCCGCCGACTTCGACGCGCTCGCCTCGTACATGGTCTCGCCCGAGGCGCAGAAGACCGGGATGACCGGCGTGCCCACGTCCACCATCGTGCGGCTGCCGATCAACACCACCGTCGATCCGGCGACCGTGCACGCGGGCGACCCGCGCTGGCAGGTCGCCCAGCAGGTCTACGCGAAGAGCTCCACCTACGAGCCGGTGAGCGCCCCCGGTTGGGAGACCTACCGCAGCGACGCCTCGGAGAGCCTCAACAAGATGCTGTCCGGTTGCGGCGACCCCGGCAAGACGCTGGCCTCGCTCGACTCCCAGTACCGGTCGCTGCTCAAGAAGTAGCCGGTGCCCGCCCGCCGGTACCCCGAAGCAGCGGACGCCCGCGGCACCGATGCCCGTAGCAGACGACGGCAGAAGACGACGGCAGAAGAAGACGGCAGACGACACATGGCCCTGACCAAGGACCGGCCCGGAGGCAGCCCGCGCAGCGGCCGCCCCCGGTTCCCGGCCGGCAACCGCAACCCCTCCGCGCCGCGCGCCCTGCCCAGGTGGCCGCGGGTGGCCACCCCCTGGCTCTACCTGGCGCCCGTACTGGTCCTCTTCGGCGTCTTCAAGTTCTGGCCGACGCTGTGGGGGATGTACCTCAGCTTCTTCGAGGTGCGTCCCTACCTGGGCAACAGGTGGGTCGGCTGGGACAACTTCAGCACCGCCTTCCACGACGCGGCGCTGCGCTCGGCGGTCGAGCACACCGTCCTGGACGCGCTGGTCACGGTGGCCGCCTCGGCGCTGCTCGGCTTCGGGCTCGCGCTGCTGCTCGAAGGCCCGGCCCGGCATCTGCGCATCCTGCGCACGGCCGCGTTCCTGCCGGTGGTCACCGCGATGGTGGCCGTCGCCGAACTGTGGAACACCATCCTCTACCCCGGCGGCTACGGCACCCTCAACTCCCTGCTCGGCCATGTCGGCCTGGGCCCCGAGCCGTTCCTGTCCTCACCGCACTCCTCGCTCGCCTCGGTGATGCTGATCCAGGTGTGGAAGAGCGCCCCGTACGACATGGTCATCTTCGTCGCCGGACTGGCCGGCATCGACCGGCAGTTGTACGAGGCCGCGGCGATCGACGGGGCCGGCGCGTGGCACCGGCTGCGGCACGTCACGCTGCCGTCGCTGCGCCCGGTGACCACCATCGTGCTCACCCTCGGCATCATCCGGGGGCTGCGGGTCTTCACCGAGATCTATGTCCTGACCGGCGGCGGCCCGGCCGGCTCCACCGAGACCATCGTCACCTACACCTACAAACAGGGCATCCAGAACAACCAGTTGGGGATGGCCTCGGCCGTGTCCACCGTGCTGTTCCTGGTCACCGTCCTGCTGACCTGCCTCACCTTGTGGTGGCGCAGGCGCAAGGAGGCATGAGCGGCATGAGCGCCCCCACCACCGCGCTGGGCCTGCGGATGCCCAGCAAGGCGTGGACCCGCACCGCGGTCCGTGTCGTGCTCTACGCCGCGGTGCTCTTCGTCTTCGTGATGCCGCTGTGGACGATGGTCGCCACCGTCTTCAGCGGCACCACCCTCAAGACCGGCCAGATGGCCCTCTTCCCCGGGCACTTCACCCTCGCCAACATCCGCACCGCCTTCCGGTTCGGGGTCGGCCGGGGGCTGCTCAACTCGGTGATCGTCACCGGCGTCGGGCTCTTCCTCCAGGTCACGGTGAGCGCCTTCGCGGCGTACGCGCTGGCCCGCAAGAAGTTCCGCGGCCAGGCCGTGGTGCTGCTGGCGATCCTCGCCACCATGATGATGCCGGAAGAGGTCATCGCGATCCCGCTCTACCTGGTGCTCGGCAAGGTCCCCGACCCGCTGGGCGGCAGCGACCTGCTCGACTCGTACTCGGGGCTGATCCTTCCGGTGGTCGGCTGGGCGCTGCCGATCTACGTGCTCACCGGGTTCATGAAGACCATCCCGACCGAACTGGAGGAGGCCGCCCGCGTCGACGGCGCCCGGGACCTGCGGATCTTCTTCCAGATCATCCTGCCGCTGTGCCGGCCCGCGCTGGGCACCTGCGCGGTGTTCGGCTTCCTGATGATCTGGGACCAGTACCTGCTGCCGCTGCTGGTCGCCTCCACCCCGCACATGTACACGATGACCCTGGTCGTCACGAGCCTGTCCTCCAGCCAGGAGCAGGGCGAGGGGGTGCGGATG
Organism: Streptomyces sp. NPDC087270; assembly: GCF_044744625.1. Lineage (NCBI taxonomy): Bacteria > Bacillati > Actinomycetota > Actinomycetes > Kitasatosporales > Streptomycetaceae > Streptomyces > Streptomyces sp. NPDC087270. The sequence continues at coordinate 283,498 of NZ_JBIUYR010000001.1, forward strand.
GCGGCGTCGCTGATGCTGATGATCCCGAGCGTGCTGGTCTACCTCGGGCTCCAGCGGCTCTTCGAACGCGGCATGCTCAACGGCTCGTTGAAGGGGTGAGCCACGGCGGCCGAGGTCTCCTCGGGTGGTACGGTCCCCGGATCGTGCCGAGTGGGGGGAGTGGGGGGAGTGACGGCGATGAGGAGCCGGATCGGCCGGATGGCGGTCTCGGCGGTCGTCCTGGGAACCGTGGCGGTCGCGTCGGCCGGGTGCGGCGGCGGGTCGTCGGGCGCGGGGAAGAAGCTGGACCCGTCCGGGCTGGTGAAGCTCGGGGACGAGGTGGCGGCCGGGAAGACCACGACGTGCCCGGTGCCGTACCGGATGGACAAGGCCGCCAGGAGCGCCGGGCTGACCGGGCACGCGGCGCTCATGCGGGACAAGGACGCGGTGAGCGCGGACACCGAGAAGGGCGCCGATCCGACGGCGCCGGTGGCCAAGGCGCACGGCGTGGTCGTCTACTGCAACTACACGATCGGCGCGCAGGAGACGGATCTGACCACGGTCGCCACCCGGACCGACGACCCGGCGGACGGCAAGGACCCGGCGCTGTCCATGACGCTTCCGCTGATCGCGTCCCGGGCGCACCTGCCGAACTCCCGGTTGGCGGCGTACTTCGCCAAGTGCCTGGCGGCTAAGCCCGGTACGCCGGTGCTCACCCCGTCCGGCAACGTCGCGGTGGTGACGCTGCCCGCGACGTCGGGGAACATCCTGCTGATGGTGGACGTGGTCGACGACGACGCCGGGCACATCGCGCTGCCGGCGAAGTCCGTGGCGCCGCTCGCCCGCTCGCTGGCGGAGCAGGCCCGCTGGTAGTCCGCGGCGCGCCCGGACGCGTGCACGTGCGCGTGCGTCCGGGCGCGTGTCCGCGCGTGCGTCCGGGTGGCCGCCGCTTCGCGCCGCGTCACGCCGCCGCGGCCACCGCCTGCCCGGCGAAGCGCAGCGCCACCTCGCGCCAGACCGCCGCGGACTCCGCGTCCGCGGCGAGGGCGGCGCGGTGCAGGGTGTCGCGGTCGGCGCCGTGCCGGGCCAGCCGGTCGGTGTCCCACCCGCTGATCCGCTCGGCGTCCGCCTCGGGGTGGAACTGCACGCCCCACGCGCGCTCGCCCAGCCGGAACGCCTGGTACGGGCAACCGTCGGTGGAGGCGAGCCAGGTCGCGCCCGGCGGGAGCGCGGTGATCGCGTCCACGTGGTTCTCGATCGCGTGCGGCCGCGCCGGCAGCCCGGCGAACAGCGGGTCGTCCGCGGCCTCCTGGCGGAGCGTCAACTGCGTGCTGCCGAACTCCGGTTGGCCGTGCTCCCCGCGCACCGCGCCGCCCGCGACCTGCGCGAGCAACTGCCCGCCCAGGCAGATCCCGAACACCGGCAGCCCGAACTCCACTGCCTCGCGCGCCAGTTCACGGGTCCGGGCCAGCCACGGCGCCCGCGCGTCGTCGTCCGGCAGGTAGCCGCCGCCGAGCACCACCAGTGCCTGGTGGCGCGGGCGCAGCCGCTCGGGCAGTTCCTCTCCCGCGTAGCCGCGCACCACGTCGAGCGTCAGCCCGCCCTCGTCCAGCCAGCGCTCCCACCGCCCCGGCCCACCGGTCGGAGTGTTCTGCACCACCAGCGCCGTAACCGCCATCCCGCGACCCGCCCTTCTCTTCTCTCTTCGTGCTGCTCTCTTCGTGCTGCGCCTCCCCTCCATCCAAGCTCATCCCCGTCCCGGGCCCTTCCCCGGCCCTTCCCCGGCCCGCCTCCCGGGCACCCTTTGCCGGGGGTGCGTGCGGCTTGGGCGCACAGACGAGGCACAAGTAATGCACAGTTCATGGATCGATCTTTGTCGCACCAAGGATTTCCCTGTGAGGCGCCATGGATTCGTCTGTTCTTCCCCATGATTTCGTATAGGAATTCAAAGTGCCGTGGGGTATCGTCCCCGCTCGGAGGTCGGCCCCGGACGTGCGTCGCGCCAGGTGAGAGCTGTCCCCTGTCCGAAAGAGCGAGGGGTGGCACGTGAAGCGCATACTCATCCGGTCCGGGAAGAGCCCTTTCCACGCCGCCACGCACGCCGAGTTCCTGCACCAGGACCTTTTCGGCACGAACTCCGGCAACCTGCTGTTCAGCGACGCGGTGCACCGGATGCTGCTGACCCCGGACACCGAGGTGGTCTCGAACGGCATCAGGACCGACGCGTCGGAGCAGCGGGCCGCGCGGATCAACGACGAGTACGACGTCTTCGTGGTGCCGCTGGCCAACGCCTTCCGGCCGAGCTTCCGCGCCTCGCTGGACCGGCTGTCCGCGCTGATCGAGCAGTTGACCATCCCCGTGGTGGTGGTCGGGGTCGGCGCCCAGGTCGGCGCGGACTACGACCTCGGAACGCTCGGGCCGATGGAGGAGTCGGTGCGGCGCTTCGTGCGGGCCGTGCTCGACCGCTCCGCCTCGATCGGGGTGCGCGGCGAGCTCACCGCGTCGTACCTGCGCGGCCTCGGCTTCGACCAGGTCGACATCATCGGCTGCCCGTCGATGTTCCTGCACGGCGACGTCTTCCCGGTGCCCTCCGACCCCGGCACGATCGGCCCGGACGCGCGGATCGCGATCAACCTGTCACCGGACGCGATCCCGGTCGGCGACATCGGCGGCCTCGCCCGGTACGCCTTCGAGCGCTTCCCGGCCCTGACGTACTACGCGCAGAACCTGGTCGACGCCGAACTGCTCTTCTGGGGCGACACCTCGGCCGAGGCCGGCCGGCACGACTCCTTCCCGCTCCAGCTCACCCACGAGCTGTTCCGGGCGGACAAGGTCCGCGTCCCGCTGGACCCCCGGACCTGGCTCGACGAACTGGCGGGCCACGACTTCGCGTACGGCACCCGCATCCACGGCAACATCGCCGCGCTGCTGGCCGGCACCCCCGCGGTGGTGCTCACGCACGACTCGCGCACGCTCGAACTGTGCCGCTACTTCGACCTGCCGCACCGGATGCTCACCGACGTCCCCGCGGACACCGACCCCGCCGAGCTGTACGAACAGGCCGACTTCAGCGGGCTGCTCAACGGCCACAAGGAGCGCTTCACCCGCTACACCGACTTCCTCGACCGCAACGACCTGGCGAACACCTACTCCCACGGCGACGCGGGCGCGGCCTTCGACGCCCGGCTGGCCGGCACCGAACTCCCGCCGTCCGTCAGCCTCTGGGACGGCGCCGACGACGGCGCGCTGCGCTACCGGTTCGCCCGGCTGCGCGAGCAGATCGCCACGGACCGGGCCGCCGCGGAGCGGCGCGCGAACGACCTCGCCAGGAAGAACCGGGAGTTGCAGAAGCGGGTCGCCGCCGCGGAGAAGCGGCACGTCACCGCGGAGAAGGAGGCCGCGGCGCTGCGCAAGCGGGTCGCCGCAGTCGAGAAGCGGATCAACGGCATCGAACGGCGGGCCCTGGTCCGGATCGGTCCGGCGCTGCGCCGGCGGGTGGCCAAGCAGAAGCCCGGCGGCTGAGCCCGAGCGCGGACCCCGGCCCATACCCGTACCGTCCCCGGCGGCTGCCGGTCAGCGTGATCCGGCCGGCGCGTCCTTGCCGGCCGGGCCGCCCGCGTTGCCCGCGTCACCCGGGCCGCCCGCGTCCCCGGGTGGGAAGTCGACGCGCACGGTGAGGCCGCCGGCGGGGTGCGGCGTGGCCGTGAGGGCGGCGGCGTGCGCGGTGGTGGCGGCGCGGACGATGGCCAGACCCAGGCCGTGGCCGTGGTGGGCGTCGTCCGTCCGGGCGCGGGTGCGGGGCGTGCCCAGCCGCTGGAAGGGCTCGAAGAGGCGATCGAGGTCGGCCTCGGGGACAACGGGGCCCGAGTTGGCGACTTCGAGGCAGGCGCGGCGGCCGGCGGAGACGGCGGTGCGGACCCGGAGGTCGCCGCCGGGGTGGTTGTGGCGCAGTCCGTTGTCCACGAGGTTGTCCAGCAGGATCTCGACGAGGCCGCGGTCACCGGAGACCGGGGCCTCGTCGAGGGCGGCCTCGACCCGGATGCGCAGGCCGGCCGCCTCGTCGCCCCGGCGGGCCAGCACCCCCGCCGCGACCTCGGCGAGGTCGAAGTCCTCCCGCCGCCGCACCCCGCGCTCCCCGGTGGCCAGCGTGAACAGCGCCTCCATCAGGCGGGCCTGCTGCGCGCCGAGCAGCAGGGCCTGCTCGCACGCGGCCCGCAGGGTCGCCGCGTCGGCGTCCGGATCGGCCAACGCGACCTGGAGCAGGGTGCGTTCGGCGGCGAGCGGGGTGCGCAACTCGTGCGAGGCGTTCGCGACGAAGTGCCGCTGCGCGGTGAAGGACGCCTCCAGCCGGGCGAACAGGTCGTCCAGAGTCCGGCCGAGCTGCGTGAACTCGTCGCCCGAGCTGCGGATGGCGAGCCGCCGCCCGAGGCTGGCCGCCGACATCTCCCCGGCGGTCGCGGTGATCGTGCGCAGCGGCCGCAGCAGCCACCCGGACAGCAGCCAGCCCAGCCCCACCGACAGCGCCACCAGCGCCACCAGCGCGATCACCGACCCGGTGACGTACCGGTCCATGTCCCGCCCGCGCTGCGTCTCGGCGAGCGAGGCCCGGCCGCCGCCCAGGATCGGCAGCACGGGCCTGGAGCCGTCCGGAAACGGCGGCACGTCCGGGCCCGGCGCCTTGACGGCCGAGGACGATCCCACGAACAGGTTCGGAATGGCGAGCAGCAGCACCCCGGAGGCGAGGAAGAGGGCGCCGTAGAGCACGGCGAGCCGCATCCGGAGGGTACGGGGCCGCGGCAGCAGCCGGGTCACCCGCCGCGGCGGGCCGCCCGGCGCGGCGCTCACGACTCCTCGATCCGGTAGCCGCCCTCGCGGACGGTCGCGATCAGCGGCGGGTCGCCGAGCTTCAACCGCAGCCGCCGGACGGTGGTCTTCACGGTGGTGGTGAACGGGTCGACCGCCTCGTCCCAGACCCGGTCGAGCAGCTCCTCCGCGGAGACGGCGGCGCCGCGGGCGCCGAGCAGGCACTCCAGCACGGCGAACTCCTTGGGGCTCAGGTCGAGCCGGCGCCCGGCCCGGAAGGCGGTGCGGCGGTTCGGGTCGAGCAGCACCCCGCCGCCGGCCAGCACCGGCGGCAGCGCGGGCGTCGAGCGGCGGCCCAACGCCCTTACCCGAGCGACCAGTTCGGCGAAGTCGAACGGCTTGGGGAGGTAGTCGTCGGCGCCCAGCGCGAGCCCGTCCACCCGGTCGCTGACGGCCGCCGCCGCGGTGAGCATCAGCACCCGGCTCTGCGCCGGCCCCTCCGCCAGCCCCCGGCAGATCTCGTCCCCGTGCACCCCGGGCAGGTCGCGGTCCAGGACGACCACGTCGTAGCGGGTCACGGCGAGCCGTTCCAGCGCCTGCGTGCCGTCCAGGGCCACGTCCACCGCCATGCCCTCGCGGCGCAGCCCGGTCGCCAGCGCCGTCGCCAGCACCTCGAAGTCCTCGACCACCAGCACTCTCATGCGTCCACGATGCCAGCCGCCCGGTGTCAGCGAGGTGACGGCGGCCGTCACCTCGCCGTCACCGCCCGCGCCGTACAACCGGTGCCGACAGCGCGGGTACGCCGCCGGACGGCGGTGGCGGCACGCGCACGGAGGGAGACACGTCGCCATGGGCGAGGTGGGAGTGGCCGTCAGGGCCCTGCGCAAGCGATACGGGGCGACCGCGGCCCTGGACGGGATGGAGTTCGGCGTCGAACCGGGCCGGGTCACGGGCTTCGTCGGGCCGAACGGCGCCGGCAAGTCGACCACGATGCGGGTGGTGCTCGGCCTGGACACCGCGGACGAGGGCACCGCCCTGATCGGCGGCCGGCCGTACCGCGCGCTGCGCCGGCCGATGACGCACGTCGGCGCGCTGCTGGACGCCGCCGCACTCCAGCCGGGCCGCCGGGCCCGCGACCACCTGATGTGGCTGGCCCGTTCGCAGGGCATCGGCGCGCGCCGGGTGGACGAGGTGATCGGGCAGGTCGGCCTCACCGCGGTCGCGGGCCGCCGCGCGGGCGGCTTCTCGCTCGGCATGCGGCAGCGGCTGGGCATCGCGGCGGCGCTGCTCGGCGACCCCGGGGTGCTGATGATGGACGAGCCGTTCAACGGCATGGACCCCGAGGGCATCGTGTGGCTGCGCGGCCTGCTGCACACGCTGGCCGATCAGGGCCGGGCGGTGCTGATCTCGACCCACCTGATGAGCGAACTCCAGGACACCGCGAGCCATGTGGTGGTGGTCGGCCGCGGCCGGGTCGTCGCGGACACGTCGGTGGCCGACCTCCTCGCCGCCGCCTCGGCCGGCGGTCACGTCACGCTGCGCACGCCGCGGCCGGACCGGGCCGCCGAGGTCCTCACCGCGGCGGGCGGCACCGCCGTCCCGGCCGGTACGGGCGCGCTGCACGTCTCCGGGCTGCCGGCCGAGGAGGTCGTCGCCCATCTCACCCGCGGGGCCGTTCCCTTCGCCGAAGTCACCGCGCACCGTGCCACGTTGGAGGACGCGTACATGCGGCTGACCAGGGACGAGGTCGAGTTCAGCGGAACGGACCCGGGCGGCGGCCAGGACCGGGGCGGCGCGCGGGACGTGCGCGGCGGCCAGGACATACGCGGCGGCCAGGACATACGCGGCGGCCGGGACGTGCGCGGCGCTTGCGAGGGGGAGCAGGCGTGAACGGCTTCCCGCTGACCGTCCGCGCCGAGTGGACGAAGCTGCGCACCGTACGCGGCTGGGTGCTCGCCCTCGTGGCCGCGCTCGTCGTGGTCGTGGGCATCGGCTACGCCTCGGCCGACGCGACCCGGTCCGGCGGCTGCCCGGGCATGAAGGTGTGCGGGCCGCCGAAGGGGCCGGGCGGGGTGGCCGTCGTGGACGACTTCACCTTCGTCCAGCGGCCGTTGGGCACCGACGGCACCCTGACCGCCCGGATCACCTCGATGACCGGGCGGATCGCGGCACGCACCCCGGACGGCACCGGAACCCCCGACCTGGAGGCGTGGGCCAAGGCCGGCCTGATCGTCAAGGCGGGCACCGCGCCGGGTAGCACCTACGCGGCGGTCATGGTGACCGGCGGCCACGGGGTGCGCATGCAGAGCGACTTCACCCACGACACGGCGGGCCCCGAGGTCGCCGCGCCCTCCGCCGCAGCCCCGCGCTGGCTGCGCCTGACCCGCGCGGGCAGCACGCTGACCGGCGGCACCTCGCCCGACGGCACCCACTGGACGACGGTCGGCACCGCGACCCTGCCCGACCTGCCCGCGACCGCCCGGGTCGGCCTCTTCGTCACCTCCTCGGCGCACATGGAGGTGGACCGGCACGCGCTCGGCAGCAGCGCGATGAGCGCACCGACCCGTGCCACGGCCGCGTTCGACCGCGTCACGCTGAGCGGCGGCGGGACCGGCGGGAGCAGCGGGAGCGGCGGCACGGGAGGGAGCGGCACCGGCGGCGGCTCCACCGCGCAGGCGGCGCACGGCTGGCAGACCACCGAGGTCGGCGGCGACCCGCTCTCCGCCTCCCTCTCCGCCGCCACCCACCGCACCACCGCGAACGGCGAGGTCTTCTCCGTCAGCGGCTCCGGCGACATCGCCCCCGCCGTCGGCGGCCAGGTCTTCGGGGCGCGCAGCATCGAGCGCGGGCTGGCCGGCACGTTCGCGGGGCTGCTCGTCGTGGTGGTGGTCGGCTCGTCGTTCGTCACCGCCGAGTACCGGCGCGGCCTGATCCGCACCACCCTCGCGGCGCAGCCGCGCCGCGGCCAGGTGCTCGCCGCCAAGGCGGTGGTGGTCGGCGCGGCGGCCTTCGCGGTCGGGCTCGCCGCGTCCGTGCTGACGCTCGTGCTCACCCTCCACCGGCTGCGCTCCAACGGGGTCTTCATCCTCCCGGCGAGCTTCGGCACCGAGACCCGGGTGGTGGTCGGCACCGCCCTGCTGGTCGCGCTGGCCGCGGTCCTCGCGCTGGCCGTCGGCACGATCCTGCGCCGCGCGACCGGCGCGGTCACCGCCGTCGTCGCCGGGGTGGTGCTCCCCTACATCCTCGCGATGACCGCCCTCCCGGACGCCGCCGCTGACTGGGTGCTGCGGGTGACGCCGGCGGCCGCGTTCGCCATCCAGCAGACGACGCTCCGCTACCACCAGGTCGCCAACGTCTACGCGCCGTCGGACGGTTACTACCCGCTGCCGCCCTGGGCGGGGCTGGCCGTGCTGTGCGGCTGGACCGCGGTCGTGCTCGCCGTCGCGTACGCGCTGCTGCGCAGGAGGGACACATGAGAACGGCACCCGGCGGGCCCGAACTCCCCGCGCCGGCAGGCGAATCCGTGCCATCCGCGACACCCGGGGCATCCCGCGCGCCTGAACGCCCCGGTGGGCCGCCCGCCTTCCGCGCACCCGAACCCCGCGCTCCCGAACCCCGCGCACCCGCGCCCCGCTTCGAACCCCTGCGGGACGCGGTGCGCGCCGAGTGGACGAAGGTGTGGACGCTCCCGGGCACCCGGCCGCTGCTCGGCGCGCTCGTCCTGCTGACCGTCGCGCTGGGTGCGGTGGCCGCGGCGACCGTGTCGTACCACCCCGGCACCGACGCGGCGAAGGTCAGCCTGACCGGGGTGCAGCTCGGTGAGGCGGTGGCCGCGGTGCTCGGTGCGGCGATGATCGCGGGCGAGCACTCCACGGGGATGCTGGGCAGCACGTTCGCCGCGATGCCGCGCCGGGGCACCGTACTGGCCGCGAAGGCGGCGGTGCTCGCCGCGATGGTGCTGCCCGCGGCGCTGCTGTCGGTCGGCGGGTCGCTGCTGGCCGGGCGGCTGCTGCTGCCCGCGGCCGCGCGGCCCGCGCTGTCGGCGACCGACGGCTCGGTGCTGCGTGCGGGGTTCGGCTCGGCCCTGTGCCTGGTGCTGGTCGCGCTGCTCGCGCTCGGTACCGCCGCCGCCGTACGCGACCCGGGCACGTCGATCGGCGCCGTGCTCGCGCTGCTCTACCTCTTCCCGATCACGGCCGCGCTGGTGGCGGACCCGCACTGGCAGCGCCACCTCCAGCAGATCGGTCCGTCCAGCGCGGGGCTCGCGGTGCAGACCACGGTGCCGGCCGTGCTGCACACCCAGCCGATCGGACCGTGGGCCGGGCTCGGGGTGCTCGCGTGCTGGGCGGGCGCGGCGCTGCTCGCCGGGACAGCGGTGCTGCGCGCACGGGACGCGTAGCGGGACGCGCGGCCGGCCGTACGGTGATACGGTCGGCCGTCGTCACCCAGCGTGATAACCGTCACGGTCGGAAGTCACGCGGCGTGGCATGGTGCAGTCGTGGCGGGGCATAAGACCAGCCGCCTTGGCCAATTCCAAACTCCTGTAATACTCGCGGTCTAGACTCTGCCCGCGACGGCTTGTGCGTTCGTGCCCGGGAGCAGGCCGCACCGATGCCCAATCCCGGAGGGGACACGGACTTTTGATACAGATCGAGTCGATAACCAAGCGGTATCCCGATGGCACGACAGCGGTCGACAACCTGTCGTTGGAGATACCGGACAGCTCCATCACCGTGCTGGTAGGGCCCTCCGGCTGCGGCAAGACCACCACCTTGCGCATGATCAACCGCATGGTGGAGCCGAGTTCGGGCCGCATCCTGCTCGACGGCGCCGACATCCACCAGCAGCCGGTGAACGCGCTGCGCCGGTCGATGGGGTACGTCATCCAGAATGCCGGCCTTTTCCAGCACCGCACCATCCTGGACAACATCGCCACCGTCCCGCGCATGCTCGGCTGGGACAAGAGCCGGGCCCGCAAGCGCGCGTCCGAGCTGATGGAGCGGGTCGGCCTGGACTCCTCGCTCGCCAGGCGTTATCCGTACCAGCTCTCCGGTGGCCAGCAGCAGCGCGTCGGGGTGGCCCGGGCGCTCGCCGCGGACCCGCCGGTGCTGCTGATGGACGAGCCGTTCTCCGCGGTGGACCCGATCGTGCGCAAGGTGCTCCAGGAGGAACTCCTGCGCATCCAGGAGGAGTTGGGCAAGACCATCGTCTTCGTCACGCACGACATCGACGAGGCGATCCGGCTCGGCGACATGATCGCGGTGCTGCGCACCGGCGGCAAGCTCGCCCAGTTCGCGCCGCCGGACGAGCTGCTCTCCCACCCGGCCGACGCCTTCGTCGAGGACTTCCTCGGCACCGACCGCGGGGTGCGGCGGCTGTCGTTCTTCACCTCCGCGGGCCTGGAACTCACCACCGTGCCCGTGGTCCCGGTCGACGCCACCGCCGCGCAGGTCGCCGAGCGGACCACCGCCGACACCCCGTACCTGCTGGTCACCGACGCCGACGGCAAGCCGCTGGGTTGGGCCGAGCCGAAGGATCTCGCGGGCGGCGCCGACAGCGTCCCGGCCGCCGATCTGATCAGCTACGGGCGGCCGTTCGAGTTCGGCCGCGAGTCGTTGCGGGACGCGCTGGACTGCGCGGTGCTCTCGCCCACCGGGTGGGCGGTCGCGGTCGACGACACCGGGCGGGTGGTCGGGGTGACCTCGCAGGCCACCATCGGCGCGGCGATCCGCTCCGCGCACGCGGAGCGTGAGGGCGCCGGCGGGGCGGGCGGTGGCAGGAGCGGCCCGGCCGGCCGTGACTCCAAAGCGGTGCGAGTCGCCCCATGAGCAGCGGCGGCAACGGATTCTTCGATCTTCCCAGCGACCTCCAGCACTCCTACGCCGGACTGATCGGCGTGCACCTTCAGGAGTCCCTGATCCCGGTCGGTATCGGCCTCGCGGTGTCGCTGCCGCTGGCCCAGGCGTGCGTGCGGTTCCGGTGGCTGTACCCGCCGGTGCTGTGGATCACCACGATCCTCTACGCCATCCCGTCGATCGCGTTCTTCGTCTTCCTGATCGACTACACCGGCGACAGCGCGACCACCGTGATCATCCCGCTGACCATCTACAGCCTGGTGATCCTGCTGCCGTCGATCGTCGACGGCGTCAGATCGGTGCCTCCTGAGACGCTGGCGGCCGCCGAGGCGATGGGCTTCAACTCCTTCCAGCGCTACTTCCAGGTGCAACTGCCCATGGCGGTGCCCGCGATCTTCGCCGGGCTGCGGGTGGCCACGGTCTCCAGCATCAGCCTGGTCAGCGTCGGGACGATCATCGGCAACCAGGGCGGCCTCGGCAACCTGCTCGGTGACGCGCTGGCCTACCACCGGTCCAACCTCGCGGTAACGTCGGTGGTGTCCATCGCGATCCTCGGCGTCGTGATCGACCTGCTGCTGATCGGCGTGCGGACGCTGCTCACTCCCTGGATGCCGCGTGGCCGCAAGGCCGCGCGCCGGGCGAGCCTCGCCTCCGCCGTCGAACCCGCCACGTCCGGTGACGGCGGCGGCCACGCGGACGGTCCGGCCGAGCTGGAAGGCGCGGCCAGGTGAACATCTTCCACTTCATGAACGTGTTCTTCAGCGACAGCGCGCACTGGCACGGCGAGTACGGCGTTCCGCACCGCCTCGAAGAGCATCTCGGCTACACCTTCGAGGCGTTGGCCATCGCCGCCGCCATCGCGCTGCCGATCGGCCTGATCACCGGCCACACCGGGCGCGGCGGCAACGCCCTCGCGCTGATCGCCACCGCGGGTCGCGCGCTGCCCAGTTACGGTCTGCTGGTGCTGATGTTCTTCTGGCTCGGCATCGGTCTGGTCCCGGTGATGATCCCGCTGATCGCCCTCGCGGTCCCGCCGATACTGGTCACCTCCTACGAGGCGATTCGCACGGTCGACCCGGCCCCAGTGGACGCGGCCCGCGGCATGGGCATGGGGCCGATGGCGGTCCTCTTCCAGGTCGAGGTGCCCGCCTCGCTCCCGCTCATCATCAGCGGCCTGCGCTCGGCGACGATCCAGGTTGTCTCCACCGCGGCGATCGCCGCGACGGTCAGCCTCGGCGGCCTCGGCCGGTACATCGTGGACGGCCTCTACCAGCGCAACTACTCGACGGTGGTGGGCGGTGCGACCCTGATCGCGCTGCTCGCGCTGGCCATGGTCGGGCTGATCTGGCTGATCGAGCGCCTGGTCGTCTCCCCGGGGGTGCGGCGCAGCAACTGAGGCTGAGCGCCACGGAGTTCACTGCCACGGGCCGGTTCGCACCTGACGCGGACCGGCCCTTCGGCGTCTCCGGCGGCGACCTGCCGGGGCTCGGCGGCACCCGGGGGTGGTGCGGCGGACCGGAGTTGGGGCGCGTGGGGCGGGGCGATTCCGTTACGGTGCGGGGTGGTTGGGCTGGCGGGGGAACGCTCGGGAGGGACGTAGAGGTGCGAGTCGTAGCGGACCGGTATGAACTGGTGGCGTTCGTGGGACGGGGCGGGATGGGGGAGGTGTGGGAGGGCCGGGACCGGGTGATCGGGCGCCGGGTGGCGGTGAAGCTGCTGCCGGACCACCAGCACGGCCTTGCCGCGGACCTGTTCTTCCGGGAGGCGCGCACGGCCGGCGGGCTGAACCACCGCGGCGTCGTCACCGTTCACGACCTGGGCCGCGACCCGAGCGACGGCGCGCTCTACCTCGTGATGGAGTACGTGAGCGGGCGCAACCTCGCGGTCGTGCTGCACGAGGACGGCCCGCCCGCGCCCGCGCTGAGCGTCGAATGGGCCGCCCAGACCGCGGCCGCGCTGGCCGCCGCGCACGGGGCGGGCGTGGTGCACCGGGACCTGAAGCCCGCGAACCTCATGCTGACCGCCGAGGGCGAGGTCAAGGTCCTCGACTTCGGTATCGCCCGCTTCATGGCCGCCACCGACAAGTCCAGCCAGGTGATGGGCACGCTGGCGTACATGGCGCCGGAGCGGTTCGCGGAGCAGTCCGGGGACGCGCGCAGCGACCTGTACGCGTTCGGCTGCGTGCTGCACGAACTGCTCACCGGGAAGCCGCCGTTCACGATGAGCGACCCGGTGTCGCTGATGACCGCGCACCTCACCAGGCCGCCCGGGACGCCGAGTTCGCTGCGCGCCGGTCTTCCCGCCGCTCTCGACGCCCTGGTGCTGCGGCTGCTGGCGAAGCGGCCGGAGGACCGTCCGCAGTCGGCGGCCGCCGTCCACGACGAGTTGCGGGCGCTGGACCTGGCGTCGGTGCGGGTGCCGACGCCCACCACGCCCGACATACCCGTGGCCCCCGCCGCTCCCCCCTCTCATACGCCCGCTCCCGCGCACCAGTTGCCGACCCAGACAGGTACGCCGTTCGCACCGCCGGCATCCCCGCCCGCCTCCCCGCGCGCCTTCCCGCCGGGGGCCGGCGGGGCTCCGGCGACCGAGGCGCCCAGGGCGTTCGGGCGGCGCGGCGTCCTGTGGCTCGGCCTGGGCGGGGCCGCCGTGGTGGCCGGCGGCATCGGGATCGCCCTGAAGGCCGGCGGCCACACCCCGCCGAAGCCCGAGAAGAAGGTGGACCCGTGGGAGTACGCCGTCGAGGGTCCGACCACTGATGACAAGCCGCCGCGGTTCACCGTGGCCGGCGGTGTGCTGTACGTCTCCACCGAGGAGACCGTCGTCGCCCTGGACGCGCGCACCGGGCGCAAGCGCTGGAAAGGCCCCGCCGACTTCTCCCGGGAGTACCGGTTCAGCGACCCCCTGACGGCCGCCGGCGGGGCGGTGTACGCGGCCGGGCAGGTCGGCACCACGTACGGCCTGGGCGCATTGGACGCGGAGGGCCGGAAGAAGTGGTTCTGCGCGTTCGGCGACACCGGCGACGCGCCGGTCGTGGCCGGCGGAATCGTCTACTTCACGGCGTACGGCCACGCGTACGCCGTGCACGCGGACAGCGGGCGGAAGCTGTGGGACCACCCGCTGGGGGACAAGGACTCCGGCGCTCTGGCGGTGGCCGACGGCACCGTGTATGTCAGCGGCGGCAAGGCCCTGTACGCGCTGGACGCGACCGGCGGCGCCAAGAAGTGGGCCTTCCCGCTCAGCTCCGGAGCACGCCCCGACCAGCCACCCGTCGTGTCCGGCGGAGTCGTGTACGTCCTCGACGACGCCACGAGCCTCTACGCGCTCCACGCCGCCGAGGGCACCAGGAAGTGGTCGCTGAAGTTCAACGGGGAGAGCATCCGCGCGGCGGGCGACACGCTCTACCTCACCGGCGGCGACGATCTGGGCAACGGACTGGTCCACGCGCTCGACTCGTCGACGGGGAAGAGGAAGTGGGGCCACATGGTGAAGACCAGCCAGGAGTACCCCACGCAGATCGCACTGGCGGGTGACCTGGTCTTCGTCGCCAGCACCGAGGACAAGGACGGCACCGTCTACGCCGTCGACACCGGTGACGGCTCGCAGCGCTGGTCCACCGCGACGCTGGAAAAGGTGGGCAGCGACATGGCGGCCGCCTACGGCTTCGTGTACACCTCCGTCAACGGCCGCGTGCTGGCGCTCGACGCGGCCACGGGTGAGCTTCCCGCCTGAACCCGGGCTTAGCGCCCGCGGGATGCCCGGCGCAGCGCCCTGCCGTACTGGTCGGCCGCGACGCGCTGCCCGAGGCGGCCGAGCGGGCCGGCGGCGCGCAGGTACCAGGCGGCGGGACGGCTGTAGGCGTGCACCGTGAAGTCGACCGAGCCGTCCGGGTGCCGGCGCAGGACGAAGGACTCCTCACCGCACTCCGGGTGCCCGGGCAGCGTCCCGTACCCGAAGCCCGTGCGGTCGGCCTCGTTCAGCGTCCACACCACCTGGCACGGCGCGTGCAGCGGGCCCATCCGCACCGTCACCCGCACCCCGGGCGCGGCGTCCGGGGTGCCCGCGGGCACGTCCAGCAACGGGGTGCCCCGGTGCATCTCCCACCCGAACAGCGCGCGAGCCGCCGCGTCGTACGTCCCGACCCCCAGCCGGGTCCGCACGGTCAGCCCGTGAAACCCCGCGGGCGCCGCGGGCCCCTCCGGCGCCGTCATCCCCACGGACGAGTAGTCGACCTCCCACACCCACCGAACGTACCACCGCCCCCACCGCACCCGGCCGGTGCGCCGCGGCAGCGGAAATCGGTCGGACGCGGTGGGGCTCAGCGGACGATGGAGACGATCTGGAGGGCCGCGCGGGCGAGGTGGGGGGCTCCTTGGAGGTGGGCGGAGGACAGGGCCGTGGTGGGCTCGATGCCGCGGGTGCACAGTCGCCAGGCGGTTTCCGCGTCCAGGTGGACGGTTGCGGCGGGTGGGCCGGCGGGGGCTTCCGCGAGCGACCAGCGGGTGGTCGCGGTGGCGGTGGCGGTGGCGGTCCAAGTGCCGCCGGGCGGGCCGTCGATGACCACCTGGACCTGCGTTCCCGCCGTCGCCGGGGTGGCGCGGAGCGTGTGGGGCAGGGCGCGAAGGAAGGTGTCCAGGACCGCGGCCAGGGGACGCGTCGCGGTGTCCGTGTCCAGCCCGACCGCGTGGCGGATCTGCTGGCGGTGGGTCCAGTACTCGGTGAACTCCCGTGCGACGTCGAGCCAGTTGGGCGCGGCGGGCATGGCCCCGGCCCAGGACACGCCCAGCCCCATGGCGTCGAGGTCGGCCGCCTCGAACCGCCGGACGACCTGCGTGCCGGCGCGTTCCAGCGCCCCGACGAGCGTCGCCGGGTCCGTATCGGCGTGGAGGTCCACCCATTGCTGGTTGGCGCGATGGATGAAGGCTTCCAGCGTCTCACCGGGCCCGAAGGCGGGCCGGAAGCCGGGGGTGGCCCAGCCGAGGCGGCCCCGGTAGTCGCCGAGGAAGTGGGCGGCGAGGTCGCGGACCGACCAGCCCGGCACCACCGCCTTCTCCCAGTCGGCCGGCCTCAGCGTGCGCAGGAGATCCAGGAGGGAGGCCAACTCCGTTGCGAACAAAGGGCGCACGTCGATCGGCGTGCCGAGCCACGAGGTGTCGGAATCGCTGCCGAGTGGAGTTCCCATCCCCGAACCCTGGCATCCCGAGGCGGGGCCTGCCACGGAATCCCCGTTTCCCGAGCGACCGCGGCAGGCGCGTCGGCGTACGAGCGTCGCCGCCTCGCCGGCGCGCGAACACGGCCTCCCCACGTCCACGACATCCCCGGCGGGTCCGGGACGCGGACGGGGCTTCGCGCAGGCCCCCGCGCAGGGCCCGTCTGCATCGTGCGCCGGGCGTTCAGTAGCCGATGGTGAAGCGGCGCTGCACGAAGCGCGGCAGCTCCGCCTCGTCGATCAACGCGACCGCCGCGTCCTCCACGGAGATGCGGCTGCGGCCGTCGGCGTCCTGGACCACCTGGTCGCCGCCGATCCGGAAGCGGCCGGTCCGCTCGCCGGGGGCGATCTCCTCCGCGGGGCTGAAGTAGGTCCACAGCCGGTTCGACGTCCGCAGGACGGTCAGGGCGTCGCGGTGGCCGCGCACCGCCGCGGCGTATTCGCGGGGCAGCCCGAGCCGGTCGAGGCCGGGGTTCAGCAACTCGTCCGAGTCCGCCCGCACCACTCCCGGCTCGACTTCGAGGCTGCCGGCGCCGCCGATCACGATGAGCCGGGTCCGCGGACGGGTCTCCAATGCCTTCAGCAGGGCCCGCGCCGCCGTCGCGTAGACGGTCGGGTCGGCGACCGAGCGCCGCAAGGTGTCCGCGAAGTCCTTGGCGGCATTGCCCGGTTGGAATCCGCTGATCAGGACGTCAAGTCCGGGCAGGACGGCGGCGATGCTCTCCGGGTCCAGGACGTCGACGCTCGTCCAGGTGATGTTCTCCCGACGCTCCTCCCGCTGCGCCTGGCCGGCGTCCCGGCTGAACGCCTTGACGTGGTGGCCGCGGTCGAGGGCTTCGCTGACGACCCGGCCGCCGATGGTGCCCGTGGCTCCGATGACTCCGATGTGCATGTTGGTTCTCCCCGGTGCATGCAGAAGCGGAACGCCACGGTGGTGACGCCGTGCGAAAACTATACGCCGTGCAGCTTCTGTACGGGGTGAAGTAACTCGACGCTGTAGAGTGCCTGTTGTGACAGTCACGGGCAGCAGCGGAAGGCGCGAGCGGCTACGGGCCGAGACGACGGCCGAAATCAAGAAGGTGGCCCTGGCGTTGATGGCCTCGGGCGGGCCGGACGCCATCACCCTGCGGGCCATCGCCCGTGAGATGGGTATGACCGCCAACGCCATCTACGGCTACTTCCCGACCAGGGACGACCTGGTCACCACGCTGATCAACGACGTGTACACCGCGTTGGCCGATGCCGTGGACACCGCCTGGCACGCCGCGCCCTCCGCGGAACCCGCCGTCCGGATCGAGGCATGGGCCAACGCCTTCCGGGCCTGGGCCCTGGCCAACCCCGAGGGCTTCCGCCTCATCTACGGCGACCCCGTGCCCGGCTACCAAGCCCCCGAGGGCGGCGCCGCCCCGGACGCCGCCCGCCGGGTCTGCACCGGCATCACCGCCCTCGCGGCAGCCGCCTGGCCCCACGCCCGGCAGCACTACCAGGACAGCGACTTCGACTGGGCCGACTTCGACCCAGGGCTGCTGGCGAAGGTGCGTCCCGCCTTCCCCGAGTTGCCGCCCGCGGCCGTCGCCCTGGCCCTGCGGATCTGGGGGCACCTGCACGGACTGGTGTCACTGGAGGTCTACGGCCACATGCGCACCCAGACCACCAGCCCGGAGAAGCTCTTCCGCGAGGAACTCGCCCAGCTCGTCAGGACGTTGGGCATCGGCATCGACCGCGACTTCGGAAGGGCGGGCCCCATCTGAAGGGCGGGCTCCGTCGGAAGGCCAGGCCCCGTCTGAAGGGCAGGCTCCGAAGGCTCACGCTGAGGGCGGGGTGGGGCGGGGTGGGGTCCGATGGGGGCAGCCCCGCGCCGAAATCAGACGGTGAGGACGAGCTTGCCCTGGAGGTGGCCGCCCTCCAGCAGCCGGTGCGCGTCGGCGACACGCTCGAACGGGAACGTCTCCTGCACGTGGACCCGGAGCCTGCCCTGTTCGACGAGCGCGACGAGCCCTCGCAGGGCGACCGGATCGGGGTCGACCGCGATGCCGCTGAAGCGGATGCCGGCCGCCTCGTACGCGGCGGCGAGCGCGGTGTCCTCCTCGGCGACCGCCGTCACCAGGTGACCGCCAGGGCGCAGCACGCCGAGTGACCGTTCGGCGGTGTCGCCGCCGATCGTGTCGAGCACGACGTCGACGTCGCGGACCGCCTCGCTGAAGTCGACCGCCGTGTAGTCGATCACCTCGTCGGCGCCGAGCCCTTCGACGAACGCCCGCTTGCTCCGGCCGGCGGTCGCGATC
Organism: Streptomyces sp. NPDC087270; assembly: GCF_044744625.1. Classification (NCBI taxonomy): domain Bacteria; kingdom Bacillati; phylum Actinomycetota; class Actinomycetes; order Kitasatosporales; family Streptomycetaceae; genus Streptomyces; species Streptomyces sp. NPDC087270. The sequence goes on from NZ_JBIUYR010000001.1 coordinate 301,629, forward strand.
ACGTACGCGCCGAGCGCCTTCGCGATCTGGATCGCGACGTGGCCGACCCCGCCACCGCCGCCGTGGACGAGGACACGGTCGCCCTCGGTCACGCCGCCGAGGTCGACGAGGCCCTGCCAGGCCGTCAGCCCGACGACCGGCAGCGCCGAAGCCTCGACATGCGAGAGCGACGCCGGCTTGCGTGCCAGGTGCAGCGCCGGGGCCGCCACGACCTCGGCGTACGCGCTCGCCGCCCGCGGGAACAGCGGCATCCCGAACACCTCGTCGCCGGGCCGGAACCGCCATGTCTGCGGCGCCTCCTCGACCACGCCGCTGATGTCCCAGCCGAGGACGAACGGCGGTCGGCCGATCAGCGGGAACTCGCCGGCGCGCAGGCGCGCTTCCAGCGGGTTCAGTCCGATCGCCTTGACCCGGACGAGCACCTCGCCCGGGATCGGGCGGGGCTCGGGCGTGTCCACGACGGTGAGCACCTCGGGACCGCCGAGCGTCTGCTGGGTGATGGTTCGCATGACTCTCCTGGCTCGGAAGGGGGGATCACCCAGGCTAGGTTTCCGACCGGAACCCGCAGGTACCTTTGGCCCCATGAACGGTTTCGGTCCCCCCGGTGATCTCTTCCTCGCCGACTGCCCGGCACGTCTGGCGGTCGAGCTGATCGCCGACAAGTGGACGGTGGTCGTGCTCTACGGACTCAGCAAAGGCCCTGTTCGGCATGGCGAGTTGATCGAGCTGATCGGCGGCATCTCCCGCAAGATGCTCACCCAGACGCTCCGGCGGCTCGCCGCGCACGGCCTCGTCCGCCGCCACGCCTACGCCGAGGTGCCGCCCCGCGTCGAGTACGAACTCACCCCGCTCGGGGCGACGTTGATCGAACCGATCCACATGCTGACGGAGTGGGCGAGGGCGAACGGCGACGCGGTGCTCGACGCGCTCGACGGCGCTTCCGAGCAGGCCGCCCCGGGCGCGTGAGGGTGCGCCGGGGCGCCCGGGCCGCGCCGCACGGCCGAGTGAGGGGAGACCTTCACCGCCCCGACCTCGCTCACGCCTGCGCGCACCCCTGTTCGCGGGTCATCGGGTCCTGAAGCGGCGGAAGAGGTTGCGGGCCACGTAGACTCCCGGCCCGCCGAAACCGACGATGTCGACACGCCCGTCACCGGTGATGTCGGTGAGGAAGCGGGGGTGGCGGTCGACCCGCCAGGCGCCCGCGTCGTCGTCGTATCCGAAACCTCGGCACACCAGTTGGGCCTGCTCGAACCGGCCGCCGCCGCGGCTGTGCGACACCCAGACCCCCTCGTCACCGAAGCCGACGATGTCCGGGTTGCCGTCCCCCGTGACGTCGGTGAGGCACCGGACGTGCTTCCCGCCGGTCCATCCCTGGGCGAGTCCGAAGTCGTTCAGCACGAGTTTCGAGGGCTCGAACGTGCCGTCGCCGCGCCCGCGGGCCACGACCACGCCCTGCGGGCCGAACCCGACGAGGTCCAGCGCTCCGCCACCGGTGGTCCTGACCAGGAACCTGGGGTGCTCCTCGACCGAGCTCCACCCCTGGTGGACGCCGAAGTCGTCGAGGACGTACAGAGGTTCGGCGAACGCCCCGTCCTCGTCCTGGAGTGACACCCAGACGCCGTCGTCGTGGCAGCCGACGATGTCGAGCCGGCCGTCGCCGGTGGTGTCGGCGAGGAAGCGGGGATGCTTGCCGACGAGCCACCCGCCGGCCTGCGGGCCGTGGCCGAACGCCTTGAGGACCGGCTCGTCGGCGAGGGGTGTGAACGTGCCGTCCTCGTTCTGGAGTGAGATCCGGACGCCGTCGTCGTGGCAGCCGACGATGTCGAGCCGGCCGTCGCCGGTGGTGTCGGCGAGGAAGCGGGGATGCTTGCCGTCAACCCACCCGCCGGCCTGCGGGCCGTGGCCGAACGCCTTGAGGGCCAGCTTTCCGCCCGTGGGCGTGAACGTCCCGCTCTCGCTCCGAAGGGAGACCCGGACACCGTCGGCGGCCAGCACGACGATGGCGGACCTGCCGTCGCCCGTCGTGTCCGCGAGGGTCCACAGGTCTTTGGGACTCGGGGAGGGCGGGGGCGAGTGCAGGACGCGCTCGCTGTCGCCGAAGGTGCCGTCGCCTCCGCCGGACGAAGTGACCGCCCCCTTGGCGGGTTTGATTCCGACGATGTCCGGCCGTCCGGTTCCGGTGGTGTCGGCGAGGAAGCGCGCACCGAGGCCGGCCCACCGGTCCGGTCGGCCGTTGGAGGAGGGGACGGCCTCGTCGGTCTTCCAGCCGCCTGCGGCCTGGTCGCTCCCGAACTGATCGAGGACCAGCAGCATGTCACTGAAGGAGGGCTTCGCGTCGGGTGCCGGCCGCAGCGCGGTCGAGGGGGCCAGCCGCCAGGACCGGCGGCCGTTCCAGTGGTCCAGCGGTGCGAAGCGCAGCACGGCGTCGCTGGTGCGCTCGGGCTCGGCCGTGACGAACCGCCACCGCTGGCTCTCCGCGCCGTCGTCGTACTCCCGCAGGACGATCCGGGTGTCGTCCGCTCCGGGTTCGGCCAGGTCGAGAACGGCGCCGTCGGTCGCGCCCTCGATGAAGTAGAGGCCCGCCTCGCCCTCGACGGGGACGAGGTGCCACTGCTGGCCCTGCTTGCCGGCGGTGGCGGCCCACTGGCGGACGCCGCGGTCCGCGGCGGCAGGGTTGTCGAGCACCTTGCCGCTGACCGCGTTGCGGATCACGTATGCCTGGTCGTCGTGTTCCCGCCCGCCTTGCGCGGCCTGCACGGGGCTGAGCTGCCACTGCTCCGGGCCGGGGCCGGTATCGGGGAAGTCGCGGACGACGAGCGCCCCGTCCGCGCCCGGCGCGGCCCTGGCGCCGAGGGTCTTCCCCGTGGCGGCGTTGACGATCTCCAGTTTCAGTTCTTCCGTGGGCACGGGCATCGTGGTGCCTCTTCCAGGCGGTGCGGGCGTTGATGTGGAACGGGCGTCGGCCCGGGACGGGTGTGGGGCGGCGCCGGCTCACGTGAAGACGTGGTGGTACGGGACGTTCCACTCGTTGGGCAGCCGCGGGTAGAACGTGTTGATGACCGTCCCGGTGAAGTCCCCGCCCCAGTTGTAGGTGAGGCGCACCTCGCTGTCGGCCGTCACCGCGTGGTCCTTGAACCCGAGGATGGCGTCGGGGTGGGTGATCGGCACGAAGGTGATGCCGCCCCACGGCGTTACGGTGACGACCCAGAGCTGGGTGTCCTCGGGCGCCCCGTTCTTCCCGCGCCACTTGTCGCCCACCTTGTCGGGCAGGCCCACCTGGACGGTGTCCGCGGCGCTCTTGGGGGCCTCCTGGTGGACGGTGACGCGCCTGCGCTGCGGCTTCGGCGCACCGTCGTCGCCGCGGCCCACGCCGGCCCCGCCCGCTCCGGCTCCGACCACGCCGGCGGGCGGGGGCGGCACCTGGCCCGCGGCGCTCTCGATGAAGTACAGCGGTCGCTGCCCGAAGAATCCGCCGGGGGTGATGTACCAGAGGTGGCCCTCCGCGTCTTTGGTGGCGGAGTCGAGCGCGGTCGCCAGCTTGACCCCCTTGTCGTGGCTCGCCTCCTTCAGTTCGGCGGGCCGCAGGTAACCGCCGTTGAAGGCGTGGACGAGCATGACCGGACGATTCTCGATCAGCGCTGCCACGATCGCGTTGTCGTAGCTGTTCACCGCCACCGGGCCGCCGACCACCAAATTCGCCATCGCCGTGCGTTCTTGGGTGTACATCGCGGAACCTCACCTGTTCTGAATGGGGGAGAACGATACGTCGGGCGCTCGTTGCAGGATTCTCACGCGGAATGACCACAGGCCACATCGCCATCGGGCGAAGGAATTCGGGCAGCGCACGGACGATCGAGGAACATCCCTCGCCCACGGGAATGATCGAGGCCACAGTACGGGCAGGTGGGGTGGCCGAGAAGTCATCTTTCGGGTGACCGCCGTGAGGAAAGGTTCCGCCTCCCGCAACGCGCCGGCGGGCGCCAAACGTTGACCACACGATTGAGTGTGATGCGTGCATTCGCCTTCCCCGGCAATGGGGGCGGTGATACTTTCGATCGTCCGAACGTGCGCGGGTTCCTGGTTCCCATTCGCCGAGCGCGGTTCGACCGGATCAGTCAAGGACGGGAAATGCCTTCCAACGCGTACAACCTGGAACGGGCCAAGCGCCAGCCGCTGACCAAGAAGAACTTGCGGGAACTCGGCATCGCGCAGGCCCCGGAGTCCATCCTGGGACACCCCAGCCTGGTATATGTCGATGAATACGGTGTGCGGCACAGGCCCGTCGGGTTCTCCGTGAACAAGTTGGGTTTCGGCGATTTCACCGGCAGCTTGGCGTTCGATCTGGGCTGGCTCGCCTACATGAATCTCGGGGAGCCGCTGATCGAGGAGCGGGGCGACATCAGCCAGCCTCCGCCCGACACGTTCTCCTCGCGGACCTACGTCAACCGCAGCCAGTCCGAGATGACCTTCACCGACTCGGTCGACTTCACCGTGTCGAACGGCGCCACCTGGTCGCTCCAGGGAGACTCCAAGCTCACCTTCGGCGGCAGCGTCAGCGCGCAGCTCCAGTTGCAGCTTCAGCTACAGCTCGGACTGAACCTCCAGGCGCAGCTTCAGGCGCAGCTGAAGAACGAGATGACGAACAAGAACACGAACACGATGACCAACAAGAACAGCAAGGACAACGTGGGCGTGGACAACGCCAACGCCATGGACATGGGCATGACCAACGGGGTGACCAACACCGCGACGGGCTCGGTGACAGGGTCGACGGCGTTCACGACCACCGGCAGCGCCTCCGGTACCGCCGGGCTCAACGCCGCGCTGGCACAGGGCGTCGCGGCTTCTGTCGGCGGTTCCCTGTCCACCAGCTGGGCCTCGAAATCACAGATCTCGGGGAAGGTCCCCCCGGGCTCCCGGGTGGAGACCCTCGTGACACAGCGCCGTACCCGCAAGCAGTACACGTACGAGATCCCGGTGACCTTCTCCGGGCTGATCGCGGTGCAGTACGACGTTCCGGTGGCGGTCCTGGCACCCCCGCAGCGCGGGGACTACCCCGGCCTCGACCAGCTGGTCGCCCGCGACATCGGCGACGTCGGCCTGGCCGGCGGCGGCTTTCGGATGAAGGGGCTGGCCGAGGTCGTCTCCGCCCTGGAGGTCCACCACACGATGTTCGACGGCGAGAGCCTGACCGACAGCCGGCGCGAGCTGTACAAGCAGCCCTGACCGCACGTGCGGCACCGCCACGACGACGACCAGAGGTGACGATCATGGTGTTCGACAACATCTTCCGCTTCGCGGGCCAAGGCGCGGGGCTCTTCTCGGTGATCCCCGATCGGGACAAGCCGCAGCCGGGAGCGGGCGTCGACTTCGAGGACGCCGACGACGCCACCTACGACGACACGACCACGAGCCTCTACACCAGCGCGATCCACGGGGCTTCCTCCCGGGCGAAGATCGTGCAGGAGCAGTCACCCGAGGCGCGGGTCGTCCTGGGTTTCCTCGGCGCGTTCATCCGCAACACCCAGGCATCGGCCGATGCGCAGGCCCAGTACGCCCAGCAGCCCAGCTCGGTGTCCGCGGCGGCTGCCGCCGGAATGCAGGAGTCGAGCGCGACGGTGAAGGGCCAGAGCGACCTCAGGAAGCCCGAGGACCTGAACGACATGCCGAAGAAGAGCGAGTGCATGCAGCCCAAACCGGCGACCCCCGAGGCCAAGAAGCCCGAGGCGCCCAAGGCGAGCGCCGAGAAGCCCGGCCGCTCCGAGTAGTCCTCGTCCCGAGGGGTCAGGGGCGGCCTTGCCCCTGACCCCTCGTTCGTGTGCCGATTCGCGGGTCAGACGGAGAGCAACTGCCACTGCCGGTCGCGGGGGTCGCCCTCCGTCACCGTGTGCTGCTTGACCGCCGCGGGGGCGTTGGTGCCGACGCGCAGCAGCAGGCCGCTGTTGCGGTTCGCGATCTCGAACACCCTCGGGCTGTCGGTCACGGAGCCCACCGGGAGCATCCGCCACTGCTGGTGGTGGGCGTCAAGGCCCTCGTAGGCGCGCTGCGCGACCACCGCCCCGTCTGCCATGCCCGCTCCGACGACCTCCAGGACCTTGCCGCTGCGCACGTTCTCGATCGTGTACAGGACCTCGCCGTCGTCCTGGCCCGCCACGACCAGCCGCCACCGCTGGTGTTCCCGGGGGGCGGCGAGGGACTGGTGGATCTCGGCCCCGTCCTTGGTGGACTCGCGCAGGACCCCCATCCGCAACCGGCTCCGGACGTTGGCCCAGCAGGCCACCGTGCCCGAATCGGGCAGCCCGGCCATCATCTCCGACGCGATCTTCCGGACCCTGTCGTTGGCGTGGTCGGCGATGTAGAGGGCGTCGACGCAGTCCACAGCGACCCCGTACGGGGTGCGCAACTGGGCCGAGGCGGCTGGGCCGCCGTCGCCGGCGGAGCCCGCGGTGCCCGTGCCGGCGGCCGTGCTGATCGTCCCGTCAGGAGTGATCCTCCGGACCCGGTTGTTGCGGTGGTCGGAGAGGTAGAGGGTGCCGGTGCTGTCCACCGCCACCCCCACGGGGAAGTTCAGCTGGGCCGACGCGGCTGGGCCGCCGTCACCGCCGGAGCCCGCGGTGCCCGAGCCGGCGACCGTGCTGATCGTCCCGTCGGCCGTGACCTTCCGGACCCGGTTGTTGTCCGCATCGGCGATGTAGAGATCGCCCGCGCTGTCCACCGCCACCCCGTACGGGCGGTTCAGCTGGGCCGAGGTCGCCGGGCCGCCATCACCTTTGAAGCCCGTGGCGCCCGAGCCGGCGACCGTGCTGATCGTCCCGTCGGCCGTGATCTTCCGGACCCGCTGGTTGTGGTACTCGGTGACGTAGAGGACGCCGGTACGGTCCACCGCCACCCCCAGCGGGAGGTTCAACCGGGCGGCGGTCGCCGGGCCGCCGTCACCGCTGAAGCCGGCGGTGCCCGAGCCGGCGACCGTGCTGATCGTCCCGTCGGTCGTGATCTTCCGGACCCGGTGGTTGCCGGCGTCGACGATGTAGACGTTGCCCGCGCTGTCCACCGCCACCTCGCGCGGGCAGTTCAACTGGGCAGAGGCGGCAGGGCCGTTGTCCCCCCTGGAGCCGGCGACGCCGTTCCCCGCGACCGTGCTGATCCTCCCGTCGGTCGTGATCCTCCGCACCCGGTGGTTGCTGTAGTCGGAGAGGTAGAGGGTGCCGGCGCCGTCCACCGCGATCCCGTACGGACGGTTCAACTGAGCCGAAACAGCGGGCGCGTTGTCCCCTGAGAATCCCGCGATCCCGGTCCCCGCGACCGTGCTGATCGGAGGGTCGGATCGTTCGCCACCTGTGGCTTCCGTCTGGGCAGTGCTCATCGCCATCCCTTCGCCGTTCGCTGACCGCCGGCTACGAGCGGTTGTCGACTCATTCCAGAAAGTCACAAGGGTGTCGGGCTGGCAAGATCCCCTGCGGGTGGTCCTCACGGAGCAGGTTGACGAGAGACCTGTGCCATCCGACCCCGTGGGCGTACCGGGGTACGGCGGCCTGCGGGGTGGATCACGGGTGGCGGGCGTCGGGGTCCAGGTGGTCGGGGGTGCAGTCGCGGAGCTGCATGGCCAGTTGGGACGCGAGGACCCAGGGGATGAGGGAGTCGCCGTAGGGGACGAGGGCGGGGCCGAGGGGTTGGGGGCGGACCTCGTCGGGGCCGGACGGGGGACCGTAGAGCATGCCGTGCACGCCGCCGAGCCGGGGCCGGGCGACGCGGACCGCGGTGTGGGTGCGCCGCAGATACGGGCACAGGCGGAGCGAGGCGAGCGCGCAGGGGCGGCACACCGGGGGATGGGTGGCGCCCATCTCCTCGGGCCAGCCCGGCCAGTCGTCGTGGTCGTCGCCGAGCAGCCACAGCACCCCGCGCTCGTCGCGGTCGGCGGGCCCGGCGCACACCTGGCACAACATCAGCCGCATCGCCCGCCGTTGGCGCGCCGGGTGCACCGCGCCGAACCTGGGCCGGCCGCGCCCCCGCGCCAGCCCCGTGCGCAGCCACAACGCGCCCTCGCGGTCCCGGTCGTGCGGCGTCTCGTCCAGGTACGCGATGCCGCACCGGTCCGGTCGCAGCGTCACCGCCCCGGCCGTACGGTCCTCCGCGCTCCACGTCGTGATGTAAGGGACCGCGGGCACACCGGAGTTGTCGGCGCCGGTACGAAGGTGGGCGCTCATGTGCGGCTCCCCACGAGGTGGACGGCCACGGCGTCCGCGCCGTCGCCGTGGGCCGCCGCCCAGTCCGCCCGCGCCGCGACCAGCGCCGGATGCACCTCGTACGCCAACCGGTCCGCCTGCGCGCGCAGTTGGGCCACCAACCGCAACACGTCGTCCGGGCCCAGGTCGCTCAGCCAGCACTCGGGCGTGAGGTTGAGGTTCACCGTCGGCACGCGCGGGTCCGGGTCGGCCGCGAACGGTACGCAGTCGATGCTGCCGCACAGCACGTGCAGGTCGGCGGGTTCGGCGCCGTCGTGCCCGGTGCGCCGCGCGTTCCGTACGGTCTGGCCCTCGAAGTCGGCGTAGTGGTGCACGTCCACCAGCCGCGCGGCCAAGTGCTCGATCGGCACGTCCACTTCGCTGGGGTCCTCCGTCGCCCACGGCGGCAGATACCCGCTCACGGTGTGCCGGCTGGTCGTGGTGATCCGCCACTCACGTGCCTGCGGCGCCCCGGCCACCGGTAAGGCTTCGCCGCCCTTCCTCGGGCCGTCCGGCAACGTCAGCGCGGTGGTGTCCACGGTGGTGGGTTCCATCTGCAATTTCCCTTTCTGCGCGATTTTTTCCGGAGCGAGCTTTCCGAGTGCCCGCGCGTGCTCATACGTACGGGTGAAGGGCTCGCCCTGCGTGCCGCCCCCCGGGCTCCCCACGCGGGCGTCCCGCCCCCCGGAAACGGCTTCCGCCGAAGCGACTTCCGAGGGCCGCGCCCGCCGTACGCTGCACGGTTCCGCCGTCCACAGCCCCCGGTTGCCCGGGCGGCTCAGCGACAGCAGCCCGGGAGATCTGCGCATCACCTCGCCCAGGTCGCCGGTGCGGGTGTCCACCACCCAGGTCCCCTCGGGGTACGGCATGACGGTCGCCTCTCCGTGTTCGCGCCCTCGCTCTGTGTTTCCAGCGTCGCGTCTGACCGGTACCTTCGCCAGCGAAAAACGGGTTCCAAAGGGGACCGAACTCAGAGCGAGGAGGGAGCACATGCGCACACACATGTCCCAACGCCAGGACGGTGCCGCCTACTTCGGCCAGGAGGTCAGGTTCGCCCGAGAGCAACGCGGCATGACTCAGGCCCAGTTGGCGGCGGAAACGGGGTATGAACGCCCCTACGTCACCCGCGTGGAGAGCGGCAAGCTCCTCGCGTCCGAGCAGTTCGCGGAAGCGTGCGACCGCATCTTCGGTACGCCCGGGTTCTTCGCGCGCCTACGGGTCCGCGTGAGCGAGCGGGGCCACCCGGGCTGGTTCATCCCGTACGTCAATCTGGAGCGGGACGCGACGGAGATCCTGGACTACTCGCCCATGATCGTGCCCGGTGTGCTTCAGACCAGGGAGTACGCGACTGAGATCTTCCATCGGGCTCACCCACGCGAGGAGTCGGATGCGATCGGCACTCGGGTGGAGACCAGGCTTGAGCGTCGAGCGGCGCTGAAGAGGCGGGTTCAACAGCCCTTGCTCTGGTTCGTTCTGCACGAGGCCGCGTTGCGCACGGTGATCAAGAGCCCGGAGGTCATGGCAGCTCAACTCGCTCATCTCCTGGAGGAGACGAAGAGCCCGCATGTTGACGTACAGGTCGCTCCATTCGCGAAGGGAGCTCCGGCTGGTGGCTTGCCGTTCATTTTGGTCACGTCGGAAGACGGTCCAACGGCGCTCTACACGGAGACGCTGCAACAAGGCCACGTGGACGACTCCGTAGCCGCAGTTGCGGACGCACAAGCCAAGTACGATCGACTCCGAGCAGCCGCGATGTCGCCCGAAGAGTCGCTGGCGCTCATCCGTGACGTCATGGAGGAGTACAGCCGATGAGCACCAACTCTGATCTCGGCACGGTGACTTGGGTCAAGAGCAGCTACAGCGAGGGCAACGGCGGTGCGTGCGTCGAGTTCGCTCCGAACGTCTCCGGGGTCGTCCCCGTACGCGACTCGAAGGACCCCCAGGGCCCCGCGCTCGCGTTTTCCGCTGACGCGTGGGCCTCGTTCGTCGGGGCCGTGCGGGCGGGGGAGTTCCCGGCCGTCTGACCGTGGCCGGATCGCCCTCTTGCCGGTGAGTGACCGGGGCGCGACGCTGCACGCGTACCGTCCCGGCCCACCCGCGGAGGAGCGTACGCATGCACACGGAACGGGAGTTGAGTCGCGCCGAATGGCGTAAGTCGTCCTACAGTGACGGCAATGGGGGCGAGTGCGTCGAAGCCGCGGCCGTATGGCGGAAGTCCTCCCACAGTGACGGCAATGGCGGCTCGTGCGTCGAGTTCGCTCCGCACGCCGACGGGGTCGTCCCCGTGCGTGACTCGAAGGACCCGGACGGCCCGCAGTTGACGTTCACCGCCGCCGCGTGGACCTCGTTCGTGGACGCCGTCCGCGCGGGCGAACTCCCCACCGTCTGATCTGGTCCTGGTGGAAGCGGAGCGTCGTCCGGCCCCGGCCTGCTGCCGACCGGGTAGGGGTCACAGCAATCGGTCGACCAGCCCGTCGACGTATTCCGGGGCGAGCGGCACGATGCCGAACAGCACGCGGATGTACATCGGGGCCAGGATGTGGTCCAGCACGGTGAACGCGTCGGGTGCGTGTTCGCCACGGTCGTGGGCGCGATCGAGCATGGACTGCAGTTGACGGGTGCGTTCGGCGCGCAGGTCGTCACCGGCCCGCCGGCCCTCTTCACCGTTGTTGGACAGGGCGAAGGCCAGGCGCAGCAGTGCCGGGCCGTCGGGTCCGGTGATCTCGCGGGCCACGTTGGCCGCGTAAGTGTGCAGGTCGCCGGCGAGACTCCCGGTGTCGGGCATCGGTGACTGCGCGTTGAGGCGGGTGAGCGCCACGTCGGTGAGCAGGGTTTCCAGCCTGCCCCACCGGCGGTAGATGCTGCTGTCGGCCACGCCCGCGCGGGCCGCGACGTCGCCGACGGTGAAGTTGCCGTAGCCACGCTCGCTGATCAGGTCGGTGACGGCCTGGTGCACCTCCGCGCCGACACGGGCGCTGCGCCCGCCGGGCCGCCGGGCTTGCTGTCGCTCGCTCATCCCCTCACCTTAACGCAGTCGGGACTTGCGTTTTCGCGGAGCCCTCCCTATAGTCGCCTTAACGCAGGCGAAGACTGCGTTAAGGCGCTCAGGTGTATCGCCCCCCCACGTCGACCGTGACCGGGCGCACCTGACGATCGAGAGGAATCCTCATCACCGCATCACATGCGACCGTAGGCAGCCGATCGAACCGGGCCGTGCTGCTCACGGTGACCTGCCTGGGTCAGTTCATGGTCCTGCTCGACAACACGATCGTCGGAGCGGCGCTGCCCGACATGCAGGACCGGCTGCACACGCAGCTGACCGGTCTGCAATGGATCGTCGACGCGTACGTACTGCTGGTCGCCATGCTGCTGCTGTCCGGAGGCATCTTCGCCGACCGGTTCGGCCGCAAGCGGGTGTTCCTGACCGGCGTCGGGGTGTTCACGCTCGCGTCCGTGCTGTGCTCGGTCGCGCCCTCGCTGGGGTGGCTGATCGCCGGAAGGGTCGTGCAGGGCATCGGTGCCGCGGCCCTGAGCCCCGCCTCGCTGGCCCTGCTCGTCGCCGCCTATCCCGTGCCGCAGGAACGAGTCAAGGCGATCGGACTGTGGGCCGGATTCAGCGGAATCGGCATGGCCGCGGGCCCCGTGGCCGGCGGCGTGCTGACGGAAGCCTACGGCTGGCCCGCCATCTTCCTGGTGAATCTGCCCATCGGCGGGTTCCTCCTGCTGATCGGCCTGCGCCACCTCGGCGAGTCCCGCAATCCGAGCGCCCCCGCGATCGACATCCCGGGCACGGTGCTGTCCGCCCTGGCGGTGGGGGCGCTGACCTACGGGCTGATCGAGGGCGGTGCCCGCGGCTGGACGTCGCCGGTCATCCTGGGCAGCTTCGCCGCGGGGGTGATGCTCCTCGCCGCCTTCTTCGCCGTCGAAGCGCGCCGCTCCGCTCCGATGCTGCCGCTGCGGCTGTTCCGGCAGCGCCTGTTCACCGTGTCCAACACCGCCATGGTCGTGGTGGGGTTCGCGCTCATGGGCTCGTCGTTCTTCTTCTCCCAGTTCTTCGTGTACGTCCAGGGCAGCTCGATCCTGCGCGCCGGCCTGCAGACCCTCCCCGTCTCCCTCGCCATGGTGATCGTCAGCCCGTACGCGGGCCGGATCGCCGCCCGGCGCGGCTTCCGCGTCGTGGTCACCGCCGGCCTGGCCCTGGCCGGCCTGGGACTGCTCGCGCTCGGCACGGTGCACGCCGACACCGGTTACGGGAACGTGTGGTGGCGGCTGGCACTCGTCGGCATCGGCTTCGCCCTGACCCTGTCCCCCCTGACGGGAGCCGCCATCCAAGCCGTCAGCCCGCAGGAAGGCGGCCTCGCGTCAGGCATCAGCAGCACCACCCGGCAGATCGGCGGGGTGCTCGGTGTGGCGGTGCTCGGAGCCGTCGTCCGCACCCGGCAATCCGGCGGCGCCTCCTTCGAGACCGGCCTCGACAGCGCCTTCCTCACCGCCGGCGCCATCACGTTGGCCGCCGCCGTGTTCACCGGCCTGTGGCTGGCGCGGTCCACGTCCGCAGAGGGCTCCGCGGCGCCGCGACGTTCCACCGATCCGGGTGCGGTCGCCACCTCGAACGAGGCATCCGCGAACAGCCGTTGACGACAACAGCCGCCTCGGATGGCCGCCGTGCCGAGCCGGGAGCGCCCGCAGCCCAGCCGACGCGTGGTCGGCAGGCCGAGCCCAGCCGACGCGTGGTCGGCTGGGCTCGGCCTGCACTCCCCGGGCCTGCACTCCCCGGGCCTGCACTCCCCGGGCCTGGCCTCCCCGGGCCTGGCCTCCCCGGGCCTGGCCTCCCCGGGCCTGGCCTCCCCGGGCCTGGCCTCCCCGGGCCTGGCCTCCCCGGGCCTGCACTCCCCGGGCCTGGCCTCACCCACCCCTGACCGAGCGTCACTCCGATTGCGGAGGGCCAACTGTCACGTCGCCGTTGCCTCGGGAGAAGAGGGCCGAGGCGGTGCGACGTGGCCGGCGTCCAGTTCCACGTGCCTGCCGGTGAAGCGGGTTCGCATGCGGCGGTCGTGGGTGACGACGACGACCGCGCCTTGGTAGTGGGCCAGGGCTCCTTCCAGTTCTTCGACCAGGACGGGGGAGAGATGGTTGGTCGGCTCGTCCAGCAGCAACAGGTCGACGGGTTCGCTGACGAGTCGGGCCAGTTCGATCCGGCGCCTTTGTCCGTAGGACAGTTCGCCCACCTTCAGGCGCAGGTCGGCAGGGCTGAACAGGCCGAGGGACAGCAGATGGTCGAGGTGCTCGTCCGGTTCGCCTCCGCGGCCGTGGGCGAACGCCTGTGGGATGGTCAGGCCAGGCGGCCACGGTGTCTCCTCCTGCCTCAAGTGCCCGACCCGGCCCCGCGTGCGCACCGTCCCCTCATCGGGCTGCAACTCACCCGCCAGCACCCGCATGAGCGTCGTCTTGCCGGCCCCGTTGGGCCCGGTGACCAACAGCCGCTCCTCGCCGCCGATCCGCAGCGAAGGTACGTGCAGCCGGTCCTCGACACGGATGCCGGTGAGTTCCGCCGCGGCCTGCGACGTCCGACCGTCGGCGGTGCTCATACGAGCGGCGAAGACCAGCGGTTCGGGCGGCGGCGCGACAGGATCGTCCGTCAGCCGTTCGACCCGCTCCTTCGCATTGCGGATACGGACCATCGCCCCGTGACCACGGCCGCGGGCACGGAAGCCGCCGTGGCCGAACACGGCGAACGGCAGCTTGCGAGGCACCGCCTCCAGCCGTGCCACGTTCGTGGCGGCCAGCTTGCGGTTGCGAGCCAACTCCGCGCACCAGTCCGCGTACTCCTGCAGGCGGCGCCGCCGCTCAGCGGCCTTGGCGGCAAGGTAGCCGTTGTAGCCGTCGCCGTGACGCGTCACCTTGCCCTCGCCGATCTCCAGGATCGTGGTGGTGACCCGTTCCAGGAACACCCGGTCATGGGTGACCGCGAGCACCGTGCCGCGATGCGCCCGCAGGTGTGCCTCCAGCCAGCCCACCGCCTGGTCGTCCAGATCGTTGGTCGGCTCGTCCAGCAGCAACAGTTCCGGCTGGGACGCCAAGGTCGCGGCCAGTGCCAGCCGTGATCGCTCACCGCCCGACAGCGTGCCCAGGGCCCGATCCCGAGCCAGACCCGGCAGGCCGAGCCCGTGCAGGGCGACCTCCACCCGGGCGTCGGCCTCGTAGCCGGCGCGCGCCTCGTACTGGGCGACCGTTTGGGCGTAGGCGTCCAGCGCGGCGGTGAGCTCCGCCCCCGCCAAGCCCTTGAGTCCGGCTTCGGCGTGGTGCATCCGCGCTTCGAGTTCACGCAGATCGGCAAGAGCCATGTCCACCGCGTCCTGGACGGTGGCCTCGGGGGGCAGGGCCAACGACTGGGCCAGATAGCCCGAGCCGCCCGGTGCGATCACGGTCAGTTCGCCGTTGTCCGGCCGGTCCTGCCCGGCGATCAGTCGCAACAGGGTGGATTTTCCGGCGCCGTTGTCGCCGATGATGCCGGCCCTCTCGCCCGGCTTGATGCTGAAGGACACGTCGTCCAGCACGACGTGGTCGTCGTAGCGGCGGGTGACGTTCTGAAGAGATAGCTGCGCGGTAAGCATGGATTCCCCTGTTCTCGGCCGGGCCGATCGGCACGGGTGGACGGACGCCTCCGCGCACGCCGGAAACACTCCGCGGTAGGCCGGACAGACGGCATCACGGGAGGAACGGAAGCACGGATGAGAACGCGCGACGACGGAGCCAAGCTCAACGCGGCCGCACGGGGGATATCACAGAGAACCCATGCGCAGCACCATAGGAGTTAGTCCATGGGGCTGCAAGTCGTTTTTTCCGGTGAGGTGGCAAAAGGTGCGGCAGAGGTGGGGCGAATCCCCGCGGTGGACCGGCGACGACGAGTACGCCTCCGGCCCGGGCACCGGGCGCGGACGGCAACCGGCGCGGACGGCAACCGGCGCGGACGGCACGGGAGGCCGGATGGCGGGCCAACTCGGTCGCCGACTGCCCCGACCAGCGTGCCGCCCCGCCGGCCGTCCGCGAGTTCGTCCGGCGGACGCGCGAGGTACGCGGCGTCGCCGCGTGAACGTACGGCGCGGAACCCTCGGGTGGGGCGGTCAGCGGGGCCCGGGTCGCGCGGGCGAACTCCCCACCGTCCGACCGTTGCTCGGGCAGGCGGTCGCCGCGGTCATCTCTGGAGAGGCAACGCTGAAAAAGCGCACTGTGGTGTTCTGGGTGCTCCGCCCCGATCCACAGGAGGTCATGCATATGGGTACGACGGCGATCGAGTTCGAGGCGAAGCTTCTCGGCATCGACCCCGAGGAAATCCGCGCCAGGCTGCTGGAAGCCGGTGCCGAGCACGCCGGGGACCGGCTTCAGCGGCGCTACGTCTACGACATCCCGGGCAGGTCCGGGACGTGGGTGCGGCTGCGGGACAACGGGGAGACCGCGACGTTGTGCGTGAAGGAGATCCTGAGCGACGCGATCGACGGGGTCCGGGAGACCGAGACGGCCGTGAGCGACTTCGACGCCACGCACGCCATTCTCGGCAAGCTGGGCTACCTGCCGAAGGCGTACCAGGAGAACCGGCGGTCGTCCTGGACGGTGCTCGGCGCGTCGGTCGAGCTCGACCACTGGCCGCGCATCCCTCCCTACCTGGAGATCGAGGGGACCAGCGGCGACCACGTCCACCGCGTGGCCGAGACCCTCGGGCTGCCCGTGGACGAACTCACCAGCGAGAACACGACCGCCGTCTACCGCCGGTACGGCATCGACATCGAGTCGATCCCCCGGCTCACCTTCGAGTGAGGGAGGCAGCCCCGTGGCCTTCTGTTGTCGGACAGCCGGAGATCAGCAATGGTCACCGGCTGTCCGACCCCGAGTTCGGACACTCAGGCCGCTTCGGTGGCCGCGGTGATGTCGGCAGCCCATTCCAGCGCGGTGAAGACGTGTTCGGGCTGAAGACCGACGTGGTGTTCGGGCTGGATCAGCAGGGTCGCGTGCCCGGCCGCGGTGCGGTCGGCGGCCCACTCGTGGTCCAGCGCGGTGAAGTCGTCGTCGATCCACGCGGCCGGTGCGATGCCGAGACAGGTGTCGACGTGGTCGCGCTTCCACAGGTAGCCGTCGGGGTGGCTGGTGGTGATCGGCAGCCGGGGCAGGTCGATGTACTCGAAGACCGGCAGGCCCAGCAGCGGGCCGATCACACCGGGCGCGTCCGCGCGCCAGCTGGTGCACCACACCGGGCGGATGAGGCCAGTGGCGATGGCGTCGGTGATCATCGGGCCGTGGTGGTGGTTGAGCCAGACCGTGACCGGGTCGGGACGGCCGGTCATGCGGACCTGGTGGCGGGTGTGGGTGGCCGGGGTGGTTTTGTCCTGCGCGGGGAACGGGACGAGGACGCCGTCTATGTCCAGCAGCAGGTACGGGATCTGGTGCACGGTGCCTCCCGGAAGGTGGGTCGGCCGTCAGGGTTTGCGCGCGGTGATGAGCAGGGTGGTGGGCCAGGGGGCGTCGGCCGGCGCGAACAGGTCCTGCGTACCGGTGACCAGCAGGCCCGCCCGGTTCAGGGCGCGGGCCCAGGCTCCGGGGTCGATGTCCCAGTGCTGGACGCTGCCGGTGGTCCCGTTCGGGAGCGTCACCTCGGTCAGGGTGCGCGCGGTGGCGGGCAGGGCGCCGGTGCGGTGCGGGTGCGCTACGGCGAAGGCCAGGACTCCGCGCCGGGCCAGGCGGCGTGAGCACAGGGCGAGGATCTGGGAGGGTTCGGTGGTGCCGATCGCGCCGAAGACCGAGACGATCGCGTCCAGGCGGGTGGCGCTGCGGGTGAGATGGAGCGTCGCTCCGGCGCGAACGAACCGGGCGCCGGTGTGGCCGTAGTGGGCTCTGGCACGGCGGATCTGTCCGGCTGAGCGGTCCACGCCGGTGACGATCGCCCCCGCAGCCGCCAGATGGGCGCTGTTGCGGCCCGCGCCGCAGCCCAGTTCCACGATCCGGCGGTCGCTCAGATCACCGCCCAGGATCTCGGCCCCGGGACCGATGCCGGGCCGCTGGGTCCACTCCAACCGCTGTGGCGCTGCCAAAGGCCCTGGAGGGCTGTCCGCCGGCTTCGAAGCCGCGTGGGCGTCCCAGGTTTCCATCTCATGGTTCCAGGAGCCGTGCGGCGCTGTGGAGGTGGCGGCGGACCACCGTGATGTACGCCTCGTCCGAGGTCGGGTCGTTGATCCAGCGCAGGGCCTGCTCCATGAACCACTCGATCGCCCAGACGCGGTGCCATCCCAGTGCCCACGCCTGCGGGGCCAGGCCGCCTCGCGTGGACAGCGCGCAGCGGTTGCCGCCCGCCACGACGTAGGTCTCGATGAAGGCGCGCAGCCGGTCGGGGTCAGCGTTTCCGATCGTGCCGTGCCAGGACGCGAGGTCGAGCAGACCGGGGCCGTTGAAGGTGCGGGCGAAGTCCAGCAGATGCCAGCCGTCGGCTTTGATGTGGAGGCTGGTGGGGTGGAACTCGGAGTGCACCCAGCCCCACGGGGCGACGGTGGTGCCCTCGGCCCGCTTGGCGGCGGCACCGTTCAGCGCGTGCAGCATCTCGGCGATGTCCTCGGTGCCCTCGGTCCACCGGCCGGCCTCCCGCAGATGCCGCAGATGGCCCAAGGCCAAGCCTGGCAGAGCAGCCAGGGCGTCTTCGTCGAGAGCGGGCACCAGTGTGCTCGGTGCGGCGGCGTGCAGGGTGACCGCGGCCGTGACGCCGTCCGCGTCCTGGGCCTCGCGGACGGGCTCGCCCAGGTCCTCGATCACCATGCCCAGAAGCCCGTCGCGGACCAGCGAGCCGGCGATGTCCGGCACCGGGATACCGGCGGTCGCGGCGGCGCGCAGGAACCGGTCCTCGGCCGTGAACGGCTCGGCGGCGTACTTGTAGATCGCGGTGGCGCCGTCGGGGAAGGTCAGGCGTTCGACCCCGGAAAGGGACCACACGCGGATCGGGCTGCGAGTCGGGGTCGGGCTGCCGGCGGCCGAGCAGACGGCGGCCAGGAGGTCAGTGATGTGCTGGGTGTCCACGAGCGTGCTCCGAACGTGCGAGACGGGAAAGGGCAGTTGGGGTGCGGGGCGGCGGCGCCTGCCGCCCCGCACCGGTGGGCCGACGTGACGGATCAGGCGGCGGTCACGCGGTGCGACTCGATCCGCTCGATCCACTCGGACTTCATCCCGGCCAATTCCACCGCGAAGTCGGCCATGGAGGTGCCGTAGGCGGCGACGACGCCGCCGGACTGGTCGGGGACGGACTGGCAGCCGTGCACCAGCCGGCCGCCGAGCGCGGTGTGGGCCTTGATGCCCTCGATGCGGCGGTACTCGTTGAACCAGCCGCCGTGGTAGACCTCGTCGAGCATCTGGCCGTCGGTCTCGCTGAGGTCGAAGACGACCCCGGTGGCGGAGGGGAAGAACCAGCAGGGGCCGACGTTGGAGATGTGTCCGTCCAGCTCGACCTTGTTCAGGGCCATCAGCGTCGCGGCCTGCCGCAGCATCGCGAGGTGGCCGGCGGTGAAGTCCGGCAGGCCGAGGGTGACCAGGTGCTCGTCACGGAACAGGTAGGAGTACACCTGCCAGGCGATGGCCAGGACCTCGCCGGCGTCGCCGGTGGAGCGGGCGTGGTCCTTGATGAAGTCCAGTGCCATCTGCTCGACGGCCGCGGTCTCGGTCTCGTCCGCGGCCAGCAGCCCGTCCTTGACGGTCTGCCAGTCGATCACGAGCCAGGAACTGATCTCGAAGCGGAAGAAGTACTCCGCAGGGTCGATGGTGATACGCGTGCCGTCCACGGTGATGCCGGGCAGGCGGTTCCAGCGCGGGTCGAACGCCTCGGGCAGTTCGACCGTGATCGTGGTCGTGTCGACGGTGGTGGTCACCTGTGTCTCCGATCCGGGTGGGCACCCCCAGCAGGGGTGCTGTGCGGCTTGGGCCGCCGTCCCGGAGCGGGGAACCCTGTCTGCTCCGAGGCGGCGGGAGAACCACCATCGCGCCCCGGCCGGGTCCGTATCCGCAGCCGGACTGCGGCCCCGCAACCCGGCTGCGGATGGGTCTAGACCTCGTGGGTGAGCCGCAGCCCGAGGGCGGCTTCCATCTGCGCGATCGTGTCCGCCGGGTCTACCGCCAGGATGGTGGCGACCCCGAGTTCTTCGGCAGGAGGAAGGTTGCGGGCGGTGTCGTCGACGAACACGCAGGCGTCGCCGGGCAGATCCATCAGGCCGAGCATGACCGCATACAGTTCCGGGTCGGGCTTGCGGAGTTGGTAGTCCTCGGAGATCAGCACCGTGTCGTAGTTCGCGGCCAGGTCGTAGCCTGCGTAGACGTCATACGGACCGGTGCCCAGGCTGTTGGAGAAGATCCCGACCTTGACTCCGGCCGCACGGGCCGCTTGGGAAGCGGCGATCACCGTCGGCTCCGGGTGCAGGTCTTCCAGCACGCGCCCGAGGAGATTGGCGCCGTCGATCCCCAGCAGTGCGGCTGTCCGCTCGTTCCACTGGATCTGGGTGATCGCCCCGCGTTCCAGGTCCGCGTACAAGGCCGCGCCTTGCGGGTCCTTGGCGATGACCGACAAGAACGTGCCTTCCGGCAGGCCGGCCCGCCGGTCGAAGGCCAGTGCGCACGCAGCCACGCTGGTGGTCAGCACCCCACCGAAGTCGAGGATCAGCCCCGTGCGGCCCTTCACGCTGCACTCCCACTGGCCTTCAGCAGGGTCCTGGTGTCGATCAGGTGCTCGCTCAGGCTCCGCGTTCCCGCGGTCTTGTTGTCCCGCAAGGTCCGGTGCAGGTCGGTGACCCGCCGCAGCGTCCCCCGGTGCTGGACCTGCTCGACCAAGTCCAGGGCCGCGTGGCCGTCTTCGCATGCCTGCTCGACGTGGCCGGCCCCGGCATGTGCCTCCGCGCGGGAGATGAACGCGGTGCAGCGGTGCCGCAGCATCTCCGGCGACAGCCGCACGAGCGCCTGGTCCAGCGACGGCAGCGCCTCATCGAAGCGGCCCAGCCGCGCCAGGTCACTGCCCTCGTAGGCATCCGCTTTGGACAGGTCGAACCAGGCGATGCCGCCCCACCGTTCGTCATCCATGGACCCGGACAACAGTGTGCGCGACGCCTCCATCGAAGACCGGAAGCCGTACTCGTCGCCGGTGGAGGAGTACATCTCCGAGGCGACCGCGTTCGTCCACGCCCGCATCCGCACCGACGCCCCCCGCTTGGCGGCCTCCACCGCGGCCAGCGCGTAGTCCAGCCCGCCCTCCGGATCGCCACCGTAGGAGGTGCCGAATGCCCGGCCGGCCAGGATCAGCGCGGACAACTCTGCGCTGCCGATCTCCTTCGCGATCCGGAACCCCAAGTCCATGTAGGCGTCGGCCTGTTCCTGGTCACCCAGGTCCAGTGACAGCAGGACGGCAGCCAGCGACGCCATCTCGACCATATGGGCCAGCAGCGAGTTCCGCAGACGGGCCGGTTGGGTCTTCGGTTTGAGCGAGGTCACCAACTGGAGCTGGCCATGGGCGACCGGGACGAGGGTGGAGGCCGGGAAGGACTTGTACGACCGGCGGTAGCTGGCGCCGATCGACCGCAACTCGTCCACAGTCGCCTGGTCCACGGCGCCACCAGCCGGTCGGCTGACCTGGGCCTGAGCGTCCGGGGAGAGCCCGGCGACGGCACCGGTCAGACCTGCCAGGGAGCCGAGGGTGAAAGTACGTCGACGCACAATCTCAGAACTTTCCGGATCGGGCGCAGTCGCGCGGGGGGAAGGCGGAGAAAGCAAATGTGATCTGGACGACTGTGCTATCACAGCAGCTCCGGCGTACCGAACGTCGAACGCCAGCACGTAATCGACAGCCAGCCCCAACACCTGAGCGATCCGTTCCGCCAAGCCCACGCTGTCCAGCGCGATCACGCCACGCTCCACCTGCGACACCCAGGACTCCGAACGGCCGATTCGCTCCGCGAGATCCCTCTGGTGCCAGCCCTTGCGACGGCGCCCCTTCTCGATCCGTCCACCGATCGTACTGTCGATGCCCGCCACAGGACGCCCCCAGACGCCGTGATTACTCCACCACGTAGAGCAACCGTACTCACGACGGCATGCCGCCGGCAGCGGAACGACCCGCCTCCATCCGAGTGGAGAGGGCGTCTTACATGGAAGGGCGCCGAGGTGCGGCGGCTGATGCGAGAGCACGGCGCCGCTGCGTGAGCGCCGACACCCTGGGTTCGCTCAGCGAGCCGATGGGGCAGAACCAGGGTCGGCGGCCTGCGGGGTGGGGACGGGTGGACGAGGGCGGGGCGAGGCGGCGGAGATGGGGCGGCGCCGTGCGGGAAAGGGTGGCGCTTTTCGCGGTCGGGCCGAGGGCCACTCCAGTACGCTCGGCTGATGGCTTGGGCGAATCTGCTTGTAGCGGTTGCCGCGATGGCAACTGGCGTGGTGGCGACGTATTTCACCTACGTCACCCTCAGGGGTCAAATACGGCGCCGCCATGATCCCCCGGCGGCGCCGGCGGTTGACGGTTCCGCGCCCTCCTCCGAACCCGCACCTTCCTCTTACGACGTGTTCATCTCGTACGCCGAGGCGGACGAGCCGCACGCCGTCCGGTTGGCCGAAAAACTTCGCCTCCGCGGGATTCGGATCTTCCTGGCGAAGTGGATCGGCCCCGGGCTGGTGGAAATCCTGGAGAAGGAGCGCGCGCTGCTGGGTTCGGCGAATGGCGTACTGATCTTCAGCAGGGCGACGACGGGTGATCCGCGGATCATGGACGAATACGCCGCACTGCTCCAGCGGGTGCACTCCGGGGCGCGCAGGTTCGTCCCGGTGCTGGCCGAGCCGGTGGAACTGCCGCCCTTCGCACGGATTCGGGTGCCGTTGGACCTGGCGTGCGGCGACGCCGAGTACGAGACGCGGGTGGACCTGCTGGTCCGTGCGCTGCGGCCGACCGAACTGGGCGCGGGCTCCTGACCGTTCGGCCGAGGGCGTGCGCCGGCGCGGTGGACGAGTGGCGGCGCCTGCCGAACTCCACCGCTGAATTTCCTTTGGGAACCGCCGGGTTGCTGGATTTCCTCCTACCATGGAGGAGGAGGGCGGGCAGGATTGCGGCGTAGCGGGCAGGGGGGCGGCCGAGTGATCGACGTGTTCATTTCCCACGCGCCGGGTGACAGCGAATGGGCCGAAGGGTTCGCCAAGCGGCTGAACCGGCCCGACATCCGGATCTTCCTCGATCGATATAGTCTGGACTTCGGCGACGTGCTGGTCCACCGACTCGACGCGGCGATTCGCAGCGCCTCCCACGGAATAGCGATCATCAGCCCGGAATCCATCGGCTCACCGCGCGTCATGGAGGAGTACGCCGCCCTCGCCCACGCCTCCGCGGAACGCCAACTCCGTTTCATTCCGGTGCTGATAGGCGACGTGGCACTTCCGCCCTTCGCCGCCAACCGCGTCTGGCGCGACTTCCGCGAGATCACCGATCACCAGTACGACGAGAAAGTCGACGAGATCGCCGCCGTCATCCTGGGCGAGGCCGCGTCCGACCGGGTGGCGGCAGCCGAGGAGAACCTCGCGGCGTCCCAACCGGCGCCGCCGCGCCCGCTCACCGAACCGCCCGAGCACTCCTTCGTGGTCTGCTACGCGGGCGCCGACGCCGAGTACGCCGGGGAACTCGTGCGGCAACTCCGCGCCGGCGGGCTGCCGGTGTGGTCGATCGGCGACTTACGCCCCGGCGACGCCCACTTCTGGACGGTCCGCCGGCAACTGCGGTACGCGGTGGGGATCGTCGTCCTGATGTCGCCCCAGTCGCAGGACTCCGACGACGTGACCCGGATGATCCTCGAAGGGCAGCAGCACGGGCGCCCGTTCGTGCCGATCCTGCTGCACGGCGAGCGCAACTTCCACCTGGCCAACACGTGGTACGTCGACGCGCGGGACGGCCGGCTGCTCGGCGAGGGCGAACTGGCCCTGCTGGAACGGCTGGTGGCCGCCGGGCCGGACGGCGGTGCGCCGGACGGTCCCGAGGTGGACCCGGTGGCCGTCCTCCCGCAGCCACCGACCCGGCCTTCGGTGCGGGCCGTGCGCGTGCCGGCGGCCACCGGACTCAGCCGCCTGGACACGTACCTGGCGGAGAAGGAGTACACCCACGCCGACCTGCTGACCACCTCGCTGCTGCTGGAGGCCGCGAACCGGGCCGGCGACGGCTGGCTCCGCGCGCGGGACGCCCACGCCCTCCCGGCGGAGCTGCTGGCCGGGGTCGACGCCGTGTGGGCCCGCCACTCCCACGACCGGCAGGGGCTGCGGGTCCAACGCGGCCTCGCGCGGGTCCGCAGGGGACGGCACGCGGAGTTCCTGAACCTGTCGGTGGCGTGCGGCTGGCGGCGGGCGGTCGACGACGTCGTGCCGGCCGGCTACCAGGAGTTCGCCGACCGCGCCGGGCCCGGCCGCCGCGCCGGCTTCTTCCCGACGCTCCGCAATCCGCAGAACGAGCACTTCGCCGACTGGTACGACCAGTGGAGCGCCACAGCGCTGGCGGTACACCTACGCCTGGACGAACGGGGAACCCTGCAATGATCACGACGATCGTCATCCTCGTGCTCCTGGCCGCGGGCGCCGGGTATGTCGGCGTGATCGGGCGCGTGGTGGTACCGCCCGGCCATGTCGGCATCGTCCGGCGGCGGTTCGGACCGTCCGATCCCGTGTTCAGGCGGGTCACCCCGTACGACAAGCGGGGCCTCCAGGCGCGGGTGCTGCCCACCAACGGCTCCAGCTGGCTCGTCCCGGGTCTGTACACGGTGGAGATCGTGCCCAGGGTGGACATCCCGGAGGGCAGGATCGGCGTGGTCACGGCGGTGGAGGGCCGCAGCCGTCCGGCCGGCCAGCCGCTCGCGCGGCAGGTGGAGTGCGACAACTTCCAGGACGGGCCGGGGTTCCTGCTCGGCGGCGGTGAGCAGGGCCGGCAGGCCAACACGCTGGCGGGCGGCCAGTCGTACTACATCAACACCATGCTCTTCACCGTGGAGACCGAGCCGCGCACGTACGTACCCCCCGGCACGGTGGGCGTGGTGGAGGCCAGGGCGGGCGGCATCCGGCCGCCGCACCGGCCGTTCGGCAGGCACGTGGAGTGCAACAGCTTCCAGGACGGACACGCGTTCCTGTCCGGTGGCGGGGAGCAGGGCAGGCAACTGGCGATCCTCGGCGGCGGCGCCTACTACGACATCAACCCGGCCCTGTTCAAGGTGACCACCGTCGCCAACGTGCGGGAGTCCCGCGACGGCCTCACCGTCGAGAGCCTCCAGGAGATCGCCATCCCGATCGGTGCGACCGGGGTGGTGGTCACCCTCGACGGCGCCGAACCCCCGCGGGACGGTGCGGCGGAGACCGTGGCGCCGCGGGTGGAGGGGCACGGCAGCTTCCGACTGCCGTGGGTGTTCCTGGCGGCCGGGGGCCGCCGCGGTGTGCAGCAGGAGACGCTCGGCGAAGGCGCCGTCTGCGCGCTCAACCCCTGGTTCGTCAGGGTCATGCTGATCCCGACCCGGCTGCTGATCCTGGAGTGGACCAAGAAGACCGGCGCGGAGGCGCAGCGCAACTACGACGCCGAACTCGAACAGATCACCGTGACCATCCAGGGCCACCGGGTCAACGTCGAGATGAAGCAGAGCCTCCAGATCCCGGAGAAGGCCGCGCCGGTGCTGGTCAGCCAGTTCGGCGGCACCACCTCGGGAATCGGCGGGCTGTCCCACAACCCGGCGCCGGTCCAGCGGTTCGTCGAACGGGTCCTCGGCGCCACCGTGGAGTCCTACTTCAGCGAGATCGCCGCCGCCGCCACCATCCAGGAGTTCCTGAGCAGGTACGCCGAGACGCGCACCGACCTCACCGCCCAGGTCCGCAACGCCTTGCTGGTGTGGGGTGTCGAGGCCAAGGGCACGACGCTGGGCGAGTTCCAGCCCGAGGACGCCAGCATGAACGAGGCGATGAAGCGGGAATTCCTCGCCGAGATGAACAACCGTTTCCTGATGGCGAAGTTGGAGGGCGCCGGCACCGCGGACGAGATCGACGAGATCGAGTCGCGGAAGGACCGGAGGCGTGTCGCCATGCAACTGGAGGCGGAGTTGCAGGCCGAGATCGACGCGCTCGGGCCCGAGAACGCGGCGGTCATCCGGATCGTGCGGGAGTTCGCCCAGTTCCAGGTCCCCGAGTACATCGGCGGCGGCGACATGGCGGGCCTGGTCCAGGCACTTCCGATGGCGAACATGCGGGACATCCTCGGCAGGCTCCGCGAACTGCGCTCAGACCACCAGGTCGGCCGCGGAACGGCTGCGCCTATGCTCGACCAGAAGGCCGGGTTCCAGGGGGAGGCGGAAGAGGCCGCGTCGGAGTGAGTGCGGGGCGGGAGCGTTGGCGTGAGTGACCCTCGGCGCGAGGGCGAAGTCGGGCGGCTTCGGCGGCTGTTCGGGGTCTTCGGTGCGATCCAGGGCGCCGGGCGCTCCCCGGTGTACGCGGCGCTCAGTGAAGGCGTCGTGGGTGACGGTGACTTGCTCGCGCTGCTGCTCGACGCGCCGGCGGACCAGCGCCGGCCCAGCCTTCTGTTCGCGGCGGTGAACCTGCTGCTGGCGGGCGGCCGGGGCGCGGAGTTGGCCGCGTACTACCCGATCCACGGGGGGAGTCGGGCGGTCGACGGCCAACTGGTGCCGGTGTTCGCGGCGTTCTGCCGCCGGCATCGTGACGAGCTGGCCCGGCTGCTGTCGGAGCGGTCCACCCAGACGAACGAGATCCGGCGGTGCGTCGCGCTGCGGCTCGGCGTCGATCACGTCCAACGCCATTGGCCGGGGCCGGTGCACCTCGTCGAGGTCGGTGCGAGTGCGGGGTTGAACCTGCTGTTCGACCGCTACGACTACCGGTTCGACGGGGGAGCGGCGACCGGCTGCGACGGTTCGCGGGTCGTGGTGTCGTGCGAGGTGAGGGGCGGAGCGGGGGGCGGGGAGTTGGGCGGGGTGCCGGGCGGGGAGTGGAGCGAGGCGCGGGGCGAGGGGAAGGGCGAGGCGCGGGGCGCGTCCGGTGCGGGCTTCCTCCGGGCGGCGCCGCCGATCGTACGGCGGCTCGGTATCGACCAGCACCCGATCGACCTGTCCGACCCCGGCGCCCGGGCCTGGCTGGAGGCGTTCGTCTGGCCTGAGCAGACCGCCGAACTGGCCACCCTGCGCGGCGCCTTCACCCTCGCGGCGGCCACGGCGGCCACGGCGGCCACGGCGTCCACGGCAGCCGCGAGCGTCGTACGGGGCGACGCGACCACGGACACCGCCCGTATCCTCGGCGAACTGCCGGGCCGCGAGCCGGTGGTCGTGTTCACCGCGTCGCTGCTCAGCTATCTCACCGCCCAGGCGCGTACCGCGTTCGTCGCCCAACTCCGGCAGGCCGCCCAACGGCGCCCGGTGGCCTGGGTGTTCGCCGAGGCGCCAGGGTTGCTGGCCACCACCGGACTCGACATCCCCGCCCTGCGCGGCCCCCTCGCCCGCCGCAACACCCTCTACCTGGTCGGCGCGAGCCTGCGCGGAGCCGCCCCGGACCACGACCGCTCCCTCGGCCTCGCCGACCCCTACCTGCGCTGGCTCTCCCCGGCCCGCACCCCCGCGGACGACTTCTCCTGGGTCCCCCCGAGCTGACCCTTCGGCGCCGGCGTCGTTGATGGTGTTCCAGGACGGCTGGTGGTACCTGGACCCGGACGGGCAGGTGCGCGGCGCGACGGTCCTGGACAACCTCGTGCACAGCGGCGACATCCCGCCCACCATCGGCGTGTTCGTCGACCCTGGCGTCTTCCCGGACGCCGAGGCCCCGAAGAACCGCAACCACGAGTACGACGCCTTCGACGACCGCTACGCCACCTTCCTGCTGACCGAGATCGTCCCCCAGGTCACCGCGCGCTACGCCATCGCCGAGGAGCCGGAACGCTGGGGCATCTGCGGGGGCAGCAGCGGCGGCAACTGCGCCTTCACCGCTGCCTGGTTCAGGCCCGACAGGTTCCGCCGCGTCATCGGCTGCCTCTCCAGCTTCGCGCAGATGCCGGACGGCAACCCCTACCCCCGGCTCCTCCCCGACACCCCCCGCAAGCCGCTGCGCGTCTTCCTCCAAGCCGGCCACCGCGACCTGCGCTGGAACGCACCCGAACGGAACTGGCTCGCCGAGAACCTCCGCGTCGCCGCCGCCCTGGCCGAAGCGGGCTACGACTTCCGCCTGGTCCTCGGCGACGGCCCCCACACCCCCAACCACGCGGGTGTCCTCCTCCCCGACGCCCTCCGCTGGCTGTGGCGGCCGGACGGCGACTGACCGAACGCCGCTCGCGGAGCCCGTTATCGGAGTCGGGCGAAGGCGTGGTCGGCGTCGGCGACGGCCTCGGGGTGGACGTCGTCGGCGGCGCGGCCGTCGGCGATCTTCTGCCAGTTGGCGCGGGCGAGGACGCGTTGGACGGCGAGGACCTGGGCCGCTTGCAGCCGTGCGCGGATGTCGGGGCCGGGATCGAGGGCCGACGCGAGGGCCTGCTCGTCGTCGAGCAGGTACTGGGTGAGCCGTCCGGCCAGGCTCGGGGTGGTGAACACCAGGCGGTGGAACTCCACCACCGCGGGATGGTCGCTGAGGCCGGTGACGGGTTCGTGGCGGTCGAGGCCGGCCCGGAAGTGCCGGTGCAGCGCCGTCACGGGGGAGACGCCGGTCCCGCGGGCGCGTACGACGCGCGCGGCCTCGCCGTTGTGGTCGGCGAACCGGTGCAGTACCAGGTCCTCCTTGCTGGGGAAGTACCGGAAGAGGGTGGGCTTGGAGACCTCGGCCACCGCGGCGATGTCGCTGACCGAGACCTGGTCGAATCCGTGCGCCAGGAACAGGGTGATCGCCGCGTCGGCGATGGCATCACGGGTCCGCGCCTTCTTGCGTTCGCGCAGCCCTGTCGGCTCGGTCATGGGAGCAGTGTATCAACGTGTAACCGGGTTGTGTTTTTAACCGAGTAACGGTTTGATGCGGGACGTGACTCCTTCAGACATCTCCGACGCGGACCGGGACGGTTCCCGCGGCTCCGCGCGCCTGCCCAAGGACCGCGGCGAGGCACTCACGACCCGAAACCCGACCCGAAACCCACCCCGAAACCCCATGCCACCGGTGCTCGTCACCGGCGCCACCGGCCGGATCGGGCGCGGCGTCATCGACCGGCTCGTGGCCGCGGGCATACCGGTCCGCGCCCTCACGCGCCGGACCGAAGCGGCGGCGAAGCTGCCCGCCGGCGTCGACGTCGTCACCGGTGACCTCACCGTGCCCGCGTCCCTCGACGGGGCGCTGCGCGGCACCGGCGCCGTCTTCCTGCTGTGGACCGCGCCGCCGACGACCGCCGCGGCGGTCGTCGAGCGCCTGGCGACCCACGCGCGGCGCGTGGTCCTCCTCTCCTCGCCGCACCGGACGCCGCACCCCTTCTTCCGTCAGCCGAACCCCATGGCAGTGCTGCACGCCGAGATCGAGCGACTCCTCGCGGCGGCCGGAATCGAGTCGACGATCATCCGCCCGGGGATGTTCGCCTCCAACGCGACGGCCTGGTGGGCGCCCGCCCTCCGCGCCGGCGACGTCGTCCGGTGGCCTTACGGCGCCGCCGAGACCGCCCCCGTCGACGACCGCGACATCGCGGCCGTCGCGGCGCGGATGCTGTACGAGGACGGCCACGCGGGCGGCGACTACGTCCTCACCGGCCCCGAGTCGCTGAGCCAGGCGGCGCAGGTGCGCATCATCGGAGACGTCCTGGGGCGCCCGATCAGGTTCGAGGAGCTGTCGCCGGACGAGTTCCGCGGTGAGACGGAGGGGAAGGCGCCGCGCGCGGTCGTCGACATGCTGCTCGCCGCATGGGGCGCGACGATCGGAAGGCCCGCGTACGTCACCTCGGCGGTCGCCGACATCCTCGGAGCGCCGCCGAGGTCGTTCGCCGAGTGGGTCGCCGACCACGCCGACGCGTTCGAGCGCGCCCCGATCCCGTCGAGCTGAAGTCGACGGGATCGGGGCGGAGTTGACGTGGCCTCGGGGGAGCGGGCGGTCGGCCGGGCCTACACCGGCGGCCGGTCGGCGGTCACCCGCACCGCCCGCACAACTGCTCGCGCCGCACCGCGGAACGGGACGTCGCGGACACCCCCGGCACGGGCGCCCAACGGCCGCGGTGCGCGCGGTGCTGCGGCGGGCCGTACGGCGACTGCCAGGCCGGCCGGTCGGTGCGGTCCGGGCCGCCCCGTACGCGGAACGCGCCGTTCAGCCGGGAGTGCTCGGACGAACACCTGCGGCAGCGGAGGGGGAGGGGTGGCGGGCAGACGAAGGTCGGCGGGCAAGTGGGGAGGACCACAAGGTACTTGGACATGGAGAGACACCGGTTCCAGTGAGAGGACCGCAGCGGAAAGGAGCGCGGCGCACAGCGGCGACGCGCGACGGATCAGCGCTCGGGGGTGCTCACTTGGTGTACAACGGCTCGTCCTCGACCGGGAGACTGCGATGGCTGCGGGCGGAAGCACCGTAACGGCACGCGGATGTGCGGCTCCAGTGGTTTTCGGGCGCCCGGCCGACCGCGCCCGCCGACCGCGCCCGCCGGGCGGACTCGGGTGTGCCCGGCGCCCGCGCCCGGCGCCCGGCGCGCGTCCGCCTCGCGCCCGACCGGCGGGTGAAGTGACCCGCGGGAGGCGCGGTGACCCGCGGGAGGCGCGTCAGCCCGTGGGTGTGCCGATCTGCTCGCGCTCCAGGCCGGAACGCAGTACCGACAGGGCCTGTGCGGCAGCCGTCATGGCGGACGCCTTGCACGCGTCCGCGGTCAGTTCGGCCAGCCGCTCGGTGAAGGTCTCTTCCGCCGCGTCGACCAGTTGCCGGCCGTCGTCCGTCAGGGCCAGCAGCGAGGACCGGCGATCGGACGGATTCGGTCGCCGAACGGCCCAACCCTGCTTCTCCAGCCGGTCGACGGTCTTGCTGGTCGCGCCGATGCCGATGGCGAATTCGGCGGCCAGGTCCGCCACTCGGGCCCCGGGGTGGTCGCGCAGGTAGCGCAGGGCCTCGAACTGCGAGGTGACGATCTCGTGCCGCTCGCGGAGGCGGTCGTTGAGGGCGTTGTACAGACGCGTCTCGCATCGGACCAGGTCGGAGAAGAAACCCGGGAGGTCGACCGTCTCGCCGCTCGCTTTGGATGTCACGGCATGTAGTCTACGTTAGATTCCACGGCATATAGTTCTGTGGAAGCTATTCGCGACAGGAGAAGACGATGAGCAAGGAACAGCGTGCGCGGGTCGACGCGATGCTGCGGCAGCCGCGGCCCGAGGGCCCGCGGTCGGTCGAGGCGATCCGAGCCGGTTTCGAGGAGCTGATGGCGCAGATGGTGGTCCCGGACGGCATCCGCAGCGTGCGGACGGCGCTCGGCGACCGGCCCGCACTCCATGTCGAGCCGGACAGCGGGGCGCGGGCCGGGACGATCCTGTACTTCCACGGCGGCAGTTGGGTGTTCGGCTCCCCCGAAACCGCGCTGTCGCTGACGGGGCACCTCGTGGCCAGGACCGGCTTCGGGGCGTACTCGGTGGACTACCGCCTCGCCCCCGAGCACCCGTTCCCGGCCGCGATCGAGGACGCGCTGAGCGCCTACCGCGCCCTCCTCGACAACGGTCGGGACCCTTCGGGCATCGCGTTCGCCGGGGACTCGGCCGGCGGCGGCCTCAGCGTCACGACCTGCCTGGCCGCCCGCGACGCGGGCCTGCCGCTGCCCGCCGCCCTCGTGATGTTCTCCCCGGGCGTCGACGCGACCCGCACGGGCGAGAGCATGGACACCAAGGAAGGCATCGACCCGATCTTCACCCGCGCGTCCGTGGAACACACCGCGGCCATGTACCTCGCCGGGCAGGACCCGCGCCAGCCCCTGCTCAGCCCGGCCGTCCTCGCCGACCTGACCGGCTTCCCCCCGATGCTCATCCAGGTCGGCACCAACGAGATCCTGCTGGACGACTCCACGCGACTGGCCGCGCGTGCGAGGGCGGCCGGCGTGGACGTCATCCTGGATGTCACCGCCGACGTGCCGCACGTGTTCCAGGCGTTCGCCGGCGTTCTCGACGACGCCGATCTGGCGCTGGACCGCGCGGCCCTGTTCCTCACCCAGCACGTCCGTACGCCCGACGCGTCAGCCGGGTGAGCCGGGTGAGCCTCGGAGCCGTCCGGTGATACGGCGAGCGGGCCCGGGCGGGCCGGAGGGGCGGGAAGGGCGAGGGTCGGCCGGAGGGCGTCGGGCGCGGGTGCAGGCGCGGACGCCGATACGGATACGGATACGGGTGCGCCGCGCGACGCGGTGACGGTCGCGGGGAGCGGTGACGCGAACGCCGTGGACGGCGTCCGCGCGGTGACGGGTTGCCGCGGCCCTCCGCCAACAGCCGCTGCCACGGGCGCCGTTGCGGGTTCCGCTGAGGTCGAGGTCCACGGCAGTGGATCGGCGAGGCCATCAGCATCGAGGAGCAGGTCGTGGCGGACCGGGAGCGGCTGTTCGGCGCGGAGCACCCCGACACGGTCGAGGCGGCGGGTCGTCTGGAGGAGCGGAAGGGGCCGCGCTGATTCCGGTGACGGGGCGCCGCCGCCCGGGCGCCCCTTGATACGGGTTTCGGTCCGCTGAAGGGTTCGCGCCGCCCCGTGCCGCTCGCGCGCCGGGCGCCGTACGGGACGCCGGGCCGTACACCGGGCCTTGCACCGGGTGACCGCGAGCGGCGGCCGGGTGGCCCTCGACGATTTCGGCACCGGCTACGGGTCGCCGGCGTCGCCGCGTTCGTTCCCGATCCACCAGCGCAAGATCGACGGATTGAGGGTGACCGGCGATCCGCCCGCCCAGATCCGGCGTGCCTGCCGCCGACCTGGCCGCCGACCCGGCCGCGGTCCTGCGCCGGTCCCGGACCCAGCCCGGTGGCTGACGCGACCCCGCACGCCGGCGCCGGGAACGCGTCAGGCCAGGTGCCCGGTCAGCTCGGTCACGATGTCGTCGAACGCGTTGAGCATCAGCGAAAGGTGACCCTCGGTCGGTTCGAGGTGGACGGTGGCACCGGTCAACCGGCTCGCCAGCCAGCGGCCGTGGGCGTAGGGCACCATCCGGTCCTCGGCGCCCTGCCAGACCGAAACCGGAGTCTTGACGGCGCCGAGATCGAAGCCCCAGTCGCCGACGAAGGCCAGGTCGTCGTCGCGCCAGCCGGCGATGCCGCTGGACACGGCCGCCCGGAACGTCGCCGCCGTGTAATCGGCGAACTCGTCGGTGAGCGCCCTGCGGTCCACGTCGGACACCAGATCGCCCAACGCGGCCGCGATCTGGCCGGCTTGCACCTCGGCCAGGCCGGGGACCTGAGCGCTCAGAAAGGCGGTCAGCGGCCCCGCTCCGGCCACGGCCGCCCCGAACTCCTCGATGTTCTCCGCGCCCATGCCGCCCAGCCAGTCGAGGCCCTCGACGCCGTGCGGGGCGACACCGGCCACGGTGGCGGCGGCGAGGCACCGGCCGGGCAGCAGCGCCGCGCAGGCCAGAGCGTGCGGGCCGCCGCCGGACCAGCCGACGGTCAGGAACCGGTCGGCGCCCAGCTCGTCCAGGATGGCGGCGACGTCGACGGCCACCGCGGCGACCGTACGGCCGGGCTGCGGCGACGAACCGGCGTATCCGGGCCGGCTGTGGACCACGACCCGCAGGCCATGCCGCGCAGCGGTCGCGACCATCGGCTCGAAGAGCACCGCCGCGGACGGCGTGCCGTTGTGCAGAACCAGGGGCGTGCCGTCCGCGGGACCGGCCACCAGGTATTCCAGTGTCCGGCCATCGGTGAGCTGGAGGTTCGTCATGGGGGAGAACCTACGTCAGAAACGCGCGGACCCGCCGGGGGCGGGCTCCCCTGGCACACCGCCCCAGCGCGTCACGGCGGATCGCCCTCGTCCACCACGCCGTCCGCAAGGTCCAGGAGATCCACTCCAGCGGTCACTGACCGCCGCTCGGCGTCCCGGACGGAGTCACGCACCGGGACCGCCGGCAGCACCGGGCACGGCTCAGCGGTAGTCGATGCCCGAGTTCGCCTCGCTGCCCGGCCCGTCCGCCGTGGCGTTCCCGGTGTCCCGCGCGGTCGCCGTACCGCTGCTCGTACCGCTGCCTGTACCGCTGCTCGTACCGCCCCCGCCCGCCGCGCCGCCCGGGCGGCGCACGCCCGTGTTCGCGTGGCCCCCGTCGCTCGCGCTCGCCGCACCAGTGCGGGTCGCGGTGTCGATCGGGCCGGCCGCCCGTAGTTCCTCGACCGCGCGGGCCAGGGCGCGCGCGAAGTCCTCGTCGTGCTCGGCCGCGTCGTCGAGCGCGTCGGTCAGCCGGCGGCGGGTGCGCTCGCTCGGCTCGGGCCGGCCGGCCTCGGCCTCCTGCCGGGCCCGCTCCAGCGCCGGATCGGCGCCGAGCCGGGCGCTGACCAGTTCGTGCAGCCGGTCCATGCCCGCCTCCAGGCCCCGGTCGACCTCGGCGTCCGCGCGCCTGCCCACCCGCCCGGCCTTGCGGACCAGCCACGCGAACAGGTACCCGACCGCGATCTCCACACCCGTCACCACGACCCCCTCGCCCAACTGCCGTACGCCGTAGGTCCTCACGACGGTACCCGGGAAACGGCGCCCGGACCCGGGGCGCG
This sequence comes from Streptomyces sp. NPDC087270, assembly GCF_044744625.1. NCBI lineage: Bacteria > Bacillati > Actinomycetota > Actinomycetes > Kitasatosporales > Streptomycetaceae > Streptomyces > Streptomyces sp. NPDC087270. Next base: position 335,509 of record NZ_JBIUYR010000001.1, read on the forward strand.
GCCGGCCTCCGGCCGGTGCTCCGGCATTCCGGGCATCCGGCGGGCGCGACCGCGTGTCGAGCCGTGGAGCGGGGTCCGTGAGGCGAGTCTGGTCGTTCCGGAATCCCACCAGAAGGGGCGAAAATGCCCGAAGTGACCACTCCGTACAAGACCGGCACCCCGTGCTGGGTCGATCTGATGGCGAAGGACCAGCAGGCCGCGCTGGACTTCTACCGCGACCTGCTCGGCTGGCAGGGCGAGGTCGGCTCGGACGAGTTCGGCGGGTACACGGTCTGCGAGTTGAACGGCAAGGCGGTCGCCGGCATCGGCAAGGCGATGGCGGCCGAGGGCACGGCCGTTCCGCCGACCGTGTGGACCAGCTACCTCGCCACCACCGATGCCCAGGCCACCCAGGACGCGATCGTCGGCGCGGGCGGCACCCTGATCGCCCCGGTGATGGACGTGGGCTCGCTCGGCAGGATGCTGATCGCCGCCGACCCGCAGGGCGTGGTGTTCGGCGTCTGGCAGCCCGGCGAGTTCTTCGGCGCCCGGATCGTCAACGAGGCCGGCGCGCTGCTCTGGAACGAGCTGCACACCCCCGACGTGCTCGCCGCCACCGCGTTCTACGGCGAGGTCTTCGGCATCGAGATCAAGCCGATGGACGGCGCCGACGACTACTGGGAGCTGCGGGTCGGCGACCGTACCGTCGGCGGTGCGTCGCTGCTCGACAACGACCCGCCCGGCACGCCCGGGCACTGGCTGGCCTACTTCGCGGTGGACGACACCGACTCCACGGTGGACGCGCTGGTCAAGCGCGGCGGGACGGTTCTCGCCCCGCCGTTCGACATGGTGGCGGGCCGGATGTCGGTCGTCACCGACCCCCAGGGTGCTCCGTTCGCCCTGCTCAAGCCGACCCCGATGTAGCCCGAGCCACCCGTTCCACCTTCTCCACCCGTTCCGCCCGTTCCACCCGCTCCGCCCGCCGGACCTGCTCCACCCGCCGCCCGCACCACCCGGCGCCGCCCGCCGGACCTCCGGTGCGGGCGGCGTTCGGCGCCCGCCCTTGCCCGCGCTGCCGCCCGCACCCCCCAACCGGCCCCCCAGCCGCACCCCTTGTGACGCAGGTCTCAACGAAGCGGTGCAGCAGCCGGGGACGCCCCGCCGTCAATGGGGGGACAGGAAGGGAGGGACGGTGTGGCTCTGGCAGCCAAATGGAACGCGCCGCTTTCCGAGGCGGTGCGCACACGTCGGCTCGGTCGGCGCGGCCGATCCGATCCGGCGTCCGCGGCGTCGTCCGGCATGGACCCGGAGGAGGATTTCCACTCCTACGTCGCCGCCCGCTCGGCGGTGTTGTTCCGCGGCGCCCTGGTCCTGACCGGAAGCCGGGAGGCGGCCGAGGACCTGGTCCAGGAGACCCTGGAGCGCGCCTGCCGCCGCTGGCGCACCATCGCCGCCAAGGACGTACCGGACGCCTACGTGCGGCGCATCATGGTCAATCTGGCCAACGACCGCTGGCGGCGCTTCCGCCGGGTCGTACCCCAGCAGGACGCGGGTGACGACCGGGCCGCCCCGGGGGACGAGTACGGGCGCGTCGACAGCCGGGACCAGCTGGTCCGCGCCTTGCAACGTCTGCCGATCGGCATGCGCACCGTCGTGGTGCTGCGCTACTTCCACGACCTCTCGGACGCCGAGATCGCCGAGGACCTGCGGATCTCGCCGAGCGCCGTGAGGTCCCAGCTCACCCGCGGCCTGGCGAAGCTCCGGGCCCAGATGCCCGCGCTCGCCGAACCTCCGTCACCGCGGTCCCGGGAAGGAAACCCCATCCGATGACCGGCTACGCATCGCCGTCCTCAGGCGGCCCTGACGGTGACACCCACGTCGACCCCTTCGAACAGGAACTGGTGACCGCCTTGAACGACTTCTCCCGCACCTCCCCCGCGCCCCACTTCGACGCCACCGGCATCAGGAGCCGTGTGCGCCGCAAGCGGGCCGGCTTCATCGCCGCCGCCTCCGCGGCCCTCATCGTGGTCGGCGGCGGCACCGCCCTGGCCACCGTCGGCACCGGTTCGCACGCCACGCACTCCGCCGCCGCCCACGGCACCCCGACCCCGACCCCGACCGCGGTCAAGGGCAACGACACCACGGTGCCGTACGTCAAGCCGTTCGACCTGGGGGGCATGAACCTGGACATGGCCAAGGAGGCGCTGGCGCAAGGCGACCTCACGGTCGGCAAGGTCACCTACCGGGCGGTTCCCGCGTGCAAGCCGGGCGCGGTCATCGCGGTCTCGCCGCTCAGCCCGACGGTCCTCCACGGCGGCGAGAAGGTCGATCTGACCCTCTGCCGCTGACCGAGGGCCCCGGGTCGGCGCGTTCACGCTGCGGCGCTTTCGTCGTGCGGCGGGCTCACTCTGCGGCGTGGCGCAGGATCGGGTCGAGCAGTCCGGTGGGGCGTCGTTGCTGGAGGCCGGGCTCGACGAGGCGTTCGTGGTGGCCGGCGCGGTGACGCTGGGCGGGGCCGTACTCACCGGGTGGTGGCTGGTGCGGTCCGGGACGGCGGACAGCCAGGGGGGACTCCGGGGGCGGCCGGCCCCCGGGTAACTCGGATGCGGCCGGGCCGGACCGCTCCTAGGCTGCGGCGGGAGGTGCGGACACCGCGCCCCGCCGGCCGTGGCCGGTCGGCCACCGGAACCGGAGAAGCCCAGCACCATGACGTCCTCGCTCTTCGCCCTCTGTATCGACGCGACCTCGCCGCCGCGCCTCGCCCGCTTCTGGTCCGCCTTCCTGGGCCGGGAGTCCGCGGACGACCCTGACGGCGGCGGCATCGTGCTGCCGCCCGCCGACGACACGGGCTTCAGTATCCGCTTCCTCCCCACCGACCAGCCGAAGACCAGCCAGAACCGGGCGCACTTCGACCTGACCAGCACCTCCCCGGAGGACCAGCGGCAAACGGTGGCCAGGGCACTGGAGTTGGGCGCGCGGCACACCGACGTCGGCCAACTCCCCGAAGAGGGCCATGTGGTGCTGGCCGACCCGGAGGGCAACGAGTTCTGCGTCATCGAGGCGGGCAACAACTTCCTCGCCGGCTGCGGCTTCATCGGGGCACTGGCCGGCGACGGCACCCAGGCGGTCGGCTACTTCTGGAGCAAGGCCCTGGGCTGGCCCCTGGTCTGGGACCAGGACGAGGAGACCGCGATCCAGTCGCCGCACGGCGGCTCGAAGTTCACCTGGGGCGGCCCGCCGCTGATGCCGAGGTCCGGCCGGGACCGGGTGCGCTTCGACCTCGCGCCGCCCGCCGACGGCGACCTCCACGCCGAGGTCGAACGCCTGCTCGCGCTGGGCGCGACCCGTCTCGACACCCCCGGGACCGGCACCGTCGGCGTCACCCTGGCCGACCCCGACGGCAACGAGTTCCGCGTACTTCCACCAGTGGCGAAATCGGGAGGCGCTGCCAGCACGCGGGACCTAGGGTCGGGCGCATGACGCTTGCGCATGGTGTGACGGGGGACGGGCCCGCGGTGGTGCTGCTGCACTCCGGGGTGTGTGACCGGCGGATGTGGGAACGGCAGGTGCCCGCGCTGGTGGCCGCCGGATACCGCGTGGTGGCCTGCGACTTCCGCGGGTTCGGCGAGTCGCCGCTGCCGGGGGAGCGGCACAACGACGCCGAGGACGTGGTGGAGTTGATGGACGTCCTCGGCATCGGGCGGGCCGCGCTGGTCGGGTCGTCGTACGGAGGACACGTGTCGCTGGAGATCGCCGCGCGCCGCCCGGAGCGGGTGGCCGCGCTGGCGCTGCTGTGCCCGGGGCAGCCGGGGCACGAACCCAGCGCCGAACTGCGCGCGATCGGCGAGCGGGAGGACGCGCTGCTGGAAGCGGGCGAGATCGCGGCGGCCGTGGAGCTGAACGTGGAGACCTGGCTGGGGCCGGATGCCGGCGAGGAGGCCCGGGCCGCGGTGCGGACGATGCAACAACGCGCGTTCGACGTGCAGTTGGCCGCGCCCGAGGGGGCCGGGCGCAGGGAGGTGGCGGTCGATCTGTCGGTGGTCGGCGCGCCGTGCCTCGCGGTGTCGGGCGGGCAGGACGTGACCGACTTCCGGGAGATCGGGGCCCGGCTGCCGAAACTGCTCACCGGCGCCGACGTTCGTCATGTCGAACTGCCCTGGGCCGGGCACTTCCCCGGCCTGGAGCGGCCCGAGGAGGTCACGGAGCTGGTGACCGGGTTCCTGCGGGAGACGTACCCCGTGGTCTGATCGCGGTCTGATCGCGGTCCGGCTCGCGGCGTGACTCGCCGTCCCATCGCGGCCGAGGGGCGCGCCGTACGCTCAGTCGCCGGTGGTGCCGTCGGCCAGTTCGCGCAGGACGTCGATGTGGCCGTTGTGCCGTGAGGTCTCCTCGATGAGGTGCATCAGCACCCACCCGAGGGTGACGTACGTGCCGTCCCGCGTCGGGCGCTTCGCGGTCGTCGCGAGGTCGGTGGCGGCGACCAACTCGCGGTAGCGCGCGCTCTGTTCCTCGTATGCGCTGATCAGTTCCGGGAGCGGGGTGCGCGCGCCGATCCGCATCTCCCGGTCCGGGTCCTCGTCGGTCCAGGGGCCCTCGGTGTCCTCCTCCCCGAGGAACATTGCCTGCACCCACCAGTACTCCACCCACCGCAGATGGCTGAGCAGCCCGCCCAGCGTCATCAACGGCGACCCCGGCAGCGGAGCCTTCGCGGCGTCCTGCGCCGACGCCCCCGCGCACTTGGCGACCGCCGTGGCGCGCGCGTAGTCGAGGAACGTCGTCAGCATCGTGCGCTCGTCGAAGGCGGGTGGCATGTCGGTACGGGTCATGCCGTGATGATCCCACCTGCCCGGCCCGGCGATCCCCCCTGCGCGGCCCCCGCGTTCGAGGCCGCCGCGTTCGAGGCCGCCCCGACCGGGGCCGCCCGCTTCCCGCCGAGCACCCCCTGATCCCCGCCGGGGACCCCTGACCATGGGCGAAGTAAAGTAAGGCTATCCTAACTCGCGTGAGAGTTGGGGAACGTTCCGAGAAGTCGGCGCCGCCGCGCCGTGGTCATGAGCTGTCGGCCGCGGACGTGACCGTGGCGTACGACGGCACCGACGTCGTCCACGGCGTCGCGATCACGCTGCGGCCCGCCGAGGTCGCCGCGCTCGTCGGGCCGAACGGCAGCGGGAAGTCGACGCTGCTGCGTACGCTCGCCCGCCTCCAGGACCCGCGCACCGGAACGCTCACGCTCGACGGCGGCACCGAGGCGGCCTTGGACGGCAGGGTGCTGTCCGCGCGCGAGTTCGCCCGCCGTATCGCCCTGTTGACGCAGGGCCGGCCGACGCCGAGCGGGCTCACGGTGCGGGACGTGGTCGAGTTCGGCCGCTACCCGTACCGGGGCCGCTGGGGCCGGCCGGACCCCGGCGGCACCGCGGCGGTGGACCGGGCCCTCGCGCTGACCGGCCTGGAGAGCCTGGCCGGCCGCGGCGTGGACCACCTCTCCGGGGGGCAGCTCCAGCGGGTGTGGCTCGCCGGCTGCCTCGCCCAGGAGACCGGCGTGCTCCTGCTCGACGAGCCGACGACCTACCTCGACCTGCGCTACCAGGTCGAACTCCTCGACCTGATCCGCGACCTCGCCGACGACCACGGCATCGCCGTCGGCGTGGTCCTGCACGACCTCGACCAGGCGGCGGCCGTCGCCGACCGGATCGCCCTGCTCCACGACGGACGGATCGTCGCCGACGGCACCCCCGACGAGGTGCTGACGCCCGAGCGCCTCACCGAGGTCTACGGCATCCGGATCAACGTGGACACCGACCCCGCGACCGGTCGGCTGCGCACCCGCGCGGTCGGCCGCCACCACGCACGAAGCGAAAGGCACCACACCCCCTCATGAGACGTCTCCCCGCCGTCGCGGCCCTCTCCGCGACCCTCGCCTCGGTGCTCGTCCTGGCCGGCTGCGGCACCACCGAGCACTCCACCGACTCCTCGGACTCCGCCGGTTCCCCCTCCGCCGCGTCCGCCGGCGGCTCGGCGACGCCGGCCGGCCCGGTCACGCTCAAAGACGCGTCCGGCGCGACGGTGCACCTCGACCACCCCGCCACCCGCGTCGTCGGTACCGAGTGGGACGTCGTCGAGGACCTCGTCGCGCTCGGCGTCGCCCCGGTCGGCGTCGCGGACGTCAAGGGCTACACGGACTGGGACAAGGCCGCCCCGCTGACCGGCTCGCCCAAGGACATCGGCACCCGCGGCGAGCCGAGCACCGACGCGATCGCGGCCCTCACCCCCGACCTCGTGGTGGCGACCACCGACCTCTCGCCTTCGGTGCTGAAGCAGTTGCGCAAGGTCGCCACCGTCCTGGTGGTGAAGCCCGCCGACGCCGCCGACCAGATCGGCACGATGACCGACGACCTCGACCTCATCGCCCGCGCCACCGGCACCACCACGAAGGCGACGGCCGTGAAGGCCGCCTTCCAGGACAAGCTCGCCACGGGCCGCAAGAAGCTCCAGGACGCGGGTCTGGCCGGGAAGAAGATCGCCTTCGCCGACAGCTACGTCGTGTCCAACCAGGTCTCGGTGCGCGCCTATACCAGCGGCTCCCTGATCGGCGCCGTCAACGAGCAACTCGGCCTGAAGAACGCCTGGACGGTCAAGGGCGACAAGAGCTACGGCCTGGCCACCACCGACGTCGAAGGGCTCACCGGCCTCGGCGACGTGTCGTTCGCCTACATCCAGAACAGCAGCGACGGCGACCCGTTCACCGCCAACCTCGGCAAGAACGCGGTCTGGAAGTCGCTGGCGTTCGTGAAGGCGGGCCATGTGCACCGGCTGCCCGACGGCGTCTGGATGTTCGGCGGACCCGGGTCGATGGAGGCGTACATCGACGGCCTCGTCGACGCCCTGACGAAGTAGCGCCATGGCCGTCACCGAGACGACCGTGCCCGCCCCCGCCCGTACGGCCTCGGCCAGGTCCGGCGCGGGGGCGGCCGCCGCGGCCGGCGCGCTGGTGCTCGTGGTCGCCGCGCTGGCGATGGTCGACATCACGCAGGGCACCGCCGCGGTCGGCGCGGGCGAGGTGTGGAAGGCGCTGACCGGACACGCCGACCAGGCCGACGCGTCCGTGGTCATCGCCTCGCGGCTGCCGCGGATGGTGGCCGGCATCCTCGTCGGCGCCGCGCTCGGCAGTGCGGGCGCCGCGCTCCAGGCGGTGAGCCGCAACGTGCTCGCCGCCCCCGACACGCTCGCGGTGAACGCCGGTTCGTACCTCGCGCTCGGGGTGCTCACCGTCACCGGCGCCTCGCTCCCGCTGCTGGCCTCCTCCGGCGTCGCGTTCGCCGGGGGCCTGGCCGCGGCAGCCGTCGTCCTCAGCCTGTCCGGCCTCGGCGCCGGGACGGTGCGGCTCGTGCTGGCCGGCAGCGCCCTCGCGCTCGGGCTCGGTGCGATCACCGACGCGCTGCTGCTGCTCTTCCCCGAGCGGACCAACGGCCTGTACCAGTGGAGCCAGGGCAGCATCAGCCAGAACGGGTTCGGCGGCGTCGACCAGATGGCACCGGTCGTCGCGGTGGGCCTGGCCGGGCTGCTGCTGGTCGCCCGCCGCGTCGACGCGCTCGCCCTCGGCGACGACGCGGCCCGCGGCGTCGGCGTCCCGGTCCGCGGCACCCGCGTCACCGTCGTCGTGCTCGCCGCGCTGCTGTCCGCCGCGGCGGTGACGCTCGCCGGGCCGATCGGCTTCGTCGGGCTGTGCGCGCCCGCGCTGGTACGGCCGTTGGCCCGCCGGCTGCGCACGCTCGTCCGGGTCCGGGCGGCCGTGCCCTTCGCCGGACTGGTCGGCGCGGCCCTCGTGCTCGGCTCCGACGTGCTGCTGCGCGCGCTGGTCAGCAAGCAGTCCGCGCCCGCGGTGCCCACCGGCGTCATCACCAGCGTCGTCGGCGCGGCGTTCCTGATCGCGATGGCGTTCCGGGCCCGCGACTCCGCGGCCGCCGCCGACACCGACCGGATGCGCGTGCCGACCCGGGCGGGGTTCGCGGTCTGCCTGGTCGTGCTCACCGCGGTGCTGGTCGCCGTGGTGATCGCGGGGGTGCTGCTCGGCGACACCAAGCTGCTGCTCGGCGACGTCACCAACTGGGCGCTGGGCAGGGCCGGTCAAGGGGTCACCTTCGTGCTGGACACCCGGGTGCCCCGGGTGGGCGCCGCACTGCTGGCCGGCGCGGCGCTCGCGCTGTCCGGCACGCTCGTGCAGGCCGTCACCCGCAACCCGCTCGCCGAACCCGGCATCCTCGGCGTCTCCGGCGGGGGCGGCCTCGGCGCCGTCCTGCTGGTCACCTCGGTGCCGGCGGCCGGCGCGTGGAGCATCGCCGGGGCCGCGTTCGCCGGGTCCTCGGCCGCCGCCCTGATCGTCTTCGGGCTCGCCGCGCGCGGCGGGTTCCAGCAGAACCGGCTGGTCCTGGTCGGCGTCGGCGTGTCCGCCGCCACCACCGCGCTCATCAGCCTGGTCATCGTGCTCACCGACCCGTTCGACGCCACCAAGGCCCTGACCTGGCTGTCCGGTTCGACCTACGGGCGGACCGGCCCCGACCTGGCGCCGGTCGCGGTCGTCCTCCTCGCGGGCACCGGCTACGCGGTCGTCAGGCGTCGCGAGCTGGACCTGGTCTCCCTCGACCAGGACACCCCCCGCCTGCTCGGACTACGGCTCGCCCCCACGCGGTTCGGGTTCCTCGCGGTCGCCGTGCTGCTCAGCGCCACCGCGACCGCCGCCGCCGGAACCATCGGCTTCGTCGGCCTGGTGGCCCCCCACGCGGCCCGCGCACTGGTGGGCCGCCGACACGTCCGAGTCCTCCCGGTCGCCATGATGCTCGGCGCGACCCTGGTCTGCGCGGCGGACCTCCTGGGCCGCACCGTGATCGCCCCGGCCCAACTGGGAGCGGGGCTCATGACAGCGGTGGTGGGCACGCCGTACTTCGTCCGCCTGCTGGTCCGCACGCGGAAGTAGCCGAACGCGGCGCCCCGCCTTCTTGCGGTACGCGGGAAGGGGGCGCCCTTTTCGGCGGGCGCGGCGGGGGCGCCCTCCCCCCGGGTGAACTCCTGACTGCAACTCTTCCACCGGCGTGGGGGTGTCGTGACCGGGTTGACAGCCCGTCACCGTGAAGGTGGGCAGGGGAGTCGGATCTTCGCCGACGTCCAGTTGACGCGATCTCCCCGCGCTGGCGTCATCGGATGGGTGGAACTGGGGTGCGAGAGGGACCCAACTTCCGCTTTGCACAAGCCGCCTGACGCAGATTCACCAGAGAGGCCGAACTTGTGACGGACTGGTGAGGGCTCGTGCGAGTTGTGTCCATGGCGTGGTTGTCAGTGGGACTTCGCGTGCTCATTGGAGGGGAATTCATCATCATTTAACCGTCTTCACCCTATTCGGAAGACGTAAGTTGATCTGTCGCGCGAAAGTTCCCCAACTCCCTGGCGACGGCTACCGCCACGTAACCGGTACTGGGGCCCCCGTCGTCCGCGGTGACGGCCGCTTTGGAGATGTCGACACCAAACAGCAGTGGACCCAGGAGTCCTGGAAGCAATGATGCGGACCTGCCGAGGAGTGACTCCTTTGGCGACGGTAGCAACAACATGGCAAATTCCCTGATCGGGATCATGGGAATGATGGATCTGCCCGAGGAAGGAGTATCTTCCGGCAGGGGATGCAGCTTCGCGCCGACGACCCCATCCTCATGGCCGACGGCAAGACGAAACCCATCGCCAAGGTCAAGCCCGGTGACAAAGTCCAAGCCGCGGACCCGGACAACGGAAAACACCAGGGCCCTCGCGCTGTCACGGCCACCTGGATCAATTCGGAACATCGAACTTCGTTCCAGGTTCGCGCATTTTGCGTTGTGAACGAGGACCGGCGTGGTCCCCGCCACAACATAGTACGTGTGGAGTTGGTCGATGGTGAGGTTGTACATGCCCGCAGCGCCCGGGCGCACTTGGCGCGCGACGAGACGGACGTGTCCGTTGGTGGCCGCGCTGAGGTTGTCACCAATTGCGAGCTCCCCGGCGGGTACCCATCGGTGGGTGGTGTCGTCCCAGAAGGGGTGGTTGGAGGTGGTATGGCGGACGCTGCTTTGGCCGGGGGTCGTTTCGATGGTGAGGTCGATAAGGTCGCCGTCGTGGTTGCCGACGACGTCGTGAACGTCACTTGGATTCCTCTCCCTTCCGAGATAGGAACTGTAGGTGCACGCAGAGTTGAGCAGACAGTCATGGATGGATTGACGTCGCAGGGTGTAAGACTCTTGAACCGGAGAAACCCAGAGATCGAAGTTCCAATCGGCGGATATCTGCCCTAAGCCTCTACTGGAGTTTGTGATGGGAACCTGGGGCTCAGGCCCGTTCGACAGTGACACCGCAGAGGACTTCCTCGATGAGATGGAAGAACAGCCCGCACCGCGGCGTCTGGAAGTCGTTGAGCGTACGTTTCGCGCCGCCATTGAGGCGGGCGGAGGTTCGACCTCATCCGTGCTGCCTGAGGAAATTATGGCTGCTTCCGCTGTGGTTGCGGCTAATGTTCCAGCTGGGCGCTCCTTGCCTTGGAACGAGGAATATCCGAGAATCACAGAATGGCTGACGAAGCCCATTGCGCCTCTCCTCGCCTCGTCTGCAAGTCAGGCGCTGGAATTGACATTTCCTGCAGACGGCTGGTTTTGGAGGAGCTGGGTCGACGTCGGCGAGAGGGAAGAGGCTCAGGCCGCGATCGACAGTTTGAGAGCTGTATTGCGGCCCGTCAGCGAGGGCGAGTCTCGGTAGCCTCCTCAGAGCCCCGGCAAGGTTGTCTTGTAGCTCTGTGGCGTGGGGTTTTGCGGCGGGGTAGCGGTGCGCGGGCGTGTTCCGGTCCGGTTGGATGGAGGTTCCTACGCCGTACCGTCCGACCAGGGGATCACGCCCGCGACACCGACCGCCCCATCAACCTGCACCTGGCCGCATGACCAACAACTTCGCCGGGGCCCTGGGGTGGACGCTTTCGGCAGCTTCCTGCGGGAGGCGCATGCTCGGTTGAACGGGGAGGTGCCCGGGCCGGCCGAGAACCCGACGATTCAACGGTTCGCGCCGGGGCGGCCGGAGCCGCGGCGGGGGGTGGGGACAGGGGTGGGGGTCAGGCGGTGGTGATGAGGAAGTCCTCGCCGGTGGAGGGGCGGAGGGAGTCGGGGCGGGCGGCGAAGTAGCGGTGGAACAGGTCGGAGCCGGAGACGTGGTGGGCGGAGGGGAACCCGGCCGTACGGGCCAGGGCGAGCATCTCGTGCGGGGCGTAGAAACTGATGAAGGGGGTGCGGGAGGCGCGCGCGTTCTTGAGGGTGGCCTCGCGGATCGGGCGGTCGACGGGGTCGACGAGTTCGGTGGGGAGCTGGAAGGTCATCGCGAGGGTCGTGCCCGGGGCGAGGGCCGCGATCTGGCGGAGGGTGGCCTCGGTCGCCTCCCGGGTCAGGTACATGGTGACGCCCGCGGAGACGAAGACGGCGGGCCGGGAGCGGTCGAACCCGGCGGTGACGAGCCGGTCCAGCCAGGAGTCGCCCGCCTCGAAGTCCACCGGGACCAGGCGCAGCCACGAGGGGACGCCGTAGCCGAGTTCGTCCAGGCGGCGCCGCTTCCACGCCTGCGGGGCGGGCTGGTCGACCTCGAACACCGTGAGCCGGGCGGCGGTCTCGGGCTCGCGCTGGGCGAACGTGTCCAACCCCGCGCCGAGGATGACGTACTGGTCCACGCCCTGCCCGGCCCGCTCGGCGACCAGGTCCTCGATGAAGCGCGCCCGGGACACGATGGCCGCGCGGAACCCGCGGCTGGCCTCGGGGTCCATGTCGGGACGGTCACGCCACCCCTCCGGAGGGGCCACCAGCCGCAGCCCCACCTCGTCCACGAACACGTGCGGCGGCGCGTCCAGTCGTACGTGCAGCGCGCGCCACAGCGCGACCCGCTCCGCCGAACTCTCGGGCCCGTCAGCGGAGTCGCCCGGGTCGCCCGGCCCGTTCCGATCGGTCGCCATATCGGTCCTCTTCCGGTGCATCCGGTGGCTCGGGCGGCGGCCGTCGCGACGGCCGGCACCGCTTCCACGTTCGACGTAGGTCCTCGTCACCCGTAGGGACAGGGCCAGCACGCTAGCAAGCACGGGAAGCCGGATGCGGGTATGTCGCCCGATCCGGGGTGTTGGCCGGCCGCCTGCCGATCGTTGCCCGGCTCCTTCGACGTCCGCTCGCCTTGACGCCCGGGTTCTTCGACGTCCGCTCGCCTTGACGCCCGGCTCCTTCGACGCGCTCCCCGGTTCGCCCCGGGTGGCGATCCGCCCACCGTTCGGGGAACGCGGGCTGACGCACGGAAGACGCTTCGATGACATGTCCCGTGCGGCCGGATATCCGTGCATCCCTTCCGGCGGGAACTGTGTCTGATCGGACGATCGGCTTCCACTTGCCGCTCGCGCTCGTTCCGCACCCGCACCCGCACGGCTCCCCCGCGGCGCCACCTCGACAAGACTCGAAGGAGTCCCGCCGGAGATGAACCCCCTCACGCCCCCGCCCCTCGGCCGACCGTACACCCGGCGCCTCGCCCGCCCCGCTGCCCGCCGCCGCGGCGCGGTCCCAAGGGCCGGCGGCCCCGGCCTCCGTCCCCCGAGGGCGGTTGCGCGCCCTCGACGGCCTCCGGCTGGTCGCCGCCCTGATGGTCTGCGCCTACCACTACGCGGGTCGTGGCGGCGACATCGACCAGTCGTGGGGGCGCTCGCCCGCGGAGGTCTTCCCGCATCTGGCCGGACCGTTCTCCTACGGCTGTCTGGGCGTCGAGATCTTCTTCGTGATCAGCGGGTTCGTGATCTGCATGTCCGGCTGGGGACGGGACCTGAAGAGCTTCACGGTGTCCCGCGTGACCCGCCTGTACCCCGCCTACTGGGCGGCGCTCATCATCGTCACCGCCGCCTTCGCGCTGGCCGGCCGCCACGTCGTGTCCCGGCCGGACCTGCTGACGAACTTCACCATGCTCCAGATGCCGGCGGGTGCCGAGCGCGTGCTCGGCGTGTGCTGGACGCTCTGGGCCGAGATGCGGTTCTACCTGCTCTTCGCCCTCGCCGTGGTCTGGCCGGGCGCCACCCGCCGCCGCGTGCTGGTGTTCTGCGCGGCCTGGACGGTCCTCGCGCTCTACGCCGACACCTCGGGGGAGGCGTTCGCGAAGACCGCGCTCATGCCGGAGTACGCGCCGTTCTTCGTGGCCGGCATGGGGATGTACCTCGTGTACCGCTTCGGGCACGACGCGATGTCCTGGGGCGTGGTCGCGGTGGGCTTCCTGCTCGGCCAGCGCAACGCGGTCAAGGCGAACGTCGCGCCCGCGCACATGAGCGTCTTCCACCACCGCACGGAATTCGGCGTGATCGCGGTGGTCGCCTTCGGCTTCGCCGCCGTGGCGGCGGTGACCCTGGTGCCGTCCATATCCCGCCTGAACTGGCGCTGGCTGACCACGGCCGGCGCTCTGACGTACCCGTTCTACCTCGTCCACGACCACCTGGGTACGGTCACCGTCGCGGTCCTCGTGCACAGCACCGTGCTACCGCCGGCCGTGGTGCTCCTGCTGGCCGCGGGGATGATGCTGGTGCTCGCCTGGCTGCTGCACCGCCTGGTCGAGAAGCCGCTCGCCCCGCTGCTGAAACGGGCCCTCCTGCGCTGAGGGTCGAGCGGCTCTTCCCACGGTCCCCGCTCACGCCTCCGCTCGGGTGAGCGCCACGTCCAGCACGACCAGCAGCGCGTCCCGCACCGAACCCCGCTCCCGCGCGTCGAAGGTGATGACGGGGACGTTCTCCGCCACGTCCAGTGCCCACCGCACCTCGTCGAGGGTGTGCTCGACGCGCCCGTCGAAGGCGTTCACCGCGACCGCGAACGGTATCCGGCGGTGCTCGAAGTAGTCGACCGCGGCGTAGCAGTCGTCGAGCCGGCGGGTGTCCACGATGACGAGGCCGCCGAGGGCGCCCTGGACGAGGTCGTCCCACATGAAGCCGAACCGCTCCTGGCCCGGGGTGCCGAAGAGGTAGAGCTTCAGGCCGGCGTCGATGGTGATGCAGCCGAAGTCCATCGCCACGGTGGTCGTGGTCTTGTGCGGGGTGTGGCTGAGGTCGTCCACCCCCGCAGCCACCTCGGTGATCGCCGCTTCGGTGGTGAGCGGCCGGATCTCCGAGATCGACCCGACCGCGGTGGTCTTGCCGACCCCGAACCCGCCCGCGACCACCATCTTCACCGGCAGCGGGGGAGCGCCCCGGCCGGGCGCCTCAGTCGTTGTCACGGAGTGTCCCCCCGGAGTCGGGGATGGTGCGGAGACCATCGATAACCCTTCGCAGTACGGAAACGTCGCGGGCGATGTCGGCGCTCGGAACGTACACCGAAAGGTGGCCGCCCGCCGAAAGGTCCTCGGCCAGCACCCGGACGACGTTGAGGTGCAGCCGCAGCGTGGCCGCGATCTCGGCCACCGACTGCGGTCGGCGGCAGGCCGCCACGATGTCGTGCCGCTCGAACGACATCAGGTCCAGCCGCTCCAACCCGGCCGCGGTCGCCACGAGTTGGGTCTCGACCGGCATCGGCGGCAGGTCCGAGCCGCCGGCCGCCCCGGCCACCCGGCCCGCGGTCACCAGGAACGGCCGTACGGCGGGCGCCCGGTCGACCGGTTCGTCACCGGCACCCATGGGCCTTCACCTCCTCGCGGTGAGCCGTCAGCGGTGTGCGCTCAGCGGCGGCCGGCGCCTCCGGCCGCGCATACGTGAACAGGTGGTACGTCAACTGCCCGTACGCGGAAGCCCGGTACGGCAACTGCCCGTGCCCGCAAGGGCGGTACGCGTACCGGCCGTACCCGCCCGGCCGGTACGTCAACTGCCCGTACGCGGAAGGCCGGTACGTCAACGGGCCGACGGCGAACCGACGGTGTTCTTCAACTCCAGCACCAGCTCCGGATTGAGCGCCGCCCCGGCCCGGTTCGCGAACACCGTCATCTCGTAGGCGATGTTCCCGAGCTTTGCCTCCTTGGAGGTCACCACGCCCAGGACAGCACCGCTGCCGATCGCCGAGACCAGGATGTGGCCCTCGGCGAGGTCGATGATCACCTTGTTCAGCGGGCCCAGGCCGTAGTTGCCGGCGGCGCCCGCCGCGAGGCTGGTCATGCCCGAGACGATCGCCGCGAGCCGCTCGGAGTCCGCCGGGTCGCGGAGCTGCGACACCGCGATCAGCAGGCCGTCGGAGGACACCGCGATGGCGTCCACCACCCCCGCGGTCTCGGTGGCGAAACGGTTCAGCAGCCAGGTGAAATCGGCTGCGGCGGCCCGCAGTTCCTCGGGCCCGCCACCTGTCGGCGTTGTCACTCTTCGGCTCCTTCCGGGAACCCCGTGTCCAGTGTGGTGCGGCTCTGGCCGGTGTCGGCCGTCGCGGTGTCGCGGTGCGCCCGTTCCACCGCCGCCTCGAACTCGTCCAGCTCGGAGCGGACTTGCTCGGCGTCTGCGGCGGGGCGGTGCGGGTCTGGGGGAGAGGGTACGGCGGGGCCGGCGGCGGCCGGGGCGGCGGGGGCCGCCGCTCCGAGCGTGGTGGCGAGGGTGGCGCCCTTCACGCGGCGCCGCAGCCCGCCCGGCGACGTACTCCCGTGGGCGTGTGTGCCGGGCGCGGCGGGAGTACCCGGTGCGGTGGAGGCACCCGTGGAACCGGGCCCGCTCGCCGCGCCGTTCACCGTATGTGCGCCGGTCGCGGCGCCGCCCAGCGCTATTGCGTTCCCGTTCCCGGTTCCGTTGCCGTTCGGGGCGGTCCCCTGCCCCGGGCCGAGGCGGCGGACCGGTGCGGCGGGCGCGGACGGCACGGCCGCTGAGCTGATCGCCGCGTTGCGCTGCGGCACCCTGCGGGGGAGCGGCGCGGGCGCGTCCGGGCGGTTCGGCGCCGCGTGCCGGGCGCCGCCGCCGGCCTCCGTGTCGCGGCCCGGCTCCGGGTGCGGGCGGGCCGGGCCCGACTCGGGCACCCGGGCGGCGTGCCGCGGCCCCCGTGCGGCCCGCTCGCCGCGCTCGGCCAGGTCGCCCCGTTCGAGTTCCGCGGCCCCGCCTTCGTACGACCTGCGCCCGGCCCGGCCCTCGGTTCCGGCGCCGGCCCCGTTCCCGGTGTCCAGCCGCTTCCTCGGCTCCGCGAACGGGCTCATCATCAGCAGCAGCGCCGACGGGATCGCCACCTGCGCGGTGACGCCGCCGCCCTGCGTACGGGTCAGCGTGACGCGCACGCCCCAGCGCCGGGCCAGGCTGCCGACCACGAACAGGCCGAGCACCTTCGTGGGCACCAGGTCGAGGCGTTCGCGGCGCACCAGCCGGGCGTTCTCCTCGGCGAGCCGGGCCGCGCTCATGCCCAGGCCGTGGTCGGTGACCTCGATGAGCGCTCCCTCGGAGCGCGCGCTCACCGTCACCTCGACCGGGCTGCGGGCGGGCGAGAAGGCGACCGCGTTCTCCAGCAGCTCGGCGAGCATCAAGGTCAGGTCGGCGATGATGTCGGGCGCGACGGTGACCTCGGTCTCGGCGCTGAGCGAGACCCGCTGGTAGCCCTCGATCTGGCCGAGCGAGGCGCGCACCACGTTGGTGAGCGGGGTGGGCCCCGCCTCCATGCCGGTCTCGCGGATGCCGGCCAGCAGCATCAGGCTGTCGGCGTTGCGCTGGAGCCGGACCGCGAGGTGGTCGATGCGGTAGAGCCGGTCGAGCAGCGCGGGGTCGGTCTCGCCGCGCTCCACCGCGTCGATCAGGGAGAGTTGACGGGCCGTCAGGTTGCTCACCCGGCGGCCGACGTTGCCGAACATCTCCGCGGTGTTGCGGCGGCTGAGCACCTGCCGTTCCAGCAGTGCGGCCGCGGTGGTCTGCACCCGGTTGAAGGCGGCGGCCAGGTCGCCGATCTCGTCGCGCGCGGTCACCGGCATCTCGCGCAGCCGCGGCGGGCTCGCGTCCACCGCGTCGTCGTCGGCGACCCGGGCCAGTTCCCGCCCGGCCACCTCCGCGACCTCGGCGGCCGCCCCGGTGAGCGCCTGCACCGGCCGGATCACCGAGCGGCGGATCGCCACCGACAGCGCCAGCCACAGGACGAACGCCACCAGCGCGCCGGCCAGCAGCCAGGCCGCCCGCCACCACGCGTTGTCCGAGGCGTGGTCGGCCCGGTCGGCGATCTGGCCGATCAGCGAGCTGGTGACGCGCAGCCGGCTCTCCGCCTGCTGCTGGTACTGCGGGTACGCCTGGAGCGCGGAGGTGAAGGCCGCCTTGATGGCCGCCGGGCCGTTGGCCACCAGCGAGCTCGGGTCCACCTGGAGGCCCGCGTACTGCTGCGAGATGGTGTTCCAGGCCGTGCCCTGCTCGATCCCGGCCAGCTCGGCGCTCTGCTTGGAGGTCGCGTAGCGGCCGAACCGGGCCGCCTCGGTGGTGTAGACCTGCTCGTCGCCGACCGCGTGGACGAACTCGATCAGCGCGTTGGCGTCACCGGTCTGCGCGGAGAACACGCTGGTCTCGAAGGAGCTGTGCGCGGCCTCGGCGCGCAGCAGCGAGTCCAGCAGGCTGCCGGTGCGGGTGGTGGAGAGGTTGGTGCTGGTGTCCAGGTCGAGGCCGTCGATCAGGTCGTCCATCGCGGAGGTGTACGCCGGGTCGATGTTGTCGGCCGGCAGGTAGCTCTGCTCCACGGTGCTGCGCAGGCTGCTCAGGCCGTCGATCTCCTTGAGCACCTGCTCCTCGGCGGCCGGCAGCCGCGAGCCGAAGGCGTGGCGGACCGCGGCGACCTGCCGGTCCACCGCGTCCTGCGCGTCGCGGTAGGCGGTCAGCGACGGCCGGCCGCCGGTGGTGGCCGACTCGTAGCGCACCGACAGCAGCAGCGCCTGCTGGTGCTCGGACTCGACCCGGTCGACCAGGGTCGCGACCTGGCGGCTGCTGCGGACCAGCTGGGCGGCGGAGCCCGCGTCCCTGGCCTGGCCGACCAGCCCGGAGATCACATAGCCGAGCAGCAGGGCGATCACGACGAGGGGGACGCCGAGCAGCACGTCGAGCTTGCGCCGGAAGGGCCGGCGGTCGGCGAAGCGGGCGAGCGCGGATGTTCGGGGCGGACGGTCGCCATCGTGCGGGACTTCCGGTACCGGATGCTCTCGTTCCGGTCCGATCGCTCCGTTCGCGGACACGACGCGCCCTCCTCCGTGACTTTGACCACTTTCGTCACCTTGGTCGGACGGAAGTGGCCGAAAACTCCCCGTGTCAGTCCGGGAATGGTCGCCAACTGCCCGGAGACTACCTCGTCTTGTCGTCCGGCACCTGGCCTGCACATCAAGATCCTGTTAAGTCCGCCCACGCACCGACCTGTGGCGATCCGGTTCCGCCGCAGGTCAGCGCGGTGCCGCCGGGTGCCGGATCGGCGCTTCGCACGCGTCGATGCCAATCGGTGACCAGCCTTCACTTGACTGGGTGGGAAGCGGCTGGATTGGATCGTCACCAAGGCATGTTTCGAACAACGTTGATCATCTTTCGAACACCGAGCCGGAAGCGGAAACCGTGACTACTCGCGAGAACAGCACCTGGTCCAGCCCGAGTTACCTCCGACTGGCCGCCGTGGCGGTCGTCGCTGCCGTGGCAGCGCCCCTGCTGGCGGGCTGTTCCTCCTCCTCGTCCGGCGACAGCGGCAGTGACCCGCTGGCCGGGAAGAAGGCGTCCGGCGGCACCGTGGTCGTCGGCTCCAACAACTTCGCCGAGAGCACCGTGCTTGCCTACATCTACGGCGAGACCCTCAAGTCCAAGGGCATCAAGGTCAGTTACAAGCTGAACATCGGCACCCGTGAGACCACCTACGGGATGATGAAGAACGGCACGCTGACGGTGATGCCGGAGTTCAACGGCGCGCTGCTCTCCTACCTGAACCCCAAGGCGGTGGCCACGACGGCGGCCGCGACGGATTCCGCGATCACCGCGAAGCTCGACCCGAAGCTGACGGTGCTGAAAGACGCCCCGGCCGAGGACAAGGACTCGGTGACGGTCAACGCCGCCACCGCGAAGAAGTACCACCTGACCGCGTCCTCCTCGATCGCCGATCTCGCCTCGATCAGCAAGGACCTCGTGATCGGCGGCTCGCCGGAGTTCCAGACCCGCCAGCAGGGCCTGGTCGGCCTGAAGTCCGAGTACAACGTGGTGCCGAAGTCCTTCAAGGCGCTGGACGCCGGCGGCCCGCTCACCGAGTCGGCGCTGAAGAGCAACAACGTCCAGGCCGCGGACATCTTCACCACCGACCCGACCATCTCGTCCGAGAAGTTCGTCACGCTCCAGGACCCGAAGAGCCTCTTCGGCTTCGGCAACGTGCTTCCGCTGGTCTACAAGTCGGGGCTCTCGCAGGCCGGTGTCGACGCGCTCAACAGCGTGTCGGCGAAGCTCGACACCGCGAAGCTGCTCGACCTGGACACCCAGGTGCAGACCGACAAGAAGGACCCGCTCGCGGTCGCGCAGACGTGGCTGAAGTCCATCGGCGTCAGCTGAGCGGGGAAGGCTGAGCCGGGCCCGCGTAGGCCCGCGTACGAGCCTGAGGACGGTCCCGGGGTGCCGAGCGCACCCCGGGGCGGCCCGGTTCGGCCCAGGCCGCGGGGACGACCGGGGCGCCCCGAGCACGCGTCACGGACACCCCGGAGCCCGCACGACGTACGACCCGGGGCGCGACCGTGACGGACGGCCCCTCCGTACCGCCCTTGTGCACTGCCTCTCCGAACCACCCTTCCGAACCACCCTTCCGTACCGCCCTCAGCCGGAGGCGACCGTGGGAACAGCCCCTGAGTCGTCGTCGCACCGCGGCAACGACGCTTCCTCCGCACCCCAGCGTGCGCAGGCGGCCGGCGCGGTCCTCGACGGCTTCGGCCTCGACGCCGACGGCGTCGCACTGCTCGCCGACGGCGTGGCCGGACCCGTCGTCCCGCCGGAGGCGTACGCACGCGCCGAACGCTCCTGGCGCACCGCCCAGCGGCTCGCCGCCTCCGGCCGGATCTACGGCCGCGACACCGGGGTCGGCGCCAACCGGATGGTCTTCCTCAGCGACGAGGACAAGGACGAGCAGGACCTGCGGCTGCTGCGCAGCCACGCCGGCGGGGTCGGCGCGCTGCTGCCCGCCCGCGAGGTCCGCGCGATGCTGGCGGTCCGCGCCAACCAGGTGCTGGCCGGCGGCTCCGGCCTCCAGCCCGCACTCGTCCACGCGATGGTCGAGGCGCTGCGGCTGCATGTGCACCCGGCCGTCAACGAGTACGGGGCGGTCGGCACCGGCGATCTGACGGCGCTCGCGCAGACCGGGCTGACGCTGATCGGCGAGCGGCCCTGGCTGGCGGACCCGGTGGGGGCGCTGGGGCCGGAACTCGACCCGATCGGTGCGGAGGCGCGGGGTGCGGAGGTGCTGGGCGCGGAAACGGTACGGGACGGCGGGGTGCGGCACGGCGGGGTGAGGCCGGGCGCCGTACCGGCCGGTCCCGTACCAGCCGGTCCCGCGTCGCCCGGAGCCGTACCGCCCGGAGCCGTATCGCCCGGTCCCGTACCGCCCGGCGCGAACTCCACCGAGCCGGGGCCGGTGGGCGTCCACGCCGATCCGCACCCCGACGGCGGCCCCGTCGCGCCGCTGCACACCAGCGCCACCGCGCCCGGACCCGCGCCCGTGACCCTTCAGCGCGGCGACGGGCTCGCCCTGATGAGCAGCAACGCCCTCGCGCTCGGCCAGGCCGCGCTGGTCTGCCACGACATCGACGTCCTGCTGCGGGCCTCGCACGCCATCGCCGCCCTCTCGCTGGCCGCGGTCGGCGGTTCCCTGGAGGCGTACGCCGCTCCGGTGCACGCCCTGCGCCCGTACGCCGGCACCCTGCACGCCGCCGCCGAGGTGCGCAGGCTGCTCGGGCAGCCGGAACGCCCGCAGGCGCCCGGCCGGCGTATCCAGGACCCGTACGGCTTCCGGGCGTTCCCGCAGGTGCACGGGCCGGCGCTGGAAGCGGTCGGCGCGCTGCGCCGGGTGCTCGGCGTCGAGATCAACTGCCCTTCGGAGAACCCGCTGATCACCGAGGACGGCGGGCCGGACGGCGGTCCCGCGGTCTACCACCACGGCGGGTTCTTCGCCGCGCCGCTCGGCCTCGCGCTCGACCAGCTCTCGCTGGCCGTGCTCCAGACCGCCCGGCTGTCCACCGCCCGCCTCGGGCACCTCGGCGACCCCGACATCACCGGGCTGCGGCCCTTCCTCGCGGACGGGCCCGCGGCCAGCTCAGGGATCATGATCCTCGAGTACAGCGCGAACTCCGCGCTCGCGGAGCTGCGGGCCTCCGCCTCGTCGCCCGCGTCCGCTGGGCACACCGTCATCTCCCGCGGGCTCGAAGAGGCGGCGAGCTTCGCCTCCCAGGCGGCACGGCAGGCGCTCCGAGCCGCGGGCGCCTACCGTCTCGTGCTCGCCTGCGAACTCGTCGCGGCGGTACGGGCGTTGCGTATCCAGCCGGCGGACCTTCTCGACCCGGGCGCACCCGTGCACGCGGTCCTGACCTCGCCCGCGCTCCCGGCCGGCCCGGGGGACCGCCCGCTCACCCCCGACGTGACCGCCGCGACCCTCCTCCTCCCCGCCCTCGCCGCCCTCTGAGCCGCCGCGCGGACCACTCCCGTGGTCGCTTCGGCGCGAACCCGTCTGGAGCGCGGCCGGACCGGGATCTATCGTGGGTCCTGATCATGTTTTCGTATATGCGGCCCACCTGGGGGGATGGCGCGGATGGCATCGGAAGGCGTCCAGGAACTGACCGACAGGGCGAGCCGGTTGCGCGGCCTGGCCGACGAGATCGAGGCGTTGCCGGACGCGGCCCGTACCTTCGCCACCGCCACGATGAAGGACTGGTCCGGCCCGCACGCCGACCGTACCCGCGGGGAACTCGGCACGTGGCGGACCACGTGCCGCACCGTGGCGGAGTCCTTGCGCACCGAGGCGGGTACGTGCGAGCAGAACGCGAAGAAGCTCAAGTAGCCGCCCGTACGGCACTCGTGTGCCGCCTTACGCCGCGATACGCCGCCGCACGCCGCCCGGGTTCGGTCGGCCCGACCAGGAGCGCGCCACCCGCATGCCTTCGTACGACAGTTCACGTAGCCGGTTCCGCCTCGCCGACCGGCACATCGCCGTGCTCGGCCATCTCTCCGACCACCAGTCCCCGCCCGAGGAACTGCTTCCCTCGCTCGGCGAACTCCAGGAGCTCGGGCTGGTCGGGCCCGAGGGCGAACTCGACCTCTCTCTCAAGCAGTTGATCGAGACCCTCGCCGATCCCGTCGCCGTCGTGCGGATCGAGGTCACCGGCGGCCACGGTCCGGTCCACCACGGGCTGGTCGTCGGCCCGGACGCCGTCATCGCGCACGACGGCTGGCCCGGTGAGGAGGAGTCGGAGTACCTCTCGATCCTCCCGACCACCCTGGTCTGGGAGATCGCCCGCATGGTCAATCTGCACGGTGTCTCCGCGCCGGAGCCGGCCGTGCCGCCCCGGATCACGACCACCATGGGCGCGCTGGACGCCGCTCTCGCTGCCCTCGCCGCAGCCACGGCCGACGGCGCCCCGGTCCCACCCGAAGACGGCGCCCTCCTCGCCCGGGCCGCCCTCGCCGCCGCTGACGGCTCCCTCGCCGACCCCGAACTCTCCTTGCTCGCCGACCTCGTCTGCGCGCTCGCCGGCACCTGGCGCGTCACCGTCGTCTGGGGCGCCCCGCCCACGCCCGCGGCCGAACCCGTCACCGCACTCCGCGCCCTCGCCGTCTGGGACTGCGGCGCCCTCGGCTACTGGGTGCGCGAGCAGCCGGAAGAGCCGATCCTCCCCGGCGGCGTCGACCCCACCACCCCCCTCCACCTCACCCCCGCCACCACCTCAACCCTCTGGACCCGCCTGACTGACCTCCTCCCGGACCAGCCGGAACTGGCGGACGAGGGCAACGCGGCGTAGGCCAACCCCGAACGCGGCGGAGGTGAAGCCGGCCATCGGAGGGTCAGCCACTGCCCACGGTGTTGGCACCGAGGCGGTCCGGTTCGTGTTGGGCGTGGGTGATGTGGAGTGCACGTGCGGCTCGGGTGAGGCCGAATGAGTTGTACTTGAGTTTGCCTGCTGTGCCACCGACTTGGAGCGTGGCCTTGTGAGTGGACGGCTGGCCCATGATGCCCATCCCGGCGACGTGCGCTTCCGGAAGATGCTCCGAGACCAGCTGGGCCTGGAACACGGCCTTGGGATGGTTCGGCCGGCGCGTGTGGAAAGCCATGACGTCGCCGTAGCGCCCGGCGGTGCCGCGGTATCCGCGCTGCGGGTCGTCTTCGAAGGGTCCGAGTTCGAAGGGTCCGAGTTCGAAGGTGAGGTTGATCACTTCGCGGTTATCCGTCCCCATTGGTGTCGCTTCTGAAGAGTCCGTAGAGCGGCGCTGCTGTGGGGTCGAGAGGGTCGGTGGCGACGGCTTCGAAGACGAGGGCTATGGCGAGGTCCACTTCGTCGGTGTCGCCGTGCGTCGTCACCTTGCGGACCTGGCCGGTTCCGCGAATTCGGCGGCCGTTGGTGAGGGTGATGCGTGCGCCGCGTCTGCGGAGTTCCGTGTCGGTTCTGAGGGTTCGCGTGTAGGCGTAGGTGTACGTGCGGTCGGCGTAGGTGATGTGGAGTGCGCGTGCGGCTCGGGTGAGGCCGTAGGAGTTGTACTTGAGCTTTCCGGTGATGCCGTCGACTTCGAGGGTCGCTTTGTAGGGTGAGGGTTGCCCGCCCATCCCGATGCCGTCGACGTGTGCTTCAGGGAGGTGCTCGGAGACGAGTTGAGCCCGGAGTGTCGCGTTGGGTTGATGATCGCGCACGGACTTGACGTAGTAGGCCATGGTGTCGCCGTAGGGCCCCGCGACACCGCGGAAGCCCTCTTGCGCTTCGTTTCTGAAGGGTTCCAGCTCGAAGGTAAGGCCGCTCATATGTCGATCCTAGAAGTGCCAGTGGGTCGGGTTGAGTTTCTTCGCCGCGGACTTGGCGCCGCTGGCGATGTCATGAGTCACGTTGCTCGTGGTTTTGTCCACCCAGTGCGTGGCCGTTGACGTGCCCTTCTTGATGTCGCCCCAGTGCTGTACGACTTCCGCGCCGGCGTAGACGCTGCCGGTGGCGATGGTGAGGCCGAAGGTGACCGGGTTCGGTGCGATGAGAGTGGCGGTCAGGGATGCGTTGAAGGCCGTGTCGGCGGCGTCGGCGACGTAGCCGGCACCCTCGCGCTTGAACGCCTTGACGGGATTGCCGTCGGATATCAGGTTCGCCGTGCTGATCCCGGTCATGGCGACGCTCGTGACGATGTTGAAGCTGCGGAACGCGCCGGCGGTCTCGCTCACGGTGGCGAGCCCCTTCAGGGCAGCGCCGTAGCGGCTCTTGGCCGCGACGTTTTCGAAGGCGGTGCCTTCCCGCAGGCCTCGATATGCCTTGGCACCGACTCTGGCCAGGTTGGCGTGGGCCGCGCGCTTGACCTCGACGCCGGAGTGCGTCAGACCGCCGAACTGCTTCGCGAGCTTGTCATTGCCGACCAGGAAATTGATCACCTTGTTTGCCGAGACGCCATGCAAGGCAAGGTTCATGAGCGGCTTTTCGCGGAGTGGGTCCCAGCGATCGCTTGCCAAGTCTCCGATCATTCCGTTCAATCCTGGAACGTGTTGAAGCGCCGAGGTCAGCTTGCTGGGAAGCCATGCGCCGGGGGCGCTCAGCGAGCGGATTCTCGGCTCCCACTGGTCAATCCGGCTGGCCACGTCAGCGAGGCGGTTGATGCCAGGACCTCGCAGCTTCGTCGCCGCCCAGGTCTGCCACTGCCGTAGCCATCCCTTCTTGAAGGAGTTCCCCACCAGCACCTTGGTGAGTTGGGAGCCCTGGAAGATGACGTGGCCGGCTGCGTCGGTGGCGCTTTTCCAGTCGCCGAAGTTGGTGAGGTAGCTCTGGACCGCGGGCTCGAACGGTTGGAGTCCGGGGAGGGCGGTGAGGGCCTGGGCCTTGAGGCGGTCGATCCAGTCGTCGAGGTTCTCATTGGGGCGGCGCCGGAACTGCGACGCCTTCGGGTCGTCACTGGCGGCGACGGAGTTGGCGACGAGCGCGAGTTCGGGGGAGAGCCCGTCGCCCTTGTACTTCGCGAGGTCCTGAGCGGAGAACCCGGCCCAGAGGAACCCCCCGGTGAGGTCACCCGCGTTCATGCGGGCCCGGGCCGCGCGGCGGCGCAGGTCGGGCGCGGTGTCGTCGGCCCAACGCGCGAGCGGCCGCAGGCCGTTGAGATGGGAGGTGGCGCCGAGCGCCGCCGCGCTGCGGAAAGCGGCGTCGGTACGGCTCTTGAGGCTGTTCGGCCCCTTGCCGTCGAGCAGCGTGGCCAGTTGCTCCAGGTCGACGGGGTCCACGCTGCGCAACTTCTGGTCGCGGCCGTCTCCCATGCGATTCCCTCCCCGGAGGCACGTCGTCACCATGGGCAACTTTAACGTTCCTTGGTGACCGGGTGGTGAACCCGTGCCCTGTGAGGGGGAAAGGAGGCGGCGGGCCGCCCCGGAGTGGGGCGGCCCGCCGCGGGTGGGTCGTGGGGGAGCGTCAGTCGGTGGGGCGCAGGACCACCGGGAGGGTCTGGTGGCCGTTGGTGATCAGGGAGGGCACCCGGGGGAGGGTGTCGGCGGGGGTCGCCAGGCGGGTGTCGGGGAAGCGGGTGAAGAACGCGCTCAGCGCGACCACCGCCTCCAGCCGGGCCAGCGGGGCACCCAGGCAGAAGTGCACGCCGTGGCCGAACGCGAGGTGCTCGGGGCCGGGCGCGGTGCGCGTGAGGTCGAACTGCCCGGCCGTGTCGCCGTGCCAGTCGGGGTGCCGGTTCGCCGCGGCGTACGCGGCGAGGATCGCCTCGCCCGCGGCGATCATCTGACCGTCGGGCAGCGGGATGTCGCGGACCGCGAAGCGCATCGGCAGGTTCTTCACCGCCGGTTCCAGCCGCAGCGTCTCCTCCACCACCGACGACCAGTCCGAGTCCCCGGACCGGACCAGCGCGAGCTGGTCGGGGTGGGTCAGCAGCGCGGAGATCGCCTGGTCGAGGAGGTTGACCGTGGTCTCGTAGCCGGCGCTGATCATCAGCAGCAGCGTGTCGCGCAGTTCGGTCTCGGACAGCGCCGAGCCGTCGCCCTCCTCGTCGCGCGCGGCGATCAGCAGGGAGGTCATGTCGTCGCCGGGCGCGGTCCGCTTGGCGGCGATCAGGTCGTCCAACACCCCGTACAGGCGAACGGTGTTGGCCATCGCCTCATCAGGCGTGAGGGTGGTGGAGAAGACGCCGTCCACCACGGTACGGAAGTCCGCCTGCTGCTCCTCGGGCAGGCCCATCAGATGGCTGATCACCTGGATCGGGATCGGGTAGGCGAACAGCTCGCGCAGGTCGACCGGGGTGTCCGGGGCGTCGTGGGACAGCTCGTCGAGCCGGTCCAGCAGCGTGCTGACGATCTGCTCGACCCGGTCGCCGAGCGCGGCTATCCGGCGGGCGCTGAACGCGGGGGCCACCAGCCGGCGCAGCCTGCGGTGGTCACCGCCGTACGCGGTGAACATGTTGTGCACCGACACCCACAGCGCCAGCGGCCAGGTCGCGACCGCGTGGTCGTACGCCGGCCAGTGCTGCCGGGCGTCCTTGGAGACGTCGGGGCCGGTCAGGAGCTGCTTGAGCAGGGTCGGGTCGGTGACGGCCCAGGCCGGCACACCGAGGATGTCGACGCGGGCGGCGGGGCCCTGGGAGCGTAGCTTCTCGTGCTCGGAGTCCGGGTCGGAGCCGGTGGGGTCCAGGACGAGAGGGGTGGGCAGGGACACGGCGGAGTGCTCCGTTCAGCTCTGGGGCGCGGGCGGGGCGGGGACGGGCGGGAAGGTGACCGGCAGCGCGGTGAGCGCGCGGTGCCACGGTCCTGGCCGCCAGGTCAACTCCTCGGCGGGGACGGCCAGATCCATCTCCGGCAGCGCGTCGACGAGGTGGACCAGGGCGGTCTCGGCGATCAGGTAGGCGTGCGACTTGGCCGGGCAGGCGTGCGGGCCGTTGCTCCAGGCCAGGTGGGCGCGGTTGCCGACCCGGCGGGAGGGTGCGGCGCCGATCGACGGGTCGTTGTTCGCGGCGGACATGCAGATGACGACCGGCTGGTGCGCGGGCAGCCGCACCCCGTCGACGTCCATCGGCCGCGGCGGGTACGACACGCAGTACGACGCCATCGGCGGGTCGGTGAAGAGCAGTTCGTCCAGCGCGTCGCGTACCGACAGGCTGCCGGCGTGCAGGTTGCCGGAGAACCGGTCGTCGGTGAGCATCAGCCGCAGCGTGTTGGTGATCAGGTTGGTGGTCGGCTCGATGCCGGCGCCGTAGAGGGTGACCAGCTGGTGGTCCATCTCCTCGTCGGTGAGCGCCGCGTGGTGGCCGATCAGCCAGCTGGTGATGTCCGCGCCGGGGGAGGTGCGCTTGCTGGTGGTCAGGTCGCGCAGCGCCTGGCCGAGCATCACGTTCCCGGCGGCGGCGTCCACGCCCTCGAAGATCGCGGCCATGCCGTCGGCGACCCGCTGGCCGATCTGCGGCGGGCAGCCCAGCATCTCGTTGAGCACGCGGAAGGCGATCGGCCAGGCGTACTGCGTGAGCAGGTCGGCCGTGCCGGTGGGGCTGAACTGGCCGATGGTCTCGGCGGCGACCTGCTCCACGGTCGCCCGCAGCTGGTGCTGGTTGACCTGGTCCAGGCTCGCGGTGTTCGCCCCGCGGTAGCGGTGGTGCTCCTCGCCGGCCGAGCGCAGCGCGTTCGGCCGCCACTCCATCATCGGCTTCACCGGGCAGTCGTCGGGCACGTCGCGCTGCCACACCCGCGGGTCGGCCGGGAAGCGCTGCGGGTCGTTGAGGATGCGCAGCGCCTGGGCGTAGCCGATGACGAGGGTGGCGGGGACACCGGGCGAGAGGTCCACCGGCACCAGCGGGCCGAACTCCGCCCGCATCCGGTCGTAGGCGCCGTGCGGGTCGGCGGCGAACTCCTCGGTGTAGAGCGGGACGCGCCGGCCCGGCGCGTGCGTGGCGGGCGCGGGGTCGGCATAGGGCGGGGACGTCACGGGCGGGGCTCCAGTTGGCGGGTGGACAGGAATTCGACGAGCGTGATCAGGGCGCCCAGGCACGACTGCCGGTCCCGCGCGTCGCACGTGGTCAGCGGGGTGGCGTCGTCCAGGTCGAGGGCCTGGCGGACCTCCTCCAGCGGGTACTCCATCCCGTCGTCGAAGCGGTTTATCGCCACGGCGTACGGGGTGTCGTACTCCTCCAGCAGGTCCAGGACGTCGTGGCAGCGGTCCAGGTCCCGGGTGTCGACCAGCACCAGCGCGCCGAGCGCGCCGTCGGCCAGCCCCTCCCACAGCGGCTTGAACCGCACCTGGCCGGGGGTGCCGAACAGGTAGAGCACCAGGCTCTCGTTGAGGTGCAGCCGGCCGAAGTCCATGGCCACGGTGGTGGTGGTCTTCTCCGGGGTGCCGCGCAGGTCGTCGACGCCGACGCTCGCCTCGGTCATGGGCTCGTCCATCCGCAGCACGAGCGGCGCGACGGTGCCCACCAAGGTGGTCTTGCCGACCCCGAACGGCCCGGTGACCAGCAGCTTCGCCGAGCGGGTGATGGTGGAGGGGAGGTAGTCGAAGCCGAGCGGCTCGGCGGCGGAGTCGTCGTCGGGACGGGCGGTCTCGCCGGACGGGCCCGTCATCTCGGACAGGCCGGCGTCAGGCGATGGAGCGGAGGCCATGCAGCACTTCCTTCAGCAGGTCGGTGGACGGCGCGTCGGCGCGGGTACGCCGGACCGGGGCCGCGAGGTGGCCGGAGTCGATCAGGCCGGAGACCAGAATCCTGACCACCGACGGCGGCAGCTCCAGCCCGGCGGCGATCTCCGCCACCGCCAGCACCCCGCCGCGGCACAGCAGGAACACCCGGCGGGCGTCCGGCTCCAGTCCTTGCACCGGGGCGGGCGCGGCGATCACCAGGGACTCCAGGCGTACGTCGCGGGAGGGGCGGCTGCGCCCGCCGGTGCGGACGTAGGGCCGGACCACATCCGGGTCACGCCGCGGGCCGCTCACCTCGCCCGACCGCCCTCGCCGACGGGTCGGCGCTCCCTGCTGACCAGCTCGTGGCCGACCCGCTGGGCCAGCGCGTTCATCCGCTCGCTGATCAGCCCGATGTCGCTGTCGAGTTCGGCGCAGACCGCCAGCAGCGAGTTCTCCGCGGCGGCCGAGGTCAGCCCGATCCACTGGTCGGTCTCGATCAGGTGCTGGCGCACCGAGTTGGGCTCACCCCGCCGCCCGGTGACCTCGGCCCAGGCCAGCCCGGCCGCCCGCAGCGCAGCCGTCACGGCCGCGAGCTTGTCGCCGGTGTCCTTGTCGATGGTCTTGGTGTACGAGCTGAGCAGGCCGTCTGATGTCATGTGGACCGCGAACCGCACGCCCGGGCAATTGCCGAGGTGCTCGTCGAGCAGCCACCCCAGCGCATTGTCGTCGTGAGCTTTCAACATGGTCAGGAATCGCCCTTCGAAGTGGCCGACGTGTTCTCCGACGTGCCCTGCCGGTCGGTGCCCCAGGGGCGGTCCGGCAGGTCCTCCCGCGGACCCTCGTCCGGGTCCGGCCGGCTCCCCGCCGAGGAGGAGGCCGCTGAAGATGCCTGCTCCGACAGCGCCCGGCCCCGGCGGGACCCGTCGGCCCACGCGGCGGCGATGTCCGGCCGGCCCGGCCGGGTCTCGGCCACCGGCGCGGCGGGTGCGGCGGGCGCGGGTGCCGGCTGCGGCCGGCGCCGCCGCCGGGTCAACCCGCTCGCGGTGGTGGCCGGTTGGGCGCCGAGCGACCCGTCGTGACGGCTGTCGGAGCCGTACGAGGGTCCCGCCGCGTACGGCTGCGGGTCGTGGGCGGCCTGCACCGGCTGCGGGCTCTGCGCGTACTGCGCGGGCTGCCCCGGCTGCGGCCCGTTCGGGTGGCCCTGCGCCGGGAGGTACGGCTGGTCGGCGCCGGGGCCCGCGCGGTGGCCGGCCGGCTGCTCGGCCGGCAGCGTGGTCAGCAGCGCGGCGGGCACGAACACCAGCGCCCGGGTGCCGCCGAACAGGTTGGGCGCTTCGAGGTCGATCCGGAAGCCGTAGCGCGCCGAGAGCTGGGCCGCGACCCGGAAGCCGGTCTGCGGGTACGCGCCGAGCGCGTGGATGTCCAGCGACTGCTTGCCGCTGAGGATCTCCCGGGCCCGCTCCAGCTGTTCGGTGCTCATCTGCAGCCCGGCGTCGTCCACGACCACCGTCACGCCGTTGTGCCCGGTACGGAAGGACACCTCCGCGTAGGAGGTCGGCGGCGCGTAGCGGACGGCGTTGTCGAGCAGGATCGCCAGGGTGTGCACCAGCGCCTCGACCGCGCGCGGCACCACCGCCTGGTCCAGCTCCTGCGCCCGCACCCGCTCGTAGTTCTGGATACGGCCCATCGCGGCCCGGGCGATGTCGGTGAACTCGGTGGCCGGCAGCCGGCGGCCGAGGGTGCCGCCGGACAGCACCATGTAGCCCTGGGCGATACGCAGCATCTGCTGGGCGGTGTGGTCGATCTCCATCAGCGTCTCGTACGCGTCGTCGCCGTGGTGCCGGCGCACGCCCACGCTGACCTCCTCGGCGAGTTCGGCACCGAGGCTCACCAGGGCCGAGGCGAAGGTCAGTACGGCCGCGCGGGTGGCGTCGCGGGCGTCCTCGTGGGCCTTCTCGACCCGCAACTCGGCGGCGTCCTGCGCGTCGCGCCGGGTCTGCCGGACCAACGCGGTGTGCTGGGAGACCAGTTCCTCGATGCGCTGCGCCGCCAGGGTGCCGGCCAGCGGCTGCGGCAGCACGAACTCGACCTCGCGGTTCTCGCCGGGTTCCAGCGCCGCGGCGGTGGCCTCGGCCAGGCCGGCCGACGCCAGGTAGCCCAGCGCGTCCTCCAACGCCCTTTGCTGCTCGGCGTGCTGGCGTACCCGCTCTCGCTCGGCCAGGACCGTGGCATGGCTTTGTGCGTGCTGCTGCTCGGCCTGCCGCTGCCGGGTGCGGGCGATACGGCGGAACCGCAGAGCCGCACCGCCGGCGGCCAGCGCGAGGGCCAACAGCAGCGCAGCTGCCGCCTCCTGTATCAACGTGGTCATCAGATCCTCAGGAATCTGGACGCGGCTCAACGCCCGTCCGGGGTTGGCGGTCTCTGGTGCCGTGACCGGAGAGGTGCACCGGTTCGCGGCGCCCGGCGCGGCACCTCGCTGCGTGGTCGGAGTCGTCCGCGTACGCCCGGTACGAGGGCGATCCTCCGCCTGGCGACGCTCCGCACCGGGCACCGCGAACCAGGCACACCCTTCCGGCCGCGGCACGGGAGACGCTGACGGTCGATGACGGCGGCGGGTCCGCGGATAACTGCCCCCGGGCGGGGCGCGGCCACCGGGCCGGGTCCTCGCGGAGGCTGCGGCTGACGGCCGTGGTCACTTGCCTGTCCTCACCGTCGGGGGTGCGGCGGCTCGGTGGATCACGCCGGCCGGCGACCGGAACGAGCGGGCGTGGGTGGTGTCCTGATCGCCCGGCCGAACGGTCGCGCGGTGCGAGTGGTTCGGGGCGCCGTACTGGATTCGATTGTGCCTGGCCATTGGGGAACGGCCTTGGTGCGGCCACTTTGCGATCATATACAGGCGGCCGTTCCGCGCCAAGCCGCTGCATTTGCTCGCCGCCCATATGTGCGGAAGAAGGCGGCGAATTCGGGCGAGTCGCTCGATCAGACAACCGAATTCTCCACCCCTTCGAGGGTTGTGGCAGTCGCGGCCGCGGTGGAGTCCACGGGGCGGGCGCGATGGTGGGCGCACCGGTCCCCGGGCCGGCGTCGCAGGCGATCGCGGTCAGGTACGGAGAGGGAGCCTACCGTTACGTAGGCCGGAAGGAGTTGGAGTCGCGAATGCCGACCGCGAACGGGTGGCGCGTGCGACGATCCGCCGGCGCCGGCTTGACGGCGGCGGCCCGGTTTCCCTCCGTCGGCGCGACGACGACCGGGCGCGGCTGCCCCTGCCGCGGTCCCGCGGGGACCGGTCGATCGGCCCCCGCTTCACCGGCGGGCGGGGGTGCGGCGGGCTTCTCGCCCTGGTCCGGGCGCGGTCCGGGCGTGGATCTCGGCAGCGTCAGCCCATCATGACTTCATATCAACACCGTTTGGATGAACCGGAGTTGACGTTCCGTCCGATCTCAGGGGAGAGCCTGGCATTCGCGCTCGGCGTCTCGACGGCGTCCGGTGCGGGCTGTCCTGGGCGCCGCCGCGCTGGTCACCGCGGTACAAGTCGGCCGCACCGGCCCGGGTTTCCCGCGAGCCGCGGACTTCGCCGCCGACTTCCCCCGCGTTCCGTGCCGCGTATGGTGCCGCGCGGTCGGAATTGCGGGTGCCGGCAATGGTGGGGCGCCCGCCGGGCGGCCGCTCGGCTCCCGTCCGCGGTGCGGGTGCCGCCCGTACGACCGGCGGGCGCCCGCCGGGGACGCGGCCGCCGCGCGGCGGGTGCCGTGGCGGTCGCAGGGGGCCGTACGGCCCGCGCTTCCTCCCTTTCGGCACGGTGCGCTTCGCCTTTCGCCCGGCCCCGCCCGGGTGAATCCGCGAGCGCGGATTCCGGCGGCCGGAACGCGGCCGGACATCCGGTATTCGGTTCCCGGACGGCGTATTCGGCTGACGCATTCGCCCGCCTCATTCGGCTGCCGTATGCGCCCGCCGCGAATTCGCCCGGCTGATTCCTTCGCGGCCGACCCGAGGTGCCGGAATTCCCGCACCGCGCAGGCGATTCGGCAGCGGAAATCCGCGGAGACGGGTGCGTCCGGCGGCGGGAGTGCCCGAACGGCCGGAGGGAGGGGGCCGCCGGGGCACCCCCGAACCGCCCGCGCGGCCACCCCCGGGCGGGCCCCGGGTGTGGTGACCCGCGTCCACAACGCTGCGGGTCAGTGCACCTGGTGGGAAGCCCGGGCGGTTCGTGCGGCGGCGAGGCGCAGGCCCTCGGTGTAGGCCGCGGCGGCGATCACCCGGGGGAGTTCGGCGCGCCGCTCGTACAGCAGGTGCCGGGTCACCCAGCGCGGCCGGTACCCCGCGTACGCCTGCTCGCCGTCGGACGGCGCGAGGTTGAGCGAGACGCGGACCACGTCCGCCACCGGTTCGGCGCCGGTACGCGCCCGCAGCAGCACCTCGGTGAGGACGAGATCGACCGGGCCGTGCCCCGACTCCTGGTCGTGCCGCAGCAGCGCCAGGGTCAGCCCGTCCTCGCCCCACGGCACGAACGCCAGCAGCGCGCAGGTCCGGTCGTGCCGGTCGCGGCACTCGGCGATCACGCAGCCCGGGTCGGCCGGGTCGCCGAGCCGCCCCAGTTGCACCCCGCCGGCCGCCCGGCCGTGCCGCCGCCACGCGTCGGCGAGCTGCCGCAGCCGTACCCACTCCTCCTCGGCCACCTCCCGCTCGCGGCGCACCACCACCGTGTAGCCGGCGCCCTCCATCGCCTGCCGCAGCCGGGCCGGCTCGGCCGGCAGGGCGCCGACCTCGACCACCGGCTCCACGCCCGAGTCCAGGCCGTGCAGCCCGGCCGCGGTGTAGACGCCCGCGGCGCTGTCGCCCGCGTGCGCGACGGCCGCGACCCAGGCGTGCCGGCGGGCGGTGTCCAGCCAGTGCGCGACCGCCGCCGGCCACGCGGCCGGCGGTCCCACCGGATCTCCGGCCGCGAGCGTCACGCCGTTCACCACCCGGTGCACGATCGCGGCCCGCCGGTCCGGCGCCCAGCACACCGCGCGGTCCCGGCGCAGCGCGAAGTACCCGAAGGAGTCCCGGCCGCCGTCCGCCCGCAGCAGCGCCCGCAACCGCCGCTCGTCCGCGGGCAGCAGCCGGTCCCGGCCGCGCGGCGCACGCAGGAACGCCAGCACCACGAGCAGCAGCAGCGCCACGCTGATCAGGTTGATCAGCAGGTCCGCCCACCACGGCACCCTGATCCCGGGGTGGTCGAAGATCGCCGACAGCGTCAGCGTCCGTACCGCCGCGTACCGGGCGCTGGGGCCCCAACGCGACGGCGGGTCCTGGTCGGTGGCCTGGACCAGCAGGGTGCCGGCGCCCACCGCGACCGCCGCCCCCACCACCAGGCTGAGCAGGCCCACGGCGATGTTGCGCCGCTCGCCGCGCACGTTGAAGGCGGTGCGCGAGACCAGCAGCGCGCCCAGCAGCACCAATGTCAGGGCGATCGCCAGCCAGTTGGCGGCGTGCCGGTGCGCCCCCGGCGCCGCCGCGACGGTGCTCGCGATCGCCACGGTGTACGCGGCGGTCGCCACCGTGGTGAGCAGCCACGCCGCCCGCTTGCGCCGGCGCAGGCTCACCGACAGCACGAACGCCAGCGCGGCGCCGGTGAATCCGGGGCTGACCAGGAACGCGGAGACGTGACCGCCGCCGCTCGCGGCCCGCACCCGGTCGCGCAGCGGGCCGACCAGTCCGCTGACGACGTCCACCGCGGCCGCCAGCCGCAGGTACCACACGGCGATCACCGCGCCCGGCCCGCGCAGCGGCCCCAGCACCCGGCCCAGCAGCAACTCCAGCCGCGACGGCGGCACCTCCACGACCGTCGGCACCGCCGACGCCCGCTTCGCCAGCGACACCGGGGTGGGTGCCCCGGCGACCGCGTCCATCACCGCGGTCTTCGCGGCCATCACCCGCCGCCGCGCGCCCTCCTCGCGCCGTTCGGCCCGCGCCATCCGGCGTGGCCGCGCGGCGTAGCGCCAGCGCGCCCACGGGCTGTGCGGCCGGGCCAGCCGCAGCGCGCCCACCACCGCGAGCACCGGCACCATCACGCCCAGCAGCCCGGTCCACACCTTGCCCTTGAGCAGGCACAGCACCACGAACCCGAGCAGCACCGCGGCCACCGCGTACGACCCGTACGACCCCCCGCCGACGTACCCGCCGAGCGGTGCCTCGCCCGCCACCAGCAGCCCGATCACCGCGACGGAGAGGATCACCGCGTCGACCGACCGCCGGCCCTCCTCCTTCCAGTACACGTCCTCCAGGTGCAGCACGAGCGCGAACTCGTCCAGCACCAGCCCGCAGCCCATCCCGAAGACCACCGCGAGGATGTCGTGCGCCACCGGCCCGCCGCTGATCCCGAACGCGCCCACCCCGCCGATGATCATCATCACCTGGCCGAAGACCACGTGGTGGATGTGCATCCCGCCCGGCTGCACGTTCCCCGGCCACCACGACACCTGCCGCCGGATCATCCGGGTGCTGAACCGGATGAAGAGGAAGGAGCAGACCAGCCCGGCCAGCAGCAGGAAGAGCTGCTCGCGCCCGGCGCCCGAGGTCTGCATGCCGTGCGTGCCGCCCAACCAGTGCCTCATGGGCCAAGGGTGCTGGCCGCGCGCCCCGACGCGGACCGGGACGCGCGGAACGGGTGGCGGGCTTGGCGCAGATGGGGGCATGCCGGGCGACGGGCACACGACTGAGCCCCGCATCGTGACCATGCGGGGCTCGGAGTCGGAGCGGCGCTCAGCGAGTGCCGCGGATCGGTGTGCCGCGGGTGGGCCGGGGGTGGATCGGCACCCGGTCGAGGTGTGTGAGGTGGCTCACCCGGTGGCGCGGGGTTGCCGCGTGGGGCGGCTCACCGCTCGGTGAGCATCCCGTTGCGCAGCTTGGTGAGGGTGCGCGACAGCAGCCGGGAGACGTGCATCTGCGAGCAGCCCAGCTCGGCGCCGATCTCGGCCTGCGTCATCTCGTCGGCGAAGCGCATCCGCAGGATGCTCCGCTCGCGGTCGTCGAGCCGGCCCAGCAGCGGGGCGAGGGCGTGGAAGTCCTCGACCAGCTCCATCGCCGGGTCGCAGGCGCCGATCGACTCGGCGTACGGCCGGCTGTTGTCGGAGCCGCCCTCCTCGTCGCCGGCGGGCAGGTCGAGCGAGCCGGCGGTGTAGCCGTTCGACGCCACCAGGCCCTCGATGACGTCCTCCTCGCCGATCTCCAGGTAGGCGGCCAGCTCGGCGACGGACGGCTTGGCGTCCAGCACCGCGGTGAGGTGGTCGCGGGCCTTGGCCAGCTCCACCCGCAGCTCCTGGAGCCGGCGCGGCACGTGCACGGCCCAGCTGGTGTCGCGGAAGAACCGCTTCATCTCGCCCACGATGTACGGCACGGCGAAGGTGGTGAACTCCACCTCGCGGCTCAGGTCGAACCGGTCGATCGCCTTGATCAGGCCGATCGTGCCGACCTGGAGGATGTCCTCCATCTCCTCCGGGCCGCGGCTGCGGAACCGGCGGGCGCTGAAGTGCACCAGCGACATGTTCATCTCGATGAGGGTGTTCCGCGCGTAGCTGTACTCGCGGGTGCCCTCCTCAAGGGTCTGCAGCCGGTCGAAGAAGAGCTTCGACAGCGCCCGCGCGTCCTTGGGGGCGACCTTGCCGGCTTCCTCGATCCAGGGCAGTTCACCGACCGACCCTGCGTGCGCGCCCGACACGGGGGCACCAGGAGAGGTAGCGGAACCCGTCGCAGCAGGCTGGACGGATGCTTCTGCGGTCTGCGTGGCCACCGTCATGTCATCATCCTCAGTCGTCGGAACTGCTCTTCGGCCTCTTACCCCCGACCTCCCCCCACACTCCCACTTCTTCAGAACAGTTTCCACGCGGCATCTTTTCAGCGGTCGACCGGCGCCGATACGTAGGCGATCTGCCCCAATATGTCCTGATCTGCTATGTGTTCGTCGTCGGCGAGGAGGAGGACCTTGCTGAGGATCACCGAGGTCTGCTCGTCGTCGTCGGCGAAGGGGAGGAAGAGGTCGCGGTGCGGTGTGCGGGTCAACCCGGCCGGGACGATGCACAGGTGGCCGCCCGGGTCCACGTGGACGCTGCCGCTGCCGAGGTGCACGCGGTAGTCGGCGCGGGTGCCGCGCACCCGGGCGTACCGGCCGTCGAGGGTGACCCGGTCCAGGCCGAGGTCGGCCACGAGGGCGGCGAGCAGCGCGCCGCGGACCGCCGCCGCCGAATCGGACGGCGACTCCTCGGACGGCAGTTGCCGCGCGGCGACCGAGACCACCAGGTCCACGTCGCGCAGCGCCTCGGACAGGTCGAGCGCCGGCACCCGCGCCAGCGGCACCGCCGCGCCGAGCACCAGGCTGTGGCCGGGGCCGTCGACCGTCTCGACGAACCCGGTCGGCCCGGTCCTGGCCGAGCCCTCACCCAGGAAGTGGCCCAACTCGTCGAAGCGCAGCACGGCGTGGCAGCCGCCCAGGCGCCGCGTCGCGAACGGCTGGTCCTCGCGCACCGACGCCCGCCAGCCCCGGGCGGTGAGCAGCCGCCCGGCGACCGCGCCGGCCACGTCCCGCCCGGCGAACCGCAGTGACCACGTGCCGTCCTCCCGCTCGGCCGCGGTGAGGCGGTACCACTCCCGGAAGACCTGCTTGACCGGCTGCCGTATCCGCCGCCGCACGACCTCCCGCTGCCACCCGCCGAGCAGGTCCCGGGCGGCGAGGTCCAGCGGGTGGGCCGCGCCAATCCCGACCCCGACCCCGGCGCCGCCGCCGGCTCCGATCGGCACCGGTACGCCGTCGAGGCCGACCAGCGCGGGGGCGGCGCCGGAGAGGTCCAGCAGGCCGAACACGCCGTCGGCGGTGCGCAGCACCAGCGCGGACAGCATGGCCCGCGCGGCGGGCAGGGCCAGCAGGCGGTCGAAGCCGGCCGCGTCCAGCAGGTCGCCCCCGGCCACCAGGGGCTCGATCAGCCCGGTGCGCACCCTGCGGGCCTGCTCGCGCAACCGCTCCTGCACGGCGCGGATCTCACCGTAGGAAGGGTCCTGCCGGACCTGCTTCGGTACGGACGCGAGCCGCTTGCCGGCGCGTTCGACCCGCAGGGGCACAGCGGGGTCGGCCAGGTCGACGGAGAGGGTGTACGCCCCGATGCTCCAGCGCTGCGGGGTGTCCGTGGCCAGCCGGGCCTCCATGTCCCACTCCAGGCGGTCGGCCGACGGGTACCCGGTGACCTGAGCGAGGTGCCACAGCCCGGCGTGCACCGCCCGCAGGTGGTTGGCGCGGCGCTCGGCGCCGAACCGGGTGGCCGCCTTCGCGCAGCCGCGCAGCTCCAGATAGCGGTCGAGCACGGTCTCGCCGGCGGTGAGCGGCAGCAGGCCCAGACACGCGATCGCCGAGTACGCGTGCCGGCGCAGCCGTTCGCGGACCCGCGGCTCGTTGAGGCCGTACCGGGCGAGCAGGAACTCCGGCAGGTCGTCCGCCGCGCCGACCGACCCGGCGCCGAGGCCGGCGAGGTCGGCCGTGACCGTCGTCGCGGTGGCGCACAGCAGCGGGAGCAGTTCGGCCATCCGCTCGGCCGGCAGTTCCACGCGGCGCAGCGCGCCCAGGTCGATCGCGTCGGACTCCGGGTCGACGGGCGCGACGCCGGCACGGATCAGGCGGGCCAGCGGTCGCGCGTCGGCGGCGTCGAGCAACTCCAGCAGGTCCAGGGGCTGTTCCCGCGCGGACGCCGCGAGGGCCACGGCCGCCTCGCGCTCGGCGCGGGGACGCGTGCCCAACTCGTCGAGCAGCGAGACCTGTTCGGCCTCGGTGAGGCGGGCCCGCGCCAGGTACACGGCGGCGGTGCCGCGGGCGCGGTCCCCGCCCGGCGCGGTGGTCTCGGCCCGCCACAGCTCCAGCGCCCGCAGGAAGAACCGCGTGCCGCGCGGGCGCCAGGGCGGGAGTTGCCTGACGCTCTCCGCGGTGGGCGCCGCGCAGAGCAGGTCGACGAAGCGGTCCAGGGAGTCCGCGATCCTGTCGCGGCAGCCCGCGGAGACCTCGTCCCACAGCGCGGGCCGGTCGTGGAAGTGCGGCTGCTCCCGGCGCGCCGGATCGACCGGGCACAGCTCCCAGGACCGATGGCGCACCCGCAGCAGCGGGTGCAGGACGTCGTCGTCCAGTGCCCCCGCGTCGTACAAGCCCTGCACGAGCCGGATCAGCTCCCACCCGCGGAAGCCGGAGCCGTTGCCGAGCAGCAGGGAACGCAGCAGGGCGGTGCGCTCCGGCGTGACGGGGCGCTCCAGGACCGCGCGGGCCGCCGCGTCCCAGCACTCGTGCAGGCCGTAGGACCCGGGGCCGAACGTCTCCTGCAGGAACGTGTGCAGCTCCACCGGGACGTCGAACGGCACTTCGTCGGCGAGCTGCCGCAACGGGCCGGCTGCCCGGGCGAGCAACTCGCCGAGCCGGTGCGCCACTTCGTCCGTGGCCGGGACGGCGCTCATCCGCCGACCAGCGCGGTGACGCGGAGGAAGGTGATCCGGTCGCCCGGCCGGACCGCCACCGGCTCGTCCGGGGACTCCAGCCGGCGGCCGCCCGCGAACACGGCGACCAGGCCGCGGTCGATCGCCGCCATCGCCCGCTCCGTCTCGGCCGCGGCGCCGCCCACCGGCTCGGTGCGGTCAGGGCCGGACCGGAACTGGGCGCCCACCGAACTCCGCGCCGCGCGCGGCCTCTTGGAGCCCGGAGCGGCCCCTTCGCGGTCCGCCGCGTCCGCCGCCGCGAGCTGCGCCTCGACCGCGCGGCCCACGATCTCCCGCAGCGTCAGCACGGCCTCGTCCGCGGCCACTTCCAGCCACACCGCCGGCACCGTCGGCCCGTCCGGCACCCCCACCGCGCGACTGCGCACCTCCAGCAGCACCATCGCCGCCCGCCCCCTCCCTCACGATCACTCCACCACGACCCTAGGGCGACCCTCTGACAACGCCTTCCGGCCCGGTCAGCGGCCCAACCGGCCGCGCACCATGCCCAGCAGCGCGTTCAGCTCCTCGATCCGCATCCGCTTGGCGATCGCGAGGAAGAGGCCGATCTGGACCACGAGGCCGATCAGCAGGGCGCCGGCCGCGCCGAGCAGGCCGCCGCCCAGGACGTGCTCGGTGGTCCGGGCGAGCAGGAAGCTCAGGATCGAGGGGATGACGCTGGCCACGATCAGGCGGCCGTAGGTGCGGCGGATGCGCGGCCCGTCGAGGGTGCCGATCCGGCGCCGCAGCCGGGGCAGCGCGACCATCAGGCCGACGAAGTACGCGACGCCGTAGCCGAACGCCATGCCGATCACGGCCCGTTGCGGCGGCAGCAGCAGGAACGACAGCCCGGCGACAGCCGCGTTGACCAGGGCGATCCACACCGTGTTGAAGAAGGGCGTCCGGGTGTCCTCGTACGCGTAGAAGCCGCGCAGCATGACGTACTGCGCCGAGTACGGGATCAGGCCGAGGGCGAACGCGGCGAGCATGTAGCCCACCGAGCGGCCGCCGTTGGCGCCGGTGCCGTAGATCAGCGCGCCGATCCACGGGCCGAGGGAGAGGAAGAGGAAGGCGGCCGGCACGATCGCCACCGCGGAGGTGCGCAGGCCGTGCGAGATGTCGGCGCGAACCGCGGCCGCGTCGCCGTCGGAGGCGGCCCGGGATATTCGGGGCAGCACCGCGCTCATCACCGAGACCGTGATGACCGCCTGCGGCAGCTGCCAGATGGTCTGGGCGCTGGTGTACGCGGCCAGGCCGGTGCCGCTGGCGAAGCCGTGCGCCGCCGCGGACTTCTCGGCGGCGGTGGCGAGTTGGGTGACCACGATCAGCCCGGCCTGGTTGGCCAGCACGAACAGGAAGGTCCAGCGGGCGAGTTTGGCGGCGTGCCCCAGACCGTGGCCGCGCCAGTCGAAGCGCGGCCGGAAGTGCAGCCCGGACTTGCGCAGGTAGGGGAGCATCGACAGCGCCTGCACCACCAGGCCGAGCAGGGTGCCGACACCCAGCAGCCGTACGCCCTGCGGGGAGATGGTGTTCGGGCTGACCGCCGAGTGGCCGAAGCTGCCGAACACCCAGATGTACATCCCGAAGGTGAAGATCACCACGATGTTGTTGAGCACCGGGGTCCACATCATCGCCCCGAACCGCTCGCGGGCGTTGAGGATCTGGCCGGCCACCACGTGCACGCCCATGAAGAAGATCGTCGGCAGGCAGTACCTCGCCATGTCCACGGTGACGTGCGCGCTGGCCGGGGTGGACATCAGCGAGGGGGAGAGCATCCGCACCAGCAGCGGCGCGGCCGCCACCATCACCAGCACCACGGCGCCGAGCGCGGTGATCACCAGCGTCAGCAGCCGGTTGGCGTACGCCTCGCCGCCGTCCGCGTCGTTCTTCATGCTGCGGATCAGCTGCGGGACGAACACCGCGTTCAGCGCGCCGCCGCCGACCAGGAAGTACACCATCGTGGGCAGCGTGTAGGCGACCTGGTACGAGTCGCCCATCACGCCCTGGCCGATCGCCGCGGCGATCATCATGTTGCGGACGAAGCCGGTGCCCCGCGACACCATGGTGCCCAGCGCCATCACGGCACTCGAACCGAGCACCGAGCCCTTGGACTTGGCCTTGCCCTCCGCGGCCGGTTCGCGCCCCGCCTCCCGCGGCGGCGCCCGGTCCACGTCGATCACCGGGAACGTCCCGGTCGCCTCCGCCGCCACGTCCCCGCTGGCCCCGCCGTAGACGTTCGGCGCGTAGTAGAGGGAGTAGTCGGCGTCGTCGTCCCGGTAGAGGTGCCGGTACGGGTCCGGGTCCGGCGCGCTCTGCTGCGGCACGGAGGTGTAGCCGTACGGCCCGTACTGCTGCTGCGCGTAGGGGGCTTGCTGTTCGTACCCGCCGTACTGGCCGTACGGCGCCTGCTGGCTGTACGGCGCTTGCGGTTCGTACCCGCCCTGCTGGTCGTACGGTGCCTGCTGGCCGTACGGCGCCTGCTGGTCGTACGGTCCCTGCTGGTCGTACCCGCCGTACTGGCCCGGGTACTGCTGCGGGTACCCGCCGTCCCGCGGGTACCCGTCCTCCCCGTACGGACCTTCGTATCCGTCACGCCGACCGTTGCCGCCGTCCGGCGTGCTCATAGGTCTCTCCGCTTCCGCTGCACCAGGACGGGACCGGCGCCCCCGGTCCGCCGCCCGTACCGCATACCTTCTCATCCGCGGCGGCGCGGCATCTCCCCGAGTGGCGTCAGGCGGCGGGGGCGGAACGTACGCCACCCGACCGCACGACCGCGCGCGGGCTCCGCGCCGACGACGACCGTGTTCGGCCTCGGCGACGTCCGACGGGGGCTGGTGGCCGAACAGCCGTGCCCGGTGCCGCCGTTCGGTCGTGTTCGGCTGGCCCGCGGGCGGGGTCCGGCGCAGGATCGAGGGGGCGAGCGGTGGAGACGGGTGGAGAGGGCGGCGTCATGCGCAGCGGTGAGGAGCACGCGGCCAGGGGTGGCGCCGACGGCACCGGTCCGGCAGATCCGGCAGATCCGGCAGATCCGGGGGGCCCGGGCGGGCCGGGGCGACGGCGGGTGCTGCGGGTCGCGGCGTCCGGGCTGGTCGTCGTCGCGAGCGCCGGATGCGGCGGGAGCCCGCACCGGGCGCGCCCCACGCCGCCCGCGCCGGACCCGGGCGCGTACCGCCTCACCGGGCACGCGGCGCCGAAGGGCACCGACGACTGGCGGCTCGGCCCGATCGGCCCGCCGCACGCGATCGAGGGCTACGCCGACCGGGTCAGCGTGCTGCCGGGGGAGACCTTCGGGCTGCACGTGTCGACCACGGCGCGGGCGTTCCGGGTCTCCGCCTTCCGGGTCGGCTGGTACGACGGCAAGCAGGCGGCCCTGGTGTGGGCCTCGCACACGGTGGCCGGCCGGCGGCAGGGCCCGTACAGCACCGCCCTGGACACGCGGATGATCCACGCGGGCTGGGACCGCAGCCTGGAGATCGCGGCCGACGGCTGGCCGGCGGGCGCCTACCTGCTGCGGCTGGAGGCCGACAGCGGCCACCAGCGGTACGTCCCCCTGGTGGTCCGCTCGACCAGCGCCCACGGCCGCACCCTCCTCATGCACGCCCCGGCGACCTGGCAGGCGTACAACGACTGGGGCGGCAACTGCCTCTACTACGGCGCGGACGGCTCGTACGCGCGCCGGGCGTACGAGGTGTCCTTCGAGCGGCCCTACGCCAAGAGCGGCGCGGAGAAGTTCCTGGTCTACGAGCGGGCCGCGGTGGTGCTGGCCGAGCGGTCGGGCATCCCGCTGGCGTACACCACGGGGATGGACGTCCACCGCGACCCGAGCGTGCTGAAGGGCGCGACCACCGCGGTGGCGCTCGGCCACGACGAGTACTGGACCCCGGAGCAGCGGCAGCATGTCACGGCGGCCCGCGACGCCGGCACCAACCTGGCCTTCCTGGGCGCCAACACCTGCTTCCGCCGGGTCCGGCTGGCCGCCACCACGGCCACCGCGCCGCCCCCGGTGGTCTGCTACAAGACCGACTTCTACGCCGACCCGTACCTCGCCGACCACCCGCACATGGCGACCACCGACTTCCGCAGCGGCCCGGGGGCCGACCCGG
The DNA here is from genome assembly GCF_044744625.1 of Streptomyces sp. NPDC087270. Taxonomy (NCBI): domain Bacteria; kingdom Bacillati; phylum Actinomycetota; class Actinomycetes; order Kitasatosporales; family Streptomycetaceae; genus Streptomyces; species Streptomyces sp. NPDC087270. The sequence goes on from NZ_JBIUYR010000001.1 coordinate 378,819, forward strand.
AGTCCTCGCTGACCGGCGTCCTGTACGAGGGCTTCCCGACCGACGCGCCCTACGTCGTGGAGAACCCCGACCACTGGGCCTTCCGCGGCACCGGGGTGCGCCGGGGCGAGAGCTTCGCCCACCTGGTCGGCGTCGAGTACGACCGGGTCACCCCGGGCTCTCCCATGCCCAGGTCGATCGAGGTCGTCGCCCACTCGCCGCTGGTGTGCCACGGCAAGCACAGCCACTCCGACTCCGCGTACTACACGGTGCCCAGCGGCGCCGGTGTCTTCTCCACCGGCACTATGCGCTGGGTGGAGGGGCTGATGGCGGGCACCGGCCTGGACGGGCGGGACCACAAGATGGACGCCCGCACCCGGGGGTTCGTCACCAAGGTCACCGAGAACGTGCTGACCGGGTTCGCCGAGGGACCCGCCGTCCGGCACCAGCCCGCCCCGCGGGAGAACGTGGCCTCCCTCTACGGCGGAGGGCGCGCCTGACGCCGGGTGCGCGGCCACCGTTGGACGCGCGCGGGCTGCTGGACGTGGGCCCACCGTTGGACGCGCGCACCCGTCAGCGGCCGTGCCCGGCGCTGTGCGCTGTGGGCGGCCACGCCGGCGGGTGCGGCGGCCGGCGCTGGGTGAAGCCGATGATGTCCTCGGTGGTGATCATCCCGACGACGTGCCGGTCCGCCATCACCAGGATCGGGCGGCCCGCGGTCTTCACGGCGTGGTCGAGGATGTCGGTGACCTGGTCGTCGGGTGCGGCCAGCGTGCAGCTCTCCAGGGGCGCGGCGATGTCGCGTACCCGGACCTGGGCCCGCTGCGCGAGGGGGACCGCGCGCAGCGAGGGCACCGTGACCACCCCGCTGGGCCGGCCGTCGAGGTCCGTCACGGGCACCACGGCCTGGTCGGTGGCCCGCGGCATCGTCTCGGTGAGGAACCGGTCCACGGTCTGCCAGTCCTGGCCGGTGGCCACCGGTCGCATCGCGTCGGCGGCCCGCACCCCGCGTACGGCCTCGAACAGCACCGACCGGCGCACCTCCGAGAACGCGGCCATCAGCACGAACAGCCCGACCAGGGCGAGCCACAGTCCGGCCGCGCCGCCCGCGAGGAACTCCAGCCAGCCGCCGGCGATCATCAGCACACCGGCCACCTGCCCGCAGCGCGCGGCGATCCGGGCCGCCTTCTCGCGGTCCCCGCGCATCCGCCAGATCACGGCCTGAAGCACCCGGCCGCCGTCCAGGGGCGCGGCCGGGATCAGGTTGAAGGCGGCGAGCAGGACGTTGGCCCAGCCGGTCCAGGCCAGCAGCGCGGCGAAGAGCGTCCAGTGCAGGACGTCGCCGGCCAGCACCGCCGCGCCCAGGCCGAGGCCGCCCAGGAACAGGCTGGTGAGCGGGCCGACCGCGGCGATCCAACCCGAGCTGCGCGCGGTGGTGGCCGACCCCATCCTGGTCACCCCGCCGAGCGCGAAGACCGTCACGTCCTCCACCTCGACCTTGGAGCGGCGGGCGACGAGGGCGTGCGCCGCCTCGTGCGCGACCAGGCTCACCATCAGCAGCAGCGCGCCGACCACCGCCCACGCGTCGTAGGCCGCCCCGGAGTGGCCGGGGGCCCAGGCGGGGAGCACCCCGCCGGCCAGCCCGAAACTCAGGACGACGATCAGCAGGGGGGCGCTCCAGTGGACCCGCAGGGGCACACCGGCGATCCGGCCCAGCGGTAGCGATCCGTTCATCGCACCTCCCACGCCCGTTCCCGGCAGGCGGGCCCGCCATCCGGCGGGACACCTTCCCCTTCCAGTTTGCTCCGGTGAGGGCGCGGCCGGACGGCCGGGCGCGACCGGTTCCGGCAGACGGGTCCGTGACGGTTCCGCGCGTGCGTGTCGGGTGCGTGTCGGGTGCGTGCGCGCGGAGGGCGGAGGTCCGCCGGCGCTCACTCCTCGCCGGCCGGCCGGACGGGGTCCTGGGCGGCGGGCAGCGCCGTGAAGACCCAGGTCCGGTAGGCCCAGAAGCGGAACGCGGTGGCCAGCGCGATCCCCGCGAACTTCCCGGCGCTGCTGCGCAGCGGGCTGCTCCAGCCGAGCCCCCGGGTCGCGCCGTAGAAGACGCCGTTCTCGATCACGACGCCGACCGCGCTGAAGGCGAGGAAGAGCGTGATCCGCCGCAGCCGGCGGCGCCGGTCGCAGTCGCGGTAGGTGAAGTAGCGGAAGCCGACGTAGTTGAAGGCGACGGCGGCCACGGTGGCGATCACGCCGGCCTGCACCACGAGCAGGGACGTGTAGCGGCGCAGCAGGTTGTACACGCCCAGGTTGACGAAGATGCCGCTGACGCCCACCGCGCCGAACCTGGCGGCCTCCCGCGCCAGGCCGGCCATCCTGCTCTGCGACGCGACGCTCATGGGGTCCTTCCGTCGTGCGGCCCGCCGGCCGGTGGTGGGGCCCGCCGGGGCCGCCCCCGGCCGCCAGGACAAGGGGGGACGGTCCCGCAGGCGGGCCGGCCGTCAGGGGTACACGGTGCTGGTCTCCGCCGGGGCGGTCGCGCGGGGCCGTACGGTGACGGCGGCGGCCGTGGCGAGGAAGGCGAGCCCGGCCAGCGGGTAGCTCGCGGCGACCAGTATCTGGCCGGCGTTCTCGTGGAGTTCGGGCCGGCCGGCGCCGTGCGGGAGGGACCACACCGCGTCGCAGCAGAAGACCAGCACGCACGCCGCCGCGCCCAGGGCCCAGCGCGGATCGCGCCGGCGCAGCGCCTCGTGGACGAGCAGGACCGTCATGGGCACGTTCCACACCCAGTGGTGGGTCCAGGTGATCGGGCTGACCAGGAGAGAGGTGACACCGCAGGCCACCGCTCCCCACGCGGTGGCGTTCGGCACCCGGCCGGGGGGGGGCCCCCCCCCCCCCCCCCCCGCCGGGGGGGCGGGCGGGCGGCCGCGGGGGGGGGGGGGGCGGCGCGGGGGGGGGGGGGCGGGGGGGGGGGGGGGGGGCCCCCCCCCCCCCCCCCCCCCCCCCCCCCCCCCCCCCCCCCCCCCCCCCCCCGCCGCCCCCCCCCCCCCCCCCCCCCCCCCCCGGGGGGGCGGGCGGCCCCCCCCCCCCCCCCCCCGCCGCTGTGCGTGTCTCCCGCACTTCCCGTCCGTTTTGTGCTGCCATCGACCGTATGGTCGTCTCTGTCTCCGTCGTCCTGCTGCTCCTCGTCCTCGCCGGGATGCAGATGCACAACCGGTCCCTCAAGCCCAGCCACGCCATCACCTGCGTCCTGCTGGGCTTCTGCCTCGCGTCCTCCAGCCTGGCCCCCACCATCCAGTCCACCCTCACCTCGACCGCCTCCCTGGTCGGCACCATCCATCCCTAGGGCCGCCTTCTCCCGCGGTGCCGGCGGTGCATGATCCGTGGGGCCCGTGTGCCGGGCGGGTCACAGTCCGGGGGGAACGCTTCCGGTCCCGTGCGCGGCGCCGGTAGCGTCGGGGTGCCAATTCTCTTTACGTACAGGTACTTCACGGGGGATGCCATCGTGACCCGCTCTTCTCTGCCCGTCGCCGCGGTCACCGCGGCCGCGGCCGTGCTCCTGCTGGCCGCGTGCGGCGGCGGTTCGAACGGTTCGGACAAGATCGACGCGTCGGACTCCCCGACCGCGAGCGCCACGGCGTCGGCGACGACCGCGTCCCCGACGCAGGCGGCGGGGCCGGGCGCGCCGAGTTTCGACCTGCCGTCGGACATCAAGGTCAACTTCGACGGGTTCGACAGCAGTGACCCGACCAAGAAGGCCGCGCTGAAGGACGCCACGTACGCGGCGACGGCGGTGGTCGCGTTCACGGCGAAGACGTACACGAAGGAACCGGCGTTCTTCAAGCGGTTCTGGACCGGCGAGCACGGTGCCGAGTTCGCCGATTCGCTCATCTCGCAAGGCAAGGGCGGCAGTGTCGTCACCGGGACCTTCGACTACTACAAGCCGGTGGTCAAGAAGCTCGTGACCGGAAACCTGTCGGTCCAGTACTGCGAGGACCAGCGGAAGGCATACGGCAAGGACGCCAAGACGGGCAAGGTCAACGTGACCACACCGTCCTTGGCGGACTTCAACCTGTGGACCCTGACCATGACCAAGAGTTCGACGGGGGAATGGCAGGCATACGATCACACGTGGCAGAACGGGGCAAAGCAGTGTCAGATCGCCTGATACGTCGCCTGTCGCGCGGCGTTGTCGTCATCCTCACCTGCGTCTCCGCGCTGGCTGCCGCCGACGGAGCTTGGGCCAATACCGGCAAGGGCTACGGCGATTCGGGTTCGTCCAGCAGCAGTGACAGCGGGGCCAGCGGCGGCGGCAGCTCCTACCAGGTGCACGTGAAGTACACGCATCGCGGGACCTCGGACGGGGACGGGGCGGCCCCCGTCACATCGTCCGACGCGAACTTCTCGCCGCCGGTGTGCTGGTACACGAGCTTCACGCCGGACCAGTTCCACGCGGAGATCGACCGGCGGTACGACGAGGCCGGTCAGGAAGGCGCGGGGACGGTCTCCGACTACTACAACCAGGTCCAGTCGGACATGAACGACATCAAGTACCACAAGGGCGACAAGGGCAGTTGGTGGGTCCTCACCTGGGACGACAACGCCCTGAACGAGCCCGGGGCCACCTGCCCGTACAGCACCGGGTGGATATGGGAGCCGCCGGCGGACCCGCCGGAGGGCGCCATTTCCCCGCAGGTGCTCGCCCAGGCCGCGTACGGACAGTTGAAGCTGCCCACGAAGGGCGTCGAGCTCAGCCCGAAGCCGGGGAACCAGAAGGTGAACCTGCCCACGTACGTGGACTTCAAGGAGGCCGACGCGCAGGTGTCCGTCACGGCGCAGCTCACCGAGCCGAACGGCGACACGGTCGCGGCGACGGTGGTGGCGCGGCCGTACAGCCTGCATGTCGAGGCGGGGACGCAGTACGCGAGCCCGGAGAGCTGTGACTACCGGCTCGGTCAGTCCGGGGAGGGTGCCTCGCTGGACTCGTCCGGCGCGGCCTGCAACATCACGTACACGAAGGCGAGCGCGGGGACGTACACGTTCACCGCGGCCATGACGTGGCGGGTGTCGTGGACCCCGACCGCGGAGGTGCGGCCCGGCGGGACCCCGCTGCCCGACGGGCGGTCCGACTCCGACCAGCCCGTCACCGTCGAGGAGATCCAGACCGTCAACCGTTGAGCCCGGTTCGTCGTCGGCCGCGGACCGAACGGGTCCGCGGCCGCGGCGTGAACGGGGTGCCGTGCCGCCCGGGGGTATCGTCTGGTTGTGTGTTGTATCTATGATGTGCGCATTATGGATACGAAGTCGCCGCCCGCCGCCGAGCGGGTCTACCTGCATGTGAAGAGCGGGGTGCTGGACCGGTCGTACGAGGGCGGGACGCTGCTGACCGAGGGGGACCTCGCCGAGGCGGTGGGGGTGTCGCGGACGCCGGTGCGGGAGGCGCTGCTGAAGCTGGAGGCGGAGGGGCTGCTCAAGCTGTATCCGAAGAAGGGCGCCCTGGTGCTGCCGGTCTCCGCGCAGGAGATCGCGGACGTGGTGGAGACCCGGCTGCTGGTGGAGCAGCACGCGGTCGCGAAAGTGGTGCACGCGGTGCCGGCGCGGCTGATCGAGCGGTTGGAGGAGTCGCTCGCCGAGCAGTGCGAGCACGCCGCCGCCGGCGACCTGTCCGCCTTCGCCGCCGCGGACCGCAGCTTCCACGCGGAGATCGTCCGCGCGGCGGGCAACCGTATCCTCGCGCACCTCTACGACCAGTTGCGGGACCGGCAGTTGCGGATGGGGGTGGCGACGATGCACGCCGAGCCGAGCCGGGTGGCGAAGAACATCGCCGAACACACGGAGATCCTCCAGGCGTTGCGGAACGGCGACGAGCGGACCGCGGCGGAGGTCGTGGACCGGCACGTGTCCTGGGTCAACACGCTGGCCCGGGGCGAGTCGTGACCGGGAAGCCACTGCCGGGGGACCCACCGGGCGGCCGCCGGGCCGCGCTCGTCTGGGGTGTGGGCACCCTGGTCTACCTCGTCGCCGTCGTGCACCGCACCAGCCTCGGCGTCGCCGGGATCGACGCCGCCGCCCGTTTCCACATCGGCGCCTCCGCGCTGTCGTCGTTCTCCATCCTCCAGGTGCTGGTCTACGCGGGCATGCAGATACCCGTCGGCCTGATGGTGGACTCGCTCGGCACGAAGCGGGTGCTGATGCTCGGCGCGGTCCTCTTCACCGTCGGTCAGGGCGCGTTCGCGCTGTCGCACTCCTACGGGATGGCGCTCGCCGCCCGCGCGGTACTCGGCTGCGGCGACGCGATGACCTTCGTGAGCGTGCTGCGGCTCGGCTCGCGCTGGTTCCCCGCGCGGCGCGGGCCGATGATCGCCCAGGGTGCGGCGCTCTTCGGGGTCGCGGGCAACCTCGTGTCCACGGTGGCGCTTTCGCGGGTACTGCACTCCGCCGGCTGGACCCCCACGTTCCTCGGCACCGCGATCGGCGGTGCCTTCGTCCTCGTCCTGGTCGCCCTCTTCCTCAAGGACCACCCCGACGGGTACGTCCCCGCTCCCGCCGAGCACGCCGGACTCGCCTACGTACGGCGGCAGATCGCCGATGCCTGGCGGGAACCCGGTACCCGGCTGGGCATGTGGACGCACTTCACCACGCAGTTCTCCGGGATGGTGTTCCTGCTGCTGTGGGGGATGCCGTTCCTCGTCGAGGACCAGGGGATGTCGCGAGGCGGCGCGGGTGGGCTGCTCACGCTGGTGGTCCTCGCGAACATGGTGTTCGGGATGGTCTTCGGGCAGTTGATCGGGCGGCATCACGGGGCTCGGATGCCGTTGACGCTCGGCGTCATCGCGGCGACCGCGGTCGCCTGGGCGGCGGTTCTCGGGTGGCCCGGCGGGCACGATCCGCTCTGGCTGCTCGTGGTGTTGTGCGTCGTGCTCGGGGCCTGCGGCCCGGGCTCCATGATCGGGTTCGACTTCGCCCGGCCGGCGAACCCGCCGGAGCGCTTCGGTACGGCGTCCGGGATCGTCAACATCGGGGGGTTCACCGCGTCCATGGTGACCCTTCTCGCGATCGGCTTGCTGCTCGACGCCACCGGCGACGACTATCAGGTGGCCTGGAGCAGCGTGTTCGTCCTCCAACTGCTCGGGACCGTGCAGATCCTGCGGCTGCGGCGGCGGACGGCTCAGCTCGAACGGGAGCGGATCGCGGTGAGCCGGGTGGAAAGCGTCCACCGCGGCCACGCCGCAGCGATCCGCGACTAGGGCCTGGCGGGGAGGTGCGGCCGCGGGTCCGCCCGGGCCGCGTGGTGCTGTCGGCTCCCGGACCACGCGCCGCTGAGAACGTGCGGCTCCTTCCGCGGAAAGAGGGTCACCTGCCCGGGGGCGCGGGGAACTGCGCGCTCAGCAGGCCACCGGCCCGCGGTCGGGAAACGAACCGGCACCACAACGGTGCTTGGCCGAGGGGCGCCCCGACGGGCCGTGGGCAACCGGGGGTTCAGGGGCTCACAAGGGAGTGAACGTCACCGGGAGGGCCGCGGGGCCGCGTTGCCAGAGGGAGGGGCGCCAGGGGAGCTGGTCCGGGGGGAGGGTGGGGACGAGATCGGGGATGCGGTCGAGGAGGATCTCCAGCGCCGTGGTCGCGACGACCTCCGCGAGCTGGGGCGCGGGCGCGGGACAGCGATGGGCGCCGTGGCTGAACGACAGATGCGCGTGGTTGCCGACGGCGGCCCCGGGAAGTGCCGGGCGGACCTGGGGGTCCGCGTTGGCCGCGGCCAGCCCGAGCACGAGGCAGTCGCCGCGCCGGATGTACCGCCCGCCGAGCTGGGTGTCGCGGGTGGCCCACCGCCCGATGACGTTCTGCACGGGCGGATCGGTCCACAACACCTCCGCGAGCGCCTGGGAGATGCTGCGCCGCCCTCCGGACAGGGTGAGCGCGAACCGCTCGTCGGTGAGCAGCAGCCGCAGCGTGTTGCCGATCCAGTCCGCGGTGGGCCGTCGCCCGGCCGCCATGATCGTGAGCAGGTCCTGCACGACCTCCTCGTCGGTAAGGCCCGCCGGATGCGCGAGCAGCCGGGACGGGATGTCGGCCCCGGGCGCGGGGGCCCGCCGGGCCCGCGCGAGCACCGCTTCCAGCGTGGCCCGCAGCCGCGCGGCGGACGCGGCGGGCCCGGCCGGCGCTGCCAGGTGGGCCGGGTGGACCGGGTGGACCGGGTGCGAGGGCTCCGCGGCCGGCCCGGGCGCGGCGGTGCCGTAGCCGTACTGGCCGGCCAAGTCCCGTTCCAGCGCCGCTGTTTCGGCCGGCTGCAACCCGAACAGCCCGGCCATGACGTGCAACGGCACCTGCTCGGCGTACTGCGCCACCAACTCCGCCCGCCCGGCCCCCGCGAACGCGTCCACCGCGGCGTCCGCGGCCCGCTCGGCGCGCTGCCGCAGCTCGAACGGGTCGACCCCGCCGAGCACGTCGGCGACCGCGCCCGCGCGCCGTACGTGCTCCTCCCCCTCGGTGAACCGGACCGACGGGGTGTGCGCCACGTGCGGCAGCAGCGGCCAGCCGGCGGGGACGCGGTCCCACGCGTGCCAGCGGCGCGGGTCCCGCCCGAACAACTCCGGGTTCCCGGCCACGACATGCACCTCGTGGTAGCCCAGGACGAGCCACGCGGGCATCCCGCCGTCCAGCAGCACGGGTGCGACCGGCCCGTACGCCTCCCGCAGCGCCCGGTAGTACGCCCCCGGGTCGGCGTGGTCGAACGCGGGCCCGGCCGGCTGCGGCACGTGGGCGACCTGGTGGTGCGCCTGTGCCTGCGCCTGCTCCCGGGCCTGCGGCGGGTGCCCCTGTTCCGGCCCGGGCCGCAGGGCCCGCTCCGGTTCCGCGGCCCCTTCCGGACCCGGCCCGGGCCCCTGCCCCTGCACGTGCCCCTGCCCCTGCGCCGCGGCCGGGCCCCACGGCGGCACCGGCTGCGGCCCGGGTATCTCCGCGAGCTTCTGCCGTGCCGCAGCACCCACTTGGGGCACCCGCCGCTCCGGTGCGAGCCCGCGCGGCGGCACCACCTCGTCCGCCCGGTCGCGCCGCGCCTCCGGTTCCCGCTCCTGTGACGATGTCATGTGCCCGTTCTCTCTCCTGCGTTCACGCGGGTGCCCACCGCGACGCGCCCCGCCCGGCGCCCCGTCCCGTGACCGGCTCCGCGCCCTGCCGCGGTTCCCGGCTCAGAGGTTGTGCAGCGCACGGAGGACCTTCCTCAGCATGTCGGAAGGGGGCAGCAACTCCGCCGCGGTGGTGGGCGCATGGGCGCTGATGTGCTGCGCGTTGAGGAGGTCGGCGAGCAGCACCCGGACCACGCCGACCGGCAGGGCCAGGCGGGAGGCGAGTTCGAGTACGGCGATGGGGCGGCGGCACAGCCGCAGGATGCGGACGTGTTCCGAGGGCATTCCGGGGAGCGGTTCGGCGCGTGCGGCGATGACCGTGGCCAGGTCGAACCCCTTGGTGCCGGCGCTGCTCCGCCCACCGGTGAGGGTGTAGAGCCGGTCCGGGGCGCCGCTGTCGACCGGCACGCCCATCATGCCGGGAGCTTCCCGCGTATGCCCGCCGCGGGCAGGGTGCCGAGCTGGTCGCGGACCGCCTCGACGATGTCGTTCATGCCGCGCCCGACCGCGCGGGCGTCCGCCGACTCCTCCCCCACCACGGCCAGATGGGCGCCCGCGCCGGCCTCGACGAGGAACAGCGCGCCGCCGTGGAAGTCGGTCATCGACTGCCGTACGCCGCCGCTGCCGTCGCCGAACTCGACGCACGCGCCGTGCACCAGGCTCTGGATGCCGGAGGCGATCGCGGCGAGCTGGTCGGCGCGGTCCACGGACAGCTCGGGCGACCAGTGCAGCTTCAGCCCGTCGGCGGAGAGCAGCAGCGCGTGGCGGGCGCCGGGCGTCAGTGCCACGAACCGTTCGAGCAGTAACGCGACCCCGCCTCCGCCGCCACCGGTTCCGTTCGTCATCACTGGCCACCCTCCCCTTCGCTGTCGGCGGTTCCCCGGTCCCGGCCGGTCGCGGCGTCCCGGAAGGCGCCGAACCGGGCGCCCGCGTCGGCGCCGCCGGGCGGCGCCTCCCGCGCCGGAGCCCACGGGGGAGAGTCGTACCCGGGCGCGGTATCGGGCATGCCCCGCCCCCGGGTCCGCCGCGGCAGCGGCATGTGTACGGCCGAGGCAGGGCCCGGCGCCGCTCCGGGGTCCCGGACCGTGCCCGCGCCCGCGTCCGGGCCCGTAGGGGGCCGTACACCGCTTCCTGGGCCGCCTGCCGAGCCGCGCTCGGCCGGTCCCGCGTGACCGATCTCCTCGGGCCGCCCGGGTTCCGGGAAGCCGTCGTACCCGGCGCCGATGTCGGCCCCGGGCGCCCCCGTGGACCCCTGGGCGCCGCCGTATCCACCGCCGCGGCCCAACTGCCCTTCCCCCGGGCCGGGTTGCGTGTCGTACCGCCCGCCGACCGCCGGCGTGCCGTACGACGCGGGGCCGTACGACTCCGCCGTGCGCGTGACGATCCTCGACGGGATCAGGACGACCACGCCGGTGCCGCCGCGCGAGGACGGCCGGAAGGAGATCCGCAGGCCGTGCTTGCGGGCCAGCCGGCCGACCACGGTGAGGCCGATCCGGGTGCCGGACAGGCCGGGCAGCAGGTCGTTCGCGGCCTCGGCCGGGTCGCCGGAGACGAGGCGTTCGATCCGGGCGAGGTCGCCGGCGGGCATCGCGAGCCCGGCGTCCTCCACGGTGACGACGACGCCCGAGTGCGACTCCTGGACGTAGACGTGGACTTCCTCGGACGGCGGCGAGAAATTGCAGGCGTTGTCCATGAGTTCGGCCAGCACGTGCATGACGCCCTCGGCGGCGTGCCCGGCGACGGCCGCGCCGGCCGTGGTGTGCAGCCGCACCCGGCGGTAGGCGTGGATACGGCCCATCGCGCCGCGCAGCACGCTCTCCATCGCGATCGGCCGGGTCCAACGGCGGCCGGAGCGCGAGCCGCTGAGCACCGCGACGCTGTCGGCGAGCCGACCGGTCTGCGCGGCGCAGTGGTCCAGCCGCAGCAGGTCGTCCAGGACGCTCTCGTCGTGCCGCTGCTCCATCTCGCGCAGGTCGGCGAGCATGGTGGTGGTGAGGGCCTGCACGCGGGCGGCGGCGCTGGCGCAGGCGGCCATCCCGGCGGCCTTGGCGCGCTCGCTCGTGCCCAGCTCGCGGACCGTCAGTTCCAGCAGCCGCTGGTGCACCTCACCGACCGGGCGCGGCAGTTGGGCCAGCACGGTGCTGGTGGAGCCGCCCTCGCGCATCCGCTCGACGGCGAGCGGGATCGTCACCTCGGCCATCCGCGCGGCCTCGTCCTCCAGGGCGGCGGCCCGCGCGGTCTCGGTGTGCAGCGCGGCCCGCAGCGCTGCCTCGGTCTCGGCCCAGGCGCGCCGCCGCGCCTCCGTCTCCCGCACCGTCCGCCGGGCCGCGTCGAGTTCGGCGGCGGCCTGCCGGGTGGCTTCCGCGTGCAGCGCGACCGTACGGGCGGTGTCGTCCCGTAACTCCGCTGCCTCGGCGCGGAGTCGGCGCACCGTGCGGCGGCGGGAGGCGGCCAGCGCGACCACCGTGCCGAGCAGCAGGGCGGCCAGCGCACCGGTCACGGCCACCAGCGGGCGGTCCTGGTGGCTCGCGCGGCGCACCGCCCAGCCGCCGGCCGCGGCGCCGGCGACCACCACGGCGAGCGGGAGCGGCGCGGCGCGGACGACGGCACGGAACCCGCCGCCGGAGTCTCGCGGCGGCTGAAAAGGTAACGGGGAGCCTTGAGTTGACATCAATCGATACCCCATGGCCGGGCCGGAAGCCGACCGCCGTGCCGGGTCACGCTGACGTTACGGGCGGCAACAGGATGAGTTCGCCTCACCCTACTCGCCCAACTCGCCTTCAACGCCCGAAACGCGAGGGATTGGTCGCCGTACCGTTACTGGATCATCACCGCCCGTGCAAGAATTCACTTTCGGCCACCGATTCGCCCTGTTCCAGGGGCAGTTGGGCAACTCGCCCGGCCCTGCGGTGCATTGTGCGGCGGCCGGGCCCCGTACAGCCGGAACCGGATCGGCCGGCACCTTGATGTGACCGGCACCCTGATGCGACCGGCCCCGTGATGCGACCGGCCGCCGCCGCTACGGCGTGACCGCGAGCTGCGCCAGGATCTGCTGGGCCAACTCCGGGTCGCCCTCGACCTTCAGCCGGTCCTCGGACACCGCGGTCGCCTTCACCCGGCCGGTGAGCAGCCGCAGGAACGTCTCCCAGTCGACCACGAAGGTGACCGCCGGGCCGAGCGAGACCGCGGAGTCGATGCTGCCGCGCCCCTCGGCGTTGACCCGGACGGTGCGCATGAACTCCAGCGGGCCGTGCACGTCGAAGACCACCGCGGAGCCGGGCTTGGCGCCCGCGTCGTGCGCGACCACCTTCGGCAGCGCGCGCAGGACGAACTCGCGGGACAGCACCGCGGCGGCCGACGCGAGGTTGCCGGGCTTGTCCAGGGCCCGGCGCAGGTCCTGTTCGTGCACCCACACGTCGAACACCCGCGACCAGAGCTGCTCTTCGAGGGTGGTCTCGCCGCCGCCGATCGCGCGCACGTCGGCGTCGGGCTGCCGCGACTCGTTCCGCAGCTGGCGGGAGCGCCGGATGATGGTGTACTCCAGTTCGGAGGTCATCTCGGGCGCGGTGTGGTGGCGGCGGATGTCGACCGGGACCTCGGTGTAGCGGGCGGTCTCGCTGGTGATGTGCCGCAGGTCGCTGGGCAGGCTGTGTATCGGCCGCGGGTCGCCGAGCAGTTCGCACTCGAAGCCGATGACGTGCGAGACCACGTCGCGAACGGACCAGTACGGGCACTCGGTGGGGCGGTTCCACTCACCCTCGGCGAGTGGCGAGACCAGCTCGTTGATGGACTCTATGGAGTGGGTCCAGGCGTCGATATACGGCTGGATCTTGCTGTGGACGGTCACGGGACCCCTCGACGGTCGGTGCGCGGTCGTGGCGGTTTGGCGCCTAAGTTAGTCTTCGCGCGGGCGCCCACGCAGTGCTTTCGAGTGACGATGGTAGGCCCGACTATGACGACCCAACGTAGGGGCGGTGTCCGGATGCGCGCAACGCTTCTCCAGATCGACGTGGACCCCGCCGAGCAGCCCGCCGCGCGGCGGGCCCGGGTGGCGGCGCTGGTGCGGGCGCAGGCCGGGGCGGATCTTGTCGTACTGCCCGAATTGTGGCCGGTCGGCGCGTTCGCCTCGGACCTGTTCCCGGCGGAGGCGGAACCGGTCGAGAGCGGGCCCACCGTCGAGGCGATGGCCGCGGCCGCGCGCGACGCCGGGGTGTGGCTGCACGCGGGCTCCGTCGTCGAGCGCGACCCCGAGGGGCCGCTCTACAACACCTCGCTGGTCTTCGCACCCGACGGGGAGCTGCGCGGCGCCTACCGCAAGATCCACCGGTTCGGCTTCGACCGGGGAGAGGCCGCGCTGATGGCTCCGGGTGAGTCCGTCGTCACCGTGCGGCACCCCGAGGCCGTGCTCGGCCTCGCGACCTGTTACGACCTCCGCTTTCCCGAACTCTTCCGGCTGCTGGTCGACGCCGGGTCGGAGATCGTCGTCCTCCCCGCCGGCTGGCCCGCCCGCCGCCTCGCCCACTGGCGGGTCCTGGTGCAGGCCCGCGCGGTGGAGTGCCAGGCGTACGTCCTCGCGTGCGGGACCGCGGGGACCCACGCGGGGGTCGAGCAGGCCGGGCACAGCATGGTCGTCGACCCCTGGGGCGAGATCCTCTGCGAGGCCGGCCCCGGCGAACAGGCCCTCTCCGTGGACCTCGACCCCGCCCTCGTCGCCTCCACCCGGGCGGATTTCCCCGTCCTCCGGGACCGCCGCCTGTGACGGTGCCCTGACCCGCCCGGCTGCCCCGTCCTGTGGACGCCGGGACCTCGCGGTCCGCGCCGGCCGGTCGCGCGACCGGCCGCCGGACCGCACCCGGCAGTGCACCGGAACCGTCGCGGCGGAGAGCCGTACGGCGGAGAGCCGTACATCCGTGCCTCCGCCGCGGAAAGCGGCTCAGTGGGAGTCGTGCTCCTTGGCGATGATGTGGTCCACGCACACCGCGATCGCGAGGAGCATGCCCGCGTCGGCGTCCTCGCGTTCGACGTCGATGGCGTAGGCGTCCCGCAGGGTGAACCAGCGGCGGGAGATGCGGGCGAGCCGCTCCCCGTCGTACTCGATGTCGTACTCCTTGTCGATGAGGTCGCCGCGGATCTCCAGCTCCTCGCCGGAGGCGAGTTCCGCGCGGAAGACCTCGCGCACCAGGGCGAGCCGCTTCTTCTTGACGGTGACCAGGGTCTGCCCGCCGCGCTCGATGGTCATGGCGTCACGCAGGCTGAGCAGCTTCTGGTGGATGACCGCCACCTCGTTGCCGTCGGCGTCCTGGATCTCCAGGGTGTCCCTGATCCGCAGCACCTTGCCGTCCACGTAGAAGGCGCGCCGCCCGTGCTCGTCCTCCACCCAGTAGTCGTCGCCGATCGCGAACATCTTCTCTCGCACCACGTATTTCATGGGGCATGTGTACCCCGGCCGGGGACCGGAATGTGTTCGGTGCCGTGATGCGGTTTGATGGGGATATGACTGCACGCGCACGCGTTCGAGCGCCCGAGCTGGTCGGCAAGGGCGGCTGGCTGAACACAGGTGATCGCCAACCCACCCTCGCTGACCTGCGTGGATCGATCGTGATCCTGGACTTCTGGACGTTCTGCTGCGTGAACTGCCTGCACGTCCTGGACGAGCTGCGCGAGCTGGAGGAGCGGCACCGCGACACCGTGGTGATCGTGGGCGTGCACTCGCCGAAGTTCGTGCACGAGGCGGAGCACCAGGCCGTGGTCGACGCGGTGGAGCGGTACGGCGTGCACCACCCGGTGCTGGACGACCCGGAGCTCGCCACGTGGCGGCAGTACGCGGTGCGGGCGTGGCCGACGCTGGTGGTGATCGACCCGGAGGGCTACGTGGTCGCGCAGCACGCCGGGGAGGGGCACGCGCACGCGCTGGAGAAGCTGGTGAACCGGCTGGAGCAGGAGCACGCCGCCAAGGGCACCCTGCGCCGGGGCGACGACCTGTACGTACCGCCGGAGCCGGTCTCGACGAACCTGCGCTTCCCCGCGAAGGTGCTGTCGCTGCCGGGCAGCGGCCACTACCTGGTGTCGGACTCCACCCGGCACGCGCTGGTGGAGCTGGCGGCCGACGGCGAGACCGTGGTGCGCCGGATCGGCACCGGCGAGCGCGGACTGGCCGACGGCGGCCCGCAGGCCGCCATGTTCAGCGAGCCGCAGGGCCTCGCCCTGCTGCCCGACCGCACCGTCATCGTCGCCGACACCGTGAACCACGCGCTGCGCCGGCTCGACCTGGACACCGGCGAGGTCACCACGGTCGCGGGCACCGGCCGGCAGTGGTGGCAGGGCTCCCCCACCTCCGGGCCGGCCCTGGAGGTGGACCTGTCCTCGCCGTGGGACGTGGCCTGGTTCGACGACCGGGTGTGGATCGCGATGGCCGGCGTGCACCAGCTGTGGACGTACGACCCCGCCACCGAGCGGGTCGAGGTCGCGGCGGGCACCACCAACGAGGGCCTGGTCGACGGGCACGCCGGCGACGCCTGGTTCGCCCAGCCGTCCGGGCTGTCGGCGGCCGACGGCCGGCTGTGGATCGCCGACGCCGAGACGTCCGCGCTGCGCTGGGCCGAGCAGGCGGCCGACGGCGACGGGTACGTGATCCGTACGGCGGTCGGCACCGGGCTCTTCGACTTCGGGCACCGTGACGGCCCGGCCGGGCAGGCGCTGCTCCAGCACCCGCTGGGCGTCACCGCGCTCCCGGACGGCTCCGTCGCGGTGAGTGACACGTACAACAACGCGCTGCGCCGGTACGACCCGGTGAGCGGCGAGGTGACCACGCTCGCGGGCGATCTGCGCGAGCCGTCGGACGCGGCCGTGGTCGACGGCGACGTGGTGGTGGTGGAGTCCGCCGGGCACCGGCTGACCCGGATGCGGCTGCCCGAGGAGGCGGCCCGCGTGCAGGGCGCCGCCCACCGCACGCAGCGGGCGGCGACCGACGTGGCGCCGGGCCCGCTGCGGCTGGACGTGGTGTTCAGCGCGCCGCCCGGCCAGAAGCTGGACGACCGCTACGGTCCGGCCACCCGGCTGCTGGTCGAGGCGACCCCGCCGGAACTGCTGAAGGCGGGCACCGGCAAGGGCACCGACCTCTTCCGGGAGCTGGAACTGGACCCGGCCGTGACCGAGGGCGTCCTGCACGTCTCGGCGATGGCGGCGTCGTGCGACGACGACACGGCCAATCCGTATCCCGCCTGCCATGTGCACCAGCAGGACTGGGGTGTCCCGGTGCGGCTGGTGCCGGGCGGCGACGCCCGGCTGGCCCTCGTCCTGGCGGGCATGGACGAGGGCCCCGCCGAACAGGCTCAGTAGCGGCGGTCCGACGGGTAGTAGCGCTCCTCCACGACGGGCGGCACGTCGCCGTCCGCCGTGGGCGGGATGCGCCGACGCTTGAAGATGCTGACGTACGCGGCGAGTCCGATGATGCCCACGGCCATCATGATCAGGCCGACCAGGTCGACGTTGACGCCCTTCATGTGCCAGTCGGTCGCGAACGTGATGATCGCGCCTACGGCGATGAGGACTATGCAGCCTCCGATGCCCACGATGCCCGCCTCCCTGTCGAGTTGACGGCGTGTGGTGACGGCTGTCGCCTACCCGGACCCCCGACCCGCAATCAGCGCGGTTCCTCGGCGGTGCGGTTCCTCAGTGGTGGCTGCGGCTGTGGCTGTGCGAGTGGTGGCTGTGGCTGCTCCCCGACGTGCTGTGACAGGCGGTCAGCCCGACCCCGCACACCGCGACGACCACGGCGGCGACCACGACGCTCCGACTACGGCTGCTGGCAAGGCTGTTGGTACGGCTGGTGCTGTCGCTGCTTCTGTGCGTGCGGCTCGGCATGGCGCGGTATCCCCCGGGGGTGTCTTCGGCTGCGGTGTTCGAACGGACATCCTGCCGGGAGAGTTTCACAGCGCGGTGACAGGAACATCCCATTCGCTCGACAGGATGCGCGGATCGGCGATCATGGCGGTATGCGACGCCGGAGGAGCGGGCCGCGGACCTGCACGCGGCATTCGCCGACCCCGACATCAAGGCGGCGATCAGCAGCATCGGTGGGGTTTGGCGCCGCGACGGGTCCGGTCTGTTTCCGGGTGCGGCCCGGTGGCCGGTTGCTCGCGCGGCTCTCCCCCGGAACTTCGCCTGGGAGGTACTCCCACGCGCCCTGTTGTGGCCGCTCGCCTTGGTCGTGCGCAGGCTTCCGAGCCACGGGTGCCGGCTGAATCGTGCGGAAGACGTCCACCATCAGGGGCGCGGGGAACTGCGCGACCAGCCCACCACCGGCCGTCAGGTCCGGGAACCGTCAGGGTGAGGCAGCCGGGACGGACCCGCCCGACGCGTCGACCACCGTGCCAGGCAACGCGCCGCCGTCCTGCGTGCGTTCGAGCGGTACGCCCCGGACACGATGATCGTCTTCGACGTCGACCTCGGCCACACCGACCCGCAGCAGGTCATCCCCTACGGCGGCCAGGTCCGCGTCGACGGCCCCGCCCGCCGTATCACGGTGACGTACTAGGAGGTACCGGCCACCGGCAGGACGGGGCAGCCGGGCGGGTCAGCTCGCCAGGAACGCGGTGAGGGCGTTCGCCAGGTGGTGCGGGTCGTCCGCGCCGGCGAGCTCGCGGGCGGAGTGCATGGAAAGCAGCGGCACCCCGATGTCCACGGTGGTGATGCCGTGGCGCGCCGCGGTGATCGGCCCGATCGTCGTCCCGCAGGGAATCGTGTTGTTGGAGACGAAGTGCTGCAACGGCACCCCGGCCCGCTCGCACGCGGCAGCGAACACCGCCCGGCCCACCCCGTCGGTGGCGTACCGCTGGTTGACGTTCGTCTTGAGGATCGGCCCCCCGTTCGCCCGCGGGTGATGGCTCGGGTCGTGCCGCTCCGCGTAGTTGGGGTGCACGGCGTGCCCGACATCGGAGGACGCGCAGACCGTCGAGGCCAGCGCGCGCAGCACGTCCTCCTGGTCACCGCCCCGCGCCAGCACGGACCGCTCGAAGACCCGCCCGAGCAGGGGCCCGCCGGCCCCGGTGTCGGACTGGCTGCCGGTCTCCTCGTGGTCGAACGCGGCCAGCACGGGCACGAACGCGAGGTCGGGCCGCGCGGCCGCCGCGATGAGCGCGGCCACGCCCGCGTGCACGGAGAGCAGGTTGTCCAGCCGGGGGGACGCGAACAGTTCGCGGTCGCGCCCGAGATACGCCGGCGGCTGGACGTCGTGCGTCATGAGGTCCCACCCGGTGACGTCGGCCTCGGCGACGCCCGCCTCCTCGGCGAGGAAGGCGATCAGGTCGCCCTCGGTCGCGTCGCCCAGGCCCCACAGGGGCTGGAGGTGGCGCTGCCGGTCCAGGGTGAGCGCGTCGTTCGCCGAGCGGTCGAGGTGCACGGCGAGCTGGGCCACCCGCAGCAGCGGCCGGTCGACGTTCACCAGGCGGGTGGAGCCGTCGCGCAGCGACAGCCGCCCGGCGATGCCGAGGTCGCGGTCGAGCCAGCTGTTGAGCAGCGGGCCGCCGTAGATCTCGACGGCGACCTGGCGCCAGCCGTGCGAGCCGAGGTCGGGCTGCGGCTTGACCCGCAGGTTGGGGGAGTCGGTGTGCGCGCCGACCACGCGGAACGGGGTGTGCGGTGCGGCGCCCTCGGGCACGTACCAGGCGACGACGGCGCCGCCGCGCACCACGTACCGCCCGCCGGCCCCGCCGCCGGTGCCGTCCTCCCACCGCTCGGCCTCCTCGACCCGGCGGAATCCGGCCGCGTCCAGCCGCTCGGCCACGGAGGCCGCGGCGTGGTACGGAGAGGGCGCGGATCGTACGAACGCGGCCAGGTCGTCGGTGTGCCCGCGGTCGAACGCAGGGTGCTGAGAGGTCATGGCAGCAGCTTAGTTTCGGCTCGGTTCCAGCCCCACCCGGCCGTTCGCCCGGTGGTCAGGCGGCGGCACCCGACGGCGGTCCGGCCGCACACGACGGTGTGCCGCCGCCCCGGAAGGGCGGCGGCACACCGTCGTGCCTCGGTCAGAACGCCTCTTCGGGCAGGTCCATGACGTCGAGCGTGACGGCCTCGGCCAGTGCCCGTGCCGTGCCGACCTCCGGCAGGACGGTGGCCGCGAAGAACTTCGCCGCCGCGACCTTGCCCGCGTAGAACGCCTGGTCCTTGCCGGTCGCCGCCGGCAGCTTCTCCGCGGCCACCGCGGCGCCGCGCAGCAGCAGGTAGCCGGTGACGACGTCGCCGGAGGCGAGCAGCAGCCGGGTGGAGTTCAGCCCCACCTTGTAGATGGAGCGCACATCCTGCTCGGTGGCCGCGAGGTCGGTGAGCATGGTGCCGACGATCGACTCCAGGTCGGCCGCGGACTTCGCGAGCTGGTCGCGGGCCGGGGCCAGGTCCTGCCCGCCCGGTGCCTCGGCGAGGAACTTCTTGATCTCCTCGCTGAGCGCGGTCAGCGCCTGCCCCTGGTCGCGGACGATCTTCCGGAAGAAGAAGTCCTGGCCCTGGATCGCGGTGGTGCCCTCGTAGAGGGTGTCGATCTTGGCGTCCCGGATGTACTGCTCGATCGGGTACTCCTGGAGGTACCCGGAGCCGCCGAAGGTCTGAAGTGACTGGGCGAGCTGCTCGTAGGACCGCTCGGAGCCGTAGCCCTTGACGATCGGCAGCAGCAGGTCGTTGAGCCCGTGGAGCTGCTTGGTGTCCTCGCCGCGGGCCTCGGCGGCCTCGATGCTGTCCTGGACGGTCGCCGTGTAGAGGACGAGGGAGCGCATGCCCTCCGCGTACGCCTTCTGCGTCATCAGCGAGCGGCGTACGTCGGGGTGGTGGGTGATGGTGACCTTGGGCGCGGCCTTGTCGGTGAACTGGGCCAGGTCCGGGCCCTGGACCCGCTCCTTGGCGTACTCCAGCGCGTTGAGGTAGCCGGTGGAGAGGGTGGCGATCGCCTTGGTGCCGACCATCATGCGGGCGAACTCGATGATCCGGAACATCTGGCGGATGCCGTCGTGCCGGTCGCCGATCAGCCAGCCCTTGGCGGGGTGCCGGTCGCCGAAGGTCAGCTCGCAGGTGTTGGACGCCTTCAGGCCCATCTTGTGCTCGACGTTGGTGGCGTACACGCCGTTGCGCTCGCCCAACTCGCCGGTGGTGAAGTCGAACTCGAACTTCGGGACCATGAACAGCGACAGGCCCTTGGTGCCGGGTCCCGCGCCCTCGGGGCGGGCCAGCACGTAGTGGATGATGTTGTCGGTCAGGTCGTGCTCGCCCGAGGTGATGAAGCGCTTGACGCCCTCGATGTGCCAGCTGCCGTCCTCCTGCCGGACCGCCTTGGTGCGGCCGGCGCCGACGTCGGAGCCCGCGTCGGGCTCGGTGAGGACCATCGTGGTGCCCCACTGCTTCTCGACCGAGACGGCCGCGATCTTCTTCTGCTCCTCGGTGCCCTCCTCGAAGAGGATGCGGGCGAAGGCGGGACCGGAGCCGTACATCCACACGGCCGGGTTGGCGCCCAGCACCATCTCCGCGAAGGCCCAGATCAGGGAGCGGGGCGCGGTGGTGCCGCCGATCTCCTCGGGCAGGCCGAGCCGCCAGTACTCGGCGTCCATGAAGGCCGCGTAGCTCTTCTTGAACGACTCGGGCAGCGGCGCGGTGCTGGTCTCGGGGTCGAACACCGGCGGGTTGCGGTCGGCGTCGGCGAACGAGTCGGCGAGCTGGCGCTCCGCGAGGCGGGCGATCTCGCTCAGGACGTCCTTCGCGGTGTCCACGTCCATCTCGGCGAACGGACCGGTGCCGTAGACCTGGTCGCGGCCCAGGACCTCGAAGAGGTTGAACTCGATGTCGCGGAGGTTCGACTTGTAGTGGCCCATGACGGAGGCTCCGTATCGCAGTCAAGAAGAAGGCTTCACCCGAAATGATGCTACCGGTCGGTAATAAGGCGCAACCCCTTCCGGCCGGATGTGACGCCTTCCTCGTTGCCCGCCCGCCCGGGTCGATACCCTTGGGCCCGTGTACGGCTACGAGCAGAGCGGGAACGGCGGGCCCGGCGGTCCGATGGGCGCAGGCCCGATGGGTCCGCCGATGGGTGCGCCCATGGGCTCCCCGATGGGCGGCGGTCCGATGGGCGGCCCCGGCTACCAGGACCCCTCTCCCGCGTACCCGGAGCCGTCGCCGCCGTCGCTGGCCGACGCGGTCCGGGCGTTCACCACGGGCGCGATGATGGCCGAGGACTTCCAGGCGATCTTCGCCACGTCCAAGGTGTACTGCCCGCGCGGCGAGAACCCCGGGTTCCTGGCCCTGCACGACACCCAGCAGCCGGTCATCCCGATGTTCACCTCGCTCAAGGAGCTGCGGCGGTACGCGGGCAAGGAGTCGAAGTACTTCGTGATCACCGGGGCCGAGGTGCTGGACCTGCTCCCCACCGGCTACGGCTTCGTGCTCGACATCGACGGGCAGCACCGGATGGTGTTCGACGCGAAGGCGGTCGAGCAGATGGTCGACTTCACGATGCGCCGGATGTACGGCTAGCTCGTCAACGGGTCCGCTGGCTCGTCAACGGGTCCGCCCGGGTCGCCCGCAAGCACGCGGTGGGAGCCGCACGTACCAAGAGGCGCGGGGAACCGCGCGACAAGCCACCCACCGGCGGGTGGTCCCTGGAACCGCGCGACAGGCCACCCACCGGCGGGTGGTCCCTGGAACCGCGCGACAAGCCACCCACCGGCGGGTGGTCCCTGGAACCGACAGAACGCACCACCCCGGCGGGTCTGCTCGCCGTGAGGGAATGCTCACGCCTTGCGAGATGTTCAGAGTTCAACTACTTTGGAAGCTGAGCATTCGCTAGGAGGCCGTCATGCCCGCAGTGACCGTAGAGAACCCGTTGAGCCTGCCCCGGGTGAGTCCGGCGCAGGGGAGCACGCCGAGGCCCGCGCTCGCGGTGAGCACCGCGCCGAGCGGACTGGAGGGCGAGGGCTTCCCGGTCCGCCGCGCCTTCGCCGGAGTCGACTACCGCCACCTGGACCCGTTCATCCTGATGGACCAGATGGGTGAGGTGGACTACGCGGCGGGTGAGCCGAAGGGCACCCCGTGGCACCCGCACCGTGGCTTCGAGACGGTGACGTACATCATGGACGGCACCTTCGTGCACCAGGACAGCCACGGCGGTGGCGGCACCATCACCAACGGCGACACCCAGTGGATGACCGCCGGGTCCGGGCTGCTGCACATCGAGACGCCGCCCGAGTCCCTCGTGCTGAGCGGCGGCCTCTTCCACGGGCTCCAGCTGTGGGTGAACCTCCCGAAGGCGGACAAGATGATGCCGCCGAAGTACCAGGACATCCGCGCGGGCGGCCTGAAGCTGCTCACCTCCGAGGACGGCGGCGCCCTCATCCGCCTGATCGCCGGGGACCTCGGCGGGCACCAGGGCCCGGGCGCCACCCACACCCCGATCACTATGATCCACGTCTCGGTGAACCCGGGCGCGACCGTCACGCTGCCGTGGCGGGCGGACTTCAACGCGCTCGCGTACGGACTCGCCGGCAGCGGCTTCGCCGGACCCGAGGCCCGCCCCTTCCACCTCGGCCAGGCGGTCGTCTTCGGCAAGGGCGACGCGCTCACGCTGCGCGCCCACGACAAGCAGGACTCCCGCAGCGCGAACTTCGAGGTCGTCCTGCTCGGCGGGCTTCCCATCCGCGAGCCGATGATGCAGTACGGCCCGTTCGTCATGAACTCCCACGCCGAACTCGCCCAGGCCTTCGACGACTTCCAGGCCGGCCGGCTCGGCACGATCCCGGCGGACTCCCCCCTGGGCCGCTGACGCCGGCGCACCGACCGCAAGGACCCCACCGACCGCACCGACCGCACCGACCGCACCGACCGCACCCGCGGGGGGCGGGTGCAACGGAATTGCCACAGAGAGTGGCGGGTGGTTGAGGGCCGGGAGCGGGGCTCCCTACCGTGGCCGGTGTGACGGCGAATGTGGGGGACGTGGTTGCGGGCCGCTACAGGTTGGTCGAGCTGGTGGGCCAGGGCGGCATGGGGCGGGTGTGGCGCGGCCACGACGAGGCGCTCGAACGCGCGGTGGCGGTCAAGGAGATCCTGGTCCCGCAGGGCACCTCCGCCGTGGAGCAGCGGGTGCGGGTCGAGCGGGTGCGGCGGGAGGCGAAGATCGCCGCGAACCTGCGCCACCCCGGGATCGTCGGCGTCTACGACATCGTGGAGCGCGAGGGCGCGCCGATGATCGTGATGGAGTACGTCGCGGGCCGCTCGCTGCGCGCCGTCCTCGACGAACGCGGGCCGCTGCCGGTGGCGGAGACCGCGGAGATCGGGGCGGCCGTACTGGACGCGCTCGCGCACGCGCACGCCGCGGGCGTGGTGCACCGCGACGTCAAGCCGGACAACATCCTGCTGGCCGAGGGGCGCATCGCCCTCATGGACTTCGGCATCGCCCGCCTCACGGAGGGCAGCACGACGCTGACGGAGTCGGGCGCGATGGTCGGCACGCCGAGGTACATGTCCCCCGAGCAACTGGAGAGCAAGGAGGTCACGGGCGCGTCGGACCTGTGGTCGCTGGGGGCGACGTTGTACACCGCGGTGGAGGGCCGGCCGCCCTTCACCGGGGAGACGCTCACGAACCTGTACGTGGCGATCCTGCTCCAACCGCTGCAACCGCCGCAGCGGGCAGGCGAGTTGGCGCCACTGCTGACGGCCCTGCTGACGAAGGCGCCGGCCGGGCGGCCGGACGCGGCTTGGGTGGCGGGGTTCCTCGACCAGGTGCTCGCCCGGCAGCGACGGCCGGCGGCAGGGGACGGCTCCACCCGGTACCTGACCGACCAACAGCCCCCGGGAGCACCGCTGTTACCCCCGTCGGTCCGCCCGGCGCACAGCCGTCGCGCCCTCCTCGCCGCCGGGCTCGGCGTCGTGGTCGCGGCAGGCGTCGGCATTCCGCTCGCCGTGGAGCACGGCGGCTCGCACGAGAGCGGCAAGGGCGCCGCAGCCGGCAACGGCACCCCGTCCGGCTCCGGCGGCGCCCACTCCGCGGCCGGCGGCAAGGTGACCCTCACGCCCCGTGCCACCCTGGCCGGCGACAGCGCGCGGGGCATCTACGGCATCGCGTTCAGCCCCGACGGCAGCACGCTGTCGGCCGCCCAGGGCGCGGGCGGAGTCAGCGTCTGGGACGTCCGCACCCATCAGCACCGGGTCACCCTCCCGACGAGCAGGCGCGCCACCGCGCCCGGCACCGAGTCGGTCTACGCCGTGGCGTACCGCCCGGACGGCAAGACCCTCATCAGCGGAAACGGCGACGGAACCGTCGAGGTGTGGGACATGCGCACCTACGGAGCGGTCTCCTCGCTCGACGCGCACACGAACGACGGCGCGTGGATCAGGTTCCTCAGCGTCCTCGCGCTCAGCCCGGACGGCAAGCTCCTGGCGACCAGCTACAACGACACGGTGGTCTCGCTCTGGGACCTCACCTCGAACGCGCGCGTCGCCCAGCTCAAGGGCGGTGGCGAGTGGTGGGCCCAGGCGATGGCGTTCAGCCCCGACGGCAAGCTGCTCGCGGTCGGCTGCGGCGACACTCTGAGCGATGCCACCAGTGACCGCGGTCACCTCGACCTGTGGGACGTCTTCCTCAGAAGCGAGATCTCGACGCTGTCCACCACCAACTGCAACCTGAACTCGGTGGCGTTCAGCCCCGACAGCCGCACCCTCGCCGCCGCCACCGGCGAGGGCAACGTCCAACTGTGGGGCGCCGCCACCCGGGAAGCCGGATACCGGCTCACCAACCCCCGTTCCACGGCCAGTTCACTGGCCTACAGCCGGGACGGCACCATGCTGGCCAGTGGCAACTCCGACGGCACGGTCTCCCTCTGGTCCACCGCCACCCGCAAGATCCTCGCCACCGCCGACACCGGCGCCGTCCTCAACACCACCCCCCACGGCACCCCCGCCACCTGCGTCGCCCTCAGCCCCGACGGCAAAACCCTCGCCACCGGCGGAGCCCGCCTGATGCTGTGGACCCTCGCCACCTGACCCCGTAGCCGCCCAACCCGCCTCCGGCGGCGAGGGAGTGCCCCCTTCTGTGCGGGTCGTTGGTCATCGCTCCGCGGCGGTGGGGAGGGGGCCGAGTTCTGCGAGGAGGCCGCGGAGGTCGGAGGCGGCTTCGGGGTGGGCGGCGATGAGCCGGCGGAAGCGGGCCTGCCACTGGGCGCGCAGCTCGGCGAGGGTGTGCTCGCTGTCGCGGGAGGGGTGGAGGTCGGCCGCCGCGGCCTCCCGCTGGTCAGCGGTTAACTCGGAGGCGACCGCGTCCGTTTGGTCGGGTTGGAGCGCCTGCCAGAACCGGATGACGGCGCCGCGGACCGCCTGCCAGGTGTCGGCGGCCATCAGAGTGACCAGTGTGGTGCCGGCTTCTTGCGTGAGTGCTGTGATTTCCGGGTCCACTGCTCTCCTGATCGTGTCGTTCGCAGTCGTGCGATTGCCGTGCTTTCTCTCAATAGGATCGCATAAATCGCAGGTGGGGTAAGGCGATTCGGCGGTGCGTACGAGATGGCCTGTTTCTTTCGGAATCGACCCAAAACAATATTGCCCCTTTGGGGCCGGTGCTACCGTGGGCGGGATACCGGAATGTGCAGGTCGAACTCGGTCCGAGGGGGCAACTGTGACAAGGCCGTGGGACGCAGATCCGGATACCGGTTTTCGGCGGCGGTTGGGCAAGTCCCCCCAGGAGTTGGGTGTCACCTCCGACAGCCCCGACTGCCCCGACCTGTGGGAACTGGAGAACGGCGACATCGCCGTGATCGGCCGCGACCTGTCCGCGTCACTCGGTCAACGGCTGCCGGCCGGCGTCTCGTTGGGGGCGGACGAGCGGCTGGTGGTGATCCCGCGGAGCATGCTCGTCGCGGCGAAGCCGGACATCCCCGGTGTTTGACTCGTTCGCCGCCGCCAGGCCCGAGCGGCTCGACCGGCCCGCGTACCACGCGGAGTTCTACCGGATCTTTTCGAGCGGAATCCGGCACATGAACAAACTGGAGCGCGGCCAGCACTTCAAAGAGCGGGGCTTCGCCAGTTGAGAGGCGTTCGCCGCCGGTGAATGGGACACGGCGATCCGGCTCATCGAGGACCGCCGCGACAGCTACGCCGAACAGGTGCGCGAGGCGCGCCGCCTCGGGGTCCTCCAGCGGCGGCTGCGGGTGGTGGAATTCCCGCTGACGCCCTACCTGCAATGGGAGTTGTACGTCCTGCGGGTGCGCACCCAGGTGGGCGACCCGATCCGGATTCTCGACGCCCGCACCATCGCCGCCATCGAGCAGCGCCACCCCGTACCCGAAGTGGTCGTCCTCGGGGACGTCGCCATGTTCGAGGTGAAGTACGACGCCGACGGCAACGCGGACGGCGCCAACCGCTTCACCGACCCCGCCCTCATCGCCGAGACCTCCGCGGGCTTCGACACCCTCTACGCCCGCGCCGAGGAGTACGACGCCTTCTTCGCCCGCGAGGTCGCCCCGTTGCCCGCCCCGGCCACGACCCCGTAGGGCCCCGGCCCGGCCTTGGGGTTCGCGACCCTAGAGTCGGGTCGCGGTGCGGACCAGGGCCGCGAGGGGGCGGGAGTGGGTGTGCGGCGGCCAGGCGATGACCGTGATGACCTTGGGGGCGTCGACGAGGGGCACGGCGGTGAGGTCGTCGAGGAGATGGGTGCGGGAGGACTCGGGGAGGATGGCCGCGGCCCGGCTCAGGGAGATGAGCTGGAGCAGTTGGGTGTGGTCGCGGACCTGGGGTCCGGGCCCCTCGGGGAAGGTGCCCTCGACGTCGGGCCAGCGGGGCAGCGGCAGGTCGGGCAGCGCGGCGACGTCGGCCATCCGCAACTCCGCACGGGTGGCGAGGGGATGCCCGGCCGGGAGGACCACCACCTGCTCCTCGGAACGGAGTTCCTCCGTGTCGAACCCGGCCGTCGAGTCGAACGGCAGGTGCAGCAGCGCGACGTCGGCCCGCCCGTCGCGCAGCAGCCGCTCCTGCTCGCCCGGCCCGCACAGCACGACGTCCACGGGCACCGCGTCGGGCTCGGCCGCGTAGGCGTCGAGCAGTTTCGCCAGCAGTTCGTTGGACGCCCCGGCCTTCGTGACGAGCACGACACCCGCACGGCCGCGCACCGCAGCCGCACGCCGGGCCCGCCGCTCCGCGGCGTCGACCGCGTCGAGCGCCGCCCGCGCCTCCCGGAGCAGCACCGCCCCCACCTCGGTCAGCGCGACACCGCGGCTCGTACGCTCCAGCAGCGGCGCCCCGAGCCGCCGCTCCAGCCGCTGGATCGCCCGCGACAACGGCGGCTGCGCGATCCCGAGCCGCCCTGCCGCCCGCCCGAAGTGCAGCTCCTCCGCGACGGCGACGAAGTACCGCAGCTCCCGCGTCTCCATACCGCCAAGGTACCCGACACGCCGCCGGCGCGGACCGAAACGCCAGCGATGAGCTGCGGCCATACCCGTGCGGTATCGCCGCCCACCTACTTGGTCTTGGCGCCCGGACCCGGGTGCGGAGCACGCTGGAAGACATGAGCGAAGAGACGAACGGACCCGTGAACGGCCAGGACGGCGGCCAGGCCGGCAGGCAGGCCGGCGGTCAGGACGGCAGCCAGGCCGGCGGCCGGACGATCGCGCTGGTCACCGGCGCGAACAAGGGCATCGGATACGAGATCGCGGCCGGCCTCGGCGCCCTCGGCTGGAGCGTCGGCGTCGGCGCCAGGAACGACGAACGCCGGGAAGCCGCCGTACAGAAACTCCGGAAGGACGGCGTGGACGCGTTCGGCGTCCCGCTCGACGTGACCGACGACGCGAGCGTGGCCGCCGCCGCCCGCCTGATCGAGGAGCGCGCCGGCCGCCTCGACGTCCTCGTCAACAACGCCGGCGTGACCGGCGCCGCGCCGCAGACGCCCACCACCGTCGCCCTCGACACCGTACGGACGGCCGTGGAGACCAACGTCATCGGCGTCCTCCGCGTCACCAACGCGCTGCTGCCGCTGCTGCGCCGCTCGGCGTCGCCGCGGATCGTGAACATGTCCAGCAGCGTCGGCTCCCTCACCCTCCAGAGCACGCCCGGCGCCGAGGTGGGCCCGATCTCCGCGGCGTACGCGGCGTCGAAGACGTTCCTCAACGCCGTCACCGTCCAGTACGCCAAGGAGCTGGCGGACACGAACATCCTGATCAACGCGGGCTGCCCCGGCTACTGCGCGACCGACCTCAACGGCTTCCGCGGGGTGCGCACCCCCGAGCAGGGCGCCGGGATCGCGATCCGGCTCGCGTCCCTCCCCGACGACGGCCCGACCGGCACCTTCTCCGACGACGCCGGCGTGGTGCCTTGGTAGACGGTCCCTGATGCACGGCCCCGCGACGGCCCCGCTACAGCCCCACGAAACGCACGGGCGCTGACGGTGCGGCCCGTGCCAGGATGCCCGCATGTCAGGACGCGCGCTGAGCTTCGGAGCGAGGGCGGAGGCGTACGAGCGCTTCCGCCCGGGGTACCCCGACGAACTGGTCGACGTGGTGGCGGAGTTCGCGGGCCGCCCGGTGCGCACGGCGCTGGAGATCGGTGCGGGGACCGGCAAGGCCACCCGCCTGTTCGCCCGCCACGGCATCGCGGTCACCGCGACCGAGCCCGACGGCGCGATGCTCGCGGAGCTGCGCAAGCACGTGCCGGCACACGTCCGCACGGTGCGGGCCGCGTTCGAGGAGCTGCGACCGGGCGGCGCGGGCGGCACCGGCGGCACCGGCGGCGGCGAAAGCCCGGGTGAGGGCGCAGGCGAGGGCGGGGCCGGGGCCGGGATCAGGGCCGGGGCCGGGGTCGGGGTCGGGACGTACGGCCTGGTCTACGCCGCCGCGGCCCTGCACTGGACCGACCCGGACGGCCGCTGGCCCCGCGTGGCCGCGCTCCTCGAACCGGGCGGCGTGTTCGCCTCCTTCGGCGGTCCGGTCGAACTGGCCGACCTCGCCCTGGCGGAGGCGATACGCGCCGCCCGCGCACCGTTCCTGGACAGCGACGACATCCCGTCGCCCGACGGCACACCCCCGGACCACGCCATGCAGTGGCCGGGCACGGAACTCCGACGGTCCGCGTGGTTCACCGACGTCCAACAGGTGCTGATTCGGCGGCGGTTGACGATGAGCGCCGACGACTACCTCGGCCACCTCTCGACCATCTCGGCCTATCTGATGCTGCCCGCCCCGGAACGGGCCCAGGCGTTCCGCGCGATCGGCCAGGTCCTCCCCGCCACGGTCGGGATCGCCGCGGACATCACCGCCCACCTCGCCCGCCGCCGCCCCGACCCCGCGGCGCCGAAACCGAGTTGAGGTCCGGCGCCCCCTCGGGTTTCCTGTGCTGATGGCCGACCTCCGCCTGCGCATCCACCAGCCCGCCGACGAGGCCGCGTTCCGCGACTGGCAGCACGTCCACAACACGATCATCCCGACGCACGTCCTGTCCCTGGCCGACGTACGGGACCGGTCCCGGCGCCACCACCTCGAAGTCGCCTACCTCGACGACGTGTTGGTGGGATGCAGTACGGTGCGCCCGCCGGCGGACGACACCCGGACCGCCACCGTGATCGCCCGCGTGCTGCCTCCGTACCGCCGCCGCGGGTTCGGCGCGCGGCTCTACGCGCGAGGGCTCGACCGCGCACGCGAGCTTGGAGCCGAGGTGGTCGAGACCGTCGTGCTGTCCTCCAACGAGGACGGACTGCGCTTCGCCTCGCGGCACGGCTTCGCCGAGATCGAGAGGTACCTGCTGCCCGGCGACACGATTCCCTGGATCGACCTCCGCCTCAGCTGACGCCGGCCTGCCCGCGGCCGGTGGAGACCGGGGCGTCGGTGCAGAGCTGGGCGGCGAGGGTGGTGGCGGCCCACTCCTCCCACGCCTCGGGGGACCAGCCCCGATCGCGGACGAAGATCAGGTACAGCTCCGGGCTGAGCAGCCCGTAGAGCAGGTCGGCGGCGCGGTCGGCATCGACGTCGGGGCGGGCGTCGGGCTTGGCGGTCAGTGCCTTCGCCGCGGCGTGCTGGACGGTGTAGCGCGGGTCGGGACCGGCGGCCGGCCACTGCGCGGCGATCTCCGGGTCGGTGGCCGCCGCGGCCGCGATCACCGGCATGATCGGGGCGACACGGCCGAGGATGTCGGCTACTCCCCTTACGTGGGAGCGCAGTTGACCGGCCGCCGTGGGCTCGGCGCACGCCGCGCGGAACCACGCGCGGTCCATCGTGGCGACCGGTTCGGCGTCCCCCGCGATGGTCGTGTCGACGACGGCCTTGAACAGCCCGCGCTTGGTGCGGAAGACGAAGTACACGGTCTGGACGGCCACACCCGCGCGATCCGCCACCTCCTGGAGGCTCGTCACGCCGTACCCCTGCGCGACGAACAGGTCCCGCGCCGCCGCGACGATCTTCTCGCGGGTGCGCCGCGAGCGCTCGGCCCGCTTGTCGGGGCGCTTGACGCTTCCGCCGGTTCCCTTGACTTCATCCATGACCGGAGTCTATCTCTAGAGTCAGTCACTAGAGATGAACTCTAGTTTCCTGGAGGGGTGTGGCGATGGGCGAGACACGAACGGCCGCGGAACTCGATCAAGAGGCCGCGGTGCGCGGCTACATGGAGGACTTCTACCGGGATGGCAAGCCGCCGTGGGACAGCGGGATCACCCCGCCCGAGCTGGTGGCCCTGGTCGAAGGCCCCGACGCACTGGCGCCGGGCCGGGCGCTCGAACTCGGCTGCGGCACCGGGACCAACGCGGTGTACCTGGCCAGGCACGGCTGGCAGGTGGCGGCCGTCGACCTGGTCGACCGCGCGGTCCGGCAGGCGAGGGAGAAGGCCGCGGCGGCCGGAGTGGACATCCCCGTGCTGTGCGCCGACGCCACCCGGCTCGACGAGGTGGGCCTGCCCGGCCCTTACGACCTGTTCTTCGACCTGAGTTGCTACTGCGGGATTCCCCCGCACCGCCGCGACGCTTACGCGGCCGGCCTCACCCGGCGGGCCGCCCCCGGCGCGCACCTGCTGATGTTCGGCTACGGGCCCGGGGCCTTCGACGACCTGGTGTCCGGCGTCACCGCCGACGAACTCACCGCCAGGTTCACCGGGTGGCGGCTGGTCGACGTGACACCCGGCACCAATCCCGTCCCGACGTTCTGGTTCACGCTGCACCGCACCGCCACCACGGCCTGAGCCCTGGCTGACGACCGCCGGCGGCCGGACATCCAGGACACCCGGCCGCCGCTTTCCCACTGCCGACCTTGCCCAGGCACAGGGTGGCGATTGGGTGGAACGAGCTGCGTCTCATCTGCGGCCCGATCAGCCCACGGGCAGCCCGAGTTGGTCGGCCAGGTCGTCAAGTCCCTTGGCGTGCAGGTCGAACCGGTCCGCCGGCGTCGGCGGGTCCCCGACGGGACGGGCCACGTACGCGGTGCGCAGCCCGAGGCGCTGGGCTCCGCGCAGGTCCCAGGCGTGGGCGGCGACCATCAGCAGCCGCTCCGGCGGCACTCCGGCCACGGTGACCGCGAGTTCGTAGACGGCCGGGGTCGGCTTGTACGTGCGCGCGTCCTCAGCCGACAGCGCCTGGTGCCAGCGCAGACCCGCGTGGGCGTTGAGCCCCAGCAACGCCGTCCGGCCGGCGTTGGAGAGCCCGATCAACGGGAAGTGTGCGGCGAGGCGGGCGAGACCGGCCACGGTGTCGGGCCAGGCCGGCAGCCGCCGGCCCGCCAACGCCAGCGTGTCGACTGCGGCTGCATCACCGAACCCCGCCGCCTCGGCGACGAGTTGAGCGGCCTCGCGGTCCAGAACGTCGCTGGCGGCGTAGGGCCGGCTCCCGTCCAGGATGCGCTGCTGGGCATCCTCGATGTGGCGCTGCCACACCTGCAACAGCTCCTCGACCGCGCTGTCGGCGAGCGACGGAACGAGGCCACGGATTCCGGCGCGGATTCCGGCGGGTTCGTCGACGAGCGTGCCGAGCACATCGAACACCAGGGCGTCGATCTCAGGGGCGGGCATGTGCGAGTTCTCCCGAGCGGATGGGGGTCAGAGGGTGGGGAAGTCGTTCGCCTGCACGGCAGTGAGGAAGGAGGTCCACGCGTCGGCGGTGAAGGTGAGGACGGGGCCTTGGGGGTCCTTGGAGTCGCGGACCGGGACGATGCCGGGGGCGCCATCGGCTACTTCGACGCAGCTGTCGGGGTTCGGGCCGTCGCTGTAGGACGACTTGCGCCAGGTGTACGGCATGTCACGTGCTCCTTCGACGGGGCGAGTGTCGAGCGGGACGTGGTGCTGGGAGAGAATAAGTGTGGGCGCACGCGACTTCTTTGGGTAGTCGCGTGCGCCCGTTTGGCCTGAATTGCGGTCAGGCGGTGGGGAATTCGTGCGCCTGGACAGCCGAGACGAACGACGTCCACGCGTCAGCGGTGAAGGTCAGGGCCGGGCCCTGGGGGTCCTTGGAGTCGCGGACCGGGACGATGCCGGGGTGGCCGTCGGCCACCTCGATGCAACTGTCGGGGTCCGAGCCGTTGCTGTAGGACGACTTACGCCAGGCGGCAGTGCTCAGATCGACGGTGGTGTGAGACATGACGTGTGGTCCTCCAGTGCGCTTCGCAGCAGATCAAGGGACTCGGAGGGAGCCAACGCGGAGTCCCGCAGTCGATCGTAGGACAAACGCAGTTCTTCCACTTCCTCGAATTCCTCGATGAGTTGGCCGCTCCAACTGCTCTCCACATAAGCGACCGTTCGTCCGGTCGGCAGCCAGAGTAGCTTCATCGAGCTGGGAAGCAGCCGATACAGGCCGGCCCGGAATGGTACGACCTGGATGGCGATGTTGGGCTGTTGTGCGGCTTTGATGAGCTTCTCAAGCTGCTCGATCCACACGCCTGGGTCGAGCGTGGGCCGTCGCAGCACAGACTCGTCGATGAGGCTGCGATAGTCGATCGGCTTTTCCCCGCTGAGGATCTCCTGCCGTTTGATCCGTGCGACCACTCCCGCGGCCTGCTGCTCTGTACTCGCTGTTTCGGCCGCGCGGAGTTGGTCCTTGGCGTAGCCCTTCGTCTGAAGCAGTCCGGGGACCGTACTCACGCAGAACTCCTGGATGCTGGTGGCGTCCGCCTCCACCTCCGCGAAGCCCCCGTACCTGCTCCGCTTCGCTTCCTCCTTGGCCAGCAGCCAGAGCTTGGCCACGTGCCCGGTTCCGTAGACCCTGTCCAGCGCCTGCGCGGCCTCCAGGGTGCCCAGACGGCCGCCGGTCTCCAGGCGGTGCAGGTACGACTGCTCGTAATTGCAGCGGTCGCCCAGTTCCACGAGGGTCCAGCCGTGGAGCTTGCGCAGGCGCGCGAGCTCCTCCGCGTACATACTCCGAGCGGTGATGGTAGCTTCCTCGGCGTTGTTCATCAGAAAAGAGAGCCCTTTCTCCTTGTCCTGGCACCAGGTCAAACGGCGCACTGCGCGCGCATGGTGCCAGATGGTTGCGTAGTTTCGGTCTGCCGTTTTCCGTGCATGGCTCGCCAACTAGTCCCATATGTACGGCAACGGCTCACCTCTGCCGATCGTAGAGTGCGCACGGCATTCTTGTTCACGGAACGTCAGGAATCGATCACAGAGAGACCGAACGCATGCTGTATCCGGAAGGCACATGGGTGGTGGACACGATGACGGGAGACCTCGGCGAGGTGCTGCGGCAGACCGGTGGCCTGCTGTCCCTCCAGCGCCCCGGGCGGGGCGGGTTGTGGTCGGCGGACCCCGGAAGCGTGCGGCCGGCCACCGAACGCGACCTGCGCGTAGAGGCGTTGACGGGCACGTTCGTCGTGGCGGCAACCGGAACGAGGACGTGAGGAGTTGGGGGACATGCCGGTGCGGCGCGCGCAGCGCTTCATCTGCGGCAGGCGGACGCTGGTGCCGGACGAGCTGGTACGTACGGTGCTCAGCCTGGTGAAGGCGGACGACGTGTACGCGTACACCCGGGAGGACATGTTCGCGACGCTCGTGTGCACGATCGAGGTGCACCGAGGGCCGATTCACTACGGTGCGGCGCTCAACCTGCGCGGGCCGGAGGCCGGGACGCTGTGGGCGCTGTGGCGGGACGGCGGCACCCCGAGCGCGGTGATCGAGATACCGGACTGCCCGGCCGGGCGGGAAGTGGACAGCCCGTGCAGCGAGTTCGAGGGGCACCCGGGCGGGCACAGCTGGGAGCTGGACGATCCGCCGCGGATAGCGACCGCGTTTCCGCTGCCACGCCGGTCGTGGATGTAGCGGCGGGACGTCCCGAACATGCGCGCGGCGAAGGGGTATCGAGCCGTGGAGCCGTCGCCGGGACGACCGTCGTCCGTGAGTCGTAGAGCCGTAGAGCGGCAGAGCCGTAGAGAAGGAACACCGCGCATGATCAGCATTCCGCCCGCACCGGCCGAGTTCCCGGAGTTACCCGGACCCGCGCGGCGGTGGACCCTCACGTCCGTCGACGGGCACACCCTCAGCGGCTATCTGCCGCCGTGGGCCGGGGACGACCCGAGCGAACACCACGTGCCCGTGGACCAGTTGGCTCATCGGCTCGCCGACATCCACCACAGCGCCCGCTTCCCCGGGCAGACCGCCACCGTCTACACCGCGGCCGACCGATCCGGGCGCCCTTCCGAGCAGGAGATCTTCTCCTGCACCCTCGACTGCACGCCCTACGCCGAACTCCCCGACCCTCGCGTGCCGGTGGCCAACGTCCATCTGTGTGAGGAGAGTTGGTTCATCGACCTCGACCCGGAGGGGCTGCTGCAAGTAGCCGATCTGCTTCGCGCCCAGGCCGATCTGCTCGACCGCAAGGTGCGGCCTGCTCTGATCGCGGCTCGCGAGGACTGGGCCAGCGGCACTCACTCCGAGCCCCAGGGCTCGCCCTGACTCCCTGGCCGGTGGCTCTGCCGGCGTCTGGCGTGGGCGTCCTCCAGCGCTTCCAGCGCCTGGTCCTCGCCCAGGGTGTCGCCGACCGCGCGGTAGGCGTGCCCGGCGGCGGCGAGGATGGCGATGGCCTCGTCGTAGCGCCGTGCCTCCATCAGCGCGGCCCCGAGGTTGCTCAGCGCGGCGGCCTCGTCGGCGTGCGCGGCCGCCGCCCGGTAGAGGGTGGCCGCCGCGGCGAGCGCGGTGACGGCCTCGTCGTGGCGGCCCGCGCCGAGTTCGGCCAGGCCGAGGTTGTTCAGGGCGATGGCCTCGCCCTGGTGGTCGGCGGTGGCCCGGTGGATGGAGGCCGCCGCGGTGAGCGCGGTGACCGCCCCGTCGTGGCGGCTCGCCTCGATCAGCGCGGCGCCGAGGTTGGTCAGCATCGCCGCCGATCCCGTGAGGTCGCCGCGCTCGTGAAGGATCTCGGCGGCGGCCGTCGCGAGGGCGGTGCAGTCGTCGAAGTGCCGGCCGTGCACGAAGTACCCGGCGAGCACCGCGGCGAGGTCGGTCTCCGCGGGGTGGTCGTGGCGGGGCGCGGTGACGGTGGCCGCGGTGACGAGGTTGGCGCGTTCGGCGTCGAGCCAGGCCAGCGCCTGCGCGCGGTCGCCGAACACGTCGTCGTACGCGTCGTCGTACGGTGCGCCGTCCCGCGTCTCCCACCGGGCGTCGGCGGCCCTCGCGGTGGCGAGGTAGTGGTCGAGCAGGCGGGCCGCGGCCTCGTCGCGGTGGTCGGCCTCGGCGTGCTCGCGGCCCAACTCCTCGGCGAATTCCCTGATCTGGTCGTGCAGCCGCCAGTGGTCCCGCGACCCCGCGAGGCGTACGACGAGGTGGGCGCGGGCGAGGTCGCTCAGCAACTCCTGTGCGGTCTGCGCCTCTTGACCGATGAGGGCGGCTTGACCGATGAGGGCGGCGGCGGCCCGGGTGGAGACGTGGGGGCCCGCGTCGAGGGGAAGCAGCCGCACGAGTTGGGCCTGGCCGGGGGTGCGGTGGCGGTAGGCCAGGTCGAAGGCGGCGCGGACGGCCTGTTCGGCGCCGGGGTGGCGGATCGGGTCCAGCCGGGTGTGCTCGGCTCGGAGCGCCTCCGCCATCGCGGCGAGCGGCTGCGCCGGGCGCTCGGCGAGCAGGGCGGCGGTGATCCGTAGCGCGAGGGGCAGGCCGGCGCACAACTCGGCGATGCGCAGGGCGTCTTCGGGCGCGTCGTCCACACGCGTGTCGGCCGGGCCGCGCAGCTGGTGCAGGGCCTGACGCAGGACCTCGACCGAGGCGGCGGGACCGAGGGCGGCCACCTCGTGGCGCCGGGCTGCGATGTCCATCGTGCGACGGCAGGTGACGAGCGCGGCCGTGTGCGGGTCGGCCGGAAGCAGGGCGCGGGTGCGGGTCTCGCTGCCCGCGTTGTCGACGACCACCAGAAGCCGGCGGCCCTGCTCGGCGTAGGCCGCGAGCACCCCTCGGAACAGGCTCACCCGGCCCGGCAGTTGGTCCGGTATGTGCTCGGGCGGCATCCCGAGCGCCCGCAGCCACCCGTCCAGTACGCGATGCGGCAC
Source organism: Streptomyces sp. NPDC087270 (assembly GCF_044744625.1). Lineage (NCBI taxonomy): Bacteria > Bacillati > Actinomycetota > Actinomycetes > Kitasatosporales > Streptomycetaceae > Streptomyces > Streptomyces sp. NPDC087270. Next base: position 415,357 of record NZ_JBIUYR010000001.1, read on the forward strand.
CAGGCGGCGGTCCGGGTCGGGGTCATGTCCGTCGAGATCCGCGAACAGCACGCCGCCGGGGAACCAGCCCGGCTCGGCCAGCACCCGGAACGCCGCCTGCACGGCCACTTCGGTCACCCCGACCCCAGCGAGCCCCGGCACCGCGGTGACCAGCACCACCCGTTGCCCTTCGGCCCCCCTGTCAGCGGCCGGGTCCAACACGGCCACCAACTCGCCCAACTCCGCTGCCCGCCCTGCGAAAGCCCCCGAGGGAGCGGGCAGCCCCGTCACCTCGGGCAGCACGCTCCCGGCCAACTCAACGGTGACAGGGCGGCCTTGAACCACCAGGTCGAAGAGCACCCGGCCCCCGTGGGCGCCGCCCTCCCCGCTGTCGCCGCCGCCGTCCTCGGAGTTCGTGACCTTGTCCGCGGAATCCACAACCGCCCCCCAGGCGAGACGTACCGCTCCTCACACCCGCACTATCCAGAAGCCAATCTAGGTGCGTTCGGCGAGCGATGTCGCGCACGGCCGTCCGGCGAGTGCGCGGCGCCCGACCTTGCGGTGGTGAGGGGCGCGGGGGCGGCTACTTCAGCGCCAAGTCCTCCTTCTCGTCTGCGCCGATGCTCCCGAAGATCTCGGCGGCGCTGGTGTGGGCAATGAGGGCTTCGTCATAGCGTTGGACGGCTCGTAGGGAGATCCCGAGGTGACCGAGCGCTCCGGCTTCGCGGTGAGCTTCGCCGATTCTCCCGAAGATCTCGGCGGCGGCAGTGAAGGCATTGACGGCTTCGTCAAAGCGTTGGGCACCGTGCAGAACGATGCCGAGGTTGAGGTTGATGAGTGCCGTGGCTTCGCCGTTGCCCGTGCCGATCTGTTGGCAGATGTCGAGGGCAGCGGTGAAGACGGTGACGGATTGTTCGTACCGCTGTACGTCTCTCAGGTCGAGGCCGAGGTTGTTGAGTGCGCTGGTTTCGTTGCGGCGGTCACCCATCTCTCGGAAGGTGTTGGCAGCGGCGGTGTGGGCGGTGACGGCTTCGTCGTAGCGCTTAGCGACTCGTAGGGCGAGGCCACGGTTGTTGAGTGCCTTGGCCTCGCCGTTCCGGTCACCAGTCCTATGGAAGATGTCTGCGGCTGCGGTGGCGAGGGTGATCCAGTCGTCGACATGGCGGCCGAATCTATAGAACCGGCTCAAGATGAAGGCGAGGTCCGTCTGCGCGGAGTGGTCGTACTGTCGAGCGGTGACTGTCGCGGCGGCGACGAGGTTGACCTGTTCAGCTTCGAGCCAGGCCGCTGCCTCAGCACGCTCGGCGAACGGCTCGGATGGCGGTCCGCTGGAAAGTTCATCGAGGTGGGTGCCTGCCGCCTTGGCTGTGCGCACGTAGTGGTCCAGGAGGCGGGTCGCCGCTTCGGCGCGGTGGTCGGCTTCGGCCTGCTCGCGGCCGCGTTCGTCGGCGTAGAGGCGGACGAGGTCGTGGAGCCGCCAGCGGCCCCACGCTTCCTCGGCGGGGTCGATGAGGTGGGCGCGGGCGAGGTCGCGCAGCAACTCGCCGGTGGAGTACGCCTCGTGGTCGGCGAGGTGGGCGGCGGCCTCGGTGGAGACGTGGGGTCCCGCGTTGAGGGGGAGCAGGCGGAAGAGGCGGGCCTGGTCGGGGGTGAGGTGGGCGTAGGAGAGGTCGAAGGCGGCGCGGACCGCCTGTTCGGAGCCGGGGCGGCGGATGCGGTCGAGGCGGGTGCGCTCGTCGCGGAGGGCGTCGGCCATCGAGGCGAGCGGTTGGGCCGGGATCTCGGCGAGGAGGGCGGCGGTGATCCGTAGCGCGAGCGGCAGCCCCGCGCACAACTCGGCGATGCGCATCGCTTCTTCGGGGGCGTCGGCGACACGGGTGTCCGCAGGACCGCGGAGTTGGCGCAGCACCTGGCGCAGGAGGTCGACCGAGGCGGTGGTGTCGAGGGCGGGCAGGTCGTGGAGGCGGGCGCCGATGTCCAGGGTGTGGCGGGAGGTGACGAGTGCGGCCGTGTGCGGGTCGGTGGGGAGCAGGGGGCGGGCCTGGTCCTCGCTGCCGGCGTTGTCGACGACCAGCAGAATCCGTCGGCCTTGCTCGGCGTAGTAGGCAAGCACGGTACGGAAGAGGGCCGCCCGGTTCGGGAGTTGGTCGGGGATGTGCTCGGGCGGGACGGCGAGGGCACGCAGCCAGCCGTCGAGGGCCTGGTGTGGGCTCAGGCGGCGCTGCGGGTTGGTGTCGTAGCCGTTGAGGTCGGTGAAGAGCGCGCCGCCGGGGAACCAGCCGGGCTCGGCCAGGGCCCGGGCGGCGGTCTGGACGACGAGTTCGGTCTTGCCGATGCCGGCGAGGCCGGCGACGGCCGCGACCAGCACCACCTCGTGACGTTCGCCTTCTTGCCGTTCGGGCGCCGGGGCCAGCGCGGCGAGCAGGTCTTCCACGTCGCCGTCGCGGCCCGCGAACGCGGACGAGGGTGCGGGCAGACCCGACAGCGCGGGAATGATCGTCGGTGGCAACTGGACCGTGATGGAACGGCCCTGGATCACGGTGCTGAAGAAGAGCCCGTCACTGATCGAGTTCGTGACAGGGGTCCCGGTCGTGGGCGTGTTCGCGGAATCCACAACCGCCTCCCCGTACGACGTACCGCTCCCTCAGCACCCGAACCATCCAACAGCCAATCTACGGCGTGCCCGTTGGATTCGAGCCCGGTCCGGCACTGCGACGAGGACCGTAGCCGTCGGCGGTCCAGCAGCCCAGGCCGGGCTCGGGCTCAGCCGGTCTTCTTGATCACCCGGGCGGGCACTCCCGCGACCATGGTGCCGGCAGGAACATCACGAGTGACCACCGCGCCGGCGGCGACCACCGCACCGGCACCGACGGTCACCCCCTGCGTGATCACGGCGGCCGTCCCGATCCAGACGTCGTCCTCGATGACGATCGGGGCGAAGGAGAGGTACGCGCGGCGCTCGGCCAGGGGCAGCGGATGGCCGCCGGTGATGAGGCTGACCTTCGGGGCGATCATCACGCCGTTCCCGATACGGATGCCTCCCTTGTCCATGAAGGTGCATCCCTGGTTGACGAAGACGTTCTCCCCGAACGTCGTGTTCAGCCCGTACTCGGTGAAGAACGGTGGGTAGATCGTCACCGATTCCGGCAGCGGGCCACCGAACACAACAGAAAGGAGTTCCGCGCGGCCTTCGCCGTCGCTGAACGGAAGCACGTTCAGTCGAGACGTCGCATCGGTCACCTCCACGATCCGCTCCACATGACGCGCGAACTCGGGCGTATGGACCTGCATGACCTGCTCTGTGCGGGTAGACATGCGCTGATTCCACCACCGCGCGGAACGCTCGATCAAACAACTCCGCACCACACCGGACACAACCCTTGGTTGTGGAATTAGGGTGGAAGGCGTGGACGTTGAAGCGCTGCGGACGTTCGTGGCCGTCGCTGAAACCGGCCAGTTCCAGGCCGCGGCCGACGAGTTGGGGATCAGTCAGCAGGCGGTCTCCAAGCGGGTCGCGGCACTGGAGAGGCATGTCGAGGTCCCGCTCCTGGTGCGGACCTCCCGAGGCTCGCGGCTGAGCCTGGACGGGCAGGTCTTCCTGCCGCACGCCAAGAAGGTCCTGGCGGCCGTCGAGCAGGCCGAGCAGGCCGTGCGCCCTGGAAGCCGTCCCTTGCGTGTCGATGTCCTCAACCGGCGCATCTCCCCGGCCCGGGCCGTCTACCGGTTCTACCGCTCCCACCGCGGGACGGACCTGGACACGGTCACGCTGAGCGACAAGAACGCCGCCCAGGCCGCCCACGCGGTGCTCGAAGGAACCATCGACGCGTCCTTCCGTGCCCTGCCGGCCGACCAGGTCCCGGCCGGGATGAGCGCCGAACGACTTCTGGACTCACCCCTGGAGCTCCTGGTCGGCCCCGGCCACCCGCTGGCCGACACGCCCTGGGTCAGTCCCGCGGACCTGGCCGGCCACCGCATCTGGATTCCCGGGATCAGGCTCGGCACGGAGTGGGCGGCGTTCTACCAGGCGATGTCCGAGACCTTCGGCCTGAGTATCGACGCGCTCGGCCCCCACTTCGGTGACGAGGCCCTGATGGACGCGCTCGCCGACCCGGCCTCGCCGGCCACCCTCGTCGGCAGCGGGGACCAGTACCTGTGGCCCCAGAACCACGACCTGCGGCGCATCCCGTTGCACGACCCGACCCCGGTCTACCCGCACGTGCTGCTCTTCCGCAGCGCGGACCAGCACCCTGTGCTGACCGCGCTACGCGACCATCTGCGCACCGCGGGCCCGCGAACCCCGCACGACGTGTGGATGCCGGACTGGATGGACCGCTGACCGGACGACCGGACCAACGGACACGTGAGGGTCGGCGGTCGCCGCGGAGTGCGCGCAGGGCACGGGGTCGGTGCCGGCCCGGCGGCGAGCCCGGACGCTGCGGCGTGGCCGCGGCGACCAGGTCGCCGCGTTCGGCTTCGGGCCGGTTCAGGGCCTGCGCGCGCCGTCATCCGCGGTCGTGGAGCGCCCCGTCACGGCCGCGGGCATGGGTGTCGGCGACCGACGAGAACGCGGCGGATGTGCGTGCCGGATGCCGCGACGCCGCGGAGATCCCCACGACAGGACCTAGATCAGCCCCAGATCGCGGGCCCGCGCGCCCGCCTGGAAACGGGAGTCCGCCCCCAGCGCGGACATCAGCTCCGCGACCCGGCGCCGATACGTGCGCACCCCGAGGCCCAGCGCCCGGGCCGCCGTCTCGTCCTTGCAGCCGGAGGCGAGCAGTTCGAGCACCCGCGGCGCCATCTCGCGCAGCTCCGCGTGCTGCACGTCGTAGACCGCGAGATCGGTCGCCGACCGCCAGGCCGCCTCGAACAGCGAGGTGACGTTCTGCACCAGCGTCGGCTCGGAGACCACGCTGTAGCTGCGCCGTCCCGCGTCCGGATCGCCCGCGAGGATGGCGAACCGCTGGTCGATGATGATCGTCTCGTTGATGGTGTCCGCCGTGATGCGGACCTGCGCGCCCGGGGAAGCCGCCACGGTCCGCAGATGCCGGGCCATCGGCGGGCTCATCAGCGCGCTCGGCTGGTACAGCTTGCGCAACCGGGGATGCGCCTCGGGCAGCCGGTCGGGAACCGTCCGGCCGAGGGCCCAGGTGTTGAGGTCACGCGCCGCGCACCACAGTTCACCGGCCGTGGCGAACAGATGGTGCGTACGGGCGAAGACCTCCGCCTCGCCGCGCAGTACGCGCACGCCGCTCTCCACGCTCATGGCCCCAGTGTCACCCGACGGCCACCGACCCGCCAAGGCAGGCAGGAAGTTGCCATTCCCGGCGGCGCGGGGCCACGCGGGCAAGACTGCATCCCATGACAACGACCAACGCCGCCGCCGCCGGCACCTGGACGCTCGGCGACCGCACCGTCCACCGACTCGGCCTCGGCGCCATGCGCCTGGTGAGCAAGGCCGACGGCAGCCCCAGCGACCGCGCGCAGGCCATCGAGGTGCTGCGGCAGGCGGTCGAGCTGGGCGTCAACCACATCGACACCGCCGCCTTCTACTTCTCCGACCTGCGCTCCGCCAACGAGCTGATCAACACCGCGCTCGCCCCCTACCCGGACGACCTGGTCATCACCACCAAGGTCGGTCCCGGCCGCGACCCGTCCGGGGCCTTCGTCGGGGCCCACACCAAGGAGGAACTGCGCGGCCAGGTCCAGGAGAACATCCGCCAACTCGGCCTGGACCGCCTTGAGGTGGTCAATCTCCGCATCGGCCTCGGCCTCGAGCGCGGTGAAGGCTCTCTCAAGGAGCGTTTCGAGGCGCTGGCCGAACTGCGGGAAGAGGGCCTCATCCGGCACCTGGGCATCTCCAACATCGGCCCCGAGCACCTGGAGGAGGCCCTGGCCATCGCCCCGGTGGTGTGCGTGCAGAACCAGTACGGGCTCGCCACCCGCCGCGAGGACGACGCGATCCAGCGGGCCTGCGCCGAGCGGGGCATCGCCTTCGTCCCCTTCTTCTCCGTGGGCGGCGGCCCCGCCGGTGCCACCGCCTCCGCCTCGGGCCCCGCGACGGAGGCGGACCGGGCCCTCGCCGAGGTCGCCGACCGCCACGGCGCTTCCCCCTCCCAGATCCGCCTCGCCTGGACCCTCCACAAGGGCCCCAACGTGCTGGCCATCCCCGGAACCGGCGACCCGGCACACCTGAGGGAGAACGTGGCGGCCGCCGGCCTGCACCTGTCGGAGGAGGACCTGGCCCGGCTCGGCTAGTCCCCTGTGAGCAGCGTCGCCAGATGGCCGGCGAACGCGGTGATCCGGTCCAGCTCCGGACCACCGCGGGCGATCCGGAACCCGTGCCGCAGGCTCCAGAACGTGGCCTGGACGGCGTGCAACTGCGCCCAGCGCGCGACGCGTTCACGATCGAGTTCGGCGGCCTCGGCGAAGACGTCGAGCGAGCGGTGGACGGCCTTGCGGAGGTCGTCCGCCTCGATCAGCCGCAGGGCGAGCGCCTTGAGCAGCGTGCCGCCGTCGTAACCGCGGTCTCCCGCGTACCCCTTGGGATCGACGGCCAGCCAGGGCTCGCGGTCGGCGCGCAGGATGTTGCCGGGGTGCAGGTCGCCGTGGATGAGGGTGTCCGGCTGGTCGCGGCCCAGCTCGCGGACGGTCGCGACGGCGGCGGCCACCACGTGGGGCGGCAGCACCTGCGCGAACTCCGTCGCGTCCTGGTGGAGTTCGCGCTCCCAGGTGTCGGCTTGCCCGCGCAGCCGGGGCAGTTCGGGCGGTGCGGGCACGGCCAGTCGCAGGCTGAGCCGGCCCGCGACCGTCACCACCTCGTCGACGTCCTCGATCTCCGCGAGGGTCGAGGTACGGGCCCGCTCCAGCAGCATCGCGAAGCGCTCGTCGTCGCGCTCGTGCAGCAGGACGGCGCCGTGCCCGCGCCATGCCGCGAACGCGTCGGGCTCGTGGACGTTGCCGGGGTGCGGGAAGGACACCTTCAGCACCGCGGGCTCGCCGTCGGGCCGGCGTACCGGGGCGATCAGGCCGACGCCGCCGTGCAGCGGCGGGCCGTCCGGTGCGCACGCCCAGCGCTCCAGCAGGTCGTCCACGATTCCGGGCAACTCGGCGAGCCAGGCCGATCCCCGGGCGCCCTCGCGGGCGACGGTGCTCTGCGTGAATTCCTCCGGTATCGCGGTCATCCGGGCACCCTATGCGGTGGTCGGGGTGCGGGGAGCCGTGACGGCCCCGGTGGTGGCCTCGTCGGTGGTGGCCTCGTCGGCGGGGGCGAGGACCGCGGTGAGGTAGTCCGTGATGGCGTCGCGGTTGCGCGTGAGGGTGGCGATGCGGGCGGTCATCCGGTCGCGTTCGGTCTGGAGGGTGGAGACGATCTCCGGGGTGGCGTCCGGGATGTGGATGACGGACGGCTTGGTGAGGCACGGCAGCAACTGCTTGATGATGCGGGTGGGCAGACCCGCGTCCAGGAGCCCGCGGATGTGCAGAATGGTGTCCACGAGGGCTTCGGGGTAGTCGCGGTAGCCGTTGGCGCAGCGCGGCACGTGGATCAGGTCCTGCTCCTCGTAGTAGCGCAGCAGGCGGCGCGGGGTGTCGGTGCGGGCGGAGAGTTCGCCGATGCGCATGTGGGGTGCCTCACAGGGGGCGGGGGACGGGCCGGGTTGACCTTCACACTGATGTGAGGGTTTGACCATAACCGGCATGACCACGCGAACGCGTTCCGCGCTCCCCCTGTCCGCGCTGCTGTCGCTGGCGACGGCCGTCTTCATCACCTGCCTCACCGAGATCCTTCCGGCCGGGCTGCTGCCCGCGATGTCGCGCGACCTCGGGGTCGGCGAGTCCGCGACGGGCCAGTCGGTGACGGTCTTCGCGATCGGTACGGCCGTCACCGCGATCCCGCTCACCACGGCGACCGCGGGGTGGCCGCGCAAACGGCTGCTGCTCGTGTCGATGGCCGGGTTCTGCGTCGCGAACACGGTGACCGCGCTGTCCGGGAACTACCCGCTGACGATGGTGGCGCGGTTCGTCGCCGGGGTGGCGGCCGGGCTCGCGTGGGCGCTGCTCGCCGGGTACGCGCGGCGGCTGGCCCCCGCGGGGCTGGAGGGGCGGGCGATCGCCGTCGCGATGTCCGGGATTCCGGTCGCGCTGTCGATCGGGGTGCCCGCGGGGACGTATCTGGGGAAGGCGGCGGACTGGCGGATCGCGTTCCTGGTGATGTCGGGGCTCACGGTGCTGCTGCTCGGGTGGATCACGCTGGCGGTGCCGGAACGGCCGGGCGAGGAAACGGGGTTGAGCGGGGACGGGAGTACGCAGGGGGTCGGCCGGGAGGAGGGCGCGGGCCGGGAGGACGGTGCGGGCCGGGAGGACGGTGCGGCCGCCCCTCTGCTCGGGGCACTCCGCGTGCCCGGGGTCGTCCCGGTCCTCTTCGTCACCTCCGCGTACGTGCTCGCGCACACCATCCTCTACACGTACATCTCGACGTTCCTCGACCGCGTCGGGCTCGGCGGGCGTACCGACCTGGTGCTGCTCGCCTTCGGGGTCGCGTCACTGCTGAGCGTCTGGACGGTGGGCGCGCGCATCCACCGCGCGCTGCGCGCGCTGACCCTCGGCGGTGTGCTGCTCATCGGTACGGCCGCCTTCCTCCTGGGAGTCGGTGCGCACCAGCCCGTGCTCGTCTACGTCGCCGCCGTGCTGTGGGGGCTCGGGTGGGGCGGGGCGCCGTCGCTGCTCCAGACCGCCGTCGGCGAGGCGGGCGGCGAACACGCCGACGCCGCCCAGGTCCTCCTCGTCACCCTCTGGAACGTGGCGACGGCCGCCGGCGGTCTCGTCGGCGGCCTCCTCCTCGACCTCCTCGGCACCCACGCCCTTCCCTGGACCGTCCTCGTCCTCCTCGCCCCCGCCTTCGCGGCCACCTTCGCCGCCCGCACCCACGGGTTCCCCGCGGCGATGGGCACGAGCCGAGAGGTGGCGCCGCAAGGGTGAACGTCCCTTCCGAGCCGCCTCGTTGACCGTCCGCGGTTCGGTGGCTCAGCGGCTCAGCGGCTCCGCGGTTCGGTGGCTCAGCGGCGCTTGATCACCTCTTCCGGGTGGCCGGGGCGCCAGAGCCCCACCGACACCCCGGCCCCGCTCCACGCCACGTGCGGCACGATGGCCGTCGTGAACCGTTACGAGAGGCTGCTTCGGGACCTGGACAAGGCGGGTTTGTGGCGGGAGCTTCCTGCCGACGAGAGCAGCGCGGCCCTGCGGCAGCTCAACTCCGGCACGAGCGCGGTGTGGTGGAGCGGAGGCGGGTGGGCGGCCGACGGTGAGGACCTCGCCGAGGGTGAGGTCGAGGACTGGCTGCGCGGCATGGCGCGGCCACTGGCCGACTGTGGGGTCGTGCTGGACGTCACGACCTCCTCGGGTCCGTGGGACGACATCCCGGCGCCCGGCTACACGGTGACGGTGAACGGCAGTCCGCTCACCCTCTACTCCACCGACGCGGCAGATCCGCACCTGCCGTTGAGTGGTGACCCGTGGATGGACTGCACCCTCATGCCGGCCGCTGAGCTGAACCGGCTGTTGGCCGGGGCCGGAAGCGACCGCCGGCTCGCGTTGTTCTGGCCGGGAGGCAACGATGGGTTCGCGGTGCTCGGCCCTGCGGACGTGCTGCGCCGGGCGGGCGCGGTGACCACGGCGTCCCGTGGTGAGGTCGCCTTCGTCATCCCGTGAGCTTCGCCATCCCCTGAGCCTCGTCCCCGCCACCGGCGGACCGGTCGGGTGACGGTAGGTCCGGGGGAGTGGCGGGGCTCGGATATTCGGGTGCCGTGCGGGGGTGGGGTGCGTAGGCTCCCCGGTGGGACGGGGCTCGTAGCGCAGCGGTTGTCGCACCCCCACTGCGTGTGGGAGGACGCCGGTTCGAATCCGGCCGGCTCCGTCCCCTCCGCCCTTCGGGTGCCCGACGGGGTCAGCCGCGGGACAGGGTCAGGAGGAAGCGGGTCTCCGGGCCGTGGCGGCCGGCGCAGAACCTGAGGGCCGCGTCGAGGACGCCGAGGGCGCGACACCAGCGCAGCACGCGGGCGGGGGACATCCCGGGCACGAGTGCGGCCAGCGTGTCGATGCGTCGTTCCAGGTCCGCGTGGTCGGTGACCGCGTCGAGTACCCAGTCCACGGCGTCGAAGTCGGGGTCGCCCCAGGCGGGGCGCGGGTCGATCGCCACCAGAGCCGGTGCCGGTGCCGGCGCCTGGCCGGGGCCCGCGACCGTATCCGCGCCCGGGCCGGACAGCACGTTGGCCGGGTTGAGGTCACCGTGGACGAGCCCGAGCGGGCCGTCGGCGGCCAGTTCCAGAGCCGCGGCCCGGGCGCGGTCGAGCACGCCCGCGTCGAACGGTTCGCCCACGCCGGCCGCGGCCAACCTGCGCAGGGTCAGGTCGAAGACGAAGTCGACCCGATGCGTCAGCGGCCGTAGCGCGGAGTGGGGGACGGGTGCGACGGCGGGGACCCGCAGGTCCCGGAGGAGCGGGCCGATGTCGGCGAGCCGCCACCCGAGCCGCTTCACCTGCACCCCTGGTCGTACGTCGCCCAACAGCAGCGCGCCTACGGCGAGTTCCTCCGCGAGCAGCGGTACGACCGACGGCCTGCCGGCCCAGGCGCGCAGCGCCGCCGCCTCCTCGCGGGCGATCGCGGGCTCCGGGGTGAGCTTCAGCCACACCGAGGCGCCGGTGTCACGCCGCACGCAGCGGAAGACCCGCGAGGTGACGCCGCCGCCCGCCGCGACCGGCTCCAGGTTCCAGCGGGCGGTGAGTTCGCCGACGAGGGACGGCAACGCGTCGAGCCAGCCGACGACTTCAGGACCGAACCTGACGACGAGTCGGTCCCGCACCGCGGGCGGGACGCTGACGAGTTCGCCCACCCGTCAGCCGGCCGCGGTGAGGGACTTGAACTCGGCGAGCGACTCGTGGATGACGTCGGCGAGTTCGCGCGGCTGGTCCGCCTCGTCGACCCAGCGCTCGAAGGCGACCCGGAAGACGGCGGTGCCCGCTTCGGCGGCGAGGCTCGCGGCCGGCTCGGTCACGCCACGGCCCCGCAGGGTCCGCGTGAGAGCCGACGAGAGCGCGGCGAGCTTGACGAGTTCGCGCTCCTGGAGGTCGGTGTGCGCGGAGACGAGGGCCTGGCGCCGGCGGGCGTGCCGGTGGGCGCCCCGGAAGATCTGGTCGGCGGCGGCGTCGAGGCCGGCGGCGATCGCGTCGATCGGTGCGGTGCCCTCGGGCGTGCCCGCGACGGCGCCGACGATGAGGTCCTGGAGGGCCGCCGAGCCGGCGAAGAGCACCTCGCGCTTGTCGGCGTAGTGCCGGAAGAAGGTCCGCTCGGTGAGCCCGGCCCGGTTGGCGATCTCCGCCACGGTGGTCTGCTCGTATCCGCGCTCGTCGAACAGTTCCAGCGCTGCCTTGCCGAGGCGCCCGCGCGCGTCCGGCTCCCATCTGCCCATGCCCCGATCGTACGCGACCCCGGCATGCGATGGCAGGTGCTGACATCACCGTCGATCCGCCGCTCCCGCCCTCCCTGGCATCGCAAGGGCCGGCGCCACCCTCTTCTCCCGGCCAGGGGGTAATCCGGACATAAAGGGGTAGCGGGAAGAAATGGAAAGTCGCCGCCTGTCGGTGGACCGCCTCCTGGAGCAGCCGTCGGGCCGTAGCCGTCTGCTGGTGTTGCCGTTCGTGCTCATCGCGGTGATCACGGTGACGGATCTGCTGCTGCCGGAGACCGTCCACCTCGGCCCGCTGCTGGTGATCGCGCCCGCCCTCACCGCGTCTCTCGCCGGGCCGAGGCTCACCGCTGTGGCCGGGGTGCTCGCGGTGGCGGCGCAGACGTTGATCGGAGTGTTCGAGGGCGGTCTCGGCACGGCCAACCACGTGGCGCAGATCATCGCGCTGACCGGACTGTCGCTCCTGGTCTTCCTGGTGTGCGTCGCGCGCGACAGACGCAACCGCGAACTGGGCCGCGCACGTTCGGTCGCCGAGACCACACAGCGGGTGCTGCTGCGGCCGCCACCCCGCCGGGTCGGACCGCAGCAGGTGGCCTGGCTGTATCTCTCCTCCGAGGACGAGACGCAGATCGGCGGCGACCTCTTCGCCACGGCCCGCGCCGCCCACCCCGCCACCCGCGTGATCATCGGCGACGTACGGGGCCACGGCCTGGCGTCCATCGGCGAGGCGTCGATGGTGCTGGGCGCGTTCCGCGAGGCCGCCCACCGGCACGCCGGACTGCCCGACCTCGTGGCCGCCGTGGAGGAAAGCGTCAGCCGGAACCTGGAGGAGGTCGCGGATGTCGAGGAGGACATCGGCGAGCACTTCGTCACCGCGCTCCTGCTCGACCTGCCCGACGACGGCTCGCGGGCGGAGATGATCAACTGCGGCCATCCACCGCCCCTGCTCATCCACGACCGCCAGGTCACCGCGCTGTACGCCCACCGGATCTCGCCCCCGCTCGGCGTCACCGCCCCGCACCCCGCCGCGGTCCTGCGCACCGAGCAGTTCGCCTTCGAGCCCGGCGACTTCCTCGTGCTGTACACCGACGGGTTCATCGAGGCGCGCTCACCGGCCGGCGAGTTCTACCCGCTCGCCGAGCGCGTGGCCGGCCTGCCCGCGACCGACCCGGACGTACTCCTGGACCAGATCCACCACGACCTGCTGCGGCACACCGGAGGGCAGCCCGCGGACGACGCCGCGCTGCTGATCCTCCAGCGGACGGCCAAGCAGCAGGAGCCGGGGCGGCACGCGGACCGGTGGCCCGGCACGGACCCCGGCCACCGGCGCGCGGCCTGACCCGGACCCCGGCCACCGGCGCGCTGCCTGACCCGGACCCCGGCCACCGGCGCGCGGCGGGACGGACGCGCCGCCCGAACGCTCGTTGAACGTCTGGCGAACAGCGCGAACCGTGTACAACGCTCACTTAGCCACCAGGGTCACAGGGGTGTCATACACGTCTGCGCCACTCCGCGAGGACCCACTCATGAACCTTCGTCGCACCCTGTCGGCCGCTGCCACGGCCACCGCGATCGTCCCGGCCGTGCTGCTGAGCGCCACCGCCGTGGCACACGCCGATCCCGGGCCGGCCGGCTCGACCACGGCCCCCTCGACCTCCTCGACACCGTCGGCCCCCTCGACCCCGCCGACGGCCGACACCTCCACCCCGTCCTCCTCGGCCCCCACCACGTCGCCGTCGTCGTCGCCCACGGCCACGCCGACCGACGCGGGAACGCCGCCGCCGTGCAGCAGCGGGCCCTCCAGCACGATCCGCGTCCAGCTGAAGGGGCTGCCGTCCAGCATCGTGGCGGGCGGCGGCTGGTCCACGTTCACGCTGAACGTGGCCGGCACCACCGACAAGGCGCTCGGCGCGGTCGAGGCGTCGGTCACCGCCAACAACGGCGAGGACAGCTACAACGCCGACCTCTACAAGCACGCGTACCTGGAGTACTGGGACGCCGGAAACGGCAAGTGGCTGAGCCTGAAGGACGAGGGCAAGGACGACATCCGCGAGACCGGCCTCATCTACGGCCACACCACGCTGAAGACCGCCCACGCGTCGGCCGACCTGAAGTTCCGGATCAGGGTCGACGCCAAGGCCACCCCCGGCCCCAGCTACGCCGTCGGCGGCGGCAGCTACGTCGACACCACGAAGAACTGCACCCGGGGCAGCACCACCGACGCCACCTTCGACGTGCTCGCGCCCGGCTCGAAGACCGGCGGCAGCGGTACGCCGGCCCCCTCGACGGCTCCTGACGGCGGGACCCTCGCGGAGACGGGTTCGTCCTCGGCGACGCCGTTGATCGCGGGCATCGGCGGCGCGGCGGTGCTGGTCGGCGCGGGGGCGATCGGTGTCGTACGGCTGCGCAGGAAGGGCTCCGCGGCGGTCTGAGCCGCGGAACGGAAACGGCGGACCCGCGTACGGGGTGACCGCCCGGGCCCGCCCGGGCGGTCGCGTCACCCCGCGGCGGCGGCGCCGTGCCGGTCGCGGAAAGTGCGCCGGTACGTGTCCGGGGGCACGCCGAGCGCGCGGTGGAAGTGCCTGCGCAAGGTCGCCGCGGTGCCCATGCCGGTGCGCGTCGCGATCAACTCGACGCTGTCGTCCGTCGTTTCGAGCAGTTCCCGGGCGCGCCGGATGCGCTGGGTGTGCAGCCAGCGCAGCGGGGTGAGGCCGGTGGCGGCCGTGAAGCGGCGGGTGAGGTTGCGGGTGCTCATGTTCGCCCGGCGGGCCAGGTCGGGCACGGTCAGCGGTTCGTCGAGCCGTTCGAGCGCCCAGTGCTGGAGGCCGGCGAGCGCGGGGGCGGTGTCGGGGGCGGCCGGCGCGGTGGCGTACTGGGCCTGGCCGCCGGCCCGGTGCGGAGGGACGACCAGCCGGCGGGCCAGCGCGTTGGCGACGGCCGCGCCGTGGTCGAGGGCCACGATGTGCAGGCACAGGTCCATCCCGGCCGCCTTCCCGGCCGAGGTCAGCACGGTCGTCTCATCCGTGTAGAGGACGTCCGGGTCCACCTGGACGCGGGGGTAGCGGGCCGCGAGCGCCGCCGCGTGCTCCCAGTGCGTGGTCGCGCGGCGGCCGTCCAGCACTCCTGCGGCCGCCAGCACGAACGCGCCCGTGCACAGCGACACGAGCCGGGCGCCGCGGTCGTGGGCGGCGCGTACGGCCGCGACCAGGTCGGGCGGGGGAGCGGTGTCGATGTCGGCGCAGGCCGCCACGACCACGGTGTCCGCGGTGGCGAGCGCGTCGAGGCCGTACGGGGTGTCGACCCGCAGCCAGCCGCCGAGCGGGGAGCGGCGCGGGCCGCAGACGCGGAAGTCGTACCAGGTGTCGGTCAGTTCGCGGTCGACGCCGAACACCTCGCAGGCCGCGGCGGCCTCGAACAGCATCGCTCCGTCGTAGAGCGCCAGCGCCACGGATGTCATGTCCGAAAGTGTACGCAGCTCGTCGTTTCGGCCACTCGTGCGGGGGGCTTGTGAAGCCGACCCTTGTCCGTATGAACACACCGCAGGGATACGACGGGCATGGGCGCGACGAGAACGGGAGCGACGGGCGCGAAGGGAGCGACGGGCGATACGGGCGGCAGGCGCACCGCGGGGCCATCGCCGTCTTCGGCGCCTACGGGCACACCGGCGTCTTCGTCGTCCGCGAGTTGCGGCGGCGCGGCTGGACGCCGGTTCTCGCGGGGCGCGACCGGGACAAGCTGAACGCTGTCGCCCGGGGGCAGGGGGGAGCGCAGGACGGGTCCGGCGCCGAGGTCCGGGTCGCGTCCATCGCCGAACCGGCCTCCCTGGCGGGCGCGTTGGAAGGTGCGGTCGCGGTCGTCAACTGCGCGGGACCGTTCGCCGCCACCGCGCTGCCGCTCGTCGACGCGGCGCTCCGCGCAGGGATTCCCTACCTCGACGTCGCCGCCGAACAGGCGGTCACCCTGGAGACGTTCGAGCGGCGGGCGGACCGGGCGCGCGAGGCGGGGGTGCCGGTGGTGCCGTCGATGGCGTTCTACGGCGGCCTCGGCGACCTGCTGGCGAGCGCGGCGATGGGGGACTGGGCGGAGGCGGACGACCTCACCCTCGCGATCTCGCTGGACAGTTGGCGGCCGACGCGGGGCACCCGCGAGACGGTGCGGAGCAACGCCGGCCGGCACCTGGTCTTCACCGGCAACCGGCTCGTCCAGCCCACCGGGCCTGCCGCCGAAGGCAGTTGGGAGTTCCCGGCGCCGCTCGGCGTCCAGGACGTGACCGAACTGTCCACCGCCGACCAGGTCACCATCTCCCGCCATCTGCGGGTGCCGGAGATCCGGGTGCACATGAACCAGGCGCCGCTGCGGGACCTGAGCGACCCCACCACCCCGCCGCCCGCGCCCGCGGACCCCGACGGCCGCTCGGCGCAGACCTTCCTCGTCGACGTCGTCGCCCGCAGGGACGGCGTCCACCGCCGCGCGACCGCGTCCGGCCGCGACATCTACGCGATCACCGCGCCCCTGGTCGTGGAAGCCGCCGAACGCCTCCTCGACGGCCGCGTGCAGGGCCCCACCGCAGGCGTGCTCGCCCCCGGCGCCCTCTTCGACGCCCCCGACTTCCTGCGCGCCCTCTCCCCGGCGCACCTGACCTTCACCGGCCCCGACCGCCTTGCCGTGCGGGGCAGTTGACCGGCGTCCCGCGCCGCCGCCCGACTACTCCGCCGCCCGACTACTCCGCCGGCGCCGCCTTCTTCGCCGCGGCGCTCTTCTTGGAGCCGGCGGTCTTCTGGGCCGGGGTGGTGGTCTTCTTGGCGGACGCGGACGCGGACGCGGCCGGGGCGGCGGGTGCGGCCGAGGCCGGCGGCGGGACCTTGGCGGTGACCTGCCCCCGGGTCCACATCGCAACCAGGACGGAGGCGAGGCTCATCACCGTCGACTGCTGGTCGGGGGTCCAGTGCAGGCCGAAGCCGATCGCGAGCGACATCCCCGCCTGCAGCAGCCCGAGCACCGCCGCGTTGACACCGTCATGAACGCTGAGCGCGACCAGCAGACCGACGACCGCGGCGGCGAACGCGTTCACCACCGCCTGCTGCTTGTCGCTGAGGTCCAGCCCGAACGCCGTGCTCAGCTTGATCACCACCGCCAGGAGCGACAGCCACAGCGCGGGCTCTCTCCCGAGGATCTTCATCTGCCGCTCCGTTCACAGGAGTTGAAGTACGACCCGACCGCACAAGTCCGGGCCGCGTCCTCCTACCCCTGAGCACACCGACTGATGCCGATTCCACCCCCGCACGCCCACCCGACCGCTCAACCGGCCGTCTTGGGGTCGTGACGGGTGCTCACGCGGTCGGAATCGACGCTGATGAACATCGAGGTCGGTCCTGCGGGACCTCCACCTTCAGCGTGTAGGCGTACTCGAAGCGGTGCACCCGGGCGTCCCGGTCGGGCACTTGTGCCAGTCGGCGCCGACGCCGGCACGCGGGCGGAGGACGCGACAGGGCGCCCCGTACGGCGCCCAGGGGCGGGCCGCGGAAGCCGTCAGACGCGGGTTTCGAAGAGGTCGAACCAGATGGATTTGCCGTCGCCGCGGGGCTCGACGCCCCAGGCGTCGGCGAGTTCCTCGATGAGGAAGAGGCCGCGGCCGGACGAGGCGAGTTCGCCGGGGGAGCGGGGGTGGGGCATGTCGTCGGAGCGGTCGGCGACCTCGACGCGCAGGCGGCGGGTGCCGGGCATGCCGATCACCTCGGCGATGAGCACCGCGTCGTCGTCGGTGTGCACCAGGACGTTGGTGATCAGCTCGGAGACGAGGAGGACCGCGGACTCGAACTGGTCGGGGGAGGCCCAGTCGTGCAGCAGGGAGCGGATGTCCTCGCGGGCGGAGCGGATCTGCCCGGGGTCGGACTGCGAGACGGTGAGGACGGTGCGCCGTATCGGCACCGCGCAGGTCGGCCCGTCGGGGTCGCGGCGCAGCAGCAGCAGCGCGATGTCGTCCTCGCGGCGGTCGGCGAGCGGCCCGGTGGTGTGGTGGGAGGCGGGGCCGTGCACCGCGCGCACCATGGAGTCGGCGAGCTGCTCCAGATCCTCCGCGGGCCCGGCCTCGAAGACCTCGCGCAACCGTAGCCACCCGGTGTCCAGGTCGTGCCCGCCGGTCTCGATCAGCCCGTCGGTGCACATCAGCAGCACTTCACCGGGTTCCAGGACGAGCCGGGTGGTGGGGTAGTCCGTGTCGGGCTCCACGCCCAGCGGCAGGCCGCCCGCGGTGCGCCGCATGATCGTGGTGCCGTCGCCGAGCCGGATCGCGGGCTCGGGGTGCCCGGCGCGGGCCACCTCCACGGTGCCGTCGGAGGGGTCCACCTCCAGGTAGAGGCAGGTGGCGAAGCGGATGTCGGGGGCGCCGCCGGGCTCCTCGGGCGAGGCGTCGGCGCCCAGGCCGGCCAGAAAGCGGGACGTCCGGGAGAGCACCGCGTCGGGGCTGTGGCCCTCGGCGGCGTAGGCGCGCAGCGCGATCCTGATCTGGCCCATGATCCCGGCGGCCCGCACGTCATGGCCCTGCACGTCGCCGATGACCAGGGCGGTACGGCCGGACGGCAGGTCGATCACGTCGTACCAGTCGCCGCCGACCTGGAGGCCGCCGCCGGTCGGGACGTAGCGCGCGGCGACCGCCATCCCGTCGATCTCGGGCTCGCGGGCGGGCAGCATGGTGCGCTGGAGGCCGTCGGACAGGGCTCGCTCGGACTCGTGCAGGTGGGCGCGGGACAGCGCCTGGGCGAGCATGCGGGCCACCGTGGTGAGCACCGACCGCTCGTCGGGGGTGAAGTCGACCCGCTCACGAAAGGCGGCCATCCAGGCGCCGATGGTGGACCCGGCGACGGTCAGCGGGAGGTACGCCCACGAGGAGCGGCCGTAGGGCTTGATGAGCGGCCAGCTCATCGGATACCGCTCTTCGTACGACTCGGGGCTGGGCAGGTAGACCGCCTGGCCGGTGCGTACCGCCGTGACCGCGGGATAGTCCGTGGTCAGCGGCATGTCGACCAGAAAAGGGTCGCCGAGTTCCTGTCCATGGTGACCGATCAGCGACAGCCGGTCACCATTGATGCCGAAGACGGCCAGCCCGTCGGGGGAGAAGCCGGGCATGGACAAGGTGGCGGCGACCCGCAGCACCTCGGAGGTGGAGTCGGCCTCGGCGAGCGCCCGCCCGGCGTCCAGCAGGAACGCCTCGCGGGCCCGCCGCCAGTCGCCGCGGGCCTCGTGGTTGCGGGCCAGGCCGGACAGGCCCGCGCTGTGGCCCAGGCCGTGGCCGTGTCCCTGCCGGCCGGCGCGCCCCTGGCCGTCGTACGGCGCGGAGGGCTCGCGGATCTCGTGCAGGCTGCCGCTGAGCAGCGGACCCTGCGGCCGCAGCCGGGCCCGGACGGTGCGCTCCACCTGGCCGTTCTCGCCGACCACCCGCAGCAGCGCCTCGGCCACGGTGCCCTCGGCGGCGGCGAGCGACACCGCGCCGGCGAGTGCGACGTAGTCCGCGGGGTGCAGCCGGGCGCGCACCTCCGACGATCGGCGGGTGGCGGCGCCGCCGGACAGTCCGAGCAGGCGCGCCGCGCGACCGTCGACCGCCACGGTGCCGGTCGATTCGTCCCACTGCCACAGGCCGTAGCCCGCGGCGGCGAGGACGTCCTCTGTGCGCATTTTCCTAGTTTATGGTGCTCAGGAAGGTATGGGCGAATAGATCCCTGTGGAGGGTGGGGGGAGGGGCGCCGGTAGGCTGAGCCCCACCGATTTCCCGACACCACGCCACCGACACACCTCCGACGACTTCTGTCACATCCCACGCCTAGGACGAAGCTGATGCACCGGTACCGGTCCCACACCTGCGGCGAGCTGCGCGCCACCGACGTCGACACCGACGTCCGCCTGTCCGGCTGGCTGCACAATCGCCGCGATCTGGGCGGCATCCTCTTCGTGGACCTGCGCGACCACTACGGCTTCACGCAGCTCGTGGTGCACCCGGGCTCCCCGGTCTACGACCAGCTCAGCGGCCAGTCCAAGGAGTCCGTGCTGCGGGTGGACGGCCGGGTGCTCGCCCGCTCCGCGGAGAACGTCAACCCGGAGCTGCCCACCGGCGAGATCGAGGTCGAGGTCACCTCGCTGGAGGTGCTGGGCGCCGCCGACCCGCTGCCGTTCCCGGTCTTCCCGGAGGACAACGCCAACGAGGAGATGCGGCTGACCAACCGCTTCCTCGACCTGCGCCGCCAGCGCATGCACCGCAACCTCATGCTGCGCACCCAGGTGATCTCCTTCCTGCGCCGCGAGATGACCGCGCTCGGCTTCAACGAGATGGCCACGCCGATCCTGTCGGCCACCTCGCCCGAGGGCGCCCGCGACTTCCTGGTGCCCTCCCGGGTGCACGCCGGCAAGTTCTACGCGCTGCCGCAGGCGCCACAGCAGTTCAAGCAGCTGCTGATGATCTCCGGCTTCGACCGCTACTTCCAGATCGCGCCCTGCTTCCGCGACGAGGACTCCCGGGCGGACCGCTCGCCGGGCGAGTTCTACCAGCTCGACGTCGAGATGAGCTTCGTGGAGCAGGAGGACGTGTTCGGCGTCATCGAGAAGGTGATGACCGACCTGTTCACCGAGCTGGGCGGCGGCCGCACCGTCACCTCGCCCTTCCCGCGCATCCCGTTCCGCGAGTCGATGCTCAAGTACGGCAACGACAAGCCCGACCTGCGCACCTCGCTCGAACTCGTCGACGTCTCCGGGATCTTCGCGGGCTCCTCCTTCAAGGCGTTCGCCGGCAAGCACGTCCGCGCGCTGGCCGTGCCCGACACCGCGGACCAGCCGCGGAAGTTCTTCGACTCGCTCGGCGAGTACGCCGTCTCGCTCGGCGCGCAGGGCCTGGCCTGGGTGCGGGTCGGCGAGGAGAACAAGCTCACCGGGCCGATCGCGAAGTTCCTCACCGAGGACGACACCACCGCGCTGCTGGCCGCGGTCGGCGCCAAGGCGGGCACCGCGATCTTCTTCGGGGCCGGGGAGTTCGACGAGGTCTCGAAGATCATGGGCCCGGTGCGGGTCGAAGCGGCCCGGCGGGCCGGGCAGTTCGACGAGAACGTCTTCCGCTTCTGCTGGATCGTGGACTTCCCGATGTTCGAGCGGAACGAGGACACCGGCGCGATCGAGTTCTCGCACAACCCGTTCTCCATGCCGCAGGGCGGCCTCGAAGCGCTCCGCACGAAGGACCCGCTGGACATCCTCGCCTGGCAGTACGACATCGTGTGCAACGGCATCGAGCTGTCCTCCGGCGCGATCCGGAACCACGAACCCGACGTGATGTACGCGGCGTTCGAGATCGCCGGGTACACGCGGGAGACGGTGGAGGCCGAGTTCGGCGGGATGCTGCGGGCGTTCCACTTCGGCGCGCCCCCGCACGGTGGGATCGCGCCCGGCGTCGACCGGATGGTCATGCTGCTGGCGGACGAGCCGAACATCCGGGAGACCATCGCGTTCCCGCTCAACCAGAACGCCCAGGACCTCCTCATGGGTGCCCCCTCGGAGGTGCCCGACACCCGGCTGCGCGAGCTGCACCTCCAGCTGCGCAAGCCCGCGCAGAAGAACTAGCGCGCAGGCCGTATCCGGCCGTACGCACAGCACCGAGCCCGCCCGGCTGCCGTCAGGCGCCGGGCGGGCTCGGTGTTTCACGGGTGGGTGGCTACGCCGCCGCGTCCGGGTCGCCGCCGAAGCGCTCGGTGTAGCCCGCCAGGTCCTCGTCGCTGATCTTGGCGAAGAGGACCGGCGGCACGGTGAACGGGGTGCCCGCGGGCAGGGTGGTGAGGGCGCGGGCCTGGTCGGCGGTGACCCAGGGCGCGGTGTCCCCCGGCAGGTCGAACGCGGCGCGCATGGCGCGGGCCGAGGCGGGGATGAACGGCTCGGAGACGACCGAGTAGAGGTGGATGAGGTTCATCGCGGTGCGCAGGGTGAGCGCGGCGCCCTCCGGGGAGGTCTTGATCTCCATCCAGGGCGCCTTCTCCTCCAGGTAGGAGTTGCCCGCGCTCCACAGCGCCCGCAGGGACTGGGCGGCCTTGCGGAACTGCAGGGTCTCCATGTGGCCCTCGTACTCGGCGAGGAGCGTGGAGATCTGCTCGCCGAGCTTCGCCTCGGCCGCGCCCGGGGCGCCGCCGTCCGGCACCGCGTCGCCGAACCGCTTGCGGGAGAAGGACAGCACCCGGTTGACGAAGTTGCCGAGGGTGTCGGCGAGGTCCTTGTTGACCGAGGAGGTGAACAACTCCCAGGTGAAGGAGGTGTCGTCGGACTCCGGCGCGTTGGCGATCAGGAAGTAGCGCCAGTAGTCGGCCGGCAGGATCTCCAGCGCGGCGTCGGTGAAGATGCCGCGGCGCTGCGAGGTGGAGAACTTGCCGCCGTAGTAGTTGAGCCAGTTGAAGGCCTTGACGTAGTCGACCTTCTTCCACGGCTCGCGGGTGCCCAGTTGGGTGGCCGGGAACATCACGGTGTGGAAGGGGACGTTGTCCTTCGCCATGAACTCGGTGTAGCGGACCGGGTTCTCGCCGCCGTCCGCGTCGTACCACCACGACCGCCAGTCGCGGGTCTCGCCGTCGCCTGCGGCGTCGGCCCACTCCTTGGTGGAACCGATGTACTCGATCGGTGCGTCAAACCAGACATAGAAGACCTTGCCCTCGGCAGCCAACTCCGGCCAGGTGTCGGCGGGCACGGGGACACCCCACTCGAGGTCGCGGGTGATCGACCGGTCCTGGAGCCCTTCGGTGAGCCACTTGCGGGCGATCGAGGACGCCAGGGTCGGCCAGTCCCCGCTGCTGGCGTCGATCCACGCCTCGACCTCGCCGGCCAGTTCGGACTGGAGGAGGAAGAGGTGCTTGGTGTCGCGGACCTCCAGAGCGCTGCTTCCGCTGATCGCCGACCGCGGTTCGATCAGGTCGGTCGGGTCGAGCACGCGGGTGCAGTTCTCGCACTGGTCGCCGCGCGCCTTGTCGTACCCGCAGTGCGGGCAGGTGCCGACGATGTAGCGGTCGGGCAGGAAGCGCTCGTCGGCCAGCGAGTAGACCTGCCGGACGGTGCGCTCCTCGATGAAGCCGTTCTCGTGCAGGGTGCGGGCGAAGCGCTGGGTGATGTCGCGGTTCTGCGCGGAGGAGCTGCGGCCGAAGTGGTCGAAGGACAGCTCGAAGCCGTCGTAGATGGCCTTCTGCGCGTCGTGGGCCTGGGCGCAGAAGACGTCGACCGGCAGGCCGGCCTCCTTGGCGGCGAGTTCGGCAGGGGTGCCGTGCTCGTCGGTGGCACAGATGTACAGCACTTCGTGGCCGCGGTCACGCAGATACCGGGAGTAGACGTCCGCCGGGAGCATGGACCCCACCATGTTGCCCAGGTGCTTGATCCCGTTGATATAGGGCAAGGCAGAGGTGATGAGGTGACGAGCCATTGCAGGCTGCTCCCAATTCGTTGCGCGGAGTGAGTAATTCGTCTACGGACCGTCAATAGCGTATCTGACCCGAACAGGTGGTAACCGACCGTGGATAAGTCGGTACCGCAACCCGGAAGTTCAGCCCCGAAGATCACCGCGCGTGACTGCACATGCACATGCACGTGCACATGCACGCGACTTGGCTACGAGTTATGATTCGAGTACCAGACGAGGCACAGGTGTAGGAGTCGCTGATGCGCCGGACGCACAACGGAATGGCTGCGGAGGATCTCTCGGAAGCGGTCTGGCAGAAGAGTCGGCACAGCAATGCCAATGGCACCTGCATGGAGTTCGCCGCCCTGCCGGACGGCGAGGTCGCGGTGCGCAATTCGCGGTTCCCTGACGGGCCCGCGCTGATTTACACCCGGGCCGAGATCGAATCGATGATCATCGGTGTGAAGGCCGGCGAGTTCGACCATCTCATGCCCTAGCGGACGGACGTCCGACCTGGTAACCGCCTCGATCTCCGCTTCGATCTTCACGTCCGACCGACCGTCCGACCCGCCCGTCCGGTAGCCGGCGTCGGTTTTCCGATGCCGGTCTCCCGGCGCGGGTTCCCCGGTTTCCCGGCCGTCCGGTTTCCCGGCCGTCCGCGTCGCTGTCCCCGTCCCCGCGGGGGGAAGTCAGAGCGCACCGCCGGGCGCGAGGAAAAGCGCCCAGACCACCTTTCCCGCCCCGCTCAGCGGGTGCCAGCCCCAGTTCTCGCTGAAGGACTCCACCAGGTGCAGTCCGCGGCCGGTCTCGGCGACGTAGTCGGCGTCCTTCGCGATCGGCGCGACCCCGCTGGGGTCGCGCACCGCACACACCACGCGTGACGTCCAGCGCACCAGGCTCAGTTGGACCGGTCTGCCGGGCGTGCCGATCGGCACCGCGTACCGCAGCGCGTTGGTGACCAGCTCGGAGGCGACCAGTTCCATCGCGTCGCGCAGCAGCGGCAGATCCCAGCGCTGAAGGGTGGCGCGGGTGAACCCGCGCGCCTCGCGCACCGACGCGGGGGCAGCCGCCAGTCCGCACGTGGCCCCGTTGCCGGCGGCGAGTCGCTCTGGCGCGAGTACGCCTTGCCATAACGGTTCCAGCACGGCTGCTGCCTCTGCCCTCATGCGAGCCCCCGAGGTATCTGCACGGTCACCATGCTCATGGATCAGCACCCCACCATGCAAGGGCGTCTGCACGTGCATCTGCAAGGAATTGATGCACGTGACGATGGAGAGTGACTGTATGGGTACTGCGCGCAGCGCATAAGTGGCAGACTGCTGATGAGCTAAGGGCGGAGCGTGACCTATGAGCGCAGGGCAGCCGGGAGGCGGGTCCATCGTGCGACGAATGCTGCTCGGAGCGCAGTTGCGGCGGCTGCGGGAGTCCCAGGGCATCAGCAGGGAGGACGCGGGCTACTCGATCCGTGCCTCCGAGTCGAAGATCAGCCGCATGGAACTGGGGCGGGTCAGCTTCAAGGAACGCGATGTCGCGGACCTGCTGACCATGTACGGAGTGACGGAGGAGGCCGAGCGGTTGGCGATGCTGGGACTGGTCCGGGAGGCCAACGCGGCCGGCTGGTGGCACGGGTACGGCGAGGTGATGCCGACCTGGTTCCAGACGTACGTCGGGCTGGAGGAGTCGGCGGCGCTGATCCGTACCTTCGAGGTGCAGTTCGTGCACGGCCTGCTGCAGACCGAGGACTACATAAGGGCCGTGATCCGGCTCGGGCACCCCGGCGCGGCCGATTCCTGGGTGGAAAGACGAGTCGGCCTACGCCTGGAGCGGCAGAAGCTCCTCGTCTCCGAGCGGGCACCCCACTTCGTATCGGTGATGGACGAGGGCGCCCTGCGCCGGGCGTTCGGCGGACCGAAGGTCATGCGGGATCAGGTCGGCCACCTCCTCGAAGCGGCCGAGGCGTCCAACGTCGACGTACGTATCCTGCCGTTCGCGACCGGCGGCCACGCGGCGGGCGGCGGCGCCTTCACGCTGCTGAGCTTCCCCGAGTCCGATCTGCCGGACCTGGTCTACCTGGAGCAGCTGACCGGCGCGCTCTACGTCGACAAGCACGACGAGGTGGTCGAGTACACCAAGGCGATGGACGCGCTGGACCGGATCGCCCTGGACCCGGCCCGGTCGGTGGACTGGCTGCGCGCCCTCCAGCGCGAACTGTGAGGCGCGGGGCCGGTTCCGGCCCCGCCCCGCCGGTGTTCCGCGCGCCTGAAAGACAACGGTAAGGATCGCGCTTCCGCGGTCCCCTTCCTTCGAAGTCCCCGGCAACTACAGTGGCTTGCCGGGTGCCGGCCCGATCCCCGATGGGCGATGTGACCTGCGTCATATATCCGCTCAGGGAGAGCTGGTAGAAGTTGGGGCTTCGTGTGTCGCGAAGGCCGCCGGACCGAAGGTGTGGGGATGGGCGTTCGTGGGCGTAAGCCCAAGCGGAGCCGCAAGCGCTGGATCATCGCGATCGCGGTCTCCTTCGTCCTGCTGGTCGTCGGCGGCGCCGGGGCGATCTACTTCAAGCTGAACGCCAACATCTCGACCTTCGACTCCGCCGGCCTCAGCAAGGACCGCCCGGAGGCCGAGCAGGCCGACGCCAACGGGCACAAGGCGGAGAACGTCCTGCTGATCGGCTCCGACACCCGCTCGGGCGACAACGCCAAACTGGGCGGCAAGGGCACCTCCGGCGACATCGGCCGCTCGGACACCACGATCCTGTTGCACGTCTACCCCGACCACAAGCACGCGGTGGGCATCTCCATCCCGCGCGACTCGCTGGTGGACGTCCCGCCCTGCCTGCTGCCGGACGGCAAGTGGTCGGCGGAGCAGCCGAGCGCGATGTTCAACTCGGCCTTCTCGGTGGGCGACACCGCCAAGGGCAACCCGGCCTGCACGCAGAACACCGTGGAGAAGCTCTCCGGGATGCGCGTGGACCACACCATCGTGGTCGACTTCGAGGGCTTCGCCGCCATGACCTCGGCCGTGCACGGCGTCGACGTCTGCGTGCCCAACGACATCTACTCCGGGGACATGAACCCCAACCTCGGCTACAAGGGCAAGCTCGTCCTGCACAAGGGCATGCAGAACCTGTCCGGGCAGGACGCGCTGGACTACGTACGGATGCGGCACGGCATCGGCGACGGTTCCGACGTCGGCCGGATGCTGCGCCAGCAGGCCTTCCTGTCCGCCCTGATAGCCAAGGTCAAGGGCGAGGGCATGAACCCCACCACGCTGCTGCCGCTGGCCAACGCGGCGACCAAGTCGCTCACGGTGGACCCGGGGCTCGGCACCGCGGCGAAGCTGATGTCCTTCGGGCTGTCGCTGAAGAACGTCGACCTGGACAACATCCAGTTCATCACCGCGCCCTGGAAGTACGCCGGGGCGCGGATAGACCTCGTCCACCCGGACGTGGACGACCTGTTCGCGGAGCTGCGGGCCAACCGCACGCTGAACGGGACGAACGCCTCCGGCCAGGTCACCCCGAAGGCCACCCCGGCGCCGACGGTCGACGGCTCCGGCATCGCCGTCGCCGTCTACAACGGCACGACCACGGACGGGCTCGGCGGCAAGGCGTCGGACAAGCTGACGAAGTCCGGGTTCACCGTCACCGGCACGTCGACCGCGCGGACCCAGGACCACGCGACGACCGTCATCGAGTACGGCTCCGCGCAGGCCGATCAGGCCCAGTCGCTCAAGAAGCTCTTCCCGGGGTCCCAGTTGCAGCCGCTGGCCATCAGCGGGATCAATCTGGTGGTCGGCGCGGACTACGCGAAGTCCGCGGACTCCACGCCCAAGCAGCTCTCCAAGTCCGTCACCGACTCCGCCCGCAGTGCCTCCAGCAACCCCTGCGACAAGCTCTCCTACGGGTGAGCGGCCCGCCCGCGTCGCCGGGCCCCGTCAGTCCGACACGTTCGCCACGGCCGTGAGGCGGTCGATGCGACCCCTGACGAGGTACTCACCGGGTACGGCGTTGCGCGCGCCGAACTCGGCGGCGCGCTCCGCTCCCATGTAGCGCGCGCCGATCCGGGTGCCCCAGTCCTGGAGGGCCACCGGGTCCTCCAGCAGCTCCGCGGTGCACTCGAAGAGCACGTAGGAGTAGGGCGGCGCCTGGTCGTCCACGCAGAGCGCGAAGTGCGGGTCGCGCCGGAGCGCGTGGCCCTTGAGGGAGTCCTGCCCGGTCATGAAGACCACGCCGACGTCGGCGGGGTCGGCGTCGTCCAGGACGAACCAGACAGGGGTGACGTGCGGCCGCCCGTTCTTGCGCTGGACGGCGAGCTTTCCGGTGCGAGTGCCGGTCGTGGCGAACTCGCGCCACTCCGCCTCGGTCATGTGCGCCATGGCGAAAGGTTAGTGCCGCGCCACCGTGCGTGACGTGCGGCGCGGCGGGCGCGTGCGTGACGGGCGGCGCGGCGGGCGGGTGCGCCACCGGTCGTGCGCGGTCGGCGCGCGGTCAGCCCGCCGCCTTCGCCGGCGAGGCGCCCCGCACCTCCAGGCCGTCGAGCAGCTCGGCGGTGGCCGCGGCGACGGCGGCCACCGCCGCGTCGAAGACCTCCTGGTTGTGCGCGGCGGGCGCGCGGAACCCGGAGACCTTCCGTACGTACTGGAGCGCGGCGGCGCGGATGTCCTCGTCGTGCACCTCGGGGACCATCGGCGGACGCAGGGTCTTGATGCTTCTGCACATGCCTCCAGTGTGCCGCGCGGGTCCGACATGGGGCGCGGGTGGCGGAAGGGGGGCGTGCGAATCGATCCGGTCCACCCCCTTGGCGAGCGGCCCCAGTGGTGCTTCAATGCTGCGCATAGTTAGGAACCTTTCCTAACTAACGGCAACTCCCAGCACAGCAACCGCAGTTGGCCGCTGCCCGGAACCGGGTCGTGGCCGGAAACGGAGACGCACGTGCACACCTCCCCCCACCGCGCCGGCGCCCCGCGCCGCACCCTGACCCGGCGCACCGCGCTGGCCGCCGCCGCGGCCGTGCTCGCCGCGGGCACCGCGACCCTGTCGATGGCCGGCACCGCCGGCGCGTCGACCGCCACCGGTCTCGACGACCCGCACAAGAAAGAGATGGCGATGGAGCTGGTCTCCTCCGCCGAGAACTCCTCGCTGGACTGGAAGGCGCAGTACAAGTACATCGAGGACATCGGCGACGGCCGCGGCTACACGGCCGGCATCATCGGCTTCTGTTCCGGCACCGGCGACATGCTCGAACTCGTCCAGCACTACACGGACATGGAGCCGGGCAACCCGCTGGCGAAGTACCTGCCCGCCCTGGAGGCGGACAACGGCTCCGACTCGCACTCCGGTCTCGGCTCGGCGTTCGTCAGCGCGTGGAAGACCGCCGCGAAGGACACCGTCTTCCAGCAGGCGCAGGACGACGAGCGCGACGACGTGTACTTCAACCCGGCGGTGGACCAGGCCAAGTCGGACGGGCTGGGCACGCTGGGCCAGTTCATCTACTACGACGCCATGGTCATGCACGGCCCCGGCGACGACCCGGTGAGCTTCGGGGGCATCCGCAAGACCGCGATGAAGAAGGCGAAGACGCCCGCGCAGGGCGGCGACGAGACGAAGTACCTCAACGCCTACCTCGACGCGCGCAAGGCCGCGATGCTCACCGAGGCCGCGCACGACGACACCAGCCGGGTGGACACCGAGCAGCGGGTGTTCCTCAACGCCGGCAACCTCAACCTCGACCCGCCGCTGCACTGGAAGACCTACGGGGACTCGTACCAGATCCTCACCCTGCCGTAGGGCCTGCCGGTCCCGGTACGCTCGCGGGCGTAGAGATCCGATCTCTACGCCCGTCTGCGCGTTCAAGGAGCCGTCCATGCTGCGATACCAGCTCACCCACCCGACGATTCTCGCCGCGCTCGCGTCGGCGGGCCACGGCTCGCGGGTGCTGATCAGCGACGGCCACTACCCGCACACCACGGGCGCCCACCCGGCCGCCCAGCGGGTCTACCTCAACCTCACCCCGGACCGGATGCTGGTCACGGAGGTGCTGGCCGCGCTGGTGGACGCGGCGCCGTTCGAGGCCGCCACGGTGATGACCCCGCCGCCCGAGCAGCCCGAACCCCCGGTCTTCGCCGAATTCCGTTCCGCGCTGCCGGAGTTGACCCTCGACGGCCTGGACCGGCACGCCTTCTACGAGGCCGCCCGCGGTGCCGACACCGCGCTGGTGATCGCCACCGGCGACCGGCGCACGTACGCGAACCTGCTGCTCACGCTCGGCGTGCGCGCGGACTGACCGGCACCCGCCCGCGGCCCTAAGCTGTAACCGTCAAAGAGCAGCGGGTGCCGGACGGCACCGGGCGGATGGGGGCGCGGCGCGATGGATGCCTGGGTGTGGTGGGTGATCGCCATCTTCGGCCTCGGAGGGGTCAAGTCGGTGAACGACACGGTGCGCACCGCGTTGCGCACCCGCCACAAGCGGCAGATGGAACGGATGAAGGCCGAGCAGGCCGAACGGCGCGAACTCGCCGCGGCCGGGCGCGCGCCGGAGCCGGTGTGCGGCTGCACCCACCACCTCGCCAAGCACGACAAGCAGGGCAAGTGCCATGAGGCGGTGGAGGTCCCGACCGCGTGGGACGCCGACCGCAAGCCCACCCAGTACGAAGCCGGCACCTGCAACTGCCAGCAGTACGTCGGCCCGCAGCCGCTCGGGCAGATCTACGCCGAGGAGATCGCGGACCTGTAGCCGTGCCCGGGAAGGGAGCCGTCCGCGCGGCCGCGGTGGCGGCCCTGCCCCCGGCCGCACCGGCCGCACCGGCCGCACCGGCCGCACCGGCCGCACCGGTCGCACCTTCCGGGTCGGCCGCCCGGCCTCACCGGGACGGCGGCAGGTAGGCGCGGAAGGCGCGGGCACCGTGCGGGGTGGGCAGCGGCACCGACCGCCAGTCGCGGGCGAAGGCGGGCGGGCGGCCGCCGCCGGTGACCAGGTAGGCGACCGGCCGCTGACGGGTCTGCGCCAGCAGCCCCGCCGTGTCGATGCTCACGTCAGGTCCGCTCAACTGCCGTGACGAGCAACCGGCGTAGAAGGCGATCGGCACCGCCGAGACACCGCTGACGGTGCAGGGCGCGCGGACGCCGTGGGCGTGCAGCCCGTCGGCGACGGCGCGGTACTCCTGGCTGGTGCGGTGGTTGTTGCGGGTGGCGATGTGCAGGATGCCGCCCTGGATGGCGAGGTGGCCGCACAGCCCGACGGCGACCAGCGCGGTGGCCACCGGGCGCAGCCGCGACTTCCCTGGCAGGCCCGGGCGTTCGCCCGGCACCTCGCCCGGGCGCCGGACCTGGTCCGCCTCGGTCCGGCTGTCGGGGCGTGTGACCAGCCACCACAGGCACTCCGAGACCGGCAGCGCCAGCAGCGCGTACGTCGGCAGCAGGAAGCGCGGGGCCGCGTACGAGATCGTGAAGAGGTACGGCACGGCCATCGCGAGCCCGGTCAGCGCGGCGATCCACACCGCCGAGCGCCGTACCCGGGGCGCCACGGCGGCGCCGCCCGCGGCCAGGAACGGCAGCACGAACCACCAGACCGACGCGTCCTTGTGCCGCCACGGCACGTTGCAGGGGCGGCACAGCGCGCGGCCGCTGAGCGAGCGGATCTGGTCGTCGATCGCCAGGTGCAGGCCCATCCCGCCCTCGACCGCGCTGGAGCTGTGCAGCCGCTCGGTCACGCCGCCGTAGCGGACGTACGCCTCGATCACCCACTCCGCGCAGCCGAGCACCACGCCCGCGACCAGCACCGCGAACAGCGCCGGCCGCCGCCAGCGCGGCACCGCCAGCGCCACGACGGCCAGCGGCAGCGCCAGCCAGCCCGCGTCCGGCGGGCGCATCAGCCCCACCACGGTGATGCCCGCGGCGAGCCCGACCAGCGCGGCGCGGTTACGGGGATCGCGGGTGGCCCGCACGAAGCAGCCCACGGCGGCGAGCGCGCCGAAGGTGCTCCACATGTTCGGCATCACCTGCGGCCCGTAGAACAGGGTGATCCACAGTCCGGCGAACAGGGCGCCGGCCAGCGCGAGTACGCGTTCGGGCAGCACCCCGCGCCATGCGCGCAGCGCGACGTAGAGCCCGATGCCGGACAGTGCCGCCATCCACAGCCGCAGCGCGACCGGGGAGTCGGTGAACTGCGCGACCGGCGCGGCCAGGAAGGAGATCCCGCGGGCCCGCGGGGCGCTGAAGGTGGCCGCCGGGATGTGGCCGCTGACCTGGCTGGTGTAGACCGTCTCGTCCCAGCCGAGCCCCGAACCCGGCAGCACCAGGATCAGTTGCGCCGCGACGTACACCGTGCACACGGCCGCGATCCACAGCCCCCACCGCCTGGGCGCCCCTGCCGCCGCTCCCGCCGAGGACGCGGCGGCCCTCCCGGGTGCCGACGACGGGCCTCGGCGTGCAGCGCTCAGCGGTTCGGGCATCGGCGACCTTCCAGCCTCGGGCGTGGCGCGGTCCCCCCGGATTCGCGAGCGTAGACGTACGAAACGCCGAAACCGCAGTTGAACGCGCGTGTGCACCTAAAGAGCGGCTATCCGGACGGATGGTTGCCTCCTGATACCCATCCGTAACCCGCGCACCACGGAGCGGAGTCCGGGCCCGGCGGCGAGGCGTCCAGGTCAGCGCGCGGACGGCAGGCGGATGCGGAAGGTGGCGCCGTCGCCGGGCTCGGTGTCGAGTTCGACGGTGCCGTGGTGGGCGGTGACGAGCGCGGAGGCGATGGCGAGGCCGAGGCCCGCGCCGCCGCCGGTGGCGCGGGAGCGGGAGGCGTCGACCCGGTAGAAGCGCTCGAAGACGCGCGCGGCCTGGTCAGGGGTGAGGCCCGGCCCGCGGTCGGCGACTTCGAGGATTCCGTGCCCGCCCGAGGTGCCGACGCCGATCCGTACCGGGGTGCCGGGCGGTGTGTGGGCGACGGCGTTGCCGACGAGGTTGGCGACGACCTGGCGCAGCCGCGCCTCGTCGCCGAGCACCGGTGCCGGTCCTGGCGGGGTGCCGGTGCCGCCGGGCCCGGTGAGGGTGACCGGGCGGGTCGGGTCGAGGGCGGTGGTGTCGTGCAGGGCGTCCACCGCGAGGGTGCGCAGGTCCATCGGCGCGAGCTGGACCGGCCGCTGCTCGTCCATCCGCACCAGCGTGAGCAGGTCCTCCACCAGGCCGCCGAGGCGTACGGCCTCGCTCTCGATCCGGGCCATCGT
The DNA here is from genome assembly GCF_044744625.1 of Streptomyces sp. NPDC087270. Lineage (NCBI taxonomy): Bacteria > Bacillati > Actinomycetota > Actinomycetes > Kitasatosporales > Streptomycetaceae > Streptomyces > Streptomyces sp. NPDC087270. The sequence goes on from NZ_JBIUYR010000001.1 coordinate 447,417, forward strand.
CCGCTTCACGTCGGCGTCGTCGGCGAGCGCGCCCATCCGGTACAGCTCGGCGAAGCCGCGGATACCGGCCAGCGGGGTGCGCAGTTCGTGGCTGGCGTCGGCGACGAACCGCCGCATCTGCTGTTCGGACTCGGCGCGGGCGGCGAACGCGGACTCTATCTGCGCGAGCATGCCGTTGAGCGCGGACGACAGCCGGCCGACCTCGGTGCCCGGCGACGCCTCCGGCATGCGGTGCGACAGCGGGCGGCCCGCGGCGATCTCGGCCGCGGTCGCCTCGATCCGCCGCAGCGGCCGCAGCCCGGCGCGGACGGCGAACCAGCCCGCGACCCCGAGCAGCGCCACCACGACGCCGCCGATCAGCAGGAACGCGGTGCTGAGGTGGCTGGTGGTGGAGGAGACGTCGTCCAGGGAGGAGGCCACCACGACCCCGGCGGGCAGATCGGCGGTGGGCGTGCCGGCGCGGTCGAGGGCCTCGTCGGTGTCGGTGCCGACCGGCATGATCAGCACCCGCCAGCTGCCGCCGCCGTGGTCGCTGCGTACGTCGAAGGGGTGGCCGAAGCGGGAGCGCAGCTGGGTCGCGTCCATCGTGGGCCACAGCGGCTGCGGGTCGTTCGCGGCGACCGGCATCCGGAACTGCTCGGCCACGTGACCGTCGGCGGCGGCGAAGGCGACGACGAACTGGCTGGGCAGCCAGGGGCGGGCCCCGCCGGGGCCGTTCACGGTGTTCGCGGCGGCCGGGCCCGAAGCGTTGCCGGTCCCGCCGGTCGTGCCGTTCCCGTTGCTTCCGCCGGTCGCACCGGTCGCACCGGTCGCACCGGTCGTGCCGTTCCCGCCGTGCGTGCTCATGGAGCCGCCGTGGCCGGTTCCGGGGGCCAGGTAGCGCGGCGGCGGGACGCCCTCCGTGCCGAGCCGGCGAGCGAGCGGCTGGCCGTACCGCTGGAGCTGCTGGTCCACCCGCTGCACCAACTGCCCGCGCACCGAGCCGAGGACCACCGTGTCGCTGACCGCCAGGCCCAGCAGCACCAGCACCAGGGCGAGCAGCACCAGCCGGGAGCGCAGCGACACCGCCGACCACTGGAAGCCGGCCGGCCACCGCCTGATCCGGCGCGGCGCCGCGCCGGGGCCTGAGCGTCCGGCCGGTCCGGACGCGCCGGGTCGTGTGCGTGGCGGGTCGGTCCGTATGCCGGGCGGGTCGGGAGGGCCCGCTGGTCGCGGCGGCGGGAACCCCATGGCCGCGCCGCCGTTCAGCCCTGGCCCGGCGCGGGACGGCGCAGCACGTAGCCGACCCCCCGCACCGTGTGGATCAGCTTCGGCCCGCCGCCCGCCGCCGCGTCCACCTTGCGCCGCACGTACGAGATGTACGACTCGACGATGCTCAGGTCGCCGCCGAAGTCGTACGCCCACACGTGGTCGAGGATCTGCAGCTTGGAGACCACCCGGTCGGCGTTGGCCATCAGGTAGGCGAGCAGCTTGAACTCGGTGGGGGACAGGGAGATCTGGCGGCCGGCCCGCAGCACCTGGTGGCCGACCGGGTCGAGCTCCAGGTCGCCCGCGACCAGCCGCCCGTCGTCGGTGGGGCCGCCGGTGCGGCGCAGGATCGCCCTGATCCGGGCGATCAGCTCCTCCAGGCTGAACGGCTTGGTGACGTAGTCGTCGCCGCCCGCGGTGAGGCCGCTGATCTTGTCGTCGACGCCGTCCTTCGCGGTGAGGAAGAGCACCGGCAGCCGGTCGGGCCCGCCGCCCGCCCGCGGGTGCGGCCCGGTCTCCTCGCGCAGCCGCTTGACGACGGTGAAGCCGTTCATGTCCGGCAGCATCACGTCGAGGACCACCAGGTCGGGCCGTTCGCGGGCGACGGCGGCCAGCGCGTCGGCGCCGGTGGCGGCGGAGACCACCTTGAAGCCGACGAACCGCAGGGACGCGGAGAGCAGTTCCCTGATGTTCGGTTCGTCGTCCACGACCAGCAGGCTGGCCTCGGGTGTCTCCATGGGGACTCCTCCTCCCGGCCCGGTGGGATACGACCGCACCGTACGTGCCGATGCTGTGAGCCGCGTGTGTCAGTTGCCGGTGCCCCCGGTGCCCCCGGTGCCCCCGGTGCCGCCGGTGCCGCCCGCGGTGCTCCCGCCGCCGAAGCCCCCGAACCCGCCGAACCCGCCGAAGCCGCCGGCGGTGCCGCCGCCCTCGGTGACGGTGGTCGCGGTCACGTTGCCGTCGGCGCCCTTGGTGCCGAGGACGGTGACGCTCTGGCCGGCCTTGAGGTCGGAGACCTTGCCGGACTTGGACTCGGTGACCTTGGTGGAGCCGCCGGTGGTGACCTTGACGATGTTGCCCTGGGCGTCGGTGACGTAGAGGGTCTTGCCGTCGACGAGCTTGACCGTGCCGACCGTCACGCCGTTCGCGGCGGTGCCGCCGCCCGCGGTCGTGCCGGTGCCCGCGGTGCCGCCGAAGCGCCCGCCCGCGCCGCCGGTCCGGCCGGTGGCGCCGGTGCCGCCGGTCAGCCCGCTCGGGAAGCCGGACCGCCCGGCCGTGGTGCTGCCGTTCAGATGGTGCTTCTCGACGAGGGCGCCGCCGGAGAACGCCGCCGCGGCCACCACGCACGCGGACAGCACCAGGGTCAGCCACGGCAGCTTGCGGCGCGGCGGGGCGGCCAGCTCGGCGGAGATGTCGCGGGCGTCCGGCGGCTCGGCGAGGATGTCCTCGGGGTGCTCGCCGGGACGCTCGGCGTCGTACCCGTCCTCGGGATACGTGCCTTCGGGGTACGTGCCCTCGGGGCCCGCGCCGTTCGCCGGGTACCCGGCTCCGCCGCGGGGGTCGGGCACGGTGCCGCCCGGACCGCCCGCGCGGCTCGGACCACCGGGGCCGCCGGCGCCGGCCGGGGTCTGCGAACTCCCGGTCTGCCGCGGTCCTTCCATGATCTCGATCCCGCCTGCGGCCTCGGCGTCTGCCTTGACAAGCTCGGTGCGGCGTCGCGCCATCTCGGCCCCTCTTCCTGATCCCGTGTTCCGCTTGTGTCTCTTGGTGAACATCACTCGTGCCGCAGGGCCTCGATGGGCCGCAGGCCCGCCGCCCGGTTGGCCGGGTAGCTGCCGAAGAAGAGCCCGATGGCCACCGCGATGGCGAACGCGCCCCACACCGACGCGGGGATGACCGCGGGTTTGATGCCGACGATGGTGAACCGCGAGCCGATCAGCCCGCCGACCACCCCGAGCCCGCCGCCGATCAGCGACAGCAGCGTGGACTCGGCGAGGAACTGCCCGAGGATGACGCCCTTGGGCGCGCCGATCGCCTTGCGGATGCCGATCTCCCGGGTCCGCTCGGTGACGGTGACCAGCATGATGTTGGTGATGCCGATCCCGCCGACCAGCAGCGAGATCGCCGCGACCGCGCCGAGCAGCACCGTGAAGGTCTTGTTGGTGTCGGACTGGGTGCTCAGCAGCGACGCCTGGTTGCTCACCCGGAAGTCGAGCGCGTTCGGGTCGCTGATGCCGTGCGTGCCCATCAGGATCGTGGTGATCTCGTTCTGCGCGGGCGTGGTCGCGCCGGCGGACTTCGCCTCGACCAGGATCTGGCTGATCGGCCCGAAGCCGGTGAAGGCGTTCTGCACGGTCGGCAGCGGCGCGATCACCGTGTCGTCCGGGTCCTGGAAGCCGGTGCCGCCCTTGGTGGCCAGCTCCCCGACGACCGTGAACGGGGTGCCGCCGATCACCAGCTTCTTCCCGATCGGGGAGGCGGTGCCGAACAGGTCGGTCGCGGTGGTGGAGCCGATCACGGCGACCTTGCGGGAGTTGAGCACGTCGTCGGCGCTGAAGTAGTCGCCCTTGTCGACCTTGCTGTTGGAGGTCTGGAAGTAGGCCGGGTACGTGCCCACGACCTGCCCGACGGTGTGCGAGGTGCCGTTGTAGACCGCCGACTGCGAGGTGGTGACCTCGGGCGCGACGGACTGGATGTCGGGCGCGTCGGCGGGGTTGGCGAGCGCGCGGGCGTCGTCCACGGTGAGCGGCTTGGTGCTGGTCGCGGACGACGAGCCCGACGCGCTGAAGCCGCCGCCGGAGGAGACGGTGAGCGAGTTGGTGCCGAGCTTCTCGATGGAGTCCTTGACCGACTGCGAGGAGCCGTTGCCGACCGCGAGCAGGATGATCACGGCGGCCACGCCGATCAGCACGCCGAGCATGGTCAGCGCGGAGCGCACCTTGTTCGCGGCGAGCCCGCCGACGGCGAACCGCAGGATCTCGAACGGGTTCACCGGGCCGCACCCCCGCTCATGGCGTGCGGGGCGTGGGAGGCGAACTCGGCCGGGTCGCGCAGCGCGGGCGGCGGCCCGTCCACCGCGGCCTGCCGTATGTCCTCCACGACCTGCCCGTCCACCAGCCGGATCACCCGCTTGGCGTGCCGGGCCACTTCGTCCTCGTGGGTGATCAGTACGACGGTGCGGCCGGACGCGTTGAGCCGGTCGATGATGGCGAGCACATCCTCGGTGCTGTGGCTGTCCAGGTTGCCGGTCGGCTCGTCGGCGAGCAGCATCGCCGGCGCCGTGACCAGGGCGCGGGCCACCGCCACGCGCTGCTGCTGGCCGCCGGACAGTTCGTTGGGCCGGTGGTCGACGCGGTCGGCGAGGCCGACCAGGGAGAGCGCGGCCAGCGCCCGGCGGCGCCGCTCGGCGGCCTTCACGCCGGCGTAGGCGAGCGGGAGTTCGACCTGGGCGAGCGCCGGGGTGCGCGGCACCAGGTTGAACGACTGGAAGACGAAGCCGATCTTGCGGTTGCGGACCAGGGAGAGCTGGTGCTCGTCCAGGCCGCCGACGTCGATGCCGTCCAGCAGGTAGCGGCCGGCGGTCGGCACGTCGAGGCAGCCGAGGATGTTCATCAGGGTGGACTTGCCGGAGCCGGAACTGCCCATCACCGCGACCATGTCGCCCTGTTCGACCAGCAGGTCCACGCCGGGGGAGTCACCGGTGAGCGGGTCGGCGGGGCCGCCGAGCGCGCGGACGGCGGCGTCGCCGTGGCCGTACGTCTTGAGCAGGGAGCGCACCTCGATGACCGGGGCCGGGCCCCAGGGGCCGTCGTCGGCCGGCTCGGCGGCCGCCTGGTCATCCGCCGTGCGGCGCAGCCGGTGCAGCCCGGACGCCGCTCCGGCCAGGCCGCCGAGCCGCTTGCCCAGGGCCTGCCTCATCCGCGGCCACCTCCGCCGGCGAAGCCGCCGGTACGGAAGCCGCCGCCGGCGCCGCCCGCGGTGCCGAGCCGGTTGGCGCCGCCGCCGATGCCGCCGGGGAACGCACCGCTCGGGAAACCGCCGTTGCCGGAGGAGGCGACCTGCGGGATCTGCACCTGCTGGCCCTCCTTCAGGCCGCTGGTGATCTGGTCGGCCGAGTCGCCCTCGACGCCCACGGTCACCGGGGTGCGGGTGGTGGAGCCGTCGGAGTTGACCACCAGGACCGTACGGTTGGTGCCGGTGCCGGAGACCGCGGCGGTCGGCACGCTCAGCGCGTCGGCCGCCTGGCCGGTGGTCACCTGGATGCTGGCGCTCAGGCCGGTGCGCAGGTTCGAGGTGTCACTGGTGATGCTCAGCGTGGCGGCGTACTGCACCGCGCTGCCGCTGGAGCCCGACCCGCCGGAGCTGGAACTGCTGCTGACCGGAAGCGAACTGATCGACAGCACCTTGGCGTCGAGCACGGTGCCGGACTCGGCGTTCAGCGTGACGGTCGCGGCCTGGCCGGCCTTGATCTTCAGCGAGTCGGCCTCGGAGAAGTCCGCCTTCACCTGCATGCCCGAGGGGTTGGTGAGGACCACGAACCCGGTCGGGGTGGAACCGGAGGAGCCGGTGGAGGAGCCCGACGACGAACTGCCGCTGGAACCCGAACCCGACGAGCCCGAGCCCGAGCTCGTACCGCTGCCGGAGGTGCCGCTGACCGTGTCGCCCTTCACGCCGTCCACCGAGGCCACGGTGCCGCTGACGGCGGCCTTCAGCACGCAGCCGTCCACCGCGCGCTGCGCGGCGTCCACGGCGTTCTGGGCCTGCGTCAACTGAGCCTGTGCAGAGGCAAGTTGGGCCGGGTCGACGGTCGGGGTGGGGGTCGGGGTGACGACCGTCTCGCGGCTGCCGCCGGAGTTGGAGCCGGAGCCGGACGAGCCGGAGCCGGAGTCCGTGCCGGAGGAGGCGGGGGTCTCGCCGGCCTCGACCTTCGTCAGGTTCGCCTCGGCCGCGGTCAGGGACGCCTCGTCCTGCTGGAGCGTCTCCTTCGCGGCGGTCGGGTCGACCTTCGCCAGCACCTGGTCCTTCTTCACCTTGTCGCCCGGCTTGACGTCGACCTCGGTGAGGGTGCCGCCGGTGGTGAAGTTCAGCCCCGCGTCGCTCGGGGAGGAGAGCGTGCCGGAGCCGGATACGGTGGCCGACACCGTGGCCGTGGTCACGGTCGCGGTCCGTGCGCCGCCCGAGCTCGCGGACTTGCCGCTGTCGTCGTGCACCGCCGCGTAGGCGCCGCCGGCGCCCGCGAGGACCACCACGCCGAGCACCGAGTTGATCAGGACGGCCCTGCGCCGCCGTGGGAGCACCTTCATGGCGCGCATCTTGGACTCCGACGCCATTGAAGGCCTGGGAGCAGCCTGGGAGTTTGCTGGGAACCTGGTCCGCCGTGCGGCCGCCGCGGGCGCCTCCGAAACGGACTTCCGCCGCTCAACCGGGCGAAAAGGCCGCCCCGGGAAGCCCGTTGCGACGGGGCGCTCCCCGGGAACTCACAGCTCGATCCCCGACAGTCCCCACCTGTATGCGGTTCAGTTCCACCGTCGCTCGCGTGTCCCCGCGTCCCGTGCGTGCGCGCGGGCGGCCCCAAGTACGGCTGACAGCCATACGGCAACGTGCCGCGGCACCTCGCCACCGGACGCCGATCCGGTGGTGCGGTGTCCGGCTTTCCCCGAGGAGACCACGGTCATGAACTGGACCACCAGCCGGCCGCCCGAGGCGCGCATCGCGGTGCGGGCCGGGGCGTTCGTCGCCGTACTCGCCTCGGGCGCGCTCGCGCTCACCGCGTGCTCCTCCGGCGGTTCCTCCTCCTCGGACGCGAAGTCCTCCGCGTCCGCCTCCGCGTCCGTGGCCGCCTCGGGCGGCGGGGGCGGGCAGGACATGGAGGCGTATCGGCAGTGCCTGTCGCAGCACGGTGTCAACCTGCCCACCTTCAAACGCCCTTCGGGCGGTGCGCGGCCCAGCGGCCGCCCCAGCGGTGACCCGAGCGGACGTCCCAGCGGCGGGTACCGCGGCGGTTTCGGCGGCGGCTTCGGCGGGATCGGCGGGGCCTCGCCCGACGCGGCCACCCAGAAGGCGCTCAAGGCGTGCGCCTCCAAGCAGCCGAAGTTCCCGGGCGGCGGCCCCGGCGGCGCCAACGGCGGGGCCGACGCCAGCGCGATCCAGGCGTTCACCAGTTGCCTCAAGGACCACGGCGTCACCCTCCCCACCCCCTCACCCGACGCGAGCCCCTCCGCCGGCAACGGCCGCGGCGGCTACGGCGGCTTCGGCGCCATCCGCAATCTCAACACCGCCGACCCGAAAACCGCCAAGGCCTACGCCACCTGCAAACCCCTCCTCCCCCAACGCCCCACCTCCACCCCCTCCTAGAACACCCGAAGTCGCCGTGCGGTGACCTCCGTACACCCCGCCCTCCCGTGAGGGGCGTCGCGCGGCCCCGGGGTGACGGACGGCAACTCGGGGGCGCGGGGCGGGTGGGCGGGCGGGGGTGGGGTTACCAGGCGAAGGATTCCGGGGCGGGGCCGGGGCTCGGGAAGATGGTGTCGAGTTCGGCGAGGAATTCCGGAGTGAGGGTCAACTCGGATGCGCGGAGGGCGGATTCGAGGTGGTGCGGGGTGCGCGGGCCGACGATGGGGCCGGTGACGCCGGGGCGGGTGAGCAGCCAGGCGAGGGCGACCTCGCCGGGCTCGACCGCGTGCTTGTCGCAGAGCGCTTCGTACGCCTCGACCTGTGCGCGGACCGCCGGTTTCGCCAGGCCCGCGCCGGAGCGGCCGACGGAGGTACGGGACCCGCCGCCCTCGCGCTCCTTGCGCAGCGCCCCGCCCAACAGCCCCTGGTGCAGGGGCGACCAGGGGATGACGCCGAGCCCGTACGCCTGCGCCGCGGGGATCACGTCGGTCTCGGCGCTCCGCTCGAAGAGGTTGTAGAGGCACTGCTCGCTGACCAGGCCGAGCGAACCGCGCCGGGCCGCTGCTTCGTTGGCCTGGGCGATGTGCCAGCCGGCGAAGTTGCTGGACCCGGCGTAGAGGATCTTGCCCTGCCGCACCAGGACGTCGATCGCCTGCCAGATCTCCTCCCACGGTGTCGCGCGGTCCACGTGGTGGAACTGGTAGACGTCGATGTGGTCGGTACGCAGCCGCCTGAGGCTCGCCTCCACCGCGCGGCGGATGCCCAGCGCGGAGAGCCGGTCGTGGTTGGGCCACGCCCGGTCGAACAGCGTCGAGCCGTCGTTCGTGTCGTTCAGGTAGACCTTCGTGGCCAGCACGACCTTGTCCCGACGGCCACCGCCCCGGGCGAGCCAGTTCCCGATGATCTCCTCGGTGTAGCCCTTGTTCTCGTCCACGCCGTAGACGTTCGCGGTGTCGAAGAAGTTCACCCCCGCGTCGAGGGCCGCGTCCATCAGCGCATGGCTTCCCTCTTCCGTCACTTCCTCGCCGAAGTTCATGGTTCCGAGTACGACCCGGCTCACTCTGAGCCCCGTCCGACCGAGCTGCACGTATTCCATGGCGCCAGCGAACACCTTGGAGCGCACTCGATGGCAAGCCCCCGCGTACGGGACCGGCGTACGGGTACGGGCGTACGGGACCGGCGTACGGGCACGGGTTCGGCGTACGGGTTCGGCCCGGCGCCGGCCGACGGGGGCCGGGCCGGGCCGAGCCGGAGCGACGGGTCAGGTGCGGTCGTTGTGACGGGCCCACACGAGGGCGGCGGCCGCCGCCGCGGACAGGGTCGCCGCCGCGACCGCGGGGGCGTAGGAGCGGACGGCGGACACGGCGGTCGCGGCGGACGCGGACACGGACCTGGACGCCGGTCCGGACGCTGATCCGGCGGCGGGGGAGGCAGCGGCCTCGGCGTCCGGCGCGGCCTCCGGCACGGATACGGGCGCGGCCGGGATCTCCGCACGGTGGGAGCCTGACCCCGCGGAGAGCTCCGCCGCGCCGTCGGGCCCGCCCGTCGAGCCCCCCGGCAGCCGGGACTTGACGCTGCTCGCCGCCTGCGCGGCCCTCGTCCGGGTCCGGTCCTCCGCCGACCGCAGCCGGCCCGCGGTGTCCCGCGCCTTCGCCTTCGCCCGGGACGTGACGTCCACCTTGGCGGCGAGTTCCTCGACGGTCTGGCCCAGCGCCTCGCGGGTCTCGGCGATCTGCCGTTCGAGTTCGGCGAGGTGGGGGTCGGTACGGGGCGTCATCGCTTGGCCCTCTCCTTCAGGATCACCAGGTCCTGGTGAACGCTGTCCACGGTCTCCCCCGGCACGGGTGGCACCGCCCGCTTCACCTCACCGCGGCCGATGAGCGCCGCGATCCCGGCGATGAGCAGCAGCCCGCCCGCCACGATCAGCGCGGACGCCCACAGCGTCAGCGGCATCGCGATCGCGGCGATCGCGGCCGTGATCAGGGCGGCGAGGGCGAAGAACGCCATCAGCCCGGCCGCGCCGAACAGCCCACCGCCGATCCCGGCCCGCTTGCCCTTCTGCGTCAGTTCGGCCTGCGCCAGCTTCAGTTCCTGTCTGACCAGGTCGGAAAGCTGCTCGGTGCCCTCCTTGACCAGTGTGCCCACCGACCTGGCGGACCCGTTCGCATGCGCCACGACCTTCACCTCCGGCTCCAGGGAGTTGTCCTGCCCGGGTTGCCCGTATTCGCGAACGGAAACATGCGAGCGGATCGAACCCGCGAACCCGCGAACCCGCGAACCGCCCGGGCGCCCGGGCGCCCTACCCCCGAGGCGGCGCGGCGGCCCGCACCAGCGCCCGCGCCAGCTCCGCACTCCCCGCCAGCGTGTCGACCCCGAGCGTGTCGACCGCGAGCGGCTGCGTCGCCAGCGCACCCTCGTGCAGCACGAGCAGCCGCGTGGCAAGGGTGTCGGGCTCCGCGCACCCGGCCTCCGCGGCGAGGCCCCTGAACAGGTCCAGCAGCCAGAGCTTCTGCTCCGCGGCGACCCGGTGCGCGGGATGCGCGGGGTCCGGAAGCTCGGCGAGCGCGTTGACGAACGCGCAGCCGCGGCGGTTGGTCCCGCTCCAGGTCCGCAGCGCGTCGAAGGGTGCGGTGACGGCTCGGACCGGGTCGTCGCAGGCGTCGACGGCGGCGACGACCAGCGACCGCCAGCGCCGGTCGCGCTCCGCGAGGTAGGCCGCCACGAGGTGGTCCTTGGAGCCGAACCGGTTGTACAGGGTCCGCTTGGTCACGCCCGAGCGCTCGGCGATCAGGTCCACGCCGACCGCCGTGATCCCGCGGTCGTAGAACAGCTCCTCGGCCGCCGCCACGATGCGGCGGCCGGCCGGTGTCATGGGCCGCGTCTCCGGCATCGGGCGCTCCTTCACTGATCGGTGTAGCTGAGCGGTGTACCGTGGGTCGAAGTTCACAGATCAGTATACCTGCGAGGAGGTTCAGGCGATGGGTGTTCCCGAGCGGATGCGCGCGGTGCGGATCGCACGGCACGGAGGGCCGGAGGTCCTCGAACCGGTGGAGGTGGCCGTGCCCGCCCCGAAGGCCGGGGAGGTGCTGGTCCGGGTCGGCGCGGTCGCGCTGAACAACACCGACCTGTGGACCCGGGAGGGCGCCTACGGCCGCCCGGGAGACCCGAAGGCGGCGGCGGGCTGGCGCGGCCCGATCGACTTCCCGCGCATCCAGGGCGCCGACGTGGCCGGCCGGGTCGTGGCGGTCGGCGCCGGCGCGGACGAGCGCCTGATCGGCCGCCGGGTGGTCGTCGACCCGGCGATCTACGACGGTGACGGCCCGGACGCGAACCCGGTGGGCCTGATGGGCAGCGAGCGCGACGGCGGGTACGCCGAGTACGTGACCGCGCCGGCCGAGCGGGTGCACGACATGACGGAGTCCCCGCTCACGGACGACCAGCTCGCGACGCTGCCGACCGCCTACGGCACGGCGCTGGGCATGATCGAACGGGGCCGGCTGGGCGCGGGCGAGACCGCCCTCGTCTCGGGGGCCTCCGGCGGTGTCGGTCTCGCGCTGGTGCAGCTCGCCCGGGCGCGCGGCGCGCGGGTGCTCGCCGTCAGCAGCGGGCCCAAGATCGACGCGGTACGCGCGGCGGGTGCCCACGAGGTCGTCGACCGCGCACGGGACGTCGCCGGGCAGGTCCGCGCCGCCGCCCCGGAGGGCGTCGATGTCGCACTCGACGTCGTCGCCGGTGAACTGGTGGGCGAGGGACTGCCGTTGCTGCGCGAGGGCGGCCGGTGGGTGGTGGCCGGCGCGCTCGGCGGGTACGACGTGACCTTCGACGTGCGCCGTCTCTACCTGCACAACACGCGGCTGATCGGCTCCTCGATGCACACGCCCGCGCACTTCGGGCTCCTGATGGACCTGGCCCGGCGGGCCGCGATCCGGCCCGTCGTCGCGGCGACCTTCCCGCTGGACCAGGCGGCTCGGGCCCAGGAGGAACTGGCCCGCAGGGGGCACGTGGGGAAGATCGTGCTGCACCCGTAGGGGCCCGGACCGGGCACCCACATCGCGGAAAGTGAAAATCGTTACCAGGTATGGTGTTGCGCGATTCCGGGCGTACGCTCATCTGTGGGGGGCGAATCGGGACAAACCGATGGTGTAGATCGAGGTGGGCATATGGCGCTGTACAGCTCTGAGACGACCCATCGAAGGGCCCTTGTGCTGAGCGAGGTCGCCGCGGACGGGGCGAGCGGGCTCTCCCGCGTCCTGCGGCGGGCCTCCTCCGGGGACGAGGACGCGGCGGCGATCACCGTATCCGCCCTCGTCCGCTCGGTCCGACCGCTCACCGCGCTCGACGCGCACGAATTCCTGCGACGCGCACACATCCGTGAGACCGACCTCGCCGGTGACATCAGCCCCGGCCAGCGGGTCGCGCTGGTGTCCGTGGTCGACCGTTTCTCCCATCTGCATCCGCCGCGCTTGTAAGCGGCGCTTCTCCACCGGAGGAGGCCCCGCCGCTACCTGCGCCCGCACCGGTCCAGGTGCCGTCGCCGTCCACGTCATCGGTGGCGCACGCGACCACCGCCGCGCGGGCCGCGGCCAGCGAGGCGGCGGCCTGCGCGCGGTGCCCGGCCAGGTGCGGCACGAGGTCCGCGAGCGTCGACTCGGCGCTGATCACCCGGACGTTCGCGTCGGCCACCCCCTGCTTGCCGAAGTACGCCCGCAGGTAAGGCGTCTGGAAGTCGTACGCGGCGCGGGGCGTGCCCGGCCGGTAGCTGCCGCCACGGGTGGCGACCACCACGACCCGCGTGGCGGCGAGCAGTGGCGCCCGGGTGCCCGGGGCGGTGAAGGCGCCGGGGAAGCTCACCCGGTCGATCCACGCCTTGAGCAGCGCGGGCACCGTGTAGTTGTACATCGGCGCGCCGATCAGCACGGTGCCGGCCGCCAGCACGTCGTCGATCAGCGGCCGGGTCAGCGCCCATGCGCGCCGCTCGGCCGGGTCCCCGATCAGCGCGGCCACGCCGTCCGGCGGGCAGAACCCGTGCCTCTCCACCCGCCGGCCGAGCGCGCAGTAGGCGCTGTCCAGCGGCGGCACCGGATCGGCGGCGAGATCGCGGTACCGGTACTCGTACTGGAGACCGGCCGCGTCGTGCCGCGCCCGCCAGGTCCGCGCGAACAGGGCGGTCAGCCGCCTGCTGACCGAGCCGTCGGAACCGTCGGCACCGGAGTCCAGGTGCAGCAAGGACGCCCTCACGTCTTCCGTCACTACGTCTCCCGTCACTTTCGCCGTGTCGTCTTCGTCAGGAGCAGTGACGGATCAGGGCGCGGAAAGGGGACCGGTGACCGAGTACGGCGGCGAGCGGGTGGAGCGGGTGGAGCGGGGCGAGCGGGTGGCGGCAGCGGAGCAGGGTGAACCGGCGGAAGCGGCCGGGCCCGTGGAAGCGGCCGGGCCCGCGGACCCGGAGGCACTGGCGGAGCGGTTCGAGGCGCGCCGCCCCCTCCTGCACGCCGTCGCCCACCGGATGCTCGGCTCCGCGAGCGAGGCCGAGGACGCCGTGCAGGAGACATGGCTGCGCCTGGGCCGTACCGACGTCGCCGACGTGGCGAACCTGTCCGGCTGGCTGCGTACGGTGGTGACCCGGATCTGCCTCGACATGCTGCGTGCCCGCGGCTCGCGGCGCGAGGACCTGACCGAGCAGCACGCCTTCGACGAGGTTCCGGGCCCCGCGCGCGGCGGCGGCAGCGGCCGGCCGGAGGACGAGGCGGTGCTCGCGGACGCCGTGAGCGGCGCGCTCCTCGTGGTGCTGGACACCCTGGACCCGGACGAGCGGATCACGTTCGTGCTGCACGACGTGTTCGCCGTGCCCTTCGAGCAGATCGCGCCCCTGGTGGCGCGTACGCCCGGCACCACCAAGAAGCTGGCCAGCCGTGCGCGCCGCAAGGTGCGCGGCACCCCCGCCGTCCCGGCGGAGGAACTCGCCCGCCGGCGCCGGGTCGTCACCGCGTTCCTGTCGGCGATGCGGGCCGGTGACCTCGACGCGATCCTCGCCGTGCTCGCCCCCGACGTGGTGCGCCGCACCGATCCGATCGCGCTCGCACCCGGGGCGGCGGCGGTGGTACGCGGGGCGCGGGCCGTCGCCGAGGGCACCGCCCTCCTCGCCCACCGGGCGCGGTACGCCGAGCCGGCCCTGGTCGACGGCGCGGTGGGGATCGTGGTGGCCCCGCACGGCCGGCTGCTGCTCGCCCTGACCGTCGCCTTCGCGGACGACGGCCTGATCGCCGGGTACGAGGTGATCGCCGACCCGGACCGGCTGCGCCGGCTGGACCTGGCGGTTCTCGACCTGGCCGTGCTCGACCCCGGCGGGCTCGACGGGGGCGGGCCGGGCGACCCCTGGTGACCGGTCGCGGGCGGCCCGGCTCGTAGGCTCGGGGCATGGAACAGCGCGTATTGGGCCGGACCGGCCGGGAAGTGTCCGTGGTGGGGCTGGGGACGTGGCAGCTGGGGGCCGACTGGGGGGAGGTGCGGGAGGAGGACGCGGTGGCGGTGCTGGACGCGGCCGTGGCGTCCGGGGTGACCTTCTTCGACACCGCGGACGTCTACGGCGACGGGCGCAGCGAGCAGCTCATCGGGCGCTACCTGAAGGCGCACCCCGAGCTGGACGTGTTCGTCGCCACGAAGATGGGGCGCCGCGCCGACCAGCTCCCGGAGAACTACAACCTCGACAACTTCCGTGCGTGGAACGACCGTTCGCGCGCGAACCTCGGGGTGGACACCCTCGACCTGGTGCAGCTGCACTGCCCGCCGACCGCCGTCTACTCCACCGACGCGGTCTTCGACGCGCTGGACACGCTCGTCGCCGAGAAGCGCGTCGCGAACTACGCGGTCAGCGTGGAGACCTGCGCCGAGGCGCTCGCGGCGATCGCCCGGCCGGGCGTGGCGAGCGTGCAGATCATCCTCAACGCGTTCCGGCTCAAGCCGCTGGAGGAGGTGCTGCCGGCGGCGGCCGAGGCGGGGGTCGGCATCATCGCCCGGGTGCCGCTGGCGTCCGGGCTGCTCAGCGGCAAGTACACCCGCGAGACGGTGTTCGCGGCGAACGACCACCGCACGTACAACCGGCACGGTGAGGCGTTCGACCAGGGCGAGACGTTCTCCGGGGTCGACTTCGCGACCGGGCTCCAGGCGGCCGCGGAGTTCGCCGAGCTGGCGCCCGAAGGCGCCACACCCGCGCAGACCGCGTTGCGGTGGGTCGTCCAGCAGCCCGGGGTGACCTCGGTCATCCCGGGAGCGCGGTCGGTGGAACAGGCCCGGGCGAACGCGGCGGCTGCGGAGTTGCCGGAGTTGCCGGAGGAAGTGGTGGGCGGGGTGAGGGAGTTGTACGAGCGGAGGGTGCGGGAGCAGGTTCACGGGCGTTGGTGAGCGGACCCTCCGGGGTGGGTGGTGCTGTCGGTTGAGGGACCACCTTCCGGTGGGGGGTTCTCGCGCCGTTCCCCGCGCCCCTGGGTTCGTTGCGGGTACTCCTTGAAAAGAAGCTCCCCTGTCGGGGGTGGTGATGCTTGTTTGGGGATCACCGGTCGGCGGGGGTTGCTCGCGCAGTTCCCCGCGCCCCTGGGTATGCGACGGCCCTTCCTTGAAAAGAAGCTGTTGCCCTTGCGGTTTGTGGGCTGGTTTGGGGTTCGCGCATGGGGCGCCCGGGGTTGCCTGATGCGGTGGTGGGGGCACTACGGTCGGGTGGGTGACGACGTTTACCGAGAGTCAGCCTGAGTTTCCGGGGGCCGCGGGCCCGTATGCCACCACGGAGGCGGAGCCGAGGGGGGTGGGTCGGGTGCGGATGGAGTACGCGCCGGTGCATGACGGGGACCCTGATCCGGGGGAGATCGTGTGGACGTGGGTCCCGTATGAGGAGCGGGACGGGCGGGGGAAGGACCGGCCGGTTCTGGTGGTGGCGCGGGAGGAGGGCGGCACGTTGCTCGCGGTGCAGCTCACCAGCAAGCGGCATGACGGCGGGGACTGGCTCGCACTCGGGGCGGGGCCGTGGGACCGGGAGGGGCGCGACTCGTGGGTCGTGCTCGACCGCGTGCTGAGGCTGTACGAGAAGGGGATGCGGCGGGAGGCGTGCGCGCTGGACCGCGGGCGGTTCAACCTGGTCGCCAACCGGCTCCGCGAGCTCTACGGGTGGGCCTGACCCCCAGGTGTCCCGGTGCCGTCGGCGCCGGGACCACCTGGCGGTGGCGTCAGGACTTCTGAGCGGGCTCCGCCTCGTCCGAGGTCTCGTCCTCCGAGGTGTCGGGCCCCGCGTCGTCCTTGGCGGCGTCCTCGTCCGTGGACGTGGCCTCCGCGTCGGCGTCCTCGGCCGACTCCGGGGCGGTCTCCTCGGCTTCTTCCGGCTCTTCCTCGGCCTCGAAGTAGGTGTCGAGGACCGTGTCGAGCCGGCTGGTCCACTCCTTGAGCAGGCCCCGCGAGGTCGCCTCGACCTGCGCGTCGTACCACCGGCGCTCAGGCGTGTACACGGTCACCGAGAAGCGCCGCCCGAACCGCGGAGTGTCGATCTCCACCGCGGCGATCTCGTCCCAGGTGAACTCCGCTTCCTCCTCGTCAAGGCGGAAACGCACCCCCACCCGGTCCGCGACGATCGCACCGCGCCGGTCCGAGACGTCGAACACGGGGCCGTCGTCGTCGCCGTCCCCCGCGTCCTCGTCCTTCTCCGCGGCTTCCGTGTCCTCCGCCTCGGCGTCGTCCTCCGCCTCGACCTCAGCGTCCGCCTCGGGCTCCACCTCCGGCTCGGCCGTCGGTTCCGCCTTCAGTTCCGCTTTCGGCTCCTCGGGAGCCTCCGCCTGCTCCGGTACGGCGTCGGCCGTCCCGTCCGCGTCGGAGCGCGGCGGGGTCAGGCCGGGCACGTACGCCGGGTCGAGGCCGGCGGCGGGCACGGACGGGGTGATCGAACCTATGCGCTGCTGCTCCACGGCAAGCAGTATGGCCGATGAAGCTGTGTCGGCAATCGCCGAACCACATAACAACATGGCAGCCCTTGTGTTTATGCCGCCCCAGGGTCCGAATTGCCCCAAAGGTCGACTATTGCCGTATAGCCAACCACCCACAGAACCCCATCCACGAAGTACCCGAGCCAACCCAGGGGCGCGGGGAACTGCGCGAGCAACCCCCGCCGACCGGTGATCCCCAAACAAGCATCACCACCCCCGACAGGGGAGCTTCCTTTCAGGGAGTACCCGCAGCTGACTCAGGGGCGCGTGGGGGCACCTCCCAGGCGAAGCTCTGGGGGAGAACGGCGCGAGAACCCCCCACCGGCAGGTGGTCCCGGAACCGACAGCACCACCCACCCCGGAGGGTCCGCTCACCGAATGATCCGCGCTGCCCTCGCAGACTTCAGCCACGTCGGGAACTCCGCCATGAGCAGGTCGTACAGCTCGCCGTCGTCCCGTTGGCGGGGGTCGCGGCCGGCCGCGAAGAACCCCGCGTTGTCGATCGTGCGCCCCTTGAGCGTGTCGAGCCCTTGGAGGAACTTCAGGCCGCGCGGGCTGCCGAAGCCGACGAACTGCCAGAAGATCGGCAGCGTGGAGCACTCCTGGAGCAGCCGCTTGGTGGCGCCGCGGTCGAAGGGCTCGCCGTCGGTCTGGAAGACCACGTACGCCGGGTCGGTGGCGCCGCACCGCTGGTAGTGGTCGATCACCGCGCGCATCGCGGGGGAGTAACAGGTGCCGCCCCAGGGCAGTTTGCGCTGGAGCGCCTCGACCCGGCCGGTGTGGTTGTCCAGCGAGATCTCGGAGACGAGGTTGACCTGGCTGCCGAACACCACCACGGGCACCACACCGTCGTCGTCGAGGTTCGCGGACAACCCGAGCACCTGCTCGGCGAGGTGCTGCATGGTGCCGCTGCGGTAGTACGACTTCATGCTCGCGGAGTGGTCGAGGACGAGGTAGACCGCGGCGCGCTGACCGGTGATGCCCTGCTTCTGGAGGGAGATCCCGGCCTGCTTGTAGAGGTTGACCAGCGCGGGCGCGGCCTGCTCGACCTTCTCCAGGCTGATCGCGGGTGCCGGCGCGGGCGGGGGCGGGGGCGCCGAAGCTCGCACGGGCACGGGCACGGGCATAGGCGCAGGCATCGGCGGGGGAGCGGTCGGCGGAGCCGCGGGCGGTGGCGGTACGGGTGGCGCCCACGCGGGCGGCGGCGGCCCGAACGCCGGTGCGGGCGAAGGCATTTGCAGGGTGGGCGGCGCGAGCACGGCGTCGGGCACCGTGGGCGGCGACGGCGCGGGCTCCGCGGCGGCCACCGGGGCGGGCGAGGGAGCCGCGGCGGGTGCGTCGTCCACCGACACCCCGAAGTCCCGGGCCAGCCCGGCGAGTCCGTCGGCGTATCCCTGCCCGACCGCCCGCACCTTCCACCCGCCCGCCCGGCGGTAGAACTCGGCGAGCACCACGACGGTCTCGCCGAGCCGGCACGGCGGTGGCTCGAAAGTGACCAGCCGGTCGCCCGAGGTGACGCCGAGGCGCAGGCCGCTGCCGCTGTCGAAGACCGTGCCGGGCTCGTCGGCGTCGACGCTGACCACGACCGCGACCGTGTGCACGGCGGCCGGCACGAGGGCCAGTTCGACGCCGATGGCCCGCCCCTGCACGGTGACGCCGTCCTGCGCCGGGTGGTTGTAGAAGACCAGGTCCGTGTCGCCGCGCACCTTGCGGTCCTCGGCGAGCAGCACCGCCGACACGTCGACGGCGGTGCCGGTCGCGGTGACCTCGGCGCGGGCCCGGCCGCCGTCGAGGGCCGTGTTGCCGCCCGGTGTGAGTGCGATGGCGCCGGCCATGGCCTGCCTCCCCCTGCTGCGTGGTCTGGAGCGTCCCATTCTTGTCGCACCGGGCGCCGGACGGACCGTTGAGACGCGGATTATGTGATGATCGCGCGATGCGGACGACAGTGACCTCGCGGAGACCGCGGCGCGTGAGGACGGCGGTGGCGGCGCTGGCGGTGGCCGGAACCGCGGTGGTGGCGGCCGGCTGCGGGACACAGAGCGGCAGCGGCGCGTCGATGCCGGCGCCGGCGGGCACGGGCGACTTCAGGGTGCACGCCGACACCCTCCCGCCGGGCATCTCCGGCGGCACCGGCGTCCCGTCGTACGGTGTGCCGCCGACCGGCGGGCCCGGTGCCACCACCTCGGCACCCCCCGCCGGCCCCTGTCCCGCCTCGGGTCTGCGGGTGGGCGTCGAAGCGACGGACGCGGCGACGGGGCTGCGCCAGACCACGGTCACCCTCACCAACTGCGGGGCCAAGTCCCTTGCCGTCGGCGGCTATCCGAAGCTGCGGCTGCTGGACGACCACGGCCGTACGGTGGAGGTCCGGGTGCACCACGGCGACGACATCGTCGACAGCGTCACCGACCCCGGGCCGGCCACGACGACCCTGCGCCCCGGCCGGCAGCTCATCGCGATCCTGGCCTGGCGGAACACCTACACCGAGTCGAACGACCCCCCCGCGCTCGCCACCACCCTGGAGTTCACCGTCGCGGGCGCCAAGCAGCGCGTCCCGCTCCACGTCGACCTCGGCAACACCGGCAAGCTCGACGTCACCGCCTGGTACGTCCACAAGTGATCCGCCGGGCACGGCGAAGGCGGCCCTGACCCTCGGTCAGGACCGCCTCGGCGCGGGACGCCCGCTGCTCGCGCGGGTGTCGGCTACTCGACGTCCACCCAGTCCAGGGTGCGCTCGACCGCCTTCTTCCAGCCCTTGTAGCCGGTGTCGCGCTGCTCGTCGGACCACTGCGGCTGCCACCGCTTCGACTCGTGCCAGTGCTCGCGCAGCTCGTCGGTGTCGCGCCAGAAGCCGACCGCGAGACCGGCCGCGTACGCGGCGCCGAGCGCGGTGGTCTCGGCGACCACCGGGCGGCTGACCGGCACGCCGAGGATGTCCGCCTGGGTCTGCATGCACAGGTCGTTGGCGGTGACACCGCCGTCGACCTTGAGCACGTCCAGGTGCACCCCGGAGTCCTGCTCCATCGCCTCGACCACGTCGCGGCTCTGGTAGCACATCGACTCCAGCGTCGCCCGGGCCAGGTGGCCGTCGGTGTGGAAGCGGGCCAGGCCGACGATCGCGCCGCGGGCGTCGGAACGCCAGTACGGCGCGAACAGCCCGGAGAACGCGGGCACGAAGTAGATGCCGTCGCTGCCGTCCACGGTCTTGGCCAGCCGCTCGCTCTCCGGCGCGGCCTTGATGATGTGCAGCTGGTCGCGCAGCCACTGCACGGCCGAGCCGGTCACCGCGATCGAGCCCTCCAGCGCGTAGACCGCCGGGGCGTCGCCGAACTTGTAGGCGACCGTGGTGAGCAGGCCGTGCTCGCTGCGCACCGCCTCCGTACCGGTGTTGAGCAGCAGGAAGTTGCCGGTGCCGTAGGTGTTCTTCGCCTCGCCGGGGGCGAAGCACACCTGGCCGACGGTGGCCGCCTGCTGGTCGCCGAGCACGCCGCAGATCGGCACCTCCTGCGAGAGCGGCCGGGAGGTGCGGGTCTTGCCGTACGCCTCGGAATGCGAGGACGGGTTGATCTTCGGCAGCATCGACCGCGGGATGCCGAAGATGCCCAGCAGTTCGTCGTCCCAGTCCAGCGTCTCCAGGTCCATCAGCATGGTGCGGCTGGCGTTGGTGACGTCGGTGGCGTGGATGCCGCCGTTGGGGCCGCCGGTGAGGTTCCACAGCACCCACGAGTCGGTGGTGCCGAAGATCGCGTTGCCCTGCTCGGCGGCCTCGCGCAGCCCGTCGACGTTCTCCAGCATCCACTTGATCTTGCCGCCGGAGAAGTACGTGGCCGGCGGCAGACCGGCCCGCTGCCGGATCAGGTCGCCGTGGCCGTCGCGCTCCAGCGCCTTGGCGATGGAGTCGGTGCGGGTGTCCTGCCAGACGATCGCGTTGCCGTACGGCCGCCCGTTGCGCGGGTCCCACACCACCGCGGTCTCGCGCTGGTTGGTGATGCCGATGGCGGCCAGGTCGGCCGCGGTGATCCCGGCGTTGCGCACCGCGGTCTGGATGACCACGTTGGTGCGCTCCCAGATCTCGGTCGGGTCGTGCTCGACCCAGCCGGGGCGCGGCAGGTACTGGGTGTGCTCCAGCTGGTGCCGGGCCACCTCGTTGCCGTCGTGGTCGAAGATCATGAACCGGGTGCTGGTGGTCCCCTGGTCCACCGCGCCGACGAAGTCCGCCATGGCTAGCTGCCTCTCCTGGATCTGCTGGAGCTCCTGGGTCAACGAACATGTGGGGCAGCCGAGTCGCCTCGGCTGCCCGGGCTCACGTGCGTGGGATCGGCCCCGCGGGACCGGTCCTGCGGGATCAGCCCCGCGGGACCGGTCCTACGGGGTCAGCTCTGCGGGATCGGGGTGCGGCCCTCGGGCTCCGGCGCCGCGCCCGGCAGGAAGCGGCCGACGAAGAGCTTGTAGGCGACGCCGCCGACGAGGCCGCCGACCAGCGGGCCGACGATCGGCACCCAGAAGTAGAGATTGCCCCACTCGTCCCGCCACGCGTGGCGGTAACCGGTGATGTAACTCGCCAGCCGGGGCCCGAAGTCACGGGCCGGGTTGATCGCGTATCCCGCGTCCGTACCGAACGCCATGCCGATCGCGACGACCACCAGGCCGATGATGAACGGGCCCATGTTCGCGCCGGGCGGGTTGTTGAGCAGGTCGGTCAGGGCCAGGATCAGGATCAGCAGGATCGCGGTGCCGATCACCTGGTCGCGGAACGCGCCCCACTCGTGCACGCCGGCGGCGGGGTTACCGTTGCCCGGCAGGGTGGAGAAGATGAACTGGGTCTTGATGGTGTGGCCGGGGTCGGCCCGCGCGAGTACTTCGGTGTAGTTCCAGCGCACCAGCAGCGCGGCGCAGAACGCGCCGAGGACCTGGGCCGCCATGTACGGCGCGACCTTCCTCCAGGGGAATCCCTTGAAGGTCGCGAGGGTCAGCGTCACAGCCGGGTTGAGGTGGGCCCCGCTGAGCCGGGCCGCCAGGTAGACGCCCAGCGTCACGCCGAGTCCCCAGGCCCAGGAGATGCTGTCGTGATTTCCCAGACCGCCCGGGGGCGTGGTCAGGGCTCCACCGGCGACGACCTGGGCGACCACGCCGATGCCGAAGAGGAGAAGGATCAGGGTGCCGGCGAACTCCGCGGACAACTCGCCGATCAGCCCTGAGCCGCGTGAACGTGGCGCCATGTCAGCCTGCTTCCCGCCGGTCGTACCGGACCGGCTCTGGCTCGTATTCGCATTTCTGCTCCTACTCAAGGAAGCACGGTGGAAACGGGCTGGCGCGTATGGATGGGCCGTTCAGGGGAGCGCGCTGCGCCGGGCTGCGGGAAGGGCGTCCGGCGCTGTAGAGGTGGCCCCGCGCCGGTCCTGGTGAGGCGGTCCTAGTGCGGGGGTGGGGGAAGGGTGCTGGGGCTGGGCGGGGGCTCGGGCCAGACGAGGAGGACGGGGCAGGGGGCGTGGTCGACGATGAAGCGGCTGTGCGGGCCGAGGCTGTGGGGGCCGAGGCGGGTGTGGTCGCCGTCGCGGGCCAGGACGAGGAGGGCGGCGTCCTCCGCTTCGGCGACGATCTCGCGTTCGACCCGGCCGGTGCGCTGGAGGGTGGTGCAGGGGCGGGCCAGGCGGGCGGCGGCTTCGGCGAGGAGCGCCTGGCCGGCGGAGGTGGCCTGTTCGGACAGTGCGAGGCCGGGGTCGCGGGCCGGGCGGCCGCGGCCGAGCAGTCCGGCGAACGCGCCGTGGGCGGCGCCGGCCACCTCCGGTTCCGGCACGTGCACCAGGACGATGTCGGCGCTGTCGGACGCGTGGCTGCGGACCGCGTCCACGCAGGCCGGCCAGGTGCCCTCGACGATCCAGGCGACCACGGTCTCGGCGCCGCCGGCCCGGTGAGCGCGGCCCGGCTCCGGAGGTTCGTACGGTTCGTGCGGGACGGACGGCGGGCGGGGTTCGCGCGGCCGGCCGGGTCCACCGGGTCCACCGGGTCCACCTGGCCCGTCCGGTCCGCCCGGGCCCCGGGGACCCGGCCGATGCGGGGGCGGCGGCGGGGGCGTTGGCATGGGGGTCACCCTCCGATCACGGTCAACGAGAGCCACAGTGCCACCACGGCGACCAGCAGCGAGGCAGGCACGGCGATCGCGCCGAGGCGGGTGAACTCGCCGAGGTCCACCTCGGCTTCGTGGGCCCGCACGATACGCCGCCACAGCAGGGTGGCGAGAGACCCCGCGTAGGTGAGGTTGGGACCGATGTTGACGCCGAGCAGGACGGCGAGCACCGCGCCCGCGCCGTGCGGCGCGGTCAGCGGGAGCAGGACCAGGACCGCGGGGAGGTTGTTGATCAGGTTCGCCAGCACCGCGGCCAGTGCGGCGAGCGCGAGCAGCGCGGGCAGTCCGGTGCCGCCGGGTACCGCGTGGCCGAGCGCCGAGCCGAGCCCGTGGTCGACCAGCGCGCGGACCACGATGCCGAGCGCGAGCACGAAGGCGAGGAAGGGGACAGCGGCCGACCGGACCAGGGCGCCGGGGGTGGTCCGGCGCCGGACCAGGGCGCGTACGGCGAGTACCGCGGCCCCGGCGAAGGCCGCCCACGCCGGGTTGACGCCGAGCAGCGAGGCCACCACGAAACCGGCGAGCGTGCAGCCGACCGTGGCGAGGGCGAACCGGGGCAGCGGGGGCCGGTCGTCGGACTGCTGCGGGTGCGCGCCGGCGGCCAGGTCGGTGCCGAAGAACCGCCGCAGCACCACGTACTCCACGCCGATCGCGGCCAGCCACGGCAGCGCCATCAGCGCGGCGAACCGGGTGAAGCTCAACCCGCTGGCGGCCAGGGCGAGCAGGTTGGTGAGGTTGGAGACCGGCAGCAGCAGGGACGCGGTGTTGGACAGGTGCGTGCAGGCGTAGACGTGCGGTTTGGGGCGGGCGCCCAACCGGGCGGCCGTCGCGAAGACCACCGGGGTGAGCAGCACGATGGTCGCGTCCAGGCTGAGCACCGCGGTGATCACCGAGGCGAGCACGAAGACCTGCCCGAGCAGGCGGTAGGGGCTGCCGCCGGCCGCGCTCGCCATCCAGCCGCCGCACGCGGTGAACAGCCCCTCCTCGTCGCAGAGTTGGGCCAGCACCAGGACCGCGGCGAGGAACCCGATCACCGGGCCGAGCTGCTGCGCCTCGGCCCGCGCGTGGTCCAGGGAGATCGCCCCGGTGCCGATCAGTACGGCGGCGGCCGGCACCGCGACGGCCGCCTCGGGCAGGCCCCACGGGCGCACCACCGCGCAGCCCAGCACGAGGACGAGCAGGACGGCGCTGAGCGTTTCGGCGGCGGCGCTGTTCATCGGGCGGTGTTCATACGGAGGCGTTCATGGGGTGAGGTGCGGCCTTCCTGTCGCCGGGGAGCGCGGCGGTCGTCGGTGGTCGTGGCGGGCGTGGCGTTCGTATGCGTCGTACGGGTCGTACGGGTCCGGCGCCGGCGGGGGACCGGGCGGACCCGACTGCCAGTGTGAGGGGTGCCGGCCGTGACAGGCGGATACGCCGGCCGCATGCCGCGCGTGCCGTGGTGCACGGGTGCCGTGTGCCGGGCGGAAATGGTGCACGCGTGCCGTGGTGCGGTGCGGGCGCGCCGCCGTACGGTCGAGGTGGTCGGCGGTCCGCGTGAACGGGGGAGTCCGCGTACGGGGGAGGGGACCGCCGGCCGGTCGCGCGGGCTCGCCGGGGGAGGGGGATCGCCGACCGTCCGCACCGCCTCGTGGGTATCGCGCCCGGGGCGGTGCGCGTGCGTGCGCTCTTCTTGGACGCGGTGCGTGCGGCTTAGGGTGGAGGTTGACGACCCGCCGCGCGGGGCCGTTGTCGTCGGCGGGTGGGGACGGTCGTCCGGGGGGCCGGACCCGGTGCCGGCTTGCGGTCGTGTGCGGTTCGCCCTCCACCGACCCCGGGAACCCGCGTGCTCACTCTCCACGACCTCGTCGCCGTGCCCGATTTCGGGTTGACCCTTGTCTCCGGCGACGGTGGTGCCGAGGTGGAGCAGGTGCTGGTTCCGGCCGACCCGGACGCGGAGTGGGGCGGCACGCCGATGGAGCGGGCGCTCGTGGTCGCCGACCCCGGCCGGATCGGCCGCCCGGACCGGCTGGCGCGGGCCCTCGCGGAGGGCGGCGCGGCCGGGCTGGTGCTGGCGGGCACCGATGCCGGCACCGACACCGGCACCCGCGTCGACCCCGGCATTGACCCCGGCACTGACCCCGGCTTTCTCCCCGGCACCGCGGGCCCGCCGGCCGAGCAGCCGGCGGCGGCTGCCGAGACTGCCGTCGCGGCGGCCGTCGCCTCGGCTGTCGCGGCCGCCGGAGTGCCGGTGCTGGCCGGCCCGCACCCGGTCGCCGCCTGGCGTGAACTGGCCCCACGCGTATCGGCGATGGGCGCCGACGCGGTACGGCGCGGGCACGCCCGGCTGGCCGGTCTGCTGGACCGGCTGCCGGTGCCCGGTGCCGACGAGCGCTCGACCGTGCGGAAGTTGGCCGGCTACCTTGCCGAGGCGCTCGACGCGCGGGTGCTGGTGCACGCCGACGGGGAGGTGCTCGCCGCCGAGCCCGCGAGCGCCGCCGCCGCGCTCGCCCCGCTGCTCGGCACGCCTCCGGGCAGCCGGCAGCCCACCGCGGCGGGCGACTTCGCGCAGACCGTCATGCTCGCCCCGGCCGGCGACGCGATGCTCGTGGTCGCCACCGCGGAGCCCGCGCCCGACCGGGTCCTGGTCGCGTACACCGCCAAGGCGCTCCGGCTGGCCGTCGCGGGGCTGCGCGAGCGGCGCGTGAACGGGGCGGTCGGCGACGCGCTGCGCGGGGTGCGGCTGTCCGCGTTCCAACTCTTCATGACCGGGCACGCCGTGGCCGCGCAGCGCGTCGTGGCGGGTATCGAGGGCTCGTTGATGGACAGCGACACCGCGCGGGTGTTCATCCTCGACTGCGCCCGGGCGGCCCGCGACACGGTGCTCGCCGAGGCCGAACACACCCTCGCCGAGCAGGCGTTGGCCATCCGCTGCCCCGCCTACCGGCGGCACCTGATCTTCCTCGCGCCGCACCGCACCAGCGCCCGGGCGGAGGAGGGCCTGCACCGGCTGATGGATACCTTCGCCGATGCCCGCGTGCTGCTCGGCGGCAGCCTCGCCCACCCGCTGGACGACGTCCCCGACGCCTACGGCGAGGCGCTGGACTGCCTGACCCGGGCCGGCCGCAACCCCGACCGGATCGCGATGGCCACCCGCAGCACCGGCATCGTCGACGTGCTCGCCCCCGACGCCGCGCTCGCCTGGGCCACCCACCTGCTGCGGCCGGTACTGGCGATGCCGCGCGGCGGCGGGCAGATCCTCGAAACCACCGCGATGGCCGTCGAGTTCGAGATGTCCGCGACCGCGCGGGTGATCGGGGTGCACCGCAACACCGTCACCCGCCGGGTCAGGCAGGTGTTCGACGCGGTCGGGCTCGACCAGGACGCCATCCTCGACCGGGTGGTGCTGTCGCTGGCCGCGCAGATCGTGGCGCGGTACGGCAGCGCCGACCGCGGCGGGCGCGACGCGGACGCGGGCACCGTGCCCGACCTGCACACCCTGCTCTCCGAACCCGCGCTGCGGGCCTGGGCGGAGAAGGTGCTGCGGCCGCTCGCCGACGACCGCCGCGACCTGCTGCGCACCGTACGGGAGTGGGTGCGGCACGGCTGCCGGTACGAGCCGGCCGCGGCGTCGCTGGGGATCGCGGCGAAGACGGTGCGGTCGCGGATCAGGGCGGCCGAGCCGCTGCTGGAGCGGGACCTGATCGGGGAGTTGCCGCTGGTGCCCGGCGAGAGCGAGCACCGGTTGGCCAGCGTCCGGCCGCTGGCGGTGGCCCTCTACGCCACCACCGGGCCGGGCATACCCCGGCCGCCCCTTCCCGGCGGGCGGGCCTGAGCGGTGGGTCGGCCTGGGCGGCGCGGCCGGCTCGGAGCTTCGGCAGGGCACTCCGGCATGGCATGGATAGGTAAATTCCGCCGCCCGGCTGCCGTCCCGTCGACCGGGTGGGGCACACTGTGCTCCTTGACACCGAGACCGTCGCAGGGGCGGGCACTCCAGGGGGAAGGCGAACCACCATGATCATTTGGGGTACCAGAAGTTACATCTACCAGCTGGCGATGATCACGCTGCTCTGCGGGCGGTGCGGCAACCCGTCCGCCCACGCGCTGCGCCGGCGGGTCATGAAGTTCACCCTGTTCTTCATCCCGCTGTTCCCGATCAGCTCCAAGTACTCCACGCAGTGCACCTTCTGCGGTGCGCAGACGGCGGTGCCGAAGGAGCAGGCCGAGCAGCTCCAGGCGCAGATCGCCGCGTCGCCGCAGCCGGCGCCGCCCGCCGGCCAGCCGGTGCCGCCGCAGGGCGCGAACCCGTACCAGAGCTGAAGCGCCCGGCGTACGGGCCGACGTCGTTCGCCCCGGGGCCACGGACTCCTCGTCCGGGACCCGGGGCGCTGGTGTGTCCGGGGCGGGACGGGACAGAGCGGGACCGGAGGGGACCGGGCGGAACCGGACCGGACCGATGAGTTCCGCGGGTCCGGGTGGTCTGCCCTGGGTGAGACATCGGACCGTGCCGTGCGGAGTGCGGTCGCGGAACCAACGAGGGAGTCACCCATGACGGACGACGCAGTGCGGATGGTCGACCTGGGGCCGGCCGCGGCCCGGGTCGCGGCGCTTGCCGAGGGCGTCGGCGACGATCAGCTCGCCGCGCCGACGCCCTGTCCCGACAGCGCGGTACGCAACCTCCTCGGCCACGTCATCGGCCTCAGCCAGGGGTTTCGCGCCGCGGGCCGCAAGGAGTTGGGCGCCGCCACCTCGACACCGCCCTTCACCACCGTTCCCGACATCGACGACGAAGGCGCCTGGCGGGCGGAGTTGCCCGCGGCGCTGGACGAGCTGGCCGCCGCCTGGCGGGAGCCGGCCGCCTGGACCGAGATGACCCAGGTGGGCGGCGTGACCCTCCCCGCCGCCCAGGCCGGTGTGGTCGCGCTCAACGAACTGGTCGTCCACGGATGGGACCTGGCCCGCGCGACCGGCCAGGACTACCAGCCCACCCCGGAAGAGCTCGCCACCTGCCGCGACTTCCTCGCCCCCTCCGCCGCCGACCGCCCCGCCGGCGGCCCCTTCGGCCCCGCCCTCCCCTTCCCCCCGACCGCCCCCCTCCTCGACCAACTCATCGCCCTCAGCGGCCGCTCCCCCTCCTGGCGCCCCTGACCACCCCACCCATCCCGCACGGGGCGCTGTGTCACCGCCGGGTGCCGCCCCCCGGGGGGCGGGGAACTGCGCGCTCAGCCGTCGTGGTGGCGCGCTGTGGCCCGGGGCTTGAGCATGTGCGGCGGGGTGGTGAGCCACCGGCAGGTGCTGTGTAGGGGCGCGGGGAACTGCGCGCTCAGCCGTCGTGGTGGCGCGCTGTGGCCCGGGGCTTGAGCGTGCGCGGCGGGGTGGTGAGCCACCGGCAGGTGCTGTGTAGGGGCGCGGGGAACTGCGCGCTCAGCCATCGTGGTGGCGCGCTGTGGCCCGGGGCCTGAGCCTGCGCGGCGGGGTGGTGAGCCACCGGCAGGTGCTGTGTAGGGGCGCGGGGAACTGCGCGCTCAGCCGTCGTGGTGGCGCGGTGTGGCCCGGGGCTTGAGCGTGCGCGGCGGGCCGGGGGACCGTGGGTTCGGCTCGTGCCGGCGGGGGCCGTGGCACGGGGTGGGGGCCGCGGGTTGGCGGGGGTCGGCAACACGGGGGTGTCGGACTGGTGCGGGGTTTGTTACAGACCTGTGGAGATCGGGACCCCTGCGGAGGTGGGCACCCGACATAGGGTCGAAGCCGTGTTCGGGGCGCGGGGGACGTCCCTGTCCAGGGGCGTCGAGGAGGGACATGTTCGCGCGGCGAAGCGGTGAGCAACGGAGGCTGCGGCCGAGGCAGTTAGCCGTGCGGACGCTGCGGACGGCACGTTCGGCGGCGGCCCGGCTGCCGAAGCCGCACCGCGGCACCGGGAAGACCGAGGCACCCGAGACACCTGAGGCACCCGCGAACCCCGAGGCACCCTCGGACCGTACCGGCGCCGTCGGGGACGGAAAGCGGTGGTGGGCGCCGCTGCGCCCGCGGTACCCGCGGCCGAACCGCACCGGCTGGCGCCGGTGGGTCCCCTCGCTGCGCCAGACCCTGCTGCTGTGCACCTGGAGCGTGCTCGCCCTGATCGCGCTGGTCGGCTGGGCCTATGCGCGCACCGCGATCCCCACCGACCTGAACGCCTACGCGACCCAGCAGGACAACGTCTACTACTGGGCCGACGGCACCGAGATGGCCCGGGTCGGCCCGGTCGACCGGCAGGCGATGCCGCTGGACCGTATACCGACCGCCGTGCAGTCCGCGGTGCTCGCCGCCGAGAACGCGTCGTTCTACTCCGACCACGGCGTCTCCCCTCGGGGCATCACCCGGGCGGTGGCGAACATGGCCACCGGCGGCCAGACGCAGGGCGGTTCCACGATCACCCAGCAGTACGTCAAGAACGTGTACCTCGACCAGGACCAGACGATCTCCCGCAAGATCTCCGAGATCTTCATCGCGATCAAGCTCGACCGCAAGATGAGCAAGAAGCAGATCCTCGACGGCTACCTCAACACCAGTTGGTTCGGCCGCGGCGCCTACGGGGTGCAGCGCGCCGCGAAGGCGTACTACGGCGAGGACGTCTCCCAACTCAACCCGAGCCAGGCCGCGTTCCTCGCCGCGCTGCTCAAGGGCGCCGGCCAGTTCGACCCGTCGGTGAGCGCCGCCAACCACCACCGCGCGGTGGCGCGCTGGAACTGGGTGCTGGACCGGATGGTGAAGACCGGCAAGCTGTCGGCGGCGCAGCGGGCCACGTACACGAAGTTCCCCGAGCCGATCGCGCCGCCGAAGCCGGCCGGGCTGAGCGGGCAGACCGGCTACCTCGTGGACACCGCACGCGCCTACGTCTCCGCGCACAGCGGCATCTCCGACCAGCGGTTCGACCTCGGCGGCTACCAGATCTACACCACCTTCCAGAAGCCGAAGGTGGACGCGCTGGCCGCCGCCGTCAAGCAGCAGATCTCCCGGCTGCGCCCGAAGGACCGCCCCGCCGATCGCAATGTGCGGGTGGGCGCCGCATCGGTCGCGACCGACGGCCGCATCCTCGCGCTCTACGGCGGCCCCGACTACGTCAAGCAAGGTTTCGACGACGCCGACATCGCGATCGTGCCGGCCGGCACCACCTACGCGCCGTTCGTGTACGCGGCGGCCCTGCGCGACGGCGTGGTCCGCACCCGGGACGCGCCGAGGGCCCGGGTCGACCCGCAGTCCCGCTACGACGGCGACAACAAGGTGCCGATACAGACGCCCGAGGGCCCGTACTGGAGCCGGGACGGGAAGGTCGTCAAGACCGCCAACGCGGACGGCCGTTCGTACGGGAAGATCCCGCTCGGCGAGGCCGTCGCGAAGGGCGTGAACGGGCCGATCACACAACTCGGCGTGGACGTCGGGCTCAACCAGGTGCGGCAGGCGTCGATCGACGCCGGGCTGCTGCCGGACAGCGGCTTCGCCGAGCAGGTGCCGAGCTTCTCGCTGGGCACGTCCACGCCCAGCCCGATCCGGATGGCCGACGGGTACGCCACCTTCGCGGCCGGCGGCACCCACACCGACCCGTACTCGGTGCTGCGCATCACCCGCGACGGCGCCGCGGTGCCGCTCCAGAAACCCACCGTCACGCACCCGTTCACCCCGAAGGTGGCCGGGGAGGTGGACGACGCGCTGCGCGACGCGGTCGACACCGGCGCCGCGCACGCGGTGGCGAAGGCCGGGCCGGGGCTGGCCGGGCTGCCGGGCACCGCGCAGGACAACACCTCGGCGTCGTTCGTCGGTTACGACGCGGAGATGGCCACCGCGGTCACCCTGTTCCGGATCGACCCGAAGACGCAGCAGTTGCAGCCGCTGACCGGGATCGGCGGGCGGTCCGTGAAGAAGCCGGGCAGCGACGCCCCGACGGACATCTGGGCCCACTACGCCGAGGCGACCCTCCCGCCGGGCGGATCGGAGTCGGCGACGCGCACGCCGGTCGGCCCCGACGCCGCCCGCAAGGCCACTACTTGGTGAGGAAGGTCGACCAGTCCGGCGACTCTCCCGGGTCCAGGTTGCGCAGCTTCGCCAGCACCGCGGGGTCCTGCATGTCCAGCCAGTCGCACAGCTCCTTGAAGGACACGCACTCCACGCCCTTCCTGGGGCAGACGTCCTTCACCACGTCGGAGATGGCCTGCATGTAGATGCCGCCGTTCCAGTCCTCGAAGTGGTTGCCGATGAACAGGGGTGCCCGGCTGCCGTTGTAGACCCGCTGGAAGCCTTCGAGGTAGCCCTGCCGGGTCTGCTTCTCCCACTCCGGGTACTTCGCCGGGTCGCCCTCGGTGACGTCGCCGCCGGACTGGTTGTAGAGGAAGTTGAAGTCCATCGTCAGGCCCTGGAAGCTCTTGCCCGGGTAGGGCACCAGCTCCAGCGGGAAGTTCCAGATCCCGTCCTGCTTCTGCGGCCAGAGCTGGAAGTCGCCGGGCGAGCTGGCGTCGTACCGCCAGCCGAGCTGCTTCTCGGCCGGCAGCAGGTTCTTCTGGCCCTCCAGGCACGGCGCGCGCCCGCCGACCAGCTCCTGGGCGTAGTCGAACGGCAGCGGCGGGATGTCGGTGTCGCCGGTGTTCGTCTTCCAGTTCTGCACGAAGGAGTACGCCTGGCTGGTCTCGCTCAGCCACTCCTTGGTGCTCCAGTCCGCGCCCGCGCCCTTGTCGGGCTTGCAGAAGTGCCCGTTGAAGTGGGTGCCGATCTCGTCGCCGTCCTCCCAGGCCAGCCGGAGCTGCTGGAGGGTCCACTTGATGTGCTGGTCGGTGGGGAAGTCGATCGCGGAGGAGCCCGGCGCGTGCTGCGGCGGGTGGTAGAGGGTGCGCTTGTCCTTCGGCAGCAGGTAGATGCCGCTGAGGAAGAACGTCATGTTGGCGTGGTACTTCTCGGCCAGCGTGCGGAAGCGGGAGAAGTCGTGGTCGTCGCCCTCCAGCGCGCCGTCCCAGGAGAAGACCACGAACTGCGGCGGCTTCTCGCCCGGCTTGAGCTTGTGCCACTTCGGCTGGTGCGGCTGCGGCCCGGTGTACGACGTGGAGCCGTCGCCGATCACCTTCGTCTTGCCGTCCCACGCGGGGGTGGTGGAGGCGGTCGGCGCGTGCCGGACCGGTGCCTGCGCGGTGGTGTGCCCGGCCGCCTTGGCGTGCCCGGAGCCGCCGCCTCCGGTGCCGACCGCGATCAGCGTCCCGGCTAACGCCGCCGCCACACCCGCGGTGGCCAGCCCGGCCACCGCCCCTCGCTTGAGCTTCACCATCGGTGCGCGTCCCCCCCAAGGGCACGCCACCCACGGGCGTACCGGGACCCATTATTCAGTTGATCCGATCAAACGTGCGGGCGGGCCCCGGTGGAGGAGTCGTCCTCCGCCGGAGCCCGCCCGGTCACACCCGTGGATCGGTCGATCCGCTGATCGGTCGATCCGTCAAAGCGTCAACGCGTCAAAACGTCAACGCGTCAAAACGTCAACGCGTCAAGCGTCGATCCGTCCTGCCGGCGAACCGTCAGAAGCGGTACGACTTCAGGTAGCTCGCGTTCGGCGAGCCGACACCCGTCGCGTCGTCGTAGCCGCGGACCGCGTTGAGCGAGGTGTCCTGGCCGAAGCCGATCAGCCGGACCAGCAGGTTGCCGTTGACCACACCGGCGTCGTAGACGCTGCTCAGCGGGGTGCTCGAGTGCTGCGCCTGCTTGTCCACCACGTCGGTGGTCAGGTGCGAGCGGGCGTAGATCGCCGGGTTGGCGAAGCCGATCGCGTGGTGGCCGGCCTGGATCGCGTCGGCCTGCACCGCCGCGAACTCGGGCGAGGAGACGCTGGTGCCGCCGTAGCCGCCCTCGCTGTACGCGGCGCCGTCGGAGATGCCGACCAGCACCGAGGTGTACAGGTCGCCGACCATCGAGATGTCCGGGGTGACCCGCTTGGCGGCGCCCACCTTCTGACCGGTCATCAGGGTGTGCGACAGCGTGTCCGGGACCACGCCGCGCTGGTAGCCCGGCTGCGCGAAGTCCTCGCTGGTGCCGCCGCCACCGCCGAAGTAGAACGGCGCCGCGGCCGGGGCCGGGGTCCAGCTCTTGCCGTCGGCCGACAGCGCGGAGCGGGTGGTGCCCATGTCGGTCTCGAAGCCGTACTTGCCGCTCTTGTCCGCCAGGGCGAGCGCGGTGCCGCCGACCGAGGTCACCCACGGGTCGGAGTCCGGCCAGTTGGCCTGCGCACGGGCGGTGTCGGTCTGGCAGTTGGCACCGGTGGCCGCCGCCAGCGGGCTGCTGTCACCGCAGTCGCCGGCCGAGAAGCCGACGCTGATGCCCTCGATCGCGGCCTGCTGGAAGATCTGCTCGTACGCCGCGATCTCCGACGCGGTGACGTCCGCGTTGTCCGTGGTGTGCATGATCTCGCCCCACGAGTTGGAGACGACATCGGCGAGGTGGTTGTCCACGATCTTGGTGATCGCGGCCAGCAGGTCGTCGTCGTTGCAGGAGTTCGCACCGACGTAGACCACGTTGGCGTCGGGGGCGAGGCCGTGCGCCATCTCGACGTCCAGCGCCTCCTCGGGCGCCCAGCCCTCGGGGCCGCCGCACAGGTCCTGGTCCGTCCACTGCGAGGAGTCGACGACCTCGGAGTACTGGCCCTTCTTGAACGCCTTGTCACCGTGGTTGGTGGCGTACTGGTTGGCGTCGGCCTCCATGGTGGAGCTGCCGTACGCGTCCACGATGGCGATCGTCGCGCCCTTGCCGGTCAGCCCGGTGGAGGTGATGCCGTACGCCTTGCGGATCTGCGAGGGGTACAGCGAGCACTGGTCGAACGCCACGTCCTTCTTGGTGAAGCCGGCCGGCGCGCCCTTGGCGGTCTTCTGGCCCCAGTACGCGGAGCAGGTCGGCGTGGTGGGCAGGCTCTTGTCGGCCTTGGCGCCCTTCGCCGAAGTGGCGGTGTCCGAGGTGACCTTGTGCGAGTCCGGGCGCACCACGTTGCTGCCGACCGAGGAGAGGCCGTCGACGCCGAGGATCGCGCTGGAGACGGAAGCCGGCACCTTCAGGTCGCGGGCCGGCGCGTGCCGCAGCTCGCCGGACACCTTGTACTGGTGCTCACCGGTGCCGAACGCCTTGGTGAGCGCGGAGTTGGTGCCCTTGACGGTGATCGCGTGCGAGGTGGTGCCCAGCACCTTCAGGCCGGAGTCCTCGGCCCACTTCTGCACGGCGGCGATCTGCGCCTTGGTGGCCCCGAACCGGGCCTGGTACTGCGCGGGGCTGAGGAACTTGCCGTAACTGGCGTTGCTCGGGTCCGATACGGCCGTCGCGTACGAGGTGAGCCCGGCCGGGTCCTGGCCCGCGAGGTACACGGTGCCGGTGATCTCGGCGGAGGACGACACCGAACCGGCGTCCGCGGAGGCGGTGGCCCACGCGGGGTGGGAGCCGGTGATGGTCTTGGCGGACGCGGCCGGCGCCGACGCCTGCGAAGGCGTGGCCGCCAGCAGCAGCGAACCGGAGAGCAGGGCCAGCGAGGCGGCCGCTACCACTCCGGTACGGCCTGCGCCGCTACGGGGTGTGTGTATGTGGGTGATGACGACTCCAACATGATGGTCCGTGAGAGGGCAACGACAGGCACGGGCCTTGTACCGCACGCTCGTTCACGACCCACACCCGGCCTGTAGTGTGCACGCCACGTGAGCGTTGTGGGAATACCGTATGGCGCTCAGCGGTGTCGCTTTACCGAAAACCGACGATCACCGGCGGCTCATATCCGGTCGGAACCGGGCGATCGCCGCATCCGGGCCCGCGCCCTCACTCCCGCCCCGCGCCAGACCCCGGCCCCTCCACCAATCCTTTTCGGCCGCCGCGCCGAATCACTGGTGACGGGGGTCGACAGGGAGCGGGCGAGGCGCGAAGAAGGCGCGGAGACGAGGCGACGAGGTGCGGCGGCGTATCGCGGTGGTGGGTTCGGGAGTGGCCGGCCTGACCGCGGCCTACGTGTTGCGGCAGGTGTGCGAGGTGTCGCTCTACGAAGCCGACGACCGGCTCGGCGGCCACGCGCACACCCACGACGTGGCCGACCCGGGCGGGCAGGCGCTGCGGATCGACACCGGCTTCATCGTGCACAACGACCGCACCTACCCGACGCTGCTGCGGCTCTTCCGCGAACTCGGCGTCGCCACCCAGGACTCCGAGATGAGCCTGTCCGTGCGGTGCGACGGCTGCGGCCTGCAGTACGCGGGCGCGCGCGGCCCCGGCGGCCTGTTCGCCCACCCCGGCAGCGCGATACGCGGCCGCTACCTGGGCCTGCTCGCTGAGGTGCCGTCCTTCCACCGGGCGGCGCGCGCGGCGCTCGCCTCGGGCCGGGCCGACCGCCTGACGCTGGGCGGCTTCCTGGCCGAGCGCGACTTCACTCCGTACTTCACCGCGCACTTCGTGGTGCCGCTGGTCTCCTCGGTGTGGTCCTGCGCCCCCGACCAGGCGATGCGGTACCCGGCGGCCTACCTCTTCCGCTTCCTGCGCCACCACGGGCTGCTGTCGGTGGGCGGGTCACCGCGGTGGCGCACGGTCACCGGCGGCTCCGCGGAGTACGTGCGGCGGATCGGCAAGCAGCTGACCACGGTGTACACCGGCACCCCGGTCCGCGCGGTGCGCCGCTTCCCCGACCGCGCCGAGGTCACCGCCGCCGACGGTATTACCCGCGGTTATGACGCGGTGGTCCTGGCCACCCACCCCGACCAGGCGCTCGCCGTCCTCGCCGACGCCACCGACGCCGAGGCGCGGGTGCTCGGCGCGTTCCGCTACTCGCGCAACGAGACGGTGCTGCACACCGACGCGTCGCTGCTGCCCACCGCCCGCAGGGCCCGCGCCTCCTGGAACTACCTGATGCCCTCGTGCGCGGCTCCCGCCGAGAAGGTGCAGGTCAGCTACCACATGAACCGGTTGCAGCGGCTCGATGCCGCCGAGGAGTACGTGGTCACGCTCAACGCGTCGCAGGCGGTCGACCCCGGCCGGGTGCTGGCCCGCATGGTCTACGAACACCCCCTGTACACGCCGGAGTCGGTGGCCGCCCAGCGGCGTCTGCCGGAGCTGGACACGGCGGTGACGGCGTTCGCGGGCGCGTACCACGGCTGGGGGTTCCACGAGGACGGCTGCCGCGCGGGGGTGGCGGCCGCCGCGGCGCTCGGGGTGCGCTGGTGAACCCCGCCCGGCCGCTCGCGGACACGGCGTCCGCCGACACGGCGCCCGCGGACACGGCGCCCGCGGACACGGCGTCCTCCGACACGGCTTCCGCACCCGCGGTCGCGGGCGTCCCGCACACCGGCGCGCACCGCGCCCCCGGCACCGCGAGCCTGTACGCCTGCGCGATCACCCACGTGCGCACCCGGCCGATCCGCCGCACCTTCCGGCACCGCACCTACATGTGGCTGGTCGACCTCGACCACCTTCCGGTGCAACCCCGGGCGCTGCGCCCGTTGGCCCGGTTCGCCGCGCGCGACCACTTCGCGGGCACCGCACCCACCCTGCGCGCGGGCCTGGAGCGCTACCTGGACGCGCAGGGCGTGTCACTCGACGGCGGCCGGGTGCTGATGCTCGCGCACGCCCGCGTCCTCGGCCACGTCTTCAACCCGCTCACCGTGTACTGGTGCCACCGCCGGGACGGCTCGCCGCTGTGCACCGTCGCCGAGGTGCACAACACCTACGGCGAGCGGCACTGCTACCTGCTGCACACCGACGAGCGGGGCCGGGCCGAGGTGCCCAAGGAGTTCTACGTCTCGCCGTTCTTCCCGGTCGACGGCACCTACCGGATGCGGCTGCCCGAACCCGGCGAGAAGCTGGAACTGGCCGTGCACCTGGAGCGTGAGGGCGGCCGGCCGTTCACCGCGACGGTGCGCGGCACCCGCCGTCCGGCCGGCACCCGCGCCCTGCTGGCCGCCGCCGCCCGGCACCCCTGGTCCACGCTCGCCGTCTCCGCGGCGATCCGCCTGCACGGCATCCGCCTGTACCTGCGCGGCCTGCCCGTTCTCCCCCGCCCGCACCACCGCACCCAGGAGGGCCTGAAGTGAGCGGACTCGTCTCCGACCGCACCACCGCCACCGCTCCCGGCATCCCCGCCCCGGCGCCGCGAGCCGGCGTGGACCCCGCCGTGTGGCCGGACGCGGCCCGGGTGCCGCGCAGTTCGCCGCCGCGCACCGCGGTGGCCCGGCTGCTGGTCGGCCGCGCGTTCGCCCGGCTGCCGCTGCGGGTGCGGCTGCCCGACGGCTCCGGCAGCGGCGACCGGGGACCGGTGCTGCGGCTGCACGACCCGCGGGCCTTCCACCGCCGGATCGCCGTCGACGGCCTGATCGGCTTCGGCGAGTCGTACATGGCCGGCGAGTGGGACGCGGACGACCTGGTCGGGGTGCTCACCGTGCTCGCCGCGAACGCCACCGCGCTGGTCCCGCACGGCCTCCAGCGGCTGCGCCGGGCCTGGGTGCACGCCACCCCGGATCGGCAGCGCAACACCCCCGACGGCGCCCGCGACAACATCCGCCGGCACTACGACCTGTCGAACGCGCTGTTCGCGCTCTTCCTCGACGACACGATGACGTACTCCGCCGGGCTGTTCCGCGGCTTCCCCGCCGAGCAGGCCACCCTCGCCGCCGCCCAGCACCGCAAGATCGACCGGCTGCTGGACCTGGCCGGCGTCGGCGAGGGCACCCGGCTGCTGGAGATCGGCACCGGCTGGGGCGAGTTGGCGCTGCGGGCGGCCGGGCGCGGTGCGCGGGTGCTGACCGTGACGCTCTCCCGCGAGCAGCGCGACCTGGCGCAGGCGCGGATCGCCGCCGCGGGCCTCGCCGGGAAGGCCGCGGTCGAACTGCGCGACTACCGCGAGGTGCGCGGCCGGTTCGACGCCGTGGTCAGCGTGGAGATGATCGAGGCGGTCGGCGCCGAGTTCTGGCCGGAGTACTTCGGCACCCTCGCCCGCGTCCTCGCCCCCGGCGGCCGGATCGCCCTGCAGGCCATCACCATGGCGCACGACCGGATGCTCGCCACCCACGGCACCTACACCTGGATCGGCAAGTACGTCTTCCCCGGCGGCCTGATCCCCTCGTCCCAGGCCATCGAACGGGAGGCCGCCGCTCACGGCCTGCGGGTCACCGGGGACGACGGCTTCGGCCCGCACTACGCGGAGACGCTGCGGCTGTGGCGCGAGCGGTTCACCGCCGCCGACGACGCCGGCGAGGTCGCCGCGCTCGGCTTCGACGCGACCTTCCGCCGGATGTGGGAGTTCTACCTCGCCTACTCCGAGGCCGGGTTCCGCTCCCGCTACCTGGACGTGCGGCAGACGCTACTGACCCGCGCCGCGGACGGCGCCGGGCCCGCGGACGGCGCCTCGAGCCCCGGCGCCATGGCCGGAACCGGCACGGGGACGGACCCCGGCCGTACGGACGGAGACGACCGATGAGCACAGTGGCGGACCGGCTCGGGCGGCTGCTCGACGGGTACTTCGGCGACCGGCCGCCGGTGCGGCTGCGCGCCTGGGACGGCAGCGAGACCGGGCCGGCCGACGCGCCCGTGATCGTCGTGCGCAGCCGCCGCGC
Source organism: Streptomyces sp. NPDC087270 (assembly GCF_044744625.1). Taxonomy (NCBI): domain Bacteria; kingdom Bacillati; phylum Actinomycetota; class Actinomycetes; order Kitasatosporales; family Streptomycetaceae; genus Streptomyces; species Streptomyces sp. NPDC087270. Next base: position 485,693 of record NZ_JBIUYR010000001.1, read on the forward strand.
GCTGCGCCGCCTGCTGTGGCAGCCCAGCGGCACGGGCCTGGCCGAGGCGTACATCGCGGGGGAACTCGACATCGAGGGCGACCTGCCCGACGGGCTCGGCCGGGTGGCCCGGGCGGTGCGGGAGCGCGGTTCGGCACCCGGCCGCCCCCGTCCGCGGGCACTCGCCGCGGCCGCCGCGACCGCGCTGCGGCTGGGCGCGCTCGGCCCCCGCCCGGCGCCGCCGGGCGTCCGGAAGGCGAAGCAGCGCGGCGCGCTGCACAGCACCGGCCGCGACCGGGCCGCCATCAGCCACCACTACGACCTGTCCAACGACTGGTACGCCGAACTGCTGGACCCGTCGATGGCGTACTCCTGCGGCTACTGGACCGAGCCCGAGACCGAGCCCGCGACCGAGCCCGGGACCGAGCCCGGGACCGAGCCTGATCCTGAGCTGGAGTCCGAGCCCGGGGACGTACCGGGCGGCGCCGGTTACGGCATCGCCGAGGCGCAGCGCGACAAGCTCGAACTGGTCTGCCGCAAACTGGCGTTGACCCCCGGCGCGCGGCTGCTGGACATGGGCTGCGGATGGGGCAGCCTCTCCCTCTACGCGGCGCGGGAGTTCAAGGCCCGTGTCACCGCCGTCACCCTCTCCCGCGAGCAGCGCGACTTCGTGGCCGCCCGGATCGCGGAGCAGGGCCTCGACGACCTGGTCGAGGTGCGGCTGAGCCACTACCGCGACCTCGGCGCCGCCGACGGCGGATACGACGCGGTGAGCGCGATCGAGATGGGCGAGCACGTCGGGGAGGAGCAGTACCCGGACTTCGCCGCCCGGCTGCACGCCCTGCTGCGCCCGCGCGGCCGGCTGCTGGTCCAGCAGATGTCCCGCGGCGCCGACGCGCCCGGCGGTGGCGCGTTCATCGAGTCGTACATCGTCCCCGACATGCATATGCGCCCGGTCGGCCGGACCGTGGACCTGCTGGAGGACGCCGGCCTGGAGGTGCGGTCGGTGGAGGCGATGCGCGAGCACTACGTCCGGACGATCGCGGCGTGGTACCGCACCCTGGAGGAGCGCCGGCCGGTGTTCGCCGCGCTGGCGGGCGAGCCGACGGTCCGGGTCTGGCAGCTCTACCTGGCCGGGTCGATGCTGACCTTCGCCGAGCGCCGGATGGGCGTGGACCAGATCCTCGCGGTGCGCCCGGAGCCGTTCGGCGGCTCGGGCCTGCCGGCCACCCCGCACGACTGGTACGTCCCGGTGCGCCCGTGACCGGCTTCCCCTGGGCCGCGTTCGCCGAGGGCCTCGGCTGGGCGGCGCTCGCGGCCTTCGGCGTCATGGCGGCCACCTTCGCGGTCGCCCTCGCCAAGGGCGTGCACCGGGTGGTGGACGTCGCGTGGGGCGTGGCCTTCACCGCGGTCGCCGCCGCGTCGTACGCCGCCTCGGCCGGGCACGGCGACGACGGGCGGCGGCTGCTGGTCACGCTCGCCACCGCCGGGTGGGGGCTGCGGCTGGCCGTGCACATCGCCCGCCGCGGCCGCGGCCACGGCGAGGACCCGCGCTACGACCGGATGCTCGCCAAGGCGCCCGGCAGCCGCGCCGGGTACGCGCTGCGCACCGTCTACCTGGTCCAGGGCGCGCTGGTGTGGGTCGTCTCGCTGCCGGTGCAGGCCGCGCAGTACGCCCCCGAGCGGCTCGGCGGCTGGGCGGCGGCCGGCGGCGCGCTGTGGGCGGCCGGGCTGGCCTTCGAGGCGGTCGGCGACCACCAGCTCGCCCGCTTCAAGGCCGATCCGGCGAACCGCGGCCGCATCATGGACCGCGGCCTGTGGGCCTGGACCCGGCACCCCAACTACTTCGGCGACTGCCTGGTGTGGTGGGGCCTGTACGCGATGGCGTGCGCGAGCCCGCAGGCCGCCGCGGTGGCGGCGCCGGGCCCGCTGCTGATGACCGCCCTGCTGGTCTTCGGCAGCGGGAAACGGCTGCTGGAGCGGCAGATGGCCGACCGGCCCGGCTACGCCGCGTACGCCGCCCGCACCAGCGGCTTCCTGCCGCGTCCGCCTCAGGTGTTGTTGGCGAGGTTGCGCAGGCCGCTGAGGGGGCCGTTGAAGTAGTCCTGGTCGCCGGGGAACGTGCCGGAGTCGGCGTGCTGCCAGAAGGTGTAGAACGGCCAGCCGGCCGGCAGCTTGCCGGCGCTGGAGGCGTAACGCGCCACGAACAGCGGGTCGTCGGCGGCGAAGACCGAGGTGTTGCCGGTGCACCGGGTCCACCAGTCGGTGGTGGAGTAGATGGTCGCCCAGCGGGTCGTCTTCGCGTGCACCTCGTCGACGAACGCCCTGATCCAGCTGACCATCGCGCTCTTGCTCAGGCCGTAGCAGGCCGCGCCGGACGGGTACTCGATGTCCAGCGCCGGCGGCAGCGTCTTGCCGTCCTTGGACCAGCCGCCGCCGTGCGACACGAAGTAGTCCGCCTGCGCCTTGCCGCCGGAGCTGTCCGGGCGGGCGAAGTGGTAGGCACCGCGGATGAAGCCTGCGTAGTAGGAGTTGGTGTAGTTCGCGTCGAACTTCGGGTCCTTGTACGTGGTGCCCTCGGTCGCCTTGATGTACGCGAACCGGGCGCCCTTGTGGTACTGGGCCGCCCAGTCGATGGTGCCCTGCCAGTTGCTGACGTCGAATCCGGGGGTGCGGGTGACGTTCGAGGAGCCGCCGGTGGCCGTGGTGGTGCTGGAGCGGCCCTCGTGGGCCGCGACGGACGACCCCATCCAGTCCTGCTCGGGGTGGAGCACCGCGCCGCGTACGTGTGGCGCACCGCCGACCGCTTCGGCCGGCCCGGCGGGCGCGGCCAGCACTCCGGCGACCGCGACCGCCGCGCACCCGATCCCCAGCGCCGACTTCCGTACGCCCGTACGTCCCCGCACGCCCTGCCCGGCGTCCCGCATGACTGCCTCCATGGGTGTGGCTTTGCTTCGGTGATGCCCCATATGCGCTATTGGAACAGAGGGGTGCGAAGCTCCGGCGCTGGACGCGCGGGCCATCACGGTCTCTCCGGTCGGCGCGTACGCGGCCGTGGCGCCGGGCAGTTCGGCGCGCGCGGGGAAAAGGCCACGTCGGCGCGGGTGGCGCCGGTGGTTCACCGGGGTGTGCGGGTCGGGTGGCGGGCGGGCCGCGGATCGGGACGCGGTCAGGACGGCGGGCGGCCCATCGAGTGGCCGAAGGTGTCGGGGTCCTCGTCGTAGCCGCGCAGCAGCGAGTGGAAGGACCAGGCGCCGGACCCGCTCCGGGTGAACTCCGCGAAGGTCGCGGCCGTGGTGCCGCCCAGCTCGGTCAGGCCGCCCTCCACCAGCACCGTCCAGCCGGTGACGATCTGGTAGGCCGGGTTGGCCACCGCGCCGAACTCCAGCCGTCCGAAGCTCTGCTGGATCATCGCGCCGACCACGACCCGGCGGTACCCGTCGCCGAGCCGGTCCAGCTCCAGCGTCATCACCTCGTCGAAGCCGAAGCCCTGGCCGTTCTTGCTGTCCCGGTTGAGCCACATGGTCCCGTCGGGCGCCCTGCTGTCGAAGTGCACGAGGTAGGCCGGATCACCCTGCTCCGCGCCGGCCGAGTACGTGGCCGCGATCAGGTCCAGATCGCTCGGCGGGGCGCCCAGCGGGCTCGGGTCCCACTTCAACCGCACCTCGACCCGCTCGATCCCCTTGCTGAGGCCGTTCATCCCATGCCTCCACCCCGACGCCCCGTCATGGGCCGCCACACTTACCCCGATTAACGCCTCTCCACCCCACCCTGTCCACACCCACCGACGCCTTCCGGCCACCGCTCGCCGCCGGTCTCTTCAGGGGGCCGGGTCAGAGGGAGAAGAGCCGGGTGGCGTTGTCGTGGCAGACAGCGCGGAGCCAGGGGGTGCCGAGGTCGGCGGTGCGCAGGGCGGTCAGGGCGGCGGTGTAGGTGTAGGGGATGTTGGGGAAGTCGGTGCCGAGCAGGACGCGGTCCTGGAGGGCGGCGAGGCGGGGGAGCGCGGCGCGGGGGAAGGGGGCGGCGGACTCGACGAAGGGGGTGAACGCCATGGTGGTGTCGAGCATGACGTCGCCGTGGCGTTCGGCGAGGCCGAGGAAGTCCTCGTACTCGGGCATGCCGAGGTGGGCGACGACCAGCCGCAGCCGGGGGTGGCGGGCCAGGAGCGCGGCGATCGGGGCCGGGCCGGTGTGGGCGCCGGGCACCGGGCCGGAGCCGCAGTGCGTCACCACCGGCACCCCCTCGTCGGCGAGCAGCCGCCATACGGCGTCCAGGTGCGGGTCGTTGGGGTCGAACCCGCCCACCTGGACGTGGCACTTGAAGACCCGCGCGCCCTGGCCGAGCGCGCGCCGCACGTCGGCGAGGGCGCCCGGCTCGGCGAAGAAGGTGGCCGTGTGCAGGCAGTCCGGGGTGCGGGCGGCGAAGTCGGCGGACCAGTCGTTGAGCCAGCGGGCCATCCCCGGCTTGTGCGGGTAGAGCATCGACGTGAAGGCCCGCACGCCGAAGCCGCGCAGCACCTCCACCCGGCGCTGCTCCTCCATCCGGTAGGCGATCGGCCAGTGCCGGCCCACCAGCGGCCCGGCCGCGTCGAAGTACGCCCACACCTTGGACAGCACCTGCTGCGGCATGAAGTGGGTGTGGACGTCGACCAGGTGGTCCAGCCCGAGCGACTGCCGGAAGGCCGCCACCTCGCGCCGCTCGGCCTCCGCCCGCCGCTCCGCTTCGGCGCCGTCCGCTTCGGCTCCGCCCGGCTCCGCCTCGGCTCGCGGTATCCCGCCCACCTCGCTACCGCCCTCCGCGTCCGTCCGTCCGGCCTCCGACCGGGCCATGGTGCCACGCCGGTGATCGCCGCCGACCGCCGCCCGCGCGTCCCGGGCGTGCGGGCGGGCCCGGCGGTCACACTGAACGGACAAAAGGACCGTATCGCCCCTCACGAGGTGTCCATGACGTTCGGCCTGGCCCGTCGCCAACTGCGGCCGAGGGTGCCCGTGCGCCCGGGCGAGGGGCACCGCAAGGCCGAGAAGGACCGGCTGACCAGCCTGGAGGGGCTGGCCGCGCTGTCGCTCGACGCGCTCAGCTCGGTCGCGTACGGGCCGGAGGCGATCGTGCTGGTGCTGGTGACGGCCGGCACCGGGGCGATCGACGCGACGCTCCCGATCACGCTGGTGATCACCGCCCTGCTAGTGGTGCTGGTGGTCTCCTACGGCCAGGTGATCGCGGTGCACCCCGACGGCGGCGGCGCGTACGCCGTCGCCAAGAAGGACCTCGGGACGCGGGTCAGCCTGCTGGCGGCGGCGAGCCTCGTCGTCGACTACGTGCTGACCGTCGCGGTGAGCCTCGCCGCGGGCGCGGCCGCGCTCGCCTCCGCCTACCCCGCGCTCAACTCGCACCTGCTGGAGGTGTGCCTGCTCGGCCTGCTGCTGCTCACCGCGGTGAACCTGCGCGGGGTCGCCGAGAGCGCCCGGGTGCTGATGCTGCCCACCGCGCTGTTCGTGCTGGGCATCCTCGGGGTCGTGGTGATCGGGCTGCTGCGCGGCCACCCCGCGGCCGAGGTCGGCACCCACGAGCCGGTGCACGTCACCGAGACGCTCGGCATCCTGCTGCTGCTCAAGGCGTTCTCGGCGGGCTGCTCCGCGCTGACCGGCGTCGAGGCCATCGCCAACGGCGTGCCGACCTTCCGCACCCCGCGGGTGCGGCGCGCCCAGCGCACCGAGCTGATGCTCGGCGGACTGCTCGGCCTGATGCTGGTCGGGCTGTCGGTGCTGATCCACCGCGACCACGTCGTCCCGCGCGGCGGCGTGACGGTGCTCGCCCAGCTCACCGCCGGGGCGTACGGCACCGGCTGGCCGTACATCGCCACCAACCTCGTGGTCACCCTCGTGCTCGCGCTCGCCGCGAACACCAGCTTCGGCGGGCTGCCGGTCCTGATGAGCCTGCTCGCCCGCGACCACCGGCTGCCGCACATCTTCGGGCTGCGCGCCGAACGCCCGGTCTACCGCTACGGCGTGCTCGCGCTCGCCGCGCTCGCGGCCGTGCTGCTCATCGCGGTCGACGCCGACACCCACAAGCTGCTGCCGCTCTTCGCGATCGGCGTGTTCATCGGCTTCTCGATCAGCCAGATCGGCCTGGTCCGGCACTGGGCCGGCGACCGGCCGCCGAAGTGGCTGCGCCGGGCCATGGTCAACGGCCTGGGCGCGGTGCTCACCACCATCGTCGGCGTGGTGCTGCTCAGCACCAAGTTCCTCGAAGGCGCCTGGGTGGTGGTGGTCGCGGTGCCGCTGCTGATGCTGCTCTTCAGCCGGGTGCAGCGCTACTACACCGAGGTCGGCAGGGAGCTCGGCCTCGGCCGTATCCCCGCACCGCCCGGGCGCGGCGGCATCGGGCTCGTCGTGGTGCCGGTCGGAGAGATCAGCGAGGTCGCCCGGTACGCCCTCACCGCCGCCCTCGCGTTGGGCGACGAGGTGGTCGCGGTCGCCGTGCACTCGAACCCGGAGCGGGCCGGGGCGCTGCGCGACGCCTGGGCGCGGTGGGAGCCCGGGGTGCGCCTGGACATCGTGGACAGCCCGCACCGCTCGCTGGTCGAGCCGGTGGTCGCCTACGTCAAACGGCTCGCGGCGGACGGCCGGCAGATCGCGGTCCTCATCCCCGAGGTGGAGCCGCGGCACCGTCGCTACCAGATCCTGCAGAACCAGCGCGGCATCCTGCTGGCCACGGTGCTACGGGCCCGTACCGATGTCGTCGTCTGCCTGCTGCCGTACCGCCTGAAGATCTGACGGCGAGTCAGTTCACCTTCCGTGCCGCCGCGTCGATGCGCTGCCAGACGCGGTCGCGGGTGAAGGGCAGCTCGGTGAAGCGGATGCCGGTCGCGTCGCGCAGGGCGTTGGCCAGGGCGGGGGCGACCGGGTTGAACGGGCTCTCGCTCATCGACTTGGCACCCAGCGGGCCGGTCGCGTCGGCGGTCCTGGTGAAGTGCACCTCGGTGCGCGGCACGTCGGCGTAGGCGGGCAGCCGGTAGCGGCGGAAGGTGGCGGTCTCGACCCGGCCGCTCCCGTCGACGCGGACGTTCTCGAAGAGGGTCGCGCCCAGCGCCTGGGCGACGCCGCCCTCGACCTGGCCGCGGCACTGCATCGGGTTCAGCACCTTCCCGGCGTCGGCGGCGTGCACGCTGCGCAGGACGCGGATCTCGCCGCTGCCGGGGTCGACGGCGATCCGGAAGTACTGCGCGTTGAAGGCCATCGAGCGCGGGGTGCCGCCGAAGTGGCCGTCCGCGGCGAGGGTGACGCCGACCGCCCGGGCCGCGGCGTGCACCTCCTCGAGGGTGAGCCGCAGCCCGGCGGCGTCGGCGAGCACCGCGTCCTCGGTGAGCCTGACCTGCGCGCGGGGCACCCGCAGCCGCGCGGCGGCGAAGTCCAGGACGGCGTCGGCCAGCGCCCGGGCGGCGCGCAGCGTGGCCTTGCCGGCGACCACCACGCCGGTGGAGCCGAAGGCGCCGGTGTCATGGCCCACGACGTCGGTGTCGGACTGGCGGACGCTGATCCGGTCGACGGTGGTGCCGAGCTCGCCCGCCGCGGCCTGGCGGTGGACGGTGGTGGTGCCGTTGCCGAACTCGGCGGTGCCGACGCTCAGTTCGTAGCCGCCGTCGGGGCGCAGCAGCATCCGCGCGTCGGCGAAGTGGCCGCCGGGCGGCCCGGTGGCGTTCATCGACAGGGCGCTGCCCTCGCCGACCAGCCAGCCGTCGGGGACCTGCTCCGTGCGGGGCTCCGCCTGCGCGCGGCGGACGATGTCCAGGCACTGGTCGAGGCCGTAGCCGCCGAGGCGCAGGTCCTCCTCCGGCTCGCTGACGGGGGTGACCAGCGGGTCGTCCGGGCCGATGACGGTGCGGGCCCTGAGCAGCAGCGGGTCCAGGCCGAGCCGGCGGGCCAGCTCGTCGAGCGCGGACTCCATCGCGAAGGTGACCTGGCCGAGGCCGTAGCCGCGGTAGGCGCCGGCCGGCACGGTGTGGGTGTAGACGCAGTAGCCGTCGGCCTTCTTGTTCGGGCAGCGGTAGACCGACAGCGACTCGTCGCAGCCGTGGAAGAGCACTGCCGGGCCGTGGTTGCCGTAGGCGCCGGTGTTCGCCACCACCCGCAGCTCCAGCGCGGTCAGGGTGCCGTCGCGGCGCGCGCCGGCCTTGACCCGGACGCTGAACGGGTGCCGGGTGGTCGCGCCGAAGAACTGCTCGGCCCGGGTGTACTCCAGCTTCACCGGCCGGCGCAGCCGCAGTACCGCCAGCGCCACCACGTCCTCGACGAGCATTTCCTGCTTGCCGCCGAATCCGCCGCCGACCCGGCCGGCCACCACCCGCACCTGATCGGCCGGCAGGTCGTACAGCGCGCACAGCGCCCGGCGGGTCAGGAACGGGGTCTGCGAGCTGGTGCGTACGGTCAGCCGTCCGCCGTCGTCGATCCAGCCGACCGCGCCGTGCGTCTCCAGGCTGGCGTGCTGGACCCGGACGGTGCGGAAGGTCTCCTCGTAGACCTCGTCGGCCGCCGCGAACCCGGCCGCGACGTCGCCGACCTCGCCGTGCAGCTCGCCGACCACGTTCTGCCGCGGCCGGGCGATGCGCGCGGTGCGGGCGTCCTTGTCGTGGACCACCGGGGCGCCGGGCTCCATCGCCCGCTCCGGGTCGAGCACGGCGGGCAGCACCTGGTAGGCCACCTCGATCCGGCGGCAGCCCTCCTCGGCGGCGCCCTCGCTGTCCGCGACGACGGCCGCGACCCGCTGGCCGGCGTACCGGACGGTGTCGTCGAGCACCCGGGTGTCGTCCGGGTCGTCCTCGGGGTGCTCGTGGCGCGCGGTGGAGAAGTGCCGGTCGGGGGCGTCGTGGTGGGTGAACACCGCTTGAACGCCGGGAACTTGGAGCGCGGCGGAGGTGTCGATCGCGGTGATCCGGGCGTGCGCGTGCGGGGAGCGCAGCAGCTTCATGTGCAGCAGCCCCGGCACGTCGACGTCGAAGGTGTAGCGGGCGGTGCCGGTGACGACCTGCGGGCCGGCCGGCGCGGGCAGGTTGCGGCCGACCGCCGCGCCCGCCCCGGGCGCCTCGGCGTGCCGCACCCCGCGGATCGCGTCCTCGATCGCCCGGTAGCCGGTGCAGCGGCACAGGTTTCCCTTCAACGCCTGCGGCAGGTCGTCGAGTTGCTCCTCGTCCAGGGCGGCGGCGGTCATCAGGAACCCGGCGGTGCAGAAGCCGCACTGGAAGCCCTGGGCGTCGAGGAACCGCCGCTGTACGGGGTGGAGTTCGCCGTCGGCGCCGGCCAGGCCCTCCACGGTGGTGACCCGGCGGCCCTCGGCGCGCACCGCCGGGTAGAGGCAGCTGTGCACGGGCTCGCCGTCGACCTGCACGGTGCAGGCGCCGCAGTCGCCCGCGTCGCAGCCCTTCTTGACGCCGAACCAGCCCCGGTCCCGCAGATACGTGCGCAGGCACTGGCCCGGCCGCGGCTCCACGTCGAACGGCCGGCCGTTGACCTCGATCCGGTAACTCATCGCGCACCGGCCTCCGTCGCGTCTCCGCCGGGCCGTGCGGCCAGTTCCGCGCGGATCTCCTCCGCGAGCCGGTACGTCATGTGCCGCCGCCAGGCGGGCAGTCCGTGGATGTCGTCGAACCAGTCGCCGTCACCGATCGCCGCGTCCAGCGCGGCCCGCAGCCGGTCGGCGGACGGCGGCCCGGCGAAGGCCAGCCGGAACGGCCGTACGGTCGAGGCGGTCACGGTCAGTGCCCAGGTGCGGTGGGTGCGGCCCGTGTGATCCGTGCGCGCGGCCCGCTCGGCTCGCTCGGCTCGATCGGCTCGCTCGGCTCGATCGGCCGGGTCCGGCGGTTCCTCGGTGCCGACCAGCAGCACGCCGGAGCGGCCCAGCGCGTACAGGGACGCCTGGCGGAAGGCGGTGCGCGCGGACAGCGCGCGCGGCGGCAGCGTCACCGCGCGCAGCAACTCGCCCTCGGCGAGGTCGTTGAGCCCGGCGCCGGTGACGAAGTCCGCCACCCGCGAACCGCGTTGCCCGCCCGCCTGGTCGAGCAGCAGGCACACCCCGTCGAGCGCGGCGGTGAGCGAGATCATCGGGCCGGCCGGCAGGGCGTTGCAGAGGTTGCCGCCGACGGTGGCCACGTTCCAGACCTTGAACGAGGCGAGGAAGGCCCGGCAGCACTGCTCGATCAGCGGCGCGGCGGGGTGGGCGGCCGGGTCCAGGCTCCGGCCGAAGCGGGACAGCCGGGCGATCGTGCAGGTCGCCGCGATCTCCAGCGAGCCGTCGGGCAGGTGCCGCAGCGGCTCCCAGCCGGTACGGCTCAGGTCGTGCAGCCGGCGCAGGTGCGGCTGCGGTTCGGAGAACAGGTGGGTCCCGCCGGCGAGCCAGGCGTCGCCCGGCCGCCACGGGGAGGCGTGCCGGGCGTCCCGGATCTCCACCACGGTGTTCAGGTCCATGACTCAGTGAAGCAACCGCCCGCGGGGCGGACGACCGTTTCCCGGCGGGGAACCACCGCGTGTCGGAGTGGAGGGTCGCACAGGAGGCGGAAGGCGGTGGTGCGGACGCCATCCGCACGCCGAACGGCCGGTTCACGTCGGATGATGCGGTCATCACATCCGGTGCCGCGGCCCGCGGCGCCGCCCCCGTTCTCACCCCGTCCCGGCCGTCTCCAGCGACGCGGCCTCGGCGTCGGCGAGTTCGATCTCCGCGGCCACGTCGATGGTGCGGGCCAGCCACCAGTACAGCAGTCCCGACACGGGCAGCCCGATGAACAAGGAGATGTCCGCGCCGTTCAGCGCCTTCGCGGCGGGCCCGGTGAAGAGCGTGCCCACCGAGAAGAACGGCACCATCGCGCCGAAGCCCACCAGGTACGCGATGATCCCGCGCCAGCCCCAACGTCCGTATATGCCGTGCGGCTTGAAGATCTCCGCGATGGCGTAGTGCCCGCGCCGCACCACGTAGTAGTCCATCAGGTTCACCGCGGTCCACGGGATGAACAGGTAGAGCACCAGCAGCAGGAAGTTGTTGAAGTTCGTCAGGAAGTGCGAGGTCGCGGCGAGCGCGCCGGCCAGCGACAGGGCCGCGGTGAAGGCGAGGGTCAGCAGCCGGGCGCTGATCGTCGGGCGGACCTTGCGGATCGAGTCGGCCGCGCTGATCAGCGTCAGCGAACCGCCGTACATGTTCAGCGCGGTGACCGAGACCAGGCCGAGCGCCGAGAAGACCAGCACCACCGCGCCGAAGCCGTCGAAGACCTTGTCGCCGGCCGCGTCGATCGAGGCGATCGTGTCGAAGTCCTGGCCCGCCCACGCGGCGAGCAGGGAGCCCAGCACCATCAGCCACGCGCCGCCGAGCGCGGAGCCGAAGTACGTCCAGTAGAAGGTCCTGCGCACGGTGACGCCCGGCGGCAGGTAGCGGGAGTAGTCGGACACGTAGATCGCCCAGCTGATCTGGTAGCCCGCCACCACCCCGAACTGCGCCAGGAACGGGGTCCACCTGAAGCCGCCGAGGTCGAACGACCCCGCCGGGTAGTGCAGCGTCACCAGCACCCCGACGGTGAAGACGCCGAAGACCGCCAGGAACACGTAGGTGAGGACCTGCTCGGCGCGGTGGATGACGTCGTAGCCGACGAGCGCGACCAGCAGGGCGAGCACGGTCACGCCGGCCACCCACCACTTCACCCCGCCGTGCGCGGTGCGGCTCATCGCCTGGCCGGCCAGGATGGTGTTGAAGACGTTGAACCCGGCGTACTGCACGTAGGCGAAGAGCCACACCAGCAGCGCGCCGACGTAGCCGAACTGCGGCCGGGACTGGATCATCTGCGGCAGCCCGAGTTGCGGCCCCTGCGCGGAGTGGAACGCCATGAAGAACGTGCCGAGCGCGGTGCCCAGCACGATGGAGATCAGTGACCAGATCAGGTTGCCGCCGCCGGTGATGCTGATCAGGCCGACGGCGAGGGTGGCGATCTGGGCGTTCGACATGAACCACAGCGGGCCCAGGTGCCAGAGCTTCCCGTGCCGTTCGCGCAGCGGCACGTAGTCGATGGAGCGGACTTCCAGACCCGGAACGCGCGGTTGCTCGGTGGTCGTCATGCCGCCTCCTGGGCCCCACGTGCCCCTTGGTTGGTGACCCTCTTTCCGCGGAGGGGGCCGCACAAACCAGGGGCGGGTGGGGGTACTTCCCGGTCGAGGCCCGGGGATCAGGGGCGCGGCTCGTCGTGGCCGAGGGGGTCGAGGTGGGCGTCGGTGGCGCCGTCGGAGGTGGTGGACTCGCTCAGCGCCCTGTGCTGCTCGTCGGAGGCGAGCAGGGCGCGGCCGGCGGCGGTGGCGTAGCGGAAGGCGTCGGCGCCCACGAGCAGCCGCAGCGGCGGGTCGGGGAGGGCGACGACGTCGAGGACGAGACGGGCGACCTTGGCCGGGTCGCTCGCCGCCGTCGCGGAGCCGCCGCTGTGCAGGGCGGCCATCGCCCCCACGGTCGGCTCGTACGCGGGCCGGACCGGGTCGACCCGCATCGAGGAGCCGGCCCACTCCGTGGACATCCCGCCCGGTTCGAGCACGGTGACCTTGATGCCGAGCGGCGCGACCTCGGCCGCCAGCACCGAGGAGAACCCGCCGACCGCCCACTTCGCGGACTGGTAGGCCGCCAGCCCCGGGGTGGCCAGCCGGCCGCCGACCGACGAGACCTGCACGACGTGCCCCGACCCCTGCTCGCGCAGTACCGGCAGCGCGGCCTGGGTGAGCCGGACCACGCCGAGGAGGTTGGTGTCGATCTGCGCGCGGAAGTCGTCGAAGGCGACGTCCTCCACGGCCCCGACGTTGGCGTACCCGGCGTTGTTGACCAGCACGTCGAGCCGGCCGAAGCGGTCCACGGCGGTGCGCACGGCGGCCCGGACCTGCGTGTCGTCGGTCACGTCCAGCGGGACGACGGCGATCCGGTCGCCGTAGCGCTCGGCGAGGTCGTCCAGCGATGCCGGCGTGCGCACGCCGGCCACCACGCGGTGCCCGGCCTCCGCGGCGGCCCGCACGATCTCCCGGCCCAGCCCGCGGGAGGCGCCGCTGACGAGGAAGACGGCGGACTGGTGCGAGGGGGCGTTCGCGTTCGAGGGGGTGGCGGACGGTGAGGGCATGGCGGAGCTCCGATCCGGGACGGGTTGCTGACTAACCGGTTGATTAGCAACTCCATCCGACTCCTCCACCCGCCCTTTGTCAACTATCTGGTTAGTAGATAGGCTGAGTGCCATGAACAGGGATGCCGAGGCGACCCGTCGCCGGCTGCTGCGCGCGGCGACCGAGGAGTTCGCCGCGTACGGCATCGCGGGCGCCCGGGTGGACCGGATCGCCGCGGCGGCGAAGAGCAACAAGGCGCAGATCTACCACTACTTCGGCAGCAAGGACGGCCTGTTCGACGCGGTCTTCGACGCCATGTGCCGCGAGACCGTGGACGCCGTGCCGATCGACCCGGCCGACCTGCCCGAGTACGCGGGCCGGCTCTTCGACTCGTACGAGGCGCGGCCGTGGGTGCAGCGCCTTGCGACCTGGTACCGGCTGGAGCGGTCCGGCACCGGCGCCCCGATCCCGGTGGTCATGCAGAGCAACGCCGCCAAGATCGAGGCGGTCGCGGGCGCGCAGCGCGACGGCCTGCTGCCCACCCGGTTCAGCGCGGAGGAACTGCTCGGCCTGGTGCTGCACCTGTCCGGCTTCTGGAGTTCCAACACCCCGGAGCTCGACGCCAGCCTGGCGGGGGGCGGGACGGCACGCCGGCGCAAGGTGGTCACCGACGCGGTGGCGGCGCTGATCGCGGGGTGAGCCCGCGGCGGTCGGCCCTTGGTGCGGCGGTCGATGGTGGCTGCGGCTGCGGCTGCGGCTGCGGGCGTACGAGGCGTACGGGGCGCGGGCGTACGAGGCGTACGGGGCTCGGGTGGGGGCTCGCGCATGGCCTTTCGGCGGGCGGGAGTTGGGAACCGGCCACAGTCGTACTCGCGGGTAGATTTTCCGCCCGCCGTGCCTACGATGGCCGTATGACACTGACGGCGGCCCGGCACTGCAACAGCGCGCTCAACCCGTTGCACTCGCTGATCTACTTCGCGCCCGAGGCGGAGCGGGAGTTCACCGCGATCGGCCTGGAACCGGGCGGCATGGCGTACCTCGCGAGCCGGTCGGCGGCCATGGGCGCCGTGGGCGCGGGCGTCGTGGCGGCCACCTTCTACAACTTCAACCCCGCGCTGATCGCCCGGCACATCCCCCGGGCGTGGCAGGCCGCCGCGCCGGCGGCCGTGCTGGACGCGCGGTGGCGGGCGGTGGAGGCCGCGCTGCGCCGGGTGCTCGGCGAGGACGCCGCCGACGACCCCGAGGTCGCCGAGGCCGCCGCGCTGGCGACGACCGCCACCGAGGCGTGCGCCGCCCCCGGCCGCCCGCTGTACGCCGCCCACGCCGATCTGGACGCGCCGAAGGCGCCGCAGCTGGCGTTGTGGCACTGCGCCGCGCTGCTGCGCGAGCACCGCGGCGACGGCCACATCGCCGCGCTGGCCGGCGCCGGACTCGACGGGATCGAGGCGCTGATCACCCATACCGCGACCGGCCAGGGCATGACCCGGGAGTTCGCGTGCGCCAGCCGCGGCTGGAGCCGGCAGGAGTGGACCGCCGGCTGCGAGCGGCTGCGCGAGCGCGGCCTGCTCGACGCCGACGACGCCCTCACCCCGGCGGGCACCGCGCTGCGCCACGACATCGAGGAGACCACCGACCGGCTGGCCGCCGACCCCTACCGCCACCTCGGCGAGACCGGCACGGCCCGGCTCACCGAGATCGGCGCCCGCCTGACCCGTACGGCCGTGGCGAACGGCGCCTTCCCGGCAGGCGTCTTCGCCACGAGGGGCTGACCCCTCACGCCGTCGGGCCGGCCCCTCACGCCGTCCCGATGGCCGCACGGCCGCTCAGCGGCTCGGCGCGGCCATGGCGGCGGGGCGGTCCCGGTTCCGCGCTCAGCCCTTGACGGAGCCGGAGTTGGCGCCGCGCACGAAGTGGCGCTGGAAGACGAAGAACAGGACGGCCACCGGGATCGTGGCGAGCAGGGCCGCGGTGAGCTTCAGCGGGTACTGGGTGCCGGCGCTGAGGCTGCCGGAGACGAACCGCGCCAGGCCGGTGGTCAGGGTCTCGTACTGGGGGGACTGGGTGGCCACGAGGAAGTGGGTGAACTCGTTCCAGGACGACTGGAAGGAGAGGATGGTCAGGGTGATCAGGGCCGGGCGGGCCATCGGCAGCACCACCGACCAGAAGGTGCGGAAGACCCCGGCGCCGTCGATCCGCGCGGCCTCCTCGACCTCCTTGGGCACCGACAGGAAGAACTGCCGCATGATGAACACCCCGGCGGCGTCGACCAGCAGGGGCACGATCATGCCCGCGTAGGTGTCGAACATGCCCAGCTGGTTGAGGACCAGGAACTTCGGGATGAGCAGCACCACGCCGGGCACCGACATCACCGTCAGCAGGCCGTTGAAGAGCAGGTTGCGGCCGCGGAAGTCCAGCCGGGCCAGCGCGTATCCGGCGAGGGAGTCGAAGAACACCCGGCCGCCGGTGATGAAGACGGTGACCAGCACGGAGTTGCCCAGCCAGCGCGTGAACGGGATCGACTCGCCCCCGCCGAACCCGAACAGCCGCCGGTAGGAGTCCAGCGTGAAGGGGTCGGGCAGCAGCGACAGCGGGTGGGCCGCCGCGTCGGGGTCGGTCTTGAACGACGTCACGAGCTGGATCACGAACGGCAGGACGTACACCACGCCCAGCAGCCCGGCCACGCCCAGCACCAGGACGGTGCTCACCGAGCGCCGCGGCCGCGGTGCGGCGTGCTCGGCGTGCTCGGCGTGCTCGGGGTTCCGGGCGGTCGCAGGACCCTCGGCGTGCTCGGGATTCCTTCGGATGATGCTCATCGGTTCCTCCCGAGGAGTCGGCGGGCCCGGCCCGGGTGCTCACCGCGCTCCCGCAGCAGCACCCGCTGCACCAGCGTCATCAGCATGATGATCGCCAGCAGGATGAACGCGATCGCGGCCGCGTGGCCGTAGTCGCTGTCCTGGAAACCGGAGGTGTACGACAGGTAGGCGGGCGTGAGGGTGGTGTTGCCGGGGGCGCCCTGGCTCATCACGTACACGGCGTCGAAGACCTGCCAGGTGCCGATCAGCCCGAGGGTGAGCACCAGGAAGATCACCGGGCGCAGCGCGGGCAGGGTGACGTGGCGCAGCGACTGCCAGCGGCTGGCGCCGTCCACCCGGGCCTGCTCCTCCAGTTCGGCGGGCACGTCCTGGAGCGCGGCGAGGAACATCAGCATGAAGGTGCCCGAGGTGGTCCACACCGCCAGCACGATGATCGTGCACATCGCGATGGACGGCCCGGCCAGCCAGTCCCACCAGGACAGCCCGAGCACGCTGTGCGCGGCGAGCGCGTGCACCGGCTTGTTCGGGTCGACCAGGCCGAGCCCGCCGAGCACCGTCCAGACCAGGCCGTGCGCGTCGGTGAACCACTTGGGCCCGGTGATGCCCACCCACTTCAGCAGCGCGTTGACCGCGCCGCTGCCCTGGAAGAGGAAGAGGAAGACGGTGGAGATCGCGATGGAGCTGGTGACGGACGGGAAGAAGAACGCCGTGCGCAGCGGCCCCTTGCGCTTGAGCCGGCGGCTGTTGACCGCCAGCGCCAGGCCCAGTGCCAGCACGGTCTGGAGCGGCACCACCAGCACCACGTAGTAGAGGTTGTTGCGCAGCGAGATCATGAAGAGCTGGTGGTTGAGCCCGCCGCTGCTGCCGAACAGGTCGGTGTAGTTGCGTACGCCGACGAAGTCGGCCGCCGAGCTGAACGGGTTGGACTGGCCGTCCCAGTGCAGCAGGCTGACCCACAGCGCCATCAGGATCGGGAGCAGCAGGAACAGCCCGAGCACGATCACCATCGGGCTGACGAACAGCCAGCCCCAGCGGCCGTGTCGCCGGCTCATGAGGCTGCCCCGGGTCCGGCCCGCCTTCCCCGCTCTGCCCGCCTTCCCGGCCGGCGCCTTCCCTGCTCCCGGTCCGGCCGGTTCCTTCTCGCCGCCCGGTCCGTTCGGCCCCGTCCGGCGAACCGCGGGCAGTGCGACGGCTGCCGCGCCGCCCTGCTGCTCCTTGCGCATGTTCCTTCCCTTCACACTGCCCGCTGATCGGGTGCTGCCGGTCGATCGGACCGTTCGATGCCGCCTACGGCCGGCTGCCGCCGGCGTCGGGGATCAGCCGCCCGACTTGAGCGCCGCCGTGCCGTTCTTCTGCAGGCTCGACAGGATCGTCTTCGGGTCGGCGGTGGCCAGCCCGCTCAGATCGGTGTCGAACTGCGCGAGCACCTTCGAGAACCCGGGGATCGTCACCGGCCCCTGCCCGTAGGACGCGCCGTCGGCGAACGCCTTGTTCGCGGGGTACTTCTCGCTGTACGCGGCCAGCGCGCTGGTCCGGGAGGGCAGCACGCCGTAGGCGCCGGCGAAGGACAGCTCCTGCGGCACGGCGGTGAACGCCTTCACCAGGTCGACCGCCGCGTCGTGGTGGGCGCTCTTGTTGGCGACGCCCCAGCAGGTGCTGAACGACAGCGTGCCCTTGCCCGCCGGGCCGTCAGGCAGCGACAGCACCTTGTACCCGACCTTCGGGTAGTCCGACTGCATCGCGCCGGTCAGCCAGTTGCCCTCGATGGTCATCGCGGCCTTCTGGGTGCCCAGCGCCTCGCCGCCCCAGCCGGTGTCGACCTGCTTGGGGAACTTCAGCGCACCTTCCTTCAGCAGCTTCTTGACGTACGTCAGTGCCTCGACGTTCGCGGCGCTGTCGGCGGTCATCGCGGTCTGCCCGGGGTTGGTGATCCAGCCGCCGGCCTGCTTCATGAAGACGCCCAGCTCGTTGTAGGACGCGTCCACCACCAGCCCGGTCGTCTTGGAGCTGGTGAGCTTCTTCGCGACCTTCTCCAGCTGCGGCCAGGTGGTGGGGTAGTCGGCCGCGGTCAGGCCGGCCTTCTTCCACATGTCCGTGTTGATCGCCAGCGCCAGCGTCGAGGTGTCCTTGGGCGCGCAGACGAACTTGCCGTTGTAGGAGAAGGACTTCCGCAGCGAGTCGGAGAAGTCGTCCTGGTACGAGAGCTGGTCACCGTACGGGTACAGCGAGTTGCCCTTGGCGTAGTTGGCGAAGGTGTTGGAGCCGACGTAGAAGACGTCCGGCGGCTTGCCGCCCGCCAGGGCCTGGCCGAGCTGCTGGTCGAGGTTCTGCGCCGGGGTCACCGTGACGGTGTTGCCGGTCTTCTTCGCCCAGGCGGCGGCCGCCGCCTTCACGGCGTTGGTCTCGGCGTCACCGGACGAGCCGATCATCACCGTGAGGTGCTGCTTACCTCCGCTGTCCTGCTTGCTGCTGGAGTCGCTGCCGAAATTCGACGAGCAACCGGCCAGCAGGAGGGCGCCGCACAAGGCGGCGGGGGCGGCTCTGCGTACGTTCATCATCTCTCCGAGGCTGTACGGATAGCGGTGTGCGGGTGCGAAAGCGAAAGCGGGTGGGGGCCCGGCCCGGGGGCGGGGCCGGGGGTCATTCCGGGTCCGGGCGGGAGGCCGGGTGCGGCTCCGGCCGCTCTGGCAGCTCCGACCGCTCGCCCGGGTGCGGCGCGGAACTCTCCCGGGCCACCAGTTCCGGTGCGAGCAGAAGCTGTTGCGGATCGGCCCGCGGGTTCTCGATCCGGTTCACCAGCAGCCGGGTGCAGGCCCGGCCGACCTCCTCCAGTGGCTGGTGCAGGCTGCTCAGGCTCGGCGAGAGCAGCGCGGCGGCCGGCGAGTCGTCGAAGCCGACCACGGCCACGTCGGTGCCGGGGGTACGGCCGCGCTCGCGCAGCGCCCGGTAGACACCCAGCGCGAGGGTGTCGCTGACCGCGACCACGGCGGTGACGCCGTTGCCGTTGTCCAGCAGCGGGGCCACGGCCTCCTGGGCCGCCTTCGCGTCGTCCTCGGCGAACCGCCGCAGGCCGCGTACCGGCAGGTCGTGCCGTTCCATCGCCTCGCGCCAGCCGCGGGCCCGGTCGTCGCCGACGCCGGAACCGCGCGGCCAGCCGAGCAGGCCGATCCGGCGGTGCCCGGCGGCGACCAGGTGGTCCACCGCCTCGGACGTGCCGTGCGCGCCGTCGACGTCGACCCAGTCGCCGGCGTCACGGGCGGCCCAGGAGCGGCCGAACGCCACGTACGGGATCTCCCACTTGGCCAGCCAGCCCGGCCGGCGGTCGCCCCGGTGGGTGTTGCTGAGCACGAACGCGTCCACCGAGTGGTCGCGCACGAGCTGGTCGTAGCGCTCCTGCTCGTCCTCGGTACCGAACGGCGCGGCGAAGAGCAGCACCCGGTAACCGGCCCGGTCGGCCGAGTCCGACAGCGCGTGCAGGAAGCGGTCGGCCACGAACGTGGAGATGGTCGGCGGGGTCGGGGCGAGGCCGTAGCCGATCAGCCGGCTGGAGCGGGTGCGCAGCGAGCGGGCGGCCTGGCTCGGCCGGTAGTCGAGGTCCGCGATCGCCCGGCGGACCCGCTCCAGGGTCTCGCCGGCCAGCAGGCCGGGGGAGTTCAGCGCATTGGAAACGGTCTGCGCCGACACCCCGGCCCGCTGCGCCACCATGGCCAGCGTTACCGGCTTGCCCCCGTTGCCACCTGCGGCTTTGCCACGCGCCACCTACGGCCTCCCTCGTTCTCCGAAGTCCCCGCGGCACCACGTTACCGACGCAGCGCTGCGTTTTATGGAACGATAAAATCCCCTTCAGGTGCTGGTTGGCAAGGGGTAAGGTGCTATTTGATCGATCCAAACGATGATCAACGTATCGGTCCCACCATCGACCAACCGTCGTCACGACGAGAGGCACAGCACCGTGAACATGGCTGTCCAGGGGCGCTCCGCCGCCGAACCCCCGTCTTCCGCGGGTGCAGCAGAAGGGCTCCAGCCGTTCCTGCACGACGCCTGTACGACCGTGTACGCGCCGAGCCTGGCGCTCTCCCGTCGCAGCGGTGATCTGGCCGGCGGCGCGGACGGCTTCTTCCACGGTGACCGGCGCGCGCTGTCCCGCCTCGAGGTGCGCTTCGAGACGGACGCGGACGGGGGCGGGAACGCCGATACGGATGGGGACGCGGGCGCCGTGCCGGTGCTGCTGGCGCCGCTCGGACACACGCTGCGGGCGGCCGACGAGACCGGCTACCGCGCGGTGCTGCGCGGTGTGGGCGAGGTCACGGCCGACCCGGCGGTCACGCTCCATCGGGTCCGACGCTTGACGCCCGGCCGGTTGCGGGAGACGCTGCGGATCACGAACTCCGGTGCCCTGCGCGTCTCACTGACCATGGTGGTGGCCGCGGGCACCGACCTGGCGCGGATGGACGACGTCAAGAGCGGCCGCTTCCCGCGGCCCTGGCCCGCGGCGGCGGCCTCCGCCGAGCACTTCGGACCCCACGACCCCGGTGGCCGCGGCGACTCCGGCACGTCCGGCGGCACCGGCGCACCTGACAGCGTCGAGACCGCCGCGGACGACGCGGACGCCGCGGCCACCGGTCTGATCTGGCAGGACGAGGACGGGCTGCGGGTGGTGCTTCGCCCGCTCACGGGCCCCGCCGGAGCCTCAGCCGACGCCGGAGCCGCAGCCGACGCCGACGCCGACGGCACCGACCCGGACCCGGGTGCCGCGCCGGCCACCCTCGCCGGCGCCCCGGCCGTCCGCCCCGAGGACGGCGAGCTGCGCTACCGCGTCGCGCTCGCCCCCGGCGCCTCCTGGCAGGCCGTCCTCGAATGCACCGTGCACGACCCGCTGCCCGCGCCCTTCCCGGCCCCCGCCCCCGGCAGCGTGGACTGGCCGCACCCCCGGCTCGCCTCCGCCGACCAGCGGCTGGACCGGCTCGTGGCGCGCTCGGTCGGCGACCTGGAACGGCTGCTGCTCACCGACCCCGACCACCCCGGCGACACCTTCCTCGCCGCCGGCTCCCCCTGGTTCCTCACCCTCTTCGGGCGCGACTCGCTCTGGGCCGCCCGCATGCTGCTGCCGCTCGGCACCGAGCTGGCCGCGGGCACCCTGCGCACCCTGGCCCGCCGCCAGGGCACCCGCGTCGACCCGCACACCGAGGAGCAGCCCGGCAAGATCCTGCACGAGGTGCGCCGAGAGCCGCTGCGGCTGGCCGACTCCCGCGCGCTGCCCGCCGTCTACTACGGCACCGTGGACGCCACCCCGCTGTGGATCACGCTGCTGCACGACGCGTGGCGCTGGGGCATGCCCGCCGCCGAGGTCGCCGAGCTGCTGCCGCACGCCGAGGCCGGGCTGGAGTGGCTGGCCCGCTACGGCGACGCGGACGGCGACGGCCTGCTGGAGTACGTCGACAGCACCGGCAGCGGCCTGGCCAACCAGGGCTGGAAGGACTCCGGCGACTCCATCCGCTGGCGCGACGGACGGCTCGCCGCGCCGCCCATCGCCCTGTGCGAGGTCCAGGCGTACGCCTACGAGGCCGCCCTCGCCGGCGCCGCCCTGCTGCGCGCCTTCGACCGGCCCGGCGCGGACCGCTGGGAGGAGTGGGCGGCCACCGTCCGGCGCCGCTTCCGGGAGAGCTTCTGGGTCTCCGACGCGCTCGGCCGCTACCCGGCGGTCGCGCTCGACGTGGACAAGCGCCCGGTCGACTCCGCCACCTCCGCCTTCGGGCACCTGCTCGGCACCGGGCTGCTGGACCACGAGGAGAGCGCGCTGCTCGCCGACCGGCTGGCCGGGCCCGACCTCGACTGCGGCTTCGGAGTGCGCACCCTCAGCAGCCGCAACGCCGGCTTCAACCCGCTTGGCTACCACGTCGGTTCGGTGTGGCCGCACGACACGGCGATAGCGGTGCACGGCCTGGTCAGGGCCGGCTTCCCGGCCCAGGCGGTACCGCTGGCCAAGGGCATCGTCGCCGCCTCGGTCGGCTTCGAGGCCCGCCTGCCCGAGCTGTACGGCGGGCACGGCAGCGGCTACGACGAGGCCCCCGCCCCCTACCCCGCCGCCTGCCGCCCCCAGGCGTGGTCGGCCGCCGCCGGCGTGCTGCTGCTCCAGGCCGCGCTCGGGCTGTCGGCCGACGTGCCCGGCGGCCGGCTGCGGATCGACCCCGCCGCCGCCGGTGCGTTCGGCCCGCTGCACGTCAGCGGACTGCGGGTGGCCGGCGCCCCGCTCTCGGTACGGCTCGACGCCGACGGGCGCGCCGAGGTCACCGCCCCGGACAGCCTCACGCTGGAAGGCGCCCACCGGGCGGCCCCCCGGTCCTGACGCCCTGCCGCACCCCGACCCCGCCCCACGGAGGAGGACAGCCCCGTGCCCGAGACCGACCTGCCGCTCGACGAACTGCGCCGCTACCTGCCGGACCGTCAGGAGCCGCCGGACTTCGACGCGTTCTGGGCCACCACGCTCGCCGAGGCCCGCAGCCACGACCGCCCGGCCGAGTTCACGCCGTACGACGCCCGGCTGAGCGAGGTGCGCGTCTACGACGTGCGCTTCCCCGGGTACGGCGGCGACCCGGTGGCCGGCTGGCTGCTGGTGCCCGCCGCCGCCCGCACGCCCCGCCCCTGCGTCGTCGGCTACCTCGGCTACGGCGGCGGGCGCGGCTTTCCGTACGAGTGGCTGACCTGGCCCGCCGCCGGCTACGTCCACCTGCTGATGGACACCCGCGGGCAGGGCGGCTCGCTCCAGCCCGGCGCGACCGGCGACCCGCACGGCAGCGCCGGCTCCTCCTCACCCGGCATGGTCACCCGCGGCATCCAGCGCCCGGAGGACTACTACTACCGCCGGGTGTTCACCGACGCGGTCCGCGCCGTGGACGCCGCGCGCGCCCACCCGGCGGTCGACCGGGAACGGGTCGTGGTGGCCGGCGGCAGCCAGGGCGGCGGCATCGCGCTCGCGGCCGCAGCACTGGCCGACGGGGTACGGGCCGCCGTCATCGACCAGCCGTCGCTGTGCCACTACCGGCGGGCGCTGTCCGTCGTGGAGGGCAACGCCTACCGCGAGATCTGGACCTATCTGCGCACGCACCGCGACCAGGTGGAGCAGGTCTTCGACACCCTGTCCTACTTCGACGGCGTCAACTTCGCCGCCCGCGCCACCGCGCCCGCGCTCTTCGCGGTCGGCCTGATGGACGACATCTGCCCTCCCTCGACGGTCTTCGCCGCCCACAACCACTACGCGGGGCCGAAGGACATCCGGGTCTGGCCGTACAACCGTCACGAAGGCGGCGGGCAGCATCAGGTGGTCCACCAGCTCGACTTCCTGCGGTCGGTGCTGGGCGAGGTCGGCTGACCCAGGCGCCAGGCGCCAGGCGCCAGGCGGTCGAGCCGCCCGGCGGAGGGGTCAGTCCGCCGCCACGCGGCCGTGGGAGGTGTCCACGCCGTGGCCCGCCGCGTCCACGGTGACCATCGCCGCGCGGTGGCCGAAGGCGCGGAGGATCTGGCGCGGGGCGGCGGTGCCGGCGCCGAGCAGGCACCCCGCGGCGAGTAACAGGGCGAGAGCGCCGGCCGTGCGCCCCCGCGGGCGGCGCGCCCGCAGCGGGGCAGCCGGAGAGAGCACCGCCGGCGAGGTCGTCGGGGAGGTCATCGCGCCACCGCCGTCTGCACGCGGCCCAGCAGCACCAGGCGCTGCACGCTGAGCACGATCCCGAAGTAGAGCAGGACGCTGGCCGAGCCGAGGCCCGAGCTGATCACGTCGTCGATCAGCAGGTGGAGCCCTATGCCGACGATCCAGAGCACCGCGGTGAGCGGGCCGCCCTTGCGGAGGGTCTGGCCGCCCTCCTGCCACACGGTGAGGGTGAAACCGCGGACGGCGGCGAGCGCCACCCCGATCGCCAGGCTCAGCGCCAGCAGCGAGACGTCCCGGCCGGACAGGCTGTGCTTCGAGGTGAAGGAGACGGTCTCGATCACGCCCACCACGATCAGGACGAAGCCGAGCCGGGACCTCTCGCGCACCGGGCGCGTGGACAGCTGCCGGCTCAGCAGCCAGACCAGGACCACCACGGCGACGGCCACATTGATCAGACCGTTGGAACCCACGGGTCAACCCGCCCTTCGACAGTCAGCGGAAGGAGAACGCCTTCCATGCTGCCGATTCGCCCCCGCGAGCGGACCAACCCACGGGTTGAACCTGGCTGAACCCGGGTGGAGATCCGCGTTCCACCCCCGGGTGGAGAGAACGGCTCGGGCTACGTCCGCGCCTGTGCCACCGCGGCACGGTGGCGGGCCTGGCGCCGGGCCTGCCACAGGCAGGACGCCACGACCACGACCGGCCACACCGCCTGCACCGAGGTCACGACGCGCTCGGCGACACCCGCCGCGCCGTCGCTCTCCACCTCGAACAGGAACCAGGCCGCCCCCACCCACATCAGCGCGCTGACCACCACCGACGGCACGAACCGCAGACCCCATGGCGCGCGCCGGCCGCGGCGGGTGGCGAAGACCGGCCACAGCGCCAGAAGGGTGAATCCGACGCCGACCACGGCACCGTGCGACATCGAGCCGCCGGTGCGCGGCGCGG
This sequence comes from Streptomyces sp. NPDC087270, assembly GCF_044744625.1. Classification (NCBI taxonomy): domain Bacteria; kingdom Bacillati; phylum Actinomycetota; class Actinomycetes; order Kitasatosporales; family Streptomycetaceae; genus Streptomyces; species Streptomyces sp. NPDC087270. Next base: position 510,184 of record NZ_JBIUYR010000001.1, read on the forward strand.
GGAACACCGTCAGCAGGATCGCCGCCACCCCGCCGCCGGCCAGACAGAGCCGTCCGGAGAGTTTGGCGGCGCGCAACCCCCACGCGGTCGCCATGTAGCAGGTTCCGACGGCGATCAGCGTGCCGGTCAGCACCAGGTATCCGCGATGGTTACCGGCGGCGAGCACGCTGATCGTCTGCGTGACAGGGTTGTATCCCGGCTCTTCCAGGAGTGTGGCCGTGGTGAATCCCACGACCAGCAGAACAGGGGCACAGCTCGACGAGATCAGCGCCCACCAAGCCACAAGTCGCATTAGTCCATGATAAAACCGTCACATCGCACGCGCGCATCCTGCGAGTTCCGCGCGGTGCCGGATCGAACGTTTCCAGCCGCGCCGCACGCGCGTTCGCCGCGCATGTGGCGAGCGGCCCCCGCGCCCTCCTGACGTGGCACCGTCCGCCCTCCCGACGTGCGGCATGCACGTTCCGCGAACGCGGCCCCGCCCTCCGTCCTCCCGGCACGCACCCCTCCGTCCTCCCGGCGCGCACCCCTCCGTCCTCCCGGCGCGCACCCGGCGCTCCGCCGTATACGGACCGACCCTCCGCCGCGGGGCGAAAAGCCGCGCATGCACGGCCTTTCCGGGACATCCGGCGGCGGTCGTCGTGACGATCTCGAAGAGTTTCTGGTGAAGCGTCAGTCGGCCGCATATTCTCCGGGTGCCACTGGCGGCCGGGAGAGGCCGCCACGTTCGTCACGGGAGACTGCATGGCCGTCCACGAGCACGAGGTCGATCGGCGCACGCTGTTCAAGGTCGGCCTGGGAGGGGCCGTGGCCGCCGTCGTCGGCACCGAACTGGCCTTCCCCGGCGCCGCGCACGCCGCGGGCGCCGCGCCCGAGACGCCCTCGGCGGAGTTCCCCTGGATCATCGACTGCGACACCTGGGGCGCCCGCCCGCCGTCGAGCCCGATCCAGATCACCGGCAACGCCACCAACAAGATCATCCTGCACCACATGGCGTTCCCGAACGTGACCGACTACTCGCGTGACCACGCGATCCAGTTGGCCAAGGACTGCCAGAACCTGCACATGGACACCAACGGTTGGGCGGACACCGGCCAGCACTTCACCGTCAGCCGCGGCGGATACGTGCTGGAGGGCCGGCACCAGAGCCTCTCGACGCTGGAGACCGGCGAGCACCAGGTGATCGCCGCGCACTGCCCGGGCGAGAACGGCAACGCGATCGGCATCGAGAACGAGGGCACGTACATCACCGAGACCCCGCCCGAGGCGCTGCTGGACTCGCTGGTGGAGCTGTGCGTCGCGGTGTGCCGGCAGTTCGGCCTGAACGCCTGGGACATCTTCGGGCACTGGGACTTCTACACCACGGACTGCCCCGGCATCGCGTTCTACGCGCAGTTCCCGATGGTCCGCAGGCGCGTCCTGGAGGCGATGCACACCCCGCACGCGCAGATCCCGGCCCGCCGCTGGCCGGACATCTGGCGGTTCGTCGACGGCCCGGTGGTCGAGGTCGCGCAGTACCTCCTCGACAACGCCGGCTACGCCCTGGCCACCGACGGCAACTTCGGCCTCGACATGAACGACGCGGTCGCGGACTTCCAGACCACGCACGGCATACCGGTCACCGCGGACTGCACCTTCGACGCCACCACCTGGGAGGCACTCGCCCCCCGCCTCGACAAGCACGCCACCGGACTCCCCGTCAGCGCGCTCCAGTTGATGCTGAGCCGCAAGGGCTACGGCGACGTCACCGTCAGCGGCGCCTACGACCACGCGACGATGAAGGCCGTGCAGGGCATGCAGCGCCTGCACGGCCTCACCCCCGACGGCAAGGTGGACCTGAGCACGTGGTGCGCCGTCGTCGGCGGCTCGGTGCGCGAGGCGTTCGACTGCTAACGCCCGGCTGACCGGCCGGCCATGGCGCCCGCGCCCGCACCGGCCCCCGCGCCTGCCCCCGTACCCGCGCCCGCTGCCGCTCCCGGCAGCGGCGCGGGGCGGAAGAGGCCGCCGCGGGCACTGTTCGCGGCGGTCCGGGCGGCGACGGTGAGCCAGGCGGCGACGAGGAGGACGTAGAGCGCGACCGCCGCCGTCTTCAGGGGCGTCGAACCGAGGTGGACGGCGAGCGCGCTGGTGCCGGTGACGCAGGTGCCGACCGGGAAGGTGAAGCTCCACCAGGTCAGCGAGAAGGGCAGGCCGGTGCGGAAGGTGCGCACCGTGACGCTCGCGGCCAGCGCGAGCCACATCATGGCGAAGCCCCAGGTGGGGACGCCGTAGAGGAAGCCGAACGCCTCCGCCGCGCCGGCGTACGGGCGGGGCAGGGCGAGGTGCGCGACGTTGCCGAGCAGGTTGGCGGCGGTGACGGACTGGCCGAGCGGGCCGAGCACGATCCACAGGGTGGGGACCATGGCGGCCGGGCCGACCGAGTGGTGGACCAGCCGCCCCCAGATCTGGGTGATGATCACCACGCTCGCGAAGAGGCTGATGCCGAACATCGCGTAACAGCCCAGCAGCAGCGTCAACCGGCCCTGGCCGGGAGCGAGATGGGGGACGAGCGCGGCGCCGGTGGCGGCCGAGACCATGGGCGGCACCACCGGCATCAGCCAGCCGCCGAACGCGGAGTCGGCGGACGCCTTGCCGCCGGTCATCACCCGGTACGGAATCCACACCGCGGTGACCAGCCCGAGCGCGGTGCCCGCGGACCACAGCACGACGTCGACGACGACGGCCGTGTGCAGCCCGATCCAGTCCTGCCCGAGGGAGAGCGTGCCCGCGCCCACGGTGAGCAGCGCCATCGGCGGGGCGCCCCAGAAGTACGCCATCACCGGGTGGTGCGCGTGCCCCCTGGCCTGCTCGCGGTGCCGGGTCCAGTGCACGGCCCAGGCCGCGGTGAGCGCCACCAGCAGGAACGCGGCGAGCGCCCAGACGACGGTGGCGGCCGTCCGCAGCCCCGGCGCGTGCACCGGCAGCGTCGCCGCCGCGTTCGCGGTGATGCCGGTGCCCATGACCGAGGCGTACCAGTTCGGGCCGAGGTGCCGGAACAGGTCGGACGGGTGGTCGAGTTCGCGCAGCAGGCCCCAGGGAAGGCGGTGCGCCGGCCGGGGTCCGCCGGATCGCGGCGATGCGGCGAGCGAGGTGGTCATGTCCCCACCTTCGGGCCGGGCCGGGACCGCCGGTAGGGAGCAATACGGCATGGCGCCATAGACTCGACTTATGCCTTTGACCAGCCGGGTGAGCGACCTGGGCCCGTTCGACCTGCTGCTGTCCGTGGCGCGCCTGGGCAGCCTGGGCGCCGCGGCGCGCGAGCACGGCATCAGCCAGCCCGCGGCCAGCTCCCGGATCAGGTACCTGGAGCGGCGTACGGGGGTCACGCTGCTGGAGCGCTCGCCGCAGGGCTCGCGGCTGACCGCGCAGGGCTCGCTGGTCGCCGACTGGGCGCGTACGGCGCTCGACGCGGCCGCCGCGCTGGAGGCCGGCCTCACCTCGCTGCACCTCAGCGCCGAGGCGCGGCTGCCGGTGGCCGCGAGCATGACGATCGCCGAGTACCTGCTGCCGCACTGGCTGGTGCGTTTCCACACGGCGGTCGAGGGCACCGCTGTCGCGCTGACCACCGGGAACTCCGACGAGGTGGCCGCGGCCGTGCTGAGCGGCGCCGCGGTGATCGGGTTCGTGGAGGGCCCGGCGGTTCCGCGCGGGATCACCGCGGACCCGGTCGGGCGGGACGAGCTGACCGTGATCGTGCACCCGGAGCACCCGTGGGCCCGCCGCCGGCCGCCGGCCGCCGTCACCCCGGACGAGCTGGCCGCGACCTCCCTGGTCAGCCGCGAGCACGGTTCCGGCACCCGGCTCTACCTGGAGCGCGCGCTGCGGGCCAGGACCTCCCGCCCGCTGGCCGCGCCGGTCATCGAGGTCTCGTCCACCACCGCGATCAAGACGGCGGTGGCCGAGGGGGTGGCGCCGGCCGTGCTCAGCTCGCTCGCGGTCGAGCGGGACCTCGCGGCCGGCACCGTCGTCGCGGTCCCGGTCGACGGGCTCGACCTGACCCGCACGCTGCGGGTGGTGCACCGCACCGGCCAGGAGTTCTCCGGCGCCGCCCGCGAACTCGCCGCCATCGCCCGCCGCTGGGCGCCCCCGGCGCCGCGCTGAGGGCTCGGCCGTGCACGCGGTTCAGCCGCGTCGAGGGCTCGGCCGTGCACACGGTTCGGCCGCTTCGAGGGCTCAGTCGTGCGCGCCCGCGACCGAGGGGAGGCCGTCGGCGACGGTTCCCCCTTCGGAGGTCCACACCGCCTCCATGTCCTGGTCGGTGGACGCGGCGGCGTCCGGGCCTTCCGTCACGTGGCCCGCCTCTGCCATCAACTGGCTCGCCGTCATGGGCCGTTGCGGGTCGGAGGTGGCCGCCATCAGCCGGTCGGCCGTGTCGGGGTCGGTCTCCGGGGGGATCACCAGGAGGTCCCAGCGGCCCACCTGGTAGGAGAGCAACATCACGCTGTGCGGGTCCTGTTGCTCAGCGAACCAGCCGACCTTCACCACGTGCCCCGGCACCGGGACCTTGTGCGGGACGACCGGCCAGTAGGTCGGGTTGACGGTGACCCGGGTGATCCGGTCCCATCGCGCGTCGAGGGCCTCGATCAGCCCGGGGAGTTCCGCCGTCAGGTCGCGGGAGTACGGCCACCAGGCGCCGTCGAGCAGGGCGCGGGCGGAGCCGGGCCGGGCCAGTGCCAGGCGCAGCGCGGGACCCGCGGACCGCTCGGCGGTCGGCCGGTCGGAGGCCGGGCCGGAAGCGGCCGGGTCGGGAGTCGTCGTGCCGTCGTGGGAGTTCCGCATGGTCGGAGTGAGCGTGTGCATGGCGCGAACCTTGGTCCGGGACGGTGCTGGACCGGTCCCGGCGTCGTCGATCGCCGAAAACGACACAAGCGTGGTCGCCCGTGCGCGAAATACCCTCGGTGGCTCAACCCTACTCTTCGGCCGGTCCGGGAGCCGGTGCCGTCATGCAGCCGCTGTCATGCAGCCGCCGTCATACGGCCGCCGTTCACGCGGCGCGCGCGGCCGGTCCGGGCACGGGGACCGCGGCGGGCTCGTCGAGAAGGAGGGCGGCCGACCCGGTCAGCGCGAACACCCGCGCCACCGCGGGCGCCGGGTGGTGCAAGCGCAGCACCCCGCCTGCCTCGGTGGTGCGCAGCGCGACGGCCAGGAAGGCGTTGATGCCGCTGCAGTCGCAGAAGCTGACGGCGGTGAGGTCGACGTCGATGGTGCGTATGCCGTCGAGCAGGCACCGTCCCAGGGTTTCGCGTATCAGCGGTGCCGAGTCGAGGTCCACCTCGCCGGTGAGCGTGATCATCGCGCGGTTCTCCGTGTCGTGGCGGTGGGCGTGGAGCGCGTGCGGCAGGGACATGATGTGCCTCGGTTCACGGGACCGCCCCGGGCTGTCCGGGTGCGGTCGTACGTCGGCAGGCGGCGGAGGGGCGAGGTGCCGTTCCGGCGGCTCGTGGGCGACGGACGTCGGGTCGGCGGGGAAGCGCGGGTTCCTCGGAAGGGTGTGGCGCCGGCGGACCGGAGGACCGGTGCGCGTCGACGGGCATCCGTACGCGGAACACGTACGGGAGGGCGTTTGCCGCCGGGGTCCAGGACGTCGTAGAAGCAGCATAGCCCGTGTGGCGCAAGCCGGCGTGGTGGCGTCCGGCGGGCGCCGGCGGCCTACGGCGGGCGTTCGCGGTGCGCGACAGGCGTCGGCGGCGCATGGCGTGCGGCGTATGGCGGGCCCGGTGTACGGCCCGTGCCGTCAGTCCAACGTCGCCAGGTGGTCGGCCGTCCCGCCGCGCCACTCGATGAGCAGGATCGTCGCGTCGTCGGTGGTGACTCCGCCGCGGGCCTGCTTGAGCGTGTGCGAGAGGTCCTGCACCATCGGCCGGACCCGGTGGTGCCGCAGGCTCACCTCGGAGATCACCGAGGTGAGCTGGTCGAGTCCGAACTCCTTCCCGCCCGAGCGGTGTTCCTCGACGAGACCGTCGGTGAAGCACAGCACGCGGTCGCCCTTGCGCAGCGTCTGCTCGCTGACCACGGGTTCCTGGCCGCCGAAGCCCACCGGGAGCGTGGTGGTGCCGTGCAACTGCCGGATGTCGTCGTGGCCGCGGATCAGCAGCGGCCACGGATGGCCGGCGTTGACCCACCGCAGCCGTCCGGTCCTGACGTCGAGCTGCATCATCTGGGCCGTGACGAACTGCTCGGGCCCGAACTGCGCGGCGATCACCTCGTCCATGTAGGCGTAGATCCCGGACAGGCCGACGCCGCTCCGGCGGGAGTGCCGGTAGGCGCCGATCGCGGCGGTGGCCATCACGGCGGCGCTCAGTCCGTGCCCCATCGCGTCGATCATGGCGACGTGCAGGACGTCCTCGTTGAGGGCGTAGTCGAAGCTGTCGCCCGCGACGTCGTAGGCGGGTTCGAGGATGCCCGCCAGCTCGACCTGGGGCACCGCCATGCGCAGCGGCGGCAGCAGGGACCACTGGATCTCGGCGGCCACGCTCATCGGGGCCCGGCGCCGGGTCAGGGTGAAGACGTCGGTGTAGCTGTCCTTGGTCACCACCATGTCGGCGACCAGGCCCGCCAGCCGGCGCAGCAGCCGGCGGTCGTCGTCGTCCACGACGTCCAGGGTCACGGCCATGACGCCCACCTGGTCGCTGCCGTCCAGCAGCGGCAGGAACATCCGTGTCCCGCCGTCCTGTTCGACCTCGATCGTCTTCGCCTCCAGGAAGGCCGTGCCCGCGTGGGACCCGGACACCGGCTGGGGCTCCTCGACGAAGAGCCGCCGGCCGCGCAGCGGCATGAGCATCAACTGCTCGTAGTCCTGGAGCAGGACCGACACGTCGCGCCCGCCGATCCGGGTGACCTCCTCCGCGACGAGCGGGGCGATCAGCTCGGGCGGCATCTCGTGCGCCCGGTCCAGCAGGAGGCCCAGCAGGCGCTCTCCGAAACCCTCGGACCGATCGACCGTCATACCGCGGGGCTGCCGCCGGTGTTCTTCCACACCCCTGCATAGCATGGGAAAAGGCGCCAACACGGCGAAGCGCACCGATTCACGGCGATACGGGCACCGGGGCCGGCCGCGCCGCCGGGCGGGCGAAGGTCAGCGCAGCGTCTCCGCGGTGCCGGTCTCGGCGTCGACGGCCACCCGCAGCGGCAACGACCTCCGGTTCCAGGCGTCGCTGGCCGGCGCGCGGAAGGTGAAGACGAGCGACGGCCGGGACCCGGTCGCGGTCTGTACGTCCTGCACGGCGGGTCCGGTGACGGTCCACCCCGCGTTCTTCGAGCCGCCCTCGGTGAAGTGCGCAACGGCTGTACGGCGTGCCTCGTCGGTTTCCATGCTCGCCATGGTCGCACCTGCGGGCCCCGGCGGACGGCCCTGTACGTTGGGTCGCGGACGGTGGCGGGCGGAGCGACGGAGGCGGAATGCGGCAGGAGCGAGTACCGCAGGGGCCGGTGCGGGGGCGCGGCCGGGACGTCAGGGTGTCCGTACGCCCGCGCGTCGCGGCCGACCTCGAAGGCTGCGCGAGGGTGCTCGCGGCGGTGCACCGGCAGGACGGCTATCCGGTGAACTGGCCCGCCGAACCCGCGGGTTGGCTGTCGCCGTCCACGCTGCTCGCCGCCTGGGTGGCCGAACTGGACGGCGCCGTCGCCGGCCACGTGGTGCTCTCCCGCAGCGGCCCGGACGACCTCGCGCCGGCGCTGTGGGCGGCGGAGGCGGGCGCGGAGGCGGGGCAGGCCGCCGTCGTCAACCGGCTCTTCGTGGCACCGGCCGCGCGTGGCCACCGGATCGGCGCGCGCCTGATGGCCGAGGCGACCCGGGCGGCCCACGACCTCGGCCTGCACCCGGTGCTCGACGTCGTGGCCACCGACACGGCCGCCGCCGCCCTCTACGAACGGCTCGGCTGGCGCCTGCTGGCCACCACCGAGCAGCGCTGGAGCCCCGAACAGACCGTGTCCGTACGGTCGTACGCGGCTCCCGCCGTGCCTCCGCCCGACTGACCGGGGCCACCCCGGCCGGAGCCGCCGCGCCGCTACTTCAGGCCGGTGGTCGCGACCCCCTGCACGATCTGCCGCTGGAAGACCAGGAAGACGGCGATCAGCGGGAGGAAGCCGAGCACGGAGGACGCCATCACCTCGGCGTACTGGATGTTGCTCGGGTTGACCAGCGATGCCAGACCGACCGGCACCGTCTGGGACTTGGTCTGGCTGAGCACCAGCAGCGGCCAGAGGAAGGCGTTCCAGGAGCTGATGAAGGTGAGGATGGCGACGGTGGCGACCGCCGGGCGGGAGATCGGCAGGCAGACCGACCGGTAGATCCGCCACCAGCTCGCCCCGTCCAGCCGGGCGGCCTCGATCAGCGGCGTCGGGATGCCCTGGAAGAAGGAGTGGAAGACGAAGACCGAGACCGGGGCGGCGACCGACGGGAGCACCAACGCCCAGTAGGTGCCCAGCAGATGGAGCGAGCGGTACTCGATGAACTGCGGCAGCACCAGCCCCTCGGTGGGCAGCATCAGCCCGGCGACCACCAGCGCCATCACCACGTTGCGCCCGGGGAACTTCAGCAGCGCCAGCGCGAAGCCGGCCATCGAGCAGAACGTCACGGTGAACAGCACCGCGAGCGCGGCGATCACCAGGCTGTTGAGGTACCAGTAGCCGAGCGGGTAGTTGTCCCACGCGTAGGAGTAGGCGTGGAAGGACCAGCCGCCCGCGAACGGCGAGGTGGGCTTGGCGGTGATCGACCCGTCCGAGCGCAGCGAGGTGATCAGCGCCCACACCAGCGGCACCAGCCAGATCAGCGCGAACAGCGTCACGCACACCGCGCACAGCCGGTTGAAGAGCTTCGCTCCGTTGGAGCGGTCCGCGATCGCCGCCGGCGCCGGGGTGCGGCGCCGCCGCACGGGGGCAAGGGTGGTCATGAGGTCCTCCGTTCGGCCCGCGGTGCCGGCCGTTCGGCGGCCCGTTCGGCGACGGTCGTACGGCGGTGGCGCAGCCCGTACCAGACCGCCGAGATCGCGACGATGATGACGAAATAGACCATGGTGGCGGCGGCGCCGTAGCCGCCGCGGTACGACGTGAACCCGGTGTCGTAGATGTACTCGATGACCGGCCGGGTGGACTGGTTCGGGCCGCCGCCCAGCAGCAGGTAGATCTGGTCGAACACCTTGAGCGAGGCCAGGATCTGCAGGATGAGCACCAGGCTGGTGGTGCGGCCGAGCAGCGGCACGGTCAGGAAGCGGATCTGCTGCCACGGGCTCGCGCCGTCGATGGCGGCGGCCTCGTACACCTCGGGCGGCACGTCCTGGATGGCCGCGGTGTAGAGGACGAAGTTGAAGCCGAAGGTCCACCACAGGGTCATCAGCACCACGGCGGTCCAGCCGCCCGAGGTGGAGCCGATGAAGTCCGGCGAGGTCAGCCCGACCGCGCTGAAGAGCTTGGGGACCAGCCCGACCTGCGGGGTGTACATCCACAGGAAGACCAGCACGACCACCGACGACGGCACGACGTAGGGCGCGAAGAACGCCAGCCGGTAGAAGACGGTGCCGCGCCTGATCCGGGAGGCGAGGACGGCGAAGGCGAGGGCGAGCACCACCAGCAGCGGCGTGGTCAGCAAGGTGAACAGCACCGAGTGCCACATCGCCGACCAGAAGAGCGAATCCTCCAGCACGGCACGGTAGTTGGCCAGGCCCACCCAGCCGCCCAGGCCGCTCTTGACGGTCGTGGTGTTGAAGAAGCTCACCACGACGCCGACCAGCAGCGGGCCGATCATGAACAGCAGGTAGATGATCAGGAAGGGGGAGCTGAGCAGCAGCCCGGCCCGCCGGTCGGAGCGCGGCGCGCGCTCCCGGTCCGTGCGCAGCGTGACGCGGCTGGTGGGCCGCTCGGCGGGCCGCTCAGAGGCGATGGTCGTCATGGTGGCGGCCTCCTATCCGATGGTGACCGGCGGTCGGGCGGTGGTGTAGCGCTTCAGGTCCGAACGCAGCCGGGAGACACCCGACTTGGGGCTGAGCCGCCCGGCGATGACCTCGATGACGGTCGATCCCACCGTGGTCTGGAAGTCCGAGCCGGCGCCGGTGTACCAGGCGACCGGGTCGTACACCGCGTTGAACGCGGCCTGCACGTAGTTGCGTTGCGGGGTCTGGTCGAGGAAGGCCGTGCTGCGCTGGGTGGACAGCCAGGCCGGCACATGGCCGCCGTGCGCCCAGATCGCGCTGTTGTCGAGCAGGCTCTTGATGAACAGCGCCGCGTGCGCGGTGCGCGCCGAGGACCGCTTGCCGCTGCGCGGGATCACCAGCGAGTGCGAGTCGGCGTAGGCGACCGGCTTGGGGCCGAGCAGCGCGGGGAAGGGCACCACGTTGAAGTGGAAGTCCTTGACCCCGCGGTAGGTGGGGATCTGCCACTCGCCGTCGAAGAGGAAGCCCGCCTTGCCGGTGGAGAACAGGGCGTTCACCCCTGAGCCGGTCAGGCTCTTGGGCATCAGGCCGCCCGCGGTCAGGCTCTGCATGAACGCGAACGTCGACCGCGCCGCGTCGTCGTCCACGTCGACCTTGGTGCCCGCGTCCGTGACGACCGGCCCGGCGATGCCGGAGTAGATCATGCTGAAGTAGCGCCAGCAGGTGGACGGGTCGGCGGTGGTCGACATCACCGCGCCGTACTGCGCGCCGGCGTCCTTCATCGCCCGGAGCGCGTCGGTGAACGCGGCCCCGTCCTTCATCGGCTTCAGGCCGTCGCCGGCCGCGTCGAGCAGCCCGGCCTTGCGCGCCAGGTCGGTGTTGTAGAAGAGCACGAACGGGTGGGTGTCCAGCGGCACCGCGTAGACGGTGCCGTCCACGGTGGCCTTCTTCCACGCGGCGGGCGTGAACTTGTCCGCGGTGATGCCGAGTTCGCCGACGCCCGCGTCCTGCACCGGTTCCAGCAGCCCGGCCGCGGCCAGCAGCGGCAGCCGGGACAGGTGCGCGATGCCGACGTCGGGCGGGGTGCCGCTCGCCGTCGCCAGCGCCAGCTTCGTGTAGTACGGGTTCCCCCACCCCAGGATGGTCGCCTCGACCGACAGCCCCGGGTGGGCCTTGCGGAACGCGTTCTCCATCAGCACCATGTTGGCGCCGTCACCACCGGTGAACAGGTTCCAGAAGATGACGTCCGCGGTGTCCGGCTGCGTGCCGGCCAGACCCGTGGCCAACGGGGAAGAGCACGCCGCGAGTCCTCCGGACAGGGCCAGCCCTCCACCGAGCGCCAGGAACCGGCGGCGCCCCAACGCTCCGCTCATGGGCGTATTCACCTCGTTAATTCGATGTGAACTCGATGCCGGAGACCTTGGCATAGGATTTGCAACGTTGCAATAGATCGGCGGCAAGTCCCTTCGAGGGCGAGGCGGGACATACCCGGAGGTCGGTGACGTACGGCAGGCCCGCGCCGCCGCGCGCCCGGTCCGGGACGGGCGCGGGAACGGTGGACCGGTGCACACCGGGCCGGCGCGGAAGCCGGGTACGGGCGCGCGCGGGGGCGGGGCGGGGGAGGGGCGGGCGCCGCCGGCGCGGGGTGCCGCTCCGGGGCCGGGGCCGCGCCGGTTCGCTTCCGGCGCGCGCTACTTCACGGTCGGCGGACGCTACTTCGCGGTCGGCGGGCGCTGCGAGGACTCGCGGACCACGAGCCGGAACGGGGTCGCCTCCGAGGCGCCCGCCCAGTGCTGGGCGCCCTCCGAGGTGTCCTCCCGGGCGCCCTCCCGGCCGCCGGGGTCCCCGCCGTCCGCCGCGTCGTCGCAGGTCACACCGGTGGTGTCGGGGCCGGAGCCGGTGCCGGTGCCGGTGCGGGTGTCGGTGCCGCCCGGCCGGCCGGCGCCTCGGGTCTGCGCGTCCAGCAGGCTGAGCGCGCGTTCGGCGATCACGTCCAGGTCGGGTGCGATCGAGGTGAGCGGGGGGTGCGTGTACGCGCACTCGGGGATGTCGTCCACGCCCACCACCGCGACCTCGTCCGGCACCCGCACCCCCGAGGCGTCGAGCGCGCGCAACGCGCCCACCGCGAGCGCGTCGTTGAAGGCGAAGATCGCGTCGGGCAGCGGCCCGCTGCCCTCCAGCAGCCGCCGGACGGTCGCGTAGCCGTGCGCCCTGGTCCAGTCCGCGACCGGCTCGACGAGCCAGTTCACCCGCCGCACGCCGGCCGCGGAGAGCGCCTGCTGGTAGCCCTCGGCGCGCTGCCGGCCGTTCTCGCTGCCGTTCAGGCCGAGCGCGACGATCCGCCGGCAGCCCTGCGCGAGCAGGTGCTCCACGGCGGTGCGGGCAGCCGCCACGTTGTCGATGCCGACCCGCGGCAGGTGGTCGCCGACATTGTGCTCACCCAGCATGACCAGCGGAAAGTCCGGTCCGGTGGGCGGGACGTCGGCGGCCGGCACGGTGAGCGCGCTGAACAGCACGCCGTCGGCGACGTTGGTCAGGCCGCCCGCCAGGATGCGCCGCTCGACCTCGCGGTCGCCCCCGGTCGACTCCACGAGCACGGTGATCCCGCGCCGGGCCGCGGCCTGGATGACGGCCTGCGCGAGCGCGGCGAAGTACGGCTCCACCACGAACGGCACGGCCAGCGCGACGAACCCGGTGCGGCCCGAACGCAGGCCGCGCGCGAGGTAGTCCATCTTGTAGCCCAGCTCGTCCAGCGAGCGCTGCACCCGGGCCCGGGTCGCCTCGCTGACGTGCGTGTATCCGCTGACCACGTTGGACACGGTCCGCACCGACACACCGGCGTGCTCGGCGACGTCGCGCATCCTCACTCTGGCCACCGGGCGTTCCCCTCTGGTCGGAACGGTCGGGTCCGCTCGGGATGCTGCCTCTTGCATCGATGCAAATTATCGCCCAAGCTGGACGCCGACCTTGATCACACGAATCTTACGACCCCAGGTCGTGACGACGCCCGTTGCCGGGCAGGCAGAAGGAGGAGCCGTGAGGGCGAGCGAGCAGGACGGGTCGTATCCGCGGCCGATGCTCTGCCGGGAGCAGTGGAGCAGTCTGGACGGCGAGTGGGACTTCGGGTACGACGACGCGGGGGTCGGCGAGCGCGAGTCCTGGTTCGCGGCCGGCGGTCCGGCCGAGGGCGATCCGGCCGAGGGCGATCCGGCCGAGGGCGGTCCGGGCGCCGGCGCCGACCCGTTCGACCGGCGGATCACCGTGCCGTTCCCGCCGGAGGCGCCGGCCTCCGGTGTCGGCGAGACCGGGCGGCACCCGGTCGTCTGGTACCGGCGCCGCGTCCCGCACGCGGTCCTCGTGCCGGACGGCCCGGCCGAAAGCGCCGCGGACCGGCGGGCGTTGATCCACTTCGGCGCCGTGGACCACCGCGCGCGGGTGTGGCTCGACGGGCGGCTGGTGGCCGAACACGTCGGCGGGCAGGCGCCGTTCACCGCCGACGTGACCGACGCGCTGCGGCCCGGCGCCGCCGAGCACGTCCTGGTGGTCCGGGCCGAGGACGACCCGGTCGAGCTCGCGCAGCCGCGCGGCAAGCAGGACTGGCAGGAGCGGCCGCACGCGGTCTGGTACGAGCGGACCACCGGCATCTGGCAGAGCGTGTGGACCGAGTCGGTGCCCGCGCGGCACATCGCCGAGCTGGCGTGGACCACCGACCCCGCGCGCGGCGTGACCGCCGAAGTGACCTTCGCCCGCCCGCCGGCCACCCCGCTCGCCGTGGACGTGGTGATCCGCCGCGGCGACCAGGTGCTCGCCGAGACCTCGGCCGTGCTCCGGGGCCGCCGGGCCCGGATCGACGTCGAGATTCCCGCGCTGCGCAACGGCATCGACCGGGAGCAGCTGGTGTGGCGCCCGGAGCACCCGGTGCTGCTGGACGCCCGGGTCACCGTGCGCGATCCGGACGAGGCCGGGACCGGGGCCGGTGCCGGGGCGGGCGCCTCGGCCGGGGCCGTCGTGGACCAGGTGGACAGCTACGTCGGGGTGCGCTCCGTCGGCGTCGGGCGCGGCGCCTTCCTCCTCAACGGCCACCCCTACTACGTGCGTTCGGTGCTCAACCAGGGCTACCGCCCGCGCACCCTGCTGGCCAACGCCGGCACCGGGGAACTGCGCCGCGAGGTCGAGCTGACCAAGGCGATGGGCTTCAACGCCACCCGGATACACCAGAAGGCCGAGGACCCGCGGTTCCTGTTCTGGGCCGACCGGCTCGGCCTGCTGGTGTGGGGCGAGACCGCCGCGACGTACGACTTCTGCGGCGAGGCCGTCGAGACGCTGACCCGGGAGTGGCTGGACCTGGTCCACCGCGACCGCAGCCACCCGAGCGTGGTCACCTGGGTCCCGATCAACGAGAGCTGGGGCATCACCGACCTGGCCCGCGATCCCGCGCAGCGCCACTTCTCGGTCGCGCTCGCCAACCTCACCCGCGCCCTCGACCCGACCCGGCCGGTCGTCTCCAACGAGGGCTGGGAGCACGCCGACAGCGACATCCTCGGCGTGCACGACTACACCGCGGACCCGGCCCGGCTGACCGCGCGCTACGGCGACGCCGCCGCCTTCGACGCGGTGCTGGCCGGCCCGGGCCCGTCCGGCCGTGTCCTCTCGCTCACCGCGGCGCAGGCCGAACGGTTCGCCGCGGGCGACGCCCCGCTGATGGTCACCGAGTTCGGCGGGCTGTCGCTGCGCGCCGACGAGGGCGACTTCGCGTACACGTACACCAGCTCCGACACCCAGTACGCGGCGCTGCTGCGGGAGATGTTCGGCGCGCTTCTGCGCAGCCCGCTCGTCGCGGGCTTCTGCTACACGCAGTTCATGGACACCGCCCAGGAGACCAACGGGCTGCTCTTCGACGACGGCACCCCGAAGCTGCCGCTGGAGTCCATCAGCGAGATCGTCACCGGGACGAAGGGGGGCGGCTCCGCGCCGGGCGACTCCGAGTGACGGCCGGCGTCGCCCCGCCCCCGGTCGTGCCGGGGCCGGGGCGACGCCATGCCCGCGACGGTCGGGTCCGCCTGGGGCGCGTCCGCGCGGGGTTCCGCGCGCGGCGGCGCCGCCGGGGTCAGGCCCGCGGGGGCAGCGTGTAGAAGGGGACTTCCTGGTACGCGGCGAGGTTCGGGTCGTCCGCGGAGACCCGGCTCGGGGCGGCCGGGCAGAGCAGCCGTACGCCCTGGGCGCGTTCCTGCCGGGCGACCCACCGGGCCTGGCTCAGCATGCCCGCGCCGACACCGCTGAGCACGAGCCCCGCGGGGATGCCGGTGGTGTACGCGATGAGCAGCCCGACGCCGATCGACACGATCACCGTGGAGGTCATCGGGCGGGTGACGCGTTCGAAGGTCTCCTCCGGCGCGGTCACCACGGACTCGTCGGGCGCCGGTACCGCCGCCTCCAGCCGGGTCCGGTACCAGGCGCGCCGCGGCCCGGCGGACCACGCGCAGGGTATGGCGAACAGCAGCGCCCCGATCACGGCCACCACCGCGCCGCTCAGCCCCTTGGTGTGCCCGAGCAGCACGGGCAGCGCCCCGGCCGCACCGGTCAGCACCGCGAGCGAGCCCAGGGCCCGGGCCGATCCGACGACGCCGACCAGGTCAGGTTTGCTGCTCACGCGCACTCTCCTCCGTCCGACTGTTCGATTCCCCGAAGGATCGTAACCGGACAGCGCCGCCGGACGCGGAGAGCCGAGCGTGCGGGGCTCGGTACCGAGGCCGCCGGGAGCGGGCGTCGGAGCCGCCGGGGACGGGCGTCGGAGCCGAGGGGGAGCGGGCGTCGGAGCTGGTGGGAGGGGCGTCAGGGTCGGCGGGAGCGGGCGAAGGCGGTCACGAAGCGGCGTTGCCACGGCGTCTCGACGGCCCGGCGGGAGTAGTGCGCGCGGACGTAGCCGACGGCTTCGTCGCCGGGGACGCCGTCGAGCGCCGCGAGGCAGGCCAGCGCGGTGCCGGTGCGCCCGAACCCGCCCCCGCAGGCGATCTCCACGCGTGCGTCCTCCGCCCGCCGCCACAGCTCGGCCAGTGCCTCGGCGAACGCCGTACGGTCCGACGGCAGCCGGAAGTCCGGCCAGCGCACCCACCGCGCCTCCCACTCCACCGGCGGCGGCCGGCGCCCGAGCAGATGGACGGCGAAGTCCGGCGGCGGCCCCTCGGGCAGCGCGTTGCGCAGCCCCCGGCCGCGCACCAGTCGCCCGGACGGCAGCCTCAGCACGCCGGTGGCCGCCGGCTCCCATGTACCGCTCATGTGCCGAGGGTAGCCGCCTCGGCCCCGGCCAAGGACGGTCTCCGAACAGTTCGGTGACCGATGTATGCTCGGCCGTATGACGACGCGTGCGGGGACCCGGCCGGCGGACGGGCGTACGCGCTGGCCGGCGCTGCTGCTGCACGAGCGGGCCCGGCCGGACGCGGTGCGCGGCCGCCCGTACGCATGGCGGCTGGCCGTCGCGACCGTCTGCTTCGGCGCGTTCATGGGGCAGCTCGACGCGAGCATCGTGACGCTCACCTACGGCGGGCTGCGGCAGCGGTTCGACGCCTCGCCGGCCGCCGTGGAGTGGGTGTCCCTGGCCTATCTGCTGGTGCTGATCGCCCTGCTGGTGCCGGCCGGACGGCTGTCGGACGCGCACGGGCGCAAGCTGCTCTACCTCTACGGGTTCGCCGTGTTCACGGCGGCCTCGGCGGTGTGCGGGCTGGCTCCCTCGCTGCTGATGCTGGTGGTGTTCCGCGGTGTGCAGGCGGTGGGTGCCGCGCTGATGCAGGCCAACAGCGTGGCGCTGGTGACCACGAGCGCGCCGCGCGAGCGGATGCGGGCCGCGCTGGGCGTGCAGGCGGCGGCCCAGGCGCTGGGCCTGGCGCTGGGGCCCACGGTCGGCGGCGTGCTGGTCTCGACGCTGGGCTGGCGCTGGGTGTTCGGGGTGAACGTCCCGATCGGCGTGCTCGCGCTGGTCGCCGGGCACTACCTGCTGCCGCGGACCAGGGAGCGGCGCGGCAGCGGCGGTTTCGACTGGCCCGGGCTCGCGCTGCTCGCCGCCGCGACGGGCGGCGGCCTGCTGGGGGTGTCGGCGGCCTCGGGCCTGCCGGTGCCGGGCTGGGCGGTCGTGGCGCTGTTCGCGGTGGCGGCAGCGGCGGGCTGGGGATTCGTGGTGCGGCAGGGCCGGGCGCGTACCCCGCTGCTCGACCTCGCGCTGGTCCGCGGCCGTACGGTCTCCCTCGGGCTGGTCGGCGCGCTCAGCGGGTATCTGGTGCTCTTCGGTCCCCTGGTGCTGGTGCCCGTCGTGCTCACCGGGTCCGGCTCGTCCGAGCTGATCACCGGGCTGGTGCTCACCGCGCTCCCGGCCGGGTTCGCGGCCGCCGCGACCGGCGGCGACCGGGTCCTGCCGCGCGGGCTGTCCGACCGCGGCCGGTGCGTGCTGGGCGCGGGCGTGCTGACCGCCGCGACGGCCGCGCTGCTGGTGGTGCCGCTGACCGCGGGCCTGCTGGCCGTGGTGCTCGCCGTCGTCGGCCTGGGTCTGGGCACCTTCACCCCGGCGAACAACGCGATGATCATGGCGGCCATCCCGCGCCGGTCCTCCGGCACCGGCGGCGGCCTGGTCAACATGGCGCGTGGGCTGGGCACCGCACTCGGCGTCGCCCTGGTCACCCTCGCGCTGCACCTCGGCGAGCGGTACGGCCCCGCGGGCGGCGCCCTCGCCGGCGGTACGGGCGCGGCGCGCTGGGCGGCGGCGGTCCTGGTGGCGGCCGCGGCGGTGGCGGCGGCCGCCGCGTGGTTCGGCCCGCGGGCGCCGGGCCGGCGCCCGGACGGAAACGGAAACGAGGCCGGGGATGCGGACGGGGCGCGCGGCGGTTCCGCTTGCGCGGGGAGGGTGCCGGGCGAGGGCGCGCCGCGGCGCTGAGGAGCGGCGGGCGGCGGTTCCGGCCGGGCGCGTGCGGGTGCGGCGCGCCGGGCGCCGTACCCGGGTGTGCCGATGGCGTGCTTCCTTCCGGGCACGGTGATCCGAACCACCGGCCCGCGCCGTAGGCTTGGGCCATGTCGTCGCAGCCGACCCCCGAACTCGCCGCGTCCGGTGACGCCTCGGACGCCCGCCGGCTCACCGAGGCCGTGACGCGGCTGCGCCGCGCCCTGCGGGCGTCGATCCGCACCGACTACCCGTGGGAGACGCTGCCGATGGCGCAGGTCGAACTCCTCCAGGTGCTGGCCGAGCGCTCGCCGGCCCGGGTCAGCGAGTTGGCCACCCGGCAGCGGCTGGCGAACAGCACGGTCAGCGGCCTGGTCGGCCAGATGATCACGTCCGGCCTGGTCACCCGGGACGTCGACCCCGGCGAGCGGCGCGCCGCCGCCGTCGCGCTCACCGACGCCGGCCGCGAGCAGCTCGCCGCGTGGACCCGGGCCCACGAGCGGCGGCTCGACAGCGCGCTCGGCGCCCTCGACGACGCGGACCGCGACGCCGTACGCGCCGCGCTCCCCGCCCTGTTCCGCCTGGTCGACCACCTCAACGACGACCCGTCCTGAAGGGCGGCGGAGCGCCGAACGCCCAGGTCAGCTCCGTAGGACGATCTGCCAGACGATGGCCAGCCGGGGCGCCTCCAGCACCACCCAGTGGAAGGCCATCCCGGGCAGCAGCTCCGCGCGCCGCCCCACCCCGTCGGGCGTGCCCGCGCCCTGGGCGGAGGCGTCCGCCAGCCGGTCCAGCGCCTCGTGGATCTCGCGCTGCCGCTCGGCGTCGTAGGTGCTCAGCTCCATCGAGACCTCGGCCGTGGTCGTCACCCTCAAGCCGCTCACGCGTCCACCTCTTCGTCCTGGTTCCGGGTTCCGCTTCGGCCGCGGCGGCCGGGCGGGCTGCTGCGGAACCGTCTGCCCTTGATCGCCCGCCGCAGCCGTACGTCTCCGCGCGTCCTCGTGCGCTCCTCGTCCCGGCGATCCCTTCCCCGATCCCACGCACCCCTCCCGCGCACACCTCTCACCCCGCTTGCCGTTCCGGCAACGAAGCTTGGCGTTACGGCAGAGGGCGACCCATGCTCGGCGGTGCACCGGAAGCGGTGCTCGCGACAGGGAGAGGAGCCGTCCGGATGGGCGAGGTGGCATCGGCGGAGGAGTACTGGGACGAGCGGTACGGCGGCACGGAACGGATCTGGAGCGGCCGGCCCAACGTGGCGCTGGTCCGCGAGGTGACCGGACTGGCGCCGGGTACGGCGCTCGACCTGGGGTGCGGGGAGGGCGGGGACGCGATCTGGCTGGCCGGGCAGGGCTGGCGGGTGGTCGGGACGGACGTCTCCCGGCGGGCGCTGGAGCGCGCGGCCGGCCACGCCGAGCGGGCCGGGGTGGCCGACCGGGTGGAGTGGCGCCGGCACGACCTGGCCGTGGACTTCCCGGCCGGCCGCTTCGACCTGGTGTCCGCGCACTTCCTGCACTCACCGGTCGAGATGCCGCGCGAGGCGATCCTCCGGTCGGCGGCGGCCGCGGTGGCCCCCGGCGGGGTGCTGCTGGTCGTCGGGCACGCGGGCTGGCCCGCGGGGGACGAACCCCCGGACCTCGACGTGCACTTCCCCACCCCGGAGGAGGTCCACGCGAGCCTGGAGCTGCCGCCCGGCGGGTGGGAACTCCTGGTCGCCACCGAGTACGAGCGCGAGTTCACCGACCCCGAGGGCCGTACCCGGATGCGCCGCGACAACACGCTGAAGCTCCGCCGCGCGGCCGCGCTCACCTCCTCCTGAGGCCGGCCGGCGATCCGCGGGAGCGCCCGTACCCGCCCCCGGCGGCCCCGCGGCGGTCAGGACGACCGGTGCGGCGACAGCCGGTACAGGGCGGCGGCCCCGCCGTCGAGGGTGAGGGAGAGGTCCGCCGGGCGGCTCGCCCGCGGATAGGTCGCGGTGGACGGGTCGAAGCGGGAGACCGCCTCCACCGTCGACGAGTTCAGGCCGATCCGTACGGTGGCCGACGAGTCCGGGTCGCGGTTGACGACGAGCAGGTGGCGGGTGCCGTCGTCGGTGGCGCCCTTGAAGACGCCGAGGATCGCCGGGTCGCCGGTGGCGCTCGTGAGGTGCGCGCCGGGCGCGAACGGCGTGGTGCCGGTCGGCGCCGGGGCGTCGTTGAGGTGCTGCACGGACTCCGAGACCAGCGGCTTGAGCTGGCGGCCGACGGGTCGCAGCCAGCCCGCGTTGAGCTTGGTGGCGGCGTCGTAGAGCGGGGTGCGCTCGCCGTCGGTGGTGATCAGGGCCTGGGTGTAGCCCTCGCCGCGGGCCGGGTCGGGGGTCCAGTAGGTGAAGTACTGGATGCCCTTGCAGCCGTACGCCAGGCTCACGTTCACCTGCCACGACATCTGCGCGGCCGTCGGCGTGACATGACCGTTGAAGCCGGCGGACTGGATGTACGTCCAGGCCGGGACGCCCGCCGCCATCGCGGCCTTGCGGACGATCGCCCAGGTCTCGAAGTAGTCCGTGTCCAGGCCCTCGGTGAGGAACGGGTAGCGGTCGAAGGAGATCAGCGCGGGCTTGACTGTGTCGAGGTAGCTCTGCACGAAGCGGGTGTAGTGCGCGCCGTTGCCGCGGTTGATGTTGGCGTACGGCAGCAGGCCGGGGGTGGCCGTGCGGACGATGCCGGTCAGCGCGCCGACGGTGGGGAAGCGGTCGGTGCCGGGCTCGTCGTAGAGGCTGAGTCCGGCGAACGACGGGTGGCGCGCGTAGCTGCCGGTGGCCGACCGTATCCACTCGGTGGCGTCGGCGGTGGTGATCGAGGTCGGCACGCTGCGGTCGTCCGTGACGGTCATGTGCTGCGCGACCACGCTCACCCGCGGGTCCCCGGCGACCAGCACCTTCAGGCCCACCTGGTCGGCCATGCCCAGCGCCTGGTTCGCGCTGGCCTCGTCGAGCTGGTAGTTGCCGGTGATCAGGAAGGTGAAGCCCGCGTCGGTGATCTCCCGGTAGCGGGCGAGGGTGGTCTGGTACGGGTGCGGCGGCCAGTACAGGCCGATCGGGAAGTCCGGTCCGCCGGTGAGCGGCAGGTCGGCGGCGGGCGCGGGCGCCGCGCTGTCCGACGTGTTGGTCGCCGCGACCACCCGTCCCACCGTGGCGGCGCCGGCGGCGAGCACCCCGGCCCCCATGCCGGCCGCCTGAAGCAGCGCCCGGCGGTTCAGGCCGCGCGACGCACCGGGCCCCGAGGGCGCCGGAATTCTCCGTTCCGACACGGTCGCTCCCTCCGGGGCCCTCGTCGGGGGCCCGTTTCGTACCTTCTGGCCTCCAGGCAAAGTACGACACTAGGGGCACGTCTCCCTATAGCCGGTCGAAACTCCCCGCCTCCCCGCGGTGAAGACCGGGTGCCGCCCGGGGCGCGCAAATCCCGGGCCCCGCCTGCCGATCCGGCCCCCGATCGCCGCCGGGCGCCCGGGGCCCACGTGAGCGATCCCACACCACCGCGGGCCCGCCCCGCGGCGGCGGCTCCGGCGGGGCGCCGCGTGGGCGCAGAGTGAGGGGTCGGGCGCTGTCGGTGAAGGGGGTCCGGTGGTTCAGGGGAATGATGCCCAGGGCGTCAGTCGTCGATGCCCGAGCGCTCGACACCCGCCACGATGTGCCGCTGGAGCAGCAGGAAGACCAGCAGCAGCGGCAGGATCGACACCGCCGACGCGGCGAACAGCTCGTGGATGTTGACCACTTGGGCGGTGGTCAGGGTGGACAGCGCGACCTGGACGGTCCACGTCGACTGGTCCTGCCCGATCACCAGCGGCCACAGGAAGGAGTTCCAGGCGCCGATGAAGACGATCGTGGCGACCGCCGCGAAGACCGGCCGCGAGTTGGGCACCACGATCCGCCAGTACGTCCGCCAGTAGCCCAGCCCGTCCACCTTCGCGGCGTCCTCCAACTCGCCGGGGAAGCCGAGGAAGTACTGCCGGAAGACGAAGCAGGCGAACGCGGAGAAGAGCGTCGGGATGATCAGGCCGCGCAGCGTGGAGATCCAGCCGAGCGAGGAGACCAGCACGAAGCTCGGCAGGAAGGTGACGGCCGCCGGCACCATCATGGTGCCGAGGATCGCGTAGAAGACCTGGTCGGCGTACCGGTAGGGGATACGGGCCAGGCCGTAGCCGGCCAGCGACGCCAGCAGCACCGTGCCGAGGGTGGTGGTGACCGCGATCAGCGCCGAGGTGAGCAGCGCGTGGGCCATCGGCAGCGCCGGATCGTCGAACACCTCGGTGACGTTGGACCAGTGCAGGTGGGCCGGGAAGAAGGTCCACTCCGGCGAGGTGATGTCCTGCTCGGTGGACAGCCCGTTGCGCACCAGCAGGTAGAAGGGGATCAGGAAGAGCAGCGCGAGCACCACCAGCAGCACCACGCGTATCGCGCGCCCGAGGGCGAGCAGGGCCTTGTCCACGTCAGTCCTCCCTCCTGCCCAGCCCGAACCAGCGCGCCTGGCCGACGGTGACCACCGCGATGATCAGCGCGAGGATCACCGCGCCCGCGCTGCCCTCGCCGAGGTTCTGCCCCTGCCCGAGCGCGAGGTAGTAGAGGTAGACCAGCGGCGGCCGGGCGTAGGGCGGGTAGCCGCGGGAGTCGCTGAGCAGGTTGTAGAACTCGTCGAACGCCTGGAACGCGTTGATGACCAGCAGCAGCGCCACCGCCACGGAGGTGGCCCGCAGTTGCGGGAAGGTGATGTGCCGGAAGACCTGCCAGCCGGGCCGCGCGCCGTCCACGGCGGCCGCCTCGTACAGCGGCGCCGGGATGCGTTGCAGGCCGGCCAGGAAGAGCACCATGTAGAAGCCGGCCTGCAGCCACAGCCGCACGGTCACGATCACCAGCCAGTACCACGGCGGGTGGGTGGTGGACAGCCACGCGACCTGGTCGGCGCCGAACCAGCCGAGCACGGTGTTGGCCAGGCCGAACCGCACCCCGTTGAAGATCGACATCTTCCAGATCAGCGCGGCCACCACGTAGGAGCAGGCGGTCGGCAGGAAGAACACCGAGCGGAAGAACGCCCGGGCGTACCGCAGCCGGTTGACCATCAGCGCCAGGCCCAGCGACAGCGCGAAGGTGGCGGGCACGATCAGCAGCGCGAACAGCCCGAACGTGCCCAGGCTGTCGGTGAACGCCCGGTCGCGGAGCATCGACGCGTAGTTGTCCAGGCCCACGAAGTGGTGCGGGGAGACCGTGTTGTGCGCGTCGAAGAAGCTCAGGTACACGCTCCACAGCAGCGGAACGTAGGTGAACAGCGCCAGCCCGGCGGCGAACGGTCCGACGAACGCCCAGAACCACAGCGTGCGGTGCCTCACGGCTTCTTCCGCACCCGCTGGAGCTCCGCGGCGGTCGTGCGGACCACCGCCTTCAGCTCCGAGCCGGGGTCCGCGCCGTCCTTGATGATGCGGCTCAGCGCGTCCTGGTACGAGGTCTGGCTGGCCGGCGTCCACAACAGCGGCTGGGCGTAGCCGTGGTCCGTGGTGTACGACACGGCGTCGGCCGCCGCGCCCTGGCGCAGCTTGGCCGCCTTCCTCGCCAGCGAGATCCGGGCCGGGATGTGGAAGCCGTAGGAGAGCGCGAAGTCCTCCTGGTAGTCGGTGCGGTCGACCCACAGCCACTTCACGTACGCCTTGGCATCGGCCTGGTGCTTGCCGCGCGCGTTGACGGCCGAGCCGTACGCGCCGACCGGCACCGTGGGCTTGCCGGCCGCGCCGTCCGCGGGGAACGGCAGCACCCCGAAGTCGTCACCGAGCGCCTTCTGGACCGCGGGCAGCGCCCACAGCCCGGACCACTGCATCGCGGTGAGCCCCTGGACGAAGGCCGACGGGTCGGACCAGTCGGCCGGCGCGCCCAGCAGCAGCGACTTGTCGGCGTACAGGTGGTGGAACTTGCCGAGGGTGCGGGCGGCGGCCGGGTCGTCGAAGCCGACCTGGCCGCCCGCGGTGACCAGGCTCAACCCGGCGGCGTACAGCGGGGTGCCGCCCAGCACCCCGGCGCCGCCGTCGTTGCCGAGGAACAGGCCCTTGACCTTCTTCGTGGTCAAGGCGCCGGCCGCGTCGATCAGTTCGTCCAGGCTGGTCGGCGGCTGGACGTGCGCGTCGGCGAGCAGGCTCTTGCGGTAGTAGAGCATCTGCATGTCGATGACCTGGGGGACGCCCCAGATCTTCCCGTCGTACGTCTTCGGCGCCAGCACCGCCGGGTTGAAGTCGGCCTTCACCGCGGCCACCAGGTCGGTGAGGTCGGCCACCTGGCCGCCCTGGATCTGGTCCAGCGTCGGGCTGCCCTCGAAGACGTCCGGGCCCGAGGAGGTCAGCAGCGCCGCGGCGGTCTGCTGGTCGTAGTCGCCGGGCCGCCACTGCACCTTCACCTTCGCCGGGCGGTACGCGGCGGCGTACCGGCGGACGGCCTGCTCGGTGCCCGCCTCGCCGTACTGGTGGTACCACTGCTGGAGGGTGACCTCGCCCCCCTTGCCGCCCCCGCCGTCGCCCCGCCCGGTGTCGGACCCGCACGCCGCGGTCAGCGCGCCGGTGAAGGCGAGGCCGCCACCGGCACCGAGCAGTCGTCTGCGGCTGAACGTCATCTCGCGTCTCCCGTCGTCGCCCTGTCCGGCCGACGATCTTCACGCCGACTCAAGGAACAACCATGCAGGCGGATTACGACAGGGATGTTGCGTGAACATGGCGGCATCCCCGGCACCCGTCCGCGGCGCGCGGGCGGTGGCGGCGACGGCCCTGGCGCCGGGCGCGGGCCTAGGTTGTGAGCATGACGACCCCCGGCGCCGGAGCGCGCCCCGTCCGGCCCTGGTACGCCCTGGCCGCCGTGGTGTTCGCGGTGGGCATGGCGGGGACCACCCTGCCGACGCCGCTGTACGGGCTCTACCGTCAGCAACTCGGGTTCTCCGAGTTCATGGTGACCGTGGTCTTCGCCGTCTACGCCTGCGGGGTGATCACCGCGCTGCTGATCGCCGGCGACTTCTCCGACCTGCTGGGCCGCCGTCCGGTGCTGCTGGCCGGGCTCGGCTTCTCCGCGCTGAGCGCGGTGTGCTTCGTGTCCGAGGGCGGGCTGCCGCTGCTGTTCGTCGGGCGGCTGCTGTCGGGCTTCTCGGCCGGCCTGTTCAGCGGCGCCGGCACCGCCGCGGTCACCGAACTGGCCGCGCCCGCCCAGCGCGGGCGGGCCGCGCTCGCCGCGACGGCCGCCAACATGGGCGGGCTGGGCTGCGGGCCGATGCTCGCCGGGGTGCTGGCGCAGTACGCGCCCTACCCGCTGCGGCTGCCGTACCTGGTCCACCTGGGCCTGCTCGCCGTCAGCTGCGCGATCGTCTGGCGGCTGCCGGAGACGGTGCGCCGCCGCGATCCACGGCCCCGGCTGCGCCCGCAGGGCATGGCGGTGCCGGCCCAGGTGCGGGGTGTCTTCGCGCCCGCCGCGCTCGCCGCGTTCGCCGGGTTCTCCGTGCTGGGCCTGTTCACCGCGGTCGCCCCGTCGTTCGTCGCCGAGTACCTGGGCGTGCACAACCTCGCGGTCTCCGGGGCGGTGGTGCTGTCGGTCTTCCTCGCCTCGATGGTCGGGCAGTCACTGATGGGCCGGTTCGGCGCCGCACGCTCCCTGCCGCTCGGCTGCCTGGTGCTGATGGCGGGTCTGGTGCTGATCGGCTGCTCGCTGCTGGCGGAGTCGCTGGGCCTGCTCGTCGCGGGCGCGGTGGTCAGCGGTGTCGGCCAGGGCCTGGCGTTCCGCGGCGCGGTGGCCACGGTGAGCCGGGTCGCGCCCGCGGAGCAGCGCGGCGCGACGATCTCGGCGCTGTTCGTCGCCGCCTACGTCGGGATCGCGCTGCCGGTGGTGGGCATCGGCGCGGTGGCGGTGGGGGTGGGACTGCGCAGCGCCGGCCTGATCTTCGTGGCGTGCGTGATCGCGATGTCGGGCACCGTGGCGGCGTATCTGCTGCGCAGGCCGCTGCCGTCGCAGTGACGGTGCGCGGCCGGTGGGCCGAAGGGTGCGTGGCCGGTGGGTGCTGTGGCCGGTGGGCCGGACGGTGCGCGGACGGCGGTGGTCCCGGGCGGCGGCTGGCGCGCGGACGGGCCCGGCCCCCGGGCGGGGGACGGGCCCGTCGGCTTGCGCGCGGCCGTCAGTTGGAGTGCTTCGGGCCGAAGAACTCGATCTCGGCGATGGCCACTTGCTTCTTCTTGTCGATGCCGTAGGAGGAGCGCACGGTGAACCGGACCGAGGTCACCTTCGTGGCGCGGAAGGAGACCGTCTGGCCGCCGCTGCCCTGGTCGAGGGTGATGTGGCGGACGATGGTGCGGCCGTCGGCGGTGGTGACGGTGACGTCGAGCTGGTGCGGCTCCGCGGACTTCTGCAGGTCGGCCGGCTGGGTCGACTCACCCGGGGTGATGACGAGGTCCAGCAGGTGCACCGGCTGGATGAACTTCGCCTCCAGCCACTCCCCGGCCCCGGACTCCGAGATGCCCGGCCCCCACCAGGTGTTGTTGTACTCGTCGAACGCCAGCTTCGGCCCGTGGCCCGGGTAGGAGTGCGACGCCGACATGGAGTCGGGGACGACCGAGGCCCGCTTGGCGAAGTGGTCCTGCGTCGCCCGCACCCCGTCGTCGATGTGCATCGCGCCCACCACCACCAGCGCGGCGGCGCCCGCGCCGACCAGCCAGGTCACCACCCGGCCCAGGTTGCGGCCCAGCCGCGGCCGGTCCCCGGCCCACGGGGTCTCCCGCCGGCGGAAGAAGTCCAGCAGCCGCCGCCACCACGGCCGGCGGACCAGGTCGTCCTGCGGCCGCCCCGACATCGGCATCGCGCAGCGCCGGCAGAAGTGCCGTTCCACGCGGTTGCCGGTCTGGCACCAGGGGCAGCCCGCCGGGCCGTCGTCGTCGGGCAGTTCGCCGGGCGTACGGACCAGGGGCCGCGCCGCGACCGGACGGCCGGGCATGACCGCGCCCACCGACGGGGCCGCCGCCGGCCGCTGCTGCGGGTCGGCGACCGGGATGAGCAGGGCGCGGGCCCGCTCCTCGGCGGAGGGCGACTGCGGCGGTTGCTGGGGCTGCGGCGGTTGCTGCGCATGCGGCGGTTGCTGTGCCTGCGGGTACTGCGGGTACTGCGAGTCGGTGGCGGGCGGTTGCGCCTGCGGGTACTGCGGGTCGGTGGCGGGCGGCTGCTCCAGGGTGTCTTCCATGGGGTCCGTACGGGCACCCGGGCCACCTGGACCTGGACCTGGGCCCGGGCCCGGGACGCCCGCACCCGCACCCGCGTCCGGGGCCGGCCCGGCGGCCGCGGCCTGCCACTCGGCGACCGGGGGCTGCCCCTGCCGTGGCACCTCGCCCCACGACTCCTGGCCGCCACCCGTCCCGCCGATCGGCGCCGCGGACTTGGCGCCCGGGTCCTCGATCACGTCCTGTCCCGCGCCGCCGCCGAAGCCGCGGCCGCCGGTCCCCTCGCCCGCGCGCGGGGGCGTCGGCCCCGCGCCCTCGGCTCCTGGACGGCCCGCGCCCGCGCCCGAACCCGCGCCGGACCCCGGCGGGGCGTACGGAGAGCCGCCGCCGGAGGACGGCGGCGGGAAGCCGCCGGCGCCCGCCGCACCCGCGCCCTCGCTCGCCGCCGGCGGCAGCGGTCCCGCGCCCGCTCCCGCCGCGGCGGGAGCCGGCGCGGGACCGGCCGCCGCGCTCAGCGGCGCCTCGGACGGGCGCCGCGCGGAGCTTGCGGCCGGCGGCTCCGCCCAGCCGAGCACTGCCCCGCACCCGTCGCAGAACGACTGGTCGGGACCCGCTTGCGTGCCGCACTCCGCGCAGGTCCGCGCCCGCGGCCGGGGCGGCTCGGCGTCATAGCTTCGTCCGGTCACCTTCGGAGGTCCTTTCAACCGCGGTCACCTGGACCGTGTAGGGCATGTGAGCGGGGCGGGCCGCCGCGACGAGGCGGTCCAGCCGCACCTGGTCGGAGGGGTGCGGGTCGGGCAGCCGTATGGAGATGTGCAGGTGCGGGCGGCGCTCGCCGGGCACCGGGCCGAGGGGCCTGGCGTTCCAGGCCACGGCGCCGCTCTCGCTGATCTCGGGCTCCACGCCGAAGGCGAGCCGTACCACCTCGGCCAGGCCGCGCCGGGTGCCGCGGATGCGGTGCAGGTGCGCGGCGGCGGCGACGGCCCGGCGCAGCGCGGCGATGTCCTCGACGCCATCGGTCTCCGCGCCCACCCAGTCGCCCAGCCAGCGGGTGAAGTCCGCGGGCGCCAGCGACGGCGCGAAGTACGAGTCCAGGCAGTCCAGCACGTTGTGGATCGGGGCGAGCACCTCGTCGAGCCCGGCGACGAAGCGCTGCGCGAGGTCGTCCTCGGCGAAGACGGCGGGCAGCATCGCCCCCAGCGGCGAGGACGAGCCGAGCCCGTCGATCGAGCCGCGCCCGCCGGGCGCCACCTGCCCCAGGTCCGCCGCCGCGGTCACTCCTGGCCCCCGATCACGCGCACCCGGTGGTCGAAGGAGAAGACCAGGGACGGCGGTTCGAGGTCGATCCGCTCGGTCGGGTCGCCGCGCTTGCCGGTGAGCGGGTCGGCCGGGTGCAGCAGCACCTGGTCGACGAGTTCCACGCCCGGCACCCGCTGTAGCACCGCGAAGACCTCGCCGGCCTGCACCGGGCGGCCGAAGGCCCAACCGGTGCCGCGGGCCCCGCCGGTGAGCGGGTCCAGGTGGCGGTAGAGGGCGTCGTGCGCGCGCTGCCTGACCAGCTCGGTGTCGGTGCCGCGGAAGGCGTGCAGCGTGGCCACCACGGTCACGCCCTGGTAGTAGGGCGGGCCGACCGCGAGCCGGGTGCCGATCAGCCGCCGGTCGTCGAGGTAGTCGGTGATCCGCTCCAGCAGGGCGTCGTCCGGGACGAGTTGCTCGAACCGCAGCCGCCCGCCGGGGTCGGTGACCGCCTGCGGGACGACCAGCACCCGCACCGCGTGGGCGCCGTGCTCGTCGGGGTCGGCGGCCAGGCAGGTGATGCGGGCGGTCTCGGGCGCGGCGCGGCGGGCCAGTTCCTCGTAGTCCCGCAATGTCACCGCGCGGTCCTGGGCGCGCAGGGTGATCGGGGCGCGGGCCTTGGCCTCCTCGACGGTCTCGCCGTCCACCCCGCCCTTGGCGGCCTCGCGGTTGACCACCTCGGCGACGTACGGGA
This sequence comes from Streptomyces sp. NPDC087270, assembly GCF_044744625.1. Classification (NCBI taxonomy): domain Bacteria; kingdom Bacillati; phylum Actinomycetota; class Actinomycetes; order Kitasatosporales; family Streptomycetaceae; genus Streptomyces; species Streptomyces sp. NPDC087270. The sequence goes on from NZ_JBIUYR010000001.1 coordinate 539,198, forward strand.
CGGAGTTGCGCAGCACCTGGATGGCGCCGCGTGCGACGTTCCCGGCCCGGCCGCCGCCGGTGCGGTAGCGGCGGACCCGGATCGCGGCACCCATCGGCGGCACCGCGCCGTACTGCCGCAGGCTGCCGTCGGGTTCGCGGACGGCGGGGCCGAAGGCGATCTCCCCGGTGGCCGCGTCGAGCGTGACGTGCCGGTCGTACGGGCCGGACGCGGCGAAGTGCCCGACGGCCTCCCAGTCGGTCCAGCCGTTGTCCCCCGCGACCTGCAGCAGCAGCGCGGGCACGTCGCCGACCACGGGGGAGTGCGCCAGCCGCAGCCGCTGGCCGGGCAGCCCGGTGGACTCGCCCAGCACCTCGTCGCGGACCGTCTCGGCGTGCACGACGCCGGTGGTGCCGCCGATGGTGAACGCCTCGACCGACCGGACGGTGGGCGAGGTGGTGTAGAAGGGCTGGCCGGCCAGCGGCTCGGTGACCCGGCAGCGCAGCCAGCCCGCCTCGCGCCGCCCGGTCCTGGACAGCGTGTGGCCGCCGGGGACGTGCAGCACCACCTCGCCGGGCCGGTTGAGGCCGCCGGTGCCGTCCCGGTCGACCTCGCAGGGAGTCCAGCCGTCCGCGGTCCACGCCTCCCAGACCAGCGGCGGCTGCCGCGGGTCCACGCCGACACCGTCGACCCGGCTGTCCAGGGTCAGCGCGACCGCGCAGTGCGGGACGGCGGAGCTCAGGCCCAGCAGCATGCAGTCACCGGGGCGCGGCGACTCGCTGAAGCACATCAGGTCGCCGCCCTCGGCGAGGTCCGAGGTGCGGTCCACCGCGGCCTTCTCGCCGTGCTGCACCACCAGGTACTCCAACTCGCACGGCACCACGGTGAGTTCGGCCTCGGTGGCGAAGACCACCGCTTCCTCGCTCTCGGTGCGGGCGGTGGCGACCTCGGTGCCGGTGGGCAGCCGGACCGGCTCGCCCACCGGCGCGGACAGCCAGAACGTCACGTCGGTGCGGGCGGCCGTCGGCGGGAACAGGGTGATCCCGATCAGGTCGAGGAAGGCCAGGTGGTTCTTCTCCGGCACCCGGTTGAGCCGGTAGACCACCTGGTCGGCCATGTGGGCGACCGTCTCGACCAGGGTGATGCCGGGGTCGGAGACGTTGTGGTCGGTCCACTCGGGGGCGCGCTGCTGGATGTAGCGCTTGGCGTCGTCCACGAACTGCTGGAAGCGGCGGTCGTCGAGGTTGGGCGAGGGCAGGGCCATCAGCGGTCGCTTTCGGGGGCCGGCCGGGAGTCCGCGGACGACCCGCCAGGGAAGTCGGCGGAACCGGGGAAGCCGGCGGAACTGGACGAATCGGGCAGGTCGGGGTAGTCGTGCGAGGGGATGGTGTAGAACGGGAAGACCAGGCTGCGCGGGTTGTTGGTGCCCCGCACCGAGTAGCGCACGTCGATGTAGAGCACGCCCTGGCCGTCCCCCGCGGTGACCTCGACGTCCTCCACCTCGATCCGCGGCTCCCAGCGGTCCAGACTGGCATACACCTCGTGCTGGATTCGACCGGCGGTCGCCTCGTTGACGGGCGCGAAGACCATGTCGTGGATGGCGCAGCCGAACTCGGGCCGCATCGGCCGCTCGCCCGGCGCGGTGGCGAGCACCAGCCGCATCGCCTCCTCGACCTCCTGCTGCCCGCTGACCATGGCGATGCCGCCGCCCGGGCCGATCCGCAGCGGGAACGCCCAGCCGGTACCGACGAATTGCTCTGCCATCACACCACCGGCATCCCGTTGGCGGTGACCACACCCAGCAGCATGACACTGGTGCCGTCCACCGTGACGTCCAGCGGCGAGCTGAGCATGAGCGCGCCCTCGCCGGACACTGTCGTGACGCCCACCGCGTTCAGCTCCAGCGCGGCCAGCGCGTTGATGGCGACCGCACCCAGCGAGCGGGCACTGATGGTGGACGCCTCGATGTTGAGCACCCCGCCGCTCTTGAGCGACAGGTTCCCGCCCGCCTTCAGCGACAGGCTCCCGCCCGCCTCTATCGACACCGACCGGGTGCCCTTGATGCTCACCGAGCCCTTGCTGTCCACGGTGATCTCGGTGCGGGTGCGGTCCAGGTTGACCACCAGCCGGTTGTCGCCGGAGCTCAGCCGCACCCCGCGCTTGCCGCCGGTCCGCTGGTCGAGCAGGTCCAGCCGGTTGCCGCTGCGGTCGGCCAGCGTGTGCCGCACGGCCTTGCCGGACGTCCCGTCGTACGGCGGGACGTCCACGGTGCCGGGCTTGTCCTTGCCGTTGTAGAGCCCGCCGATCACGAACGGGTGGTCCAGGGCGCCGCGGTCGAAGCTCACCAGCACCTCGTCGCCGACGTCCGGGCCGATCAGCCCGCCGCCGCTGGTCCCGCCGAACTGCACGGTCCTGGTCCAGTCGCTGACGTAGGTGTCGTCGAGCCACGGGAACCGCAGCTTGACCCGGCCCTGCTTGAGCGGGTCCTTGATGTCGGTGACCAGGGCGTTGGCGACCCCCGGCAGCCTTGCGGCGCCCGCGCCGCCGCCGGACCCGCCGGACCCCCCGGAGGCGAGCCCGTACAGCGAGCGCCACTGCCGGCCGCTGACGGTCAGCCAGGTCTCGTAGTGCCGCCCCTCGCCGAAGGTGTGGCGGGCGGCGGTCACCGTGTACTTGCCCTCGAAGGGCGTGCCGACGTCGGCGAGGGCGACCGGGACGCCGGGCCGCAGCTTCGGGTTCCCGTGGACGGTCACCTCCAGCTCGGCGAAAGAGCCGGTGACGTCGGCGGCCAGCGAGTCGGCGGCGTTCTTCACCTCGCCCTGCTTGTCGTACGGGATGTCGGTCTCGACGAGCGTCGCGGTCCCGAACGCGGCGACCGCCGCGGCCGGGCTGGTGCCGATCCTGATGCCGGGGTTGTCCGCGGCCGTGGACCGCCCGACCAGGTCGCGCTTGGTCGTCACGTCCCAGCCGCGCGCCTCGACCCGGGCCACCTGGTCGGCGGAGGTCACCGCCGCCCGGCAGCGCAGGATGTCGACGCCGGCCTCCAGGACGTACGGGCTCTTGTCGCTCGGCGTGCTCACCGGGGGAGCGCCCGATGCCGGGTCGGGCTTGACGAACTGGAACTTCCCCTTGGAGCTCAGGGACATCACCATGTCGTTCTCGTCCGCGAGCCGGTTCAGGAAGTCCCAGTCGGTGACGTTGGCCTGGGTGATGAACTCATAGAGCGTGCTGGTGGACTCGACCTGGCCGATCGGGACCTTGTCCTGGCCGGCCAGCTTGCGGGCGATGTCCGAGGCGGTCATGTTGCGGTAGGCGACCACCCGGCGCTGGCGCAGCATCCGGTGCCCGAGGTCGTAGCCGCGGATCACGCTGAACGTGCCGGTGCCGTCGTAGTCCGTCTCCAGGCCGGTGATCTCGCCGGTGAGCAGCGGGGACTGCGCGCCCTGGCCGTCGGAGACCGGCGCCAGCACCACGTCCGCGCCGATCTTGGCGCCCGCCTCGCCGAGCAGCTTCCGCTTCGGGTCGCGGAAGGTGAGCTGGAACGCGCCGGGCACCCCCACGCCGAAGTCCACCCAGCCGCCGACCAGCAGCGTGGCGTGGTACGGCAGCAGCGGCCGGCCGGCGATGGTGACGTGCAGGACGTTGGAGTAGCCGATCTTGGTCATCGCAGGCCGACCTCCTCGGCTGCCGGCAGGATGAGTTCGGTGCCCGGCACCAGCTGGGTCGGGTCGTCGATGTCGTTGCTCTCGGCGATCGCCCGCCAGACGGTGGCGTCGCCGTACTCCCGCCAGGCCAGGAACTGGAGCGAGTCGCCGGCCACCACCCGGTGCACCCGGCGGGCGGTGAGCGCGCCGGAGGTCGGGTTCTGGCCGAGGGTGTTGCTCGGGATCTCGTTGAGCTGGAGCCGGCAGGTGGCCCGGATCGGCACGCCGGTGGTGCCGAAGAGGGTGTACGACGCGTCCACCGAGCTGACGTACGCGGTGAACCGGGCGGTGGAGAACGACCCCCACTGGAAGACCACCCACGGCGTCGAGGGCTGCTTCGCCTCGATGCTCGCCGAGGTCACCTCGCAGCAGGAGAAGAGCGCCTCCACGTTCTTGCGCACGTCGTTGCTGTTCGGGTCGTCGGAGCGGTCCAGGAAGACCTCGACCGACAGCTCGCGCGGCTCGGGCCCCATGAACTCCGGTACCGCGCCGTCCCGTACGGCGGCGGTCGGCGTGGTCTTCCACTGCGCGCGCCGGCTGAGCGACAGCTCCGAGGGGTTGAAGTCGAAGTCGAAGGTCTTGATCAGCCCGCCGGGCGTGGTGCTGTAGCCGATCGGCGCCTGGTGGATGGCGAGCGAGGCCCGTACCAGGCTCTTGCCCGCGCCGCCGCTGCTGCTCGCCATCTACGCCGCCCCCGCGTCCGTGAAGCCGTGGTGCGCGATCTCCAGCACCTCGGTGGCCACCGACGGGCTCGACGGGTCGAGCGACGGGCCGCGCCAGCTCACCGGCAGCACGTCGATCAGCCCCCAGCGGGCGACGATCGAGCCGTCCGCGCGCAGCGCGGCGATCTGCGCGGTGGGCCGGGTCACCCCGGTGGTGATGGACGTGATCCAGGCCGCCACCTTGGAGGTGTCCTTGGTGAGCGGCCGGGTGAGCGTGATGTTCGAGAACGTCACGCGGGAGGGCAGGTTCCACACGAAGCCGTTGTTGCCGCCCTCCTGGTGCTGGTGGATCTCGACGGAGGAGCTGAGCCCCTCGCAGCCGTTGAACGTGCCCAGGTTCTCGCCGTCGATGGTCAGGTTGAAGAAGATGGTGGAGCCGGGGTCAAGGTCGCTGGCCATCGATCACTGCCTTTCTGCGGACGAGTCGGGTGGGCCCGGGGTGCGGGCCGAAGTGGCGCGGGCGGGCGGACGGGTCGGCCCGGCGGGGGCCGCCCGCCGGGCGGCGCGGTCAGCGGCGGGAGTCACGCAACCTGCCGATCCGCTCCCGGTCCAGCCGCAGTTCGGTGCGCAGCAGCCGGGTCAGCGGGCCGATCAGCCGGTGCGTCAACTCGTCCACCTGGCCGTCGGAGAGCGTGCGGGCGTCGAAGTCGGCGCCGCCCGCGGCGTCGTTGCCGCCGCTCCCGCTGTTCCCGCCGTTCCCGCGGGTCGGGTTGGTGCGGCGGGTGTCGTAACGGCTGTACGCGGGTGGCGGGTCGGCCGGTGGTTTGGCGGCGCGGGAGCCGCCGCTGCTTCCGCCGTCGTCCCGGCCCACCGTGACGGGCGTGACCCGCGCCTCGGCGGTGCGCTGCGGGGAGACGAACTTCGTCATCCGCGAGGCGAGCGACGGTGTGGCGGGTGCGCGCTGCACCGGCAGCTCCGCGGCGGACGTGGAGGTGACCGGGGCGAGGGAGACGGCGGCCTGCGCCGAGGTCGGGACCGTCTGGTGCACGGCGGCCTGTACGGCGGTCTGTACGGCGGCCGGTACGCCGCCGGTGGCCGTGCCGGCCGCTACGGGCGCGAGCACCGCGCGCTGCACCGGCAACTGCCCGGTGGGCGCGCCGGACACGCCGAGCGCGGGCGTCGCGGGCGCTGCGGCGGGGAACGCCTCGGCGACGCCGTTCAGCGGCAGCGCGTCGGTGCCGTGCCGGACCGGTCCTGTGCTGTCGGGGCGTACGTCCGGGCTCGGCGCGGGTGCGGGCGCGGGAACCGGCGCGTGGAGCGCGGCGGTCGGCGCGGCCCCGGGGACCGCCATGCGCTGCACGGCGGGGAGCGGGTGCGCGGAGCGGGCCGCCGGCGGGTTGCCGGTCACCGGGGTCAGCGGCGCGGCGGTGCCGAGGGGTGCGGTGGCGAGCGGTCCGGCCATCGAGCGCTGGACGAATCCGGGCCCGGCCGTGGTCGCGGCCGTGGACATGGTCGCGGGCGCCGGGCGTACGGGTGCGGGTGCCGGTGCGGGTAGGGGGGCGGCGGGCGGAACGGCTCCGGTCGCCGGGGCCGGCCCTCCGGCCGCGGTACGGCGCTGCACCGGCGCGGTGGCCGGCTGCGCGACGGCCGCCGTCCCCAACGGGTTCGCGCCGGACGGCTGTTGGGGCGACGGCTGGGGGCGGGCTGTGGACGCTTCGGGGTGCCCGGTGGGGCGCAGGGGCACCGCCGCCGGTGTGGCGGGCTGCCGGGGGCCCGTGGCCGCCACGGGCCGCAGGGTCGTCCGCACCGGACGTGCGGACGCCAACGGCCTTGCGGCCACCGCGCGTTGCACGGGGGCCGGAGAGGAGGCGGGGGCCGCTGCCGCCGTGGTCGCCGTGGTCGTCGCGCGGTCGCCGCCGGAGGGCGGGACCGGTGCACCGGCGGTGCCCGTGGTGCTGTTCTGGCCGGCGGGGGTGGCCGCGCCGCGCTGCACGGGAGCCGGGCCGGCCGGGACGCTTGCCGAACCGGCCGATGGGGAGGGCGCGTTCGGCGCGCTCGGCGTGTTCGGCGCGGTGGACGCGCGCTGGACGGGAGCGGTGGGCGACTGGCTCACGGGGGGAGCGCCGCCGGGCGAACGGTCCGGTGCGGAGGGCGGGTTCGAGGCCGCCGAGGGCTGCGGGAACGGCACCGCGGTCTGCGGGCGCGTCGGCGTACCGGCCGGGGCGGCCGGCACAACCGGTACGGCCGGGGTGCTGCCGGACGGGCCCGCAACACCCTTGCTGACAGCGGAGGTTGTACCCGCCTGCGGGGCGGACGGCCGGACCGCTGCCGAGGCGGCGGACCTCTGTACCGCGCGTCCGGTGAGCGGCGCCGCGCCGGGCGGCGGCGCGGACATCGGGGCGCCGAGCAGCGGCCGTTGCCGGGGGGCCGAGCCGCCCGGGGTGGTGGCGGGCCGCGATCCGGTGCCGCCCGAGGGCGCGGCCGGGCCGGCCACCGGACCGGTGGCCGCCCGCTGGACGGGAGTCGCCGCGGCGGGACCCGCGGCCTGCCCGGGAGAAGGCACGGGTGCGCCGAGCCCGGCGGACGGGGTCGTCGGGTCAGCGGCCCGGCGCTGGACGGCGCCGGGTCCGGCGGGTGCCGCACCCGCACCCGCACCCGCAGGCGCGGCCGAGGGGCCGGGGGGCACGGACGGCCCGTCGGCCCCGCGCGGCGCGGAGACCGGAAGCGCCGAAGTCGTGCCCTGGGCCGAGGACATGGGCGCCCCGAGCCCGGTCGCCGGGGGCACCGGACCCGCCGGGGTCGTGCCGCTCGCCGGGGTCGCCGCGTTCGCCGGGTTCGCCGGAGTCACCGCACGGCGCTGAACGGCCGCGGGAGCAGCGGGCGTCGCCCCGGGCGCGGCCGAGGCCGCGGGTGGCGTACCCGGGCCGGTCGGTCGTACGGGTACGGGTACGGGTACCGACGTGGAACCGCCGGTGCCCGCCGAACTCCGCCCGGTCGGCGGCCCGATCGGGCTCTGCCGCGCGGGAGCGGGGCTCGCCGGGGGAGTGGCGGCGGACGTCCGCCGCTGGACCTGGGCCACCGGGTGCACGGGGGCGGGTCCCTGGAGGGGCGCGCCGAGTCCGCCGGTGCGGCCGGCGCCGCCCTGCGCGGGCGCGGCCGTCCGCTGAACGGGGGCCACCGGAAGGGAAGTCGAGGCGTTCTGGGGCGCGCCGGCGTCGGGCGCCGCGAGGGGCGCCGTACGGGCCGGGGCGCTGTCACCGCCGGGCGTACCGCGGCCCGGGAGCGGGCCGGTGGCGGCGCCCTCGCGCTCCACCTGCCGCTGGACCGGCGCAGGCGAAGGGGCAGGCGCGGGTGCCGGTCCGGGGGGCGTGCCCCCGCCCGGTCCGCCGAACCCGCCTGATCCGCCGGGGCTGTTGCCGCCCGGCTCCCCGCCCGTTCCGCCGGCGGACCCGCCACCGGCCGGCCCGGTGGACGTGGTGGGGGCGGTGGGGGCGGTGACCGGTGTGACCGGCGCGCTCGGCGCCGGGGTGACGGTCGGAAGCGCGCGTCGCGCCACCTGTGGGGCCGGCGCCCTGGTCAGCGCGGTGGGCGCGGGCGGCCTGGACACCAGCGGCACCACGCGGGGCCCGGTGGCCTGGGCCGCCGACACCGCGCGCTGCACCGCGGGTCCGGCCGCCGGCTCCGCCGGGACGTCGCCGCTGCCGCGGTCGCCGACCACGGCGACCGGCAGGGCGACCGGCGGCTGGCCGGTGCGGTGCACGGCGGCCGGCGCCGGGGTGAGCACGTCGCGGATCAGCCCGGTCGGCGCGTCGTCGAGCACGACGTGCGCCAACTCCCCGGTGAAGGAGGGGTTCTGCCAGGCCGAGAGCGTGCCGCCGAAGTCCGCGGCCGCGATGGTGTGCCGGGACGGGTGCGCGCTCGCCCGCTGGATCGGCGGCAGCGCGGACCAGCCGGGCGGCCCGCTCGGCCGCACGGCGGCGGTACCGGCGGCCGGAGCCGGCCCGGCACCGTGCACGGAGCCCGACGCGGCGCCCGGGGCAGTGCCCGGCCCCGCCTCGGTCGCCGCGGTGCCGTCCGGCTGCGCGCCACCTGTCTGCATACGTCCGCGTGCGCGGGCCCGTGGGGCCCACCGGTCAAGGATTCCCATGGCCGTAACCCCGTCCTCTCACCGTTCTGCCGTGGCACGCGTGACGAGCGAGGCGATCTGCTCGGCGTACTGACGGCGGTCGCGGTGTTCGAGGTCCAGGATGTCCTCCAGGCTCCAGTGGAAGTGGTAGGCGATGTACGCGATCTCCTCGTGCACCCGGTCGGTCGCGTACGTCACGATTCCCCCAGGCGGCTCCCGCCGAGCTCGACCTCGAACGGCTGCTCGCAGTGCGGACAGGTCACGCCGGCCCTGGTGTGGCCCTCGGCGTTGATCTGGCGGTAGAAGTCCTGGAGGAAGGCTAGGTCGGAGGCGAACATGTTCTCCACCACGCCGTCGTGCATGTGCGGCACCGTGCCGAGCCGGGTGATCACCCGGCCCAGCAGCACCACGGAAAGGTACGCCGGGTTCTCCTGCACCCGCAGGTCCCGCAGCGGGATCAGCTCGTCCCGCGCGGTCGCCAGGCGCATCACCCCGTCGCGGTGCACCGCGCCCGACTCGTCGACGTAGCCGCGGGGCAGCTCGAAGGCGAACTCGGTGCGCAACTGCCTCCGTACGGGGGCCGGTTCGGTGACCGGCGCGGACAGGGCGGTGGCCGACGCCGACGGCGCCGCGGCGGTCACGGGGACCGCCGTGGCGTCGTCGGACAGGGGGCCGCCTGACCTGGAAGCCGTTCCTCGGCGCATTACTCCATGATCATTTCTTCGTAGGTGATCGTCACGGTCTCGGTCAGCGCCGAGGCCTCACCGGCCTTCACCGTGCTCGCCGAGATCTTGCTGCACCACGCCTGACGCAGGTGGTACCGCTTCACCGGGTTGTTCATGTAGTCCATCACCAGGATGCTGGCGTTCTTGCGGGCCGAACCCATGTCGCCGCGGACCGACGAGTTGATCCAGTCGTTGAACGCCTTGGACTGGGTCATGCCGCGCACGACGGTCGCTTCGCCGGCCTTCTTCACGCCGGGCATCTTCTTGGTGACCGGCTGTCCGTTCGCCGACACCTGCTGGTACTCGATGACGTCCTGCTGCATGTCCAGGCCGTTGACCTCCTGGAGGTACTCGACCATCACCCCGTCGATCTGCAGGCCGAAATTGTGTGAGGTGAGCGCATCACCTGGCTGGAGACTCATGGCCGCTTTTCCTTCGCGTCGCGCTGCTCGTACGTCATGCCGTGCTGGTCCTGCCGCTGCTGGTCGTGGTCATCCCTGGCCACGGTCACTCCTCCAACTCGCCCGCGCCGCTGGAGAACTGGGCGAGCCGGAAGATCACGAACTCCGCGGGCTTCACCGGGGAGACGCCGATCTCGCAGATCACCCGGCCGAGGTCCACCGACTCCGGCGGGTTGGTCTCGGCGTCGCACTTCACGTAGTAGGCGTCGTCCGGCTGGCCGCCGAACAGCGCGCCGCCGCGCCACTCGGTGACCAGGAAGGCCGAGATGTTGCGCCTGATCCGGGCCCACAGCGCCTGGTCGTTGGGCTCGAAGACGACCCACTGGGTGCCGGCCAGGATCGACTCTTCGAGGTAGTTGAAGTACCGGCGGATGTTCAGGTAGCGCCAGGCCGGGTCGGAGGACAGGGTGCGCGCACCCCAGACCCTGATGCCGCGGCCGGGGAAGGAGCGGATGCAGTTGATGCCCAGCGGGTTGAGCAGGTCCTGCTCGCCGCGGGTGATCTGCATCTCCAGGTCCACCGCGCCGCGCACCACCTCGTTGGCGGGCGCCTTGTGCACGCCGCGCTCGAAGTCGTTGCGGGCCCAGATGCCGGCCACGTGGCCGCTCGGCGGGACCAGCCGGGTCTGGCCGCCGGCCGGGTCGAAGACCTTGATCCACGGGTAGTACAGCGCCGCGTACTTGGAGTCGTAGTTGGACGTCTCCTGGCGCCACACGCGGATCTCCCGCGCGTTGAGCCCGGGCGGCGGGTCGATGATCGCCAGCCGGTCGCCCATCAGCTCGCAGTGCGCGATCAGGCCGAGCTGGACGGCCTTGACGGACTCCAGGTCGATCGCGCCGCGCTGGTAGGCCGCCATCAGGTCGGGGACGGCGACCATGGAGATCTCGTCCACCGCCTCGAGGCCGCCGAAGCCGGTGCGGTCGGCGCTGTCGCCGAGGTACTCGCCGACACCGATCGTCTCGCCGGAGTCGGAACCCGCCGGTCCGGTGGTCGCGGGGACCGAGGCCGGAGCGGCGAGCGCCACGGTCTGGTTCTCCGGACGGACCAGCTGGCCGGAGGCGGCCGCCTCCTTGACGGTGATGAGCTTGGAGCGCTCCTTCACCTGGGTGACGACGTAGTTGCGGTTGCCGCGCTTGGCGGTCACGTCGAAGGTCTCGACGGTCTTGTCGCCGTCCTTGACGAGCAGCCGGAAGCGCTCGGCGGGGCCTTCGCCCTCGGCGTCCGCGACCTCGACGCTGAGCGGACCGGCCTCGCCGGGCGCGAGCGCCGCGACCTTGAAGGTGCCGAGCGTGGTGTCCTCGCCGGCGGTCAGGGCGGCCGGGCCGGCGCCACCGCCGGCAACGGCGGCCGGCTGCTTGCCGGTGACGCCCGCTGCCTGGCCCGACACTCCGCCGGTCTCGCCGCCCACCCGGACGACGTAGGCCGCGGAGCCTCCGTTGTTGAAGAAGCCGTAGACCGAGTGCGCGAGGAAGTAGCCGTCGGTGAACTCACCGAAGGACGCGACGTACTGCGTCCAGTTGGTCACCAGGGTCGGCTCGTTGAGCGGACCGGTGGGCGCCAGACCGACGAAGGCGGCAACCGATGTGCCCACCCCCTCGATCGGGCGGGAACCGCTGGCCACTTCCTCCACGTAGACGCCCGGCGACAGATACGACGGCATGCGCTGATCTCCTCGGGGTACGAGAAAAGGGTCGACTCTCACCCTCGCTCGCCCGGCCCGTGACCGAAACGTCCTGCGGTGCCTTTCCGGGGGCAGTTCCGCTGCCCCCGAGGGCAGCGCGCCGCTGCCGGGGTCGGGCCGTGCCTGCCGTCTTCGCGCCGCGACGCCCCGGCGCCCGCCCGACTCGTCACCGTATGTCCACGCATGGCGGGACCCGCGCCGGTGCCCGGCGGCACGCCGGGTGCCCCCGCGGGCGGTTCGCCGGTCCTCGGGGGCGGGTGGCGCGCTTGGTGCGCGTGAGGTCTGCCCCCGGGAGTGCCCCCGTAGTCCTTGCGCCGGGCCCGGAGTTCGCCGTAGGCAGGGAGGGTCAGCCACGGAGAGGGCGGTCATGCGCGCGCACGACAAGGTCGACGAGGTGTCCGCGGCCGGGCGTTCCCGGCCTTCCGCGCTGCCCCGCCCGGCGGTCGCCGGGCCGCGCCCGGCACCCGGCACGAGCGCCGCCGGACTCCTGGCCCTGCAGCGCGCCGTGGGCAACTCCGCGGTGGCCCGCATGCTCCAGGACGACGGGCACGGGCACCCGCACGGCGCGGACGGCGGGCGCGGCCCGGCCGTCCAGCGCTCCGCGGTGCACAGCGTGCTGCGCGGCTCCGGCCGCGCGCTGGCCGCCCCGCTGCGCGCCGAGATGGAGGCGCGGCTCGGCGCCGACTTCGGCGACGTGCGCGTCCACGACGACAGCGCCGCCCGGCGCTCGGCGGCGGAGCTGGGCGCCCGCGCCTACACCTCGGGCAACCACGTGGTGGTGGGCGACGGCGGCGCCGACAAGCGCACGCTCGCCCACGAACTCACCCACGTCATCCAGCAGCGCACCGGCCCCGTCGCCGGCACGCCCACCGGGGACGGGCTGCGGGTCAGCGACCCGGGCGACGCGTACGAGCGGGCCGCGGAGCGCAACGCCGAGCGGGCGATGTCGGCGCCGGTCCCGGTGCGGACCGCGCCGGAGCGGGCGGGCACGGCCCAGGGCGCCGGGCCCGCGCCCGAGTTGACCGGCACCCCCGCCATCCAGCGGGTCGCGGTGCCGACCGCCGAGCCCAACCGCAGCGGGATCACGGTGACGCGCGGCGGCGGCCGCACCGAGTCGATAGAGATGCTGAACAGCGGGAGCCTGACCGGCTCCCCGCCCTCCCAGGACCCGTTCGGCTTCGACTACATCCGGGCGCTGAGGCTGACCAACTTCTGGATTCGCTTCCACCTGGTCAACAACATCGCCGGCGGCATCGGAACCGCCGACAACCTCGTGCCCGCCTCGAAGCGCGACAACTCGACCTACGAGCGCGGCATCGAGGCCGACCTGAAGTCCACCGTCGCCCAGGTGCGGGCGACCAACCGGACGGTGCGGCGCGGGCAGCAGAAGGACTACGTCTACTTCGGCGTCGACGTCCACTACGCCCGCCCGCCGTCGCGCCGGCCGCAGGGCATGTCACAGCGGCAGTACGACGCGGCCGGGGACTTCGTGGACGGCCTGACGATCCACCACCGCGTGTACGACGGGGCGAACAGGATGTGGACGGTCCACCACGACGGGACGTACTTCCCCTTCCAGGACCGCCAGCCCACCGACCCCGGCACGCACGTGCGGATCTCCCAGCTGGACCTGGCGGACCTGCGGCGCTACACCGGCAACCACCGCGGCTGGAACGCCGACGACCTGGACTTCCTCAACGACCTCGGCGGCCCCCGGCGGGGGGAGTTCGAGAGCCTCATCGACCACTACGGCGCCACCGGCCCGGCCGAGTCCGTGCTGCACGCCTTCCACCACATCCCGTTCTCGCTCCCGCGGGTGAGCTCCCGCACCGGGCGGGCCACCGCCCAGCCGACCACCTTCGCCGACCGGATGGGTCCCGGCGCCGACCGGGCGCTGCAGTACCTGGCGCTCGCGATCTCCGGCGGGTCCATCACCATCCGCTGAGCACCGGCCCGTAGGGTCCGGGCTCCAGGTGCCGGCCGGCCGAGGGAGCGCCGCGGCCGGACGGACGGCAGGGACGACCCAGGAGGAGGACCGCCATGTCCGATCTGTGGCACGCGAGCGTGCGCCACGTCGACGGCGACGCGGTGGAACTGCTGTGCGCCGCGGTGCACCCGGACGCCGGGTCGCCGTCCGCCACCAAGCCGTTCGTGCTGCGGCTGCTGGCGGACGCCGCTCCCGTCTGGCCGGGCGCGGAGGAGCTGGTGGGCGGCATCGACCTCAACGGCGTTGACCCGTACGGCACCGACGTGGAGCCGGCCCGCCGCGCCCGTCTCGTGCTGGTGCGGGTCGCGGTGAGCGACGGGCGGAACGTCCCGTTCGACGAGGCCGCCGCCCGGCGGCGGATCGAGGACGGGCTGCGCGAGCGCGGTCTGTCTCCCGACGACGCGGCCGGCTGGAACGCCGCGTTCGGCGCGGAGTGGGGCGAGTTGTGGCAGGACCCCGACCGGGTGCCGTCCTGGGTGCTGCACGTCCGGTTCGCGGACCCGGCCGCGCTCGCGGGGCTGCGGCCCGGCCTGGCGTGGGACTCGGCCGCCTACGGCTGAACGGCCCCGCGCCCGCCCCTCGGGGGCAACTCCCCCCGCCCGCACGGACACCAGCCCTGCCTCGCGGTCCGCTGCCGGCCCGGGGCCCGGCACCGTAGCGTCGGGGTGTGAGCCTTTGGACCTCCCTCGAACCCCCGTCCGCCACGGTCGACCCGGGCAGCGCCACGACCGTACGGTTGCGCCTGCGCAACACCGGCGACGTCGTGGACGAGTACCGCTTCATGCCGGTCGGTGACCTCGCTCCGTACATCACGGTCGAGCCGCCGCTGCTGCGGCTCTACCCGGGCACCGTGGACACCGTCCATCTCACCATCGCGCCGCCGCGCACCCCGGACGCCGTCGCCGGGCCCAACCCGTACGGCGTCCAGATCGTGCCCACCGAGAATCCCGAGGCCACCACGGTCCCGGAGGGCAACATCACCATCACGCCCTTCACCGAGGTGCGGGCCGAGCTGGTGCCGCACACCGTCAAGGGCCGCTTCCGGGGCCGCTCCAAGCTCGCGGTGGACAACCTCGGCAACACGAAGCTGACCGCCTCGATCGTCGGCGCCGACAACGGCGACCAGGTCTCGTACGAGATCCACCCGGCCAACGTGCAGATCGAGCCCGGCCGGGCCGCGTTCGTCAAGACCACTCTCAAGCCGCGCCGGATCGCCTGGTTCGGGCGCAAGGAGAACCGCCCCTTCCGGCTGGCGGTCCAGCGCTCGGGCGCCAACCCGCTCGACGTCGACGGGACGTACGTGCAGCGCGGGGTGCTGCCGCGCTTCCTGGCCACCTTCCTCGGGCTGATGGTCGGGCTCGTGATCGCCGCGGTCGCGCTGTGGTTCGCCTACAAGCCGCAGGTGGCCAGCCTCGCGGGGGAGAAGGTCCAGCAGGCGGCCGCGAGCACCCTGCCCACCCCGGCGGCGCCGGTGACGCCGCCGCCGACCACCAGCCCCGCGCAGACGACGCCCCCGGCGTCGCCCGCCGGGTCGTCGGGCGGGTCCGGGGGCGGTGGCGAGCCGAAGAAGAAGAAGGCACCGCCGGCCACGGCGGCGACCGCGGTGCAGAAGCTCGCCGCGAGCGATCCGGGCGGCCGGCACATCTGCTACCGCGTCTACGTCGGCGACAAGGGCTGGAGCAAGCCCTCCTGCGACGGCGTCACGGCGGGTTCGACGGACGACGACGCCGGTGCCATCGAGTCCATCAACATCGCGGTCGCCGGGATCGCCAGCGGTTCCGCCAACGCGTTCCGCGAGGACGGCGGGTGGAAGGCACCGTGGCAGGGCGCGATCGCCGGTGCCGACATCTACGTGGGCACCACCGGCAAGGACATCCGGCTGTCCGGCTTCGCCGTCGGCGTCAAGACGGGTGAGGTGTGCCGGAACGCCTTCCTGCACAAGGGCGGGTGGGGCGGCCAGGGATGCAACGACCCCGCCCAGAGCAAGCAGGACTGGATCTTCGGCGGTACCACGGACATGACGAATTCGCTCGAGGCCATCAGGATCACGGTCTGAGCGGTCGGCTGCCTTCGCCGACCGGTCGCCGCGTGCGCCGGCCGGCCGGCTGATCGCCCCGCCGACCGGCGAACCCGGGCGTCACCACTCGCCGTTGTCGTCCAGCACCAGCCGGCCCGCCTTGCGGTACTCGCGCTGCGCCCCCGCCAGCAGGTCCGCGGTGCCGACCGGGGCGCCGCGGCCGGCGGCGGCGTACGCGGCGGTGACCACCGCGCTGCGGATCGAACCGCCGGCCAGCTCGAACTGCCGTGCCACCGCGTCCGGTTCGATGTCGTCGGCGCACGGCACGTGGGCCAGGCTGTGCCGCCACAGCGCCAGCCGCTGGGCGGGGTCGGGGAACGGGAAGTCGACCACCATGTCCAGCCGCCGGGTGAACGCGTCGTCCACGTTGGCCCGCAGGTTCGTGGTGAGCAGCGCGATGCCGTCGAAGGACTCCAGCCGCTGGAGCAGGTAGGCGCTCTCCATGTTGGCGTAGCGGTCGTGCGCGTCCTTCACCTCCGACCGCTTGCCGAACACCGAGTCGGCCTCGTCGAAGAGGAGCACCGCGTCGGTGCGGTCGGCCTCGGTGAAGACACGCTCCAGGTTCTTCTCGGTCTCGCCGACGTACTTGTCGACGATCGAGGAGAGCTGCACCACGTAGAGGTCCAGGCCGAGTTCGGCGGCGACCACCTCGGCCGAGAGCGTCTTGCCGGTGCCGGAGCCGCCCGCGAAGAGCGCCAGCACGCCCCGGCCGCGACCGCCGCCGGCGCTCAACCGCCAGTCGCCGAGCACCTGGTCGCGGTGGCGCGCGCGCATGGCCAGCTCGCGCAGTTGGGCGAGCGGACCGTCCGGCAGCACCAGGTCGTCCCAGCCGACGGCGGGTCTGATCCGGCGGGCGTGGCGTTCGAGGCCGGACGCGGACTGCTGCCGCGCGGCGAGCCGCAGGTGCCCGGCGGACAGCGGGGTGCCGTCGAACTCGGCCAGCTCGCGGGCGACTCGGGCGACCCGGCGGATGCGGTCGCCGCCGAGCCGGTACGGCGCGACGACCGGCGCCAGGTCGAAGCCGGCGGCCTCGACGGCTTCGACGGCCTCGATCTCCTTGCCGGCCTCGGTGGTCGGTGCACCGGCTTCGGTGGTCGCCGCACTGGACCCGGTGGTCGCCGCACTGGACCCGGTGGTCGCCGCACCGGACCCGGTGGTCGGCGCACCGGACCCGGGACCGGAGCCGGCCCCGCCGTCCGTGCCGGGGCCGGTCGTGCCGAGCGCCGCCGTCCAGGTGTCGAGGTCGCCGGCCCGCTGCCGGGGCGCGTCGAGCACGAGCGGGTCGCGATCCGCCCACTGCGGGTCGTACGGCCGGGTGCCCGTCATGATCACGGTGACGTCGTCGACCGCCAGGGCGCGGACGAGCGCGGCGGCGGCGCCGGGCTCGTCCGGTACGGGGGCGACCAGGACCGCGTGGCCGCGCAGCCGTGCCTCGCGCAGCAGTTGGGGGAGCGCGGCGGTGGCCGTGGCGCCGCGGTCGGGGCCGGGCCCGTGGCCGGCGGGGTCGTCGCCCCGGCCGTCGTCGCCGGGGGCGGGGGAGTGGCCCGCGGGGGTGAAGTGCAGGGCGGGCAGCGCGGCCGCGCCGAGCGCGGCGGCGGCGCAGGCGATGCCGTCGCCCTCGCGCTGCTCGCGCAGGTAGACCGTGGCCGGGCCGGTCGCGAGGCGTTTGGCGAGCCGTTCCACCAGCGGGTCGTCCGCTGCGGCCGGCCGGCCGAGCGGCCGGACCTGGCCGGCGAGCGCGGGGTCGGGGGTGTCATCGCCGACGAGGTGGGCGGCGACCCGGTCCGGGACCCGCAACGACCGGCTGAGGAAGGGGCGTTCGCCCTCCTCGACCACGATCAGGCCGAGCGCGGCCAGCGGTGCCGACGGGTGGAAGCGGGCGCGGCCCTCGGCGCGGTGCGCGGGCACCCCGCACAGGTCGAGCGCGAGGCCGATGGTCGCCCGGCGGCGGCTGACGTCGTCGTTGAGGTAGCCGTAGAGCGGTTCGAAGGTGCGGTCGAGGTCGGGGGCGAGCACGGTGAGCAGGATGCGGGCGTCCAGCGCGGACAGGCCGAGCCGGGCGGCGAGTTGGTGCAGCCGGTCGCCGTCGGACCCGTCGTCGAACGTATCGCCGAACGCGCCGTCGGACCCGTCGCCGAACGTGTCGGCGCCCTCGCCGGCGAACGCGCCGCCCTCCTGCGCCGCGGCCGGGCGCAGCAGATGCCGTACCGCTTCGTCGGTCAGGTACAGGCCGCGCAGCGGATCGGCGGCGGTCGGGTCGGAGGCGCTGCGGTGCTCCACGAGCAGGGCGACCCGGTCGCGCAGCCGGCCGAGCCTGCGGACCAGGGCGTCCGGGTCCGGGTCCGGGTCCGTGCCGGTGCCGGTGGTCGTACCGGTGGCGGGTATCGCGGCGGTCACTCGGCCGCGCCCGGGGCCGCGTCCTTGCGGTCGGCGAGGTGGCGCGGGCGGTGGTAGCGCTCGGCGGAGCCTTCGAGGGTGCCGTCGGTGCCGCGCACCCGCACGCCCGCGCCTTCGGTGACCGGCGGCCCGGCGTCGTACTCGGGGTAGGCCGGGAAGGGCGCGGTGACCGTGACGTCCAGCGACGGCTTGAGTTCGCCGCCGAGCGCCGACCAGATCTCGGCGAACGAACGGGAGTCGGTCTGGGAGCCGGCGACGGTGAGCGGGACGGTCAGCCCGAGCGCGGCCAGGGCGCCCGTCAACTCCTCGGGCGGCAGCACCTCGTGGGGCAGCAGGGTGGACAGCACAGCGGAGAGCAGGCGGTGTTCGTCCTGCGGCTGCTTGGTCCAGGCGGTGACCAGGTAGGACAACCGGTACCAGCGCGGCGGTTGGCGCCGGCGCAGCACGATGCCCCGCTCGTCGCGGACCGCGACCGCGCCCCGCTCCCGCCGGGCGACGTCCTCGCGGATGTCGTAGAGATAGGCGTCGATGGTCGGCGCGTTGCGCCGGGCGGCCCAGTCGCGGGTCGGTGCCTCGAAGGCGATGTCGACACCGGTTCCGGCCAGGGCGCCGCCGGAGAGCAGCCCCCTGAGGACTTCGTCCACCTCGTGTATCACGGTCGAGCCCTTCGCTGTGCACGGTGGGTTGCGTACTCGTACGTCGACGAGTCGGCCCGGCCGTCCGGTGGCCGGGTGGACCGGTGACCGGTTTGGCCGCCGGGCGGTTCGCCGCCGGTGGCGGTCAGATGTAGCCCTCGCGCAGCGCGTAGGCCACGGCGTGCGCGCGGTTGCGCAGCCGCAGGCGGGTGGTCAGGCTGTGCATCACGTTCTTGACGGTCCGCTCCGAGTACGACAGCTTGCTGGCGATCTCCCCGGTCTCCATGCCCTCCGCGACCAGCCGCAGGACGTCGACCTCGCGCGGGGTCAGCCCCGACGCCGGGTCACCGGGCAGGTGTTTGGCGTTGCGGTGCATGATGCCGACCTGGGTCATGAGCCGTCCGAGCAGGTCGGAGGGCAGGTCGCCGTCGCCCCGCGAGGCGGCGAGCACGGCCTGCAGGATGCGCTGCCCGGTGGCCTCATGGCGCCAGACTATGGCGCCCACCCCGCAGTCGATCACCTGGAGCAGTTCGGCCTCGCGGATCAGGTTCGCCACCAGCACCGCCCGTACGCCGTCGGTGCGGACGAGTTGGCGGAGCCGGGAGAGCGTGTTCTCGTCGAGCGCGACCGCGAGGAGGACCGCGACGGTCCCCGGTTGCCGGCTCTCCGCGTCGACCAACCGGATCTCCGGCCGCTGGCTGAGCTGGCTGGTGACTCCCGCGAGCGAGATCGGGTCCGGAGCGTGGACCGTGACGGGGATTCTGGAGGTGGCACCCGACAGATCAGAGGGCGTGGAGAGCACCACGGTCTCAGTCCTTTCGCCCGCACAGAGGTGGGAGTTGCACACTCCTGTGGTCAGTGTTTCCCGCGTCATCATGCTCCGCCATGTGAACCCATACCAACCCGTACCCACCTTCGGTCGCACCGCGGACGTAATCGGTAGGAGGGGGTTGAAGCGTTTCAGAGTTCCGCACCGACGACGTATCCGGCCAGTTGCCCTCGTCACAGCTCGGCGTGGACGGTTGCCCGTTCGGACCGGACGATCTTGCCCCTGTGGACACGCCGAGAGCCGCTGGGGACAGGCCCCAGGCGGCCGTTGGGCGTCCGCAGTGCCCGGTTCGTGGTGGTGTCGCTGCCCGAAGATGCCGTGTTCCCTGCCCGGTTGACCGTTCAACGATGGCCGAATCTGATCGGTTGGCCGAGGTTTCGGGTCGCGATCGCGCGGATCTGGCGGCGGCTGAAATTGAGAGCAGAATCACCGTGGTGAAAAGCGGAAGGGGCGCGTGGGATGTTTGTCCCCTCGCGCCGGAGCCGCCCCCCGGGGCGCGGGAGCACCCGGAAACCGGCGTGCCGCCGGGCGCTGCGGGCTCCGGAAGGCCCGTGGCTGAACGCTGTTGGACCGCGGTGACGGCACGCCGCGACGGAGGAGAGGACCCCGTATGACCCGGCCGACGCCCGATCCCGAGCCTGATTCCACCCCCGGACCCGCCGCAGATCCCACCCTTGATCCAGCCTCCGCGCGCGCGGCCGGTCCCACCCTCGATTCCGCCACCGCTCCCGTGCCCGATCCGGCACTTCCGCCGGCCGCCGCGGGCCGGGTGATCGTGCTCACCGGGCCGCCCGGTGCGGGCAAGAGCACCGTGGCGCGCCTGCTGACCCAAAGGCTCACGCCCAGCGTCCATTTGCACGGCGACGACTTCTGGTCCTTCCTCGTGCAAGGCGCGGTCCTGCCCTATCTCCCCGCCGCCCAGCGGCAGAACGAGGTCGTCGTCGGCGTGCTGGCCGAAGCCGCCTTCGGGTACGCCGACGGCGGCTACCAGGTGGTGTGCGACGGCGTCATCGGCCCCTGGTTCGTGGGCGCGTTCCGCGCCGCGGCCCGGACGCGGGACACCGAACTCCACTACGTCGTGCTGCGCCCGGACCAGGACACCACGCTGCGGCGGGCCACCGGTCGCGGCGCCGACGCGCTGACCGACCCGGAGCCCGTCCGCGCGATGCACCGGCAGTTCGCCGCCATCGAGGAGTTCGAGGCCCACGTCCTGGACAGCTCCCGGCTCACCCCGGAGGCCACCGCCGACGCCGTGCTGCGCGGCGTCGACGGCCGTACGTTCCTGCTGGGGGTCCCTGCGGACCGGCCGTGAGCGGAGGCGGGGGCAGCGTGGGGGGCAGTGGCGGGGAGCGGGTGCCGGGAGCGGGGTCAGGCCGTGTACTGGTGGGCGGCGTAGGTCAGATAGCCCGCGTCGCCGCCCTGGTAGTACGTCGCCTCGTCGACCGGGGCGATCGGGAGCCCGGCGCGCAGCCGCTCCACCAGGTCGGGGTTGGCGATGAAGGCCCGGCCGAAGCTGATCAGGTCCGCGCCCAGGCCGAGCCAGCGGTCGGCGTCGTCCCGGCCGGTCTGCTTCGGTCCCATCGGCAGCACCGGGTTCATGATGAGCGGGCCGGACCAGGCCCGGCGCAGCGCGATCAGCACCTCCTCGTCGGCGGTGGCCTCCAGGTGGACGTAGCCCACCCCGACCCGGGCCAACTCGGAGAGCAGCGCGGTGTACAGCTCGGGGACGTCGGTGTCCCGCACGCCCCAGAAGTCCGCGCCCGGCGAGAGCCGGATGCCGGTCCGGTCCCCGCCGACCGCCTCGACGGTCGCGGCCGCGGCCTCGACGGCGAAGCGGATGCGGTGCGCGATCGGGCCGCCGTAGCCGTCGGTGCGCAGGTTGGCGTTGGAGGACAGGAACTGCGAGATCAGATAGCCGTTCGCGCCGTGCAGTTCGACGCCGTCGAAGCCCGCGTCGACGGCGCGGCGGGCGGCGTCGGCGTACGACCGGGCCTGCTCGGGCACCTCGGCGGTCTCCAGGGCGCGCGGCACCGGGGCGGGCTGCGGGCCGGTCGGGGTGAACACGTCGCCGACCGCGGCGACCGCGGACGGCCCGATCGGCTGGGTGCCGATGGTGTCGGGGTGCGAGACACGGCCGCCGTGCATGATCTGGGCGAAGAGCCGTCCGCCGTTGGCGTGCACCGCGCCGGTCACCTCGCGCCAGGAGGCCACCTGCGCGTCGGTGTGCAGCCCCGGGGTGCCCGGGTTGGACTGCCCGATCGCGTTCGGCTGCACCCCCTCGGTCACGATCAGCCCGGCGCTGGCCCGCTGCGCGTAGTAGGCCGCCATCGACGGCGTGGCCAGCCCGCCCGCGGCGGCCCTGACCCGGGTCATCGGGGCCATCACCGTGCGGTTGGGCAGGGTCAGGTCGCCGAGCCGGTAGCTGCTGAAAAGGGTCGTCACGTCGGGACTCCTTCGCGGTCCACGGGCCCGGACCTCGGGCCCGTCGATTACGCTAGAACCTGACATTGACGTCAGAGGCAAGTTCTGTTGCGCACGCCACACCCGCGGTACGCGTGAGGCGGGGCGGAGCGCGGCGGAACACGGTACGAGGCAACGCGGTCAGCGGTCAGCCGTACGCGGTCGGGAGGAACAGGGTGCGGATCGGGGAACTCGCGGCAAGGTCCGGTGTCAGCGTCCGGTCGGTGCGCTACTACGAGGAGCAGGGGCTGCTCAGCAGCACCCGCAGCGCCAGCGGGCAGCGGCACTACACGGACCACGAGGTCGAGCGGGTCGCGTTCATCCAGCGGCTCTACGCCGGGGGCCTGTCCAGCCGCACCATCCTGGAGCTGCTGCCGTGCGCGGACGCCCCCAGCGAGCGGAACTCCGACGTCGCGCTGGAGCGGATGGCGCAGGAGCGTGACCGGCTCTCGGCGCACATCGCCGACCTCGTACGGACCCGCGCGGCGCTCGACGGGCTCATCGTCACGGCGCGGGAGTACCGCGACCAGTTGCGGACGGCGGGCGCGGGCGCGCCGGTGGCCTGCTGACGGGGTGACCCCGCGCTCCTGCCCGGGGGCCCGTTCGGGCTCCCGTGCCCGGCGTTGGCCGGCGTTGCCCGGCGGGCGGTCGGATGATCGGGTCGGGCGGTGAGCGGCGGCGACCGCCCCGCCCATGTGCGGCGGGGCGGCCCCGTATCACCCCCGGTGGTCCCGTTCCGGCGCGTGGGGCGACGAGCCCGCGAGCGGGGTCGAGTCGACGTACCGGACCTCGTAGCTGCGCTCCGTGAACCTCCAGCCGTCCGGGGTGCGCCGGTAGCGGTCGTGGTAGATCGAGTGGTTCAGGTGGGAGCTGCCGTCGCGCATCCGCCCGAGCTCCGACACGTAGGAGCGGCCCGTGGCGGTGTCGCCGTCGATCCGGATCGTGCCGGGGTGCACGTTCTGGATGAAGTACTCCCAGTTGGCCTGCAACCGCTCGATCCCGGCGCGGATCGCCTCGCGGCCGGTGAACTCGATGTGGCCGTCGGGGATGCGCCACACCCCGTCGGCGGTGAAGAGCGCGGCGAAGCGGTCGTAGTCGCCGGTCGTCCCCGCGTCGGTGAACTCACCGCGCAGCGCGTCGATCGCGCAGCGGTCGACGATGGTCAGGACATCGGTCATCGGGATGTCGGTCATCGGATTTCCTCCTTGTCGGTCGGGGGCCGTCGCCGGCCGCGAGGGGCCGGTCACCAGGCGTACGGGCCGAACCGGCCCCAGGCGACGAGCGCGGCGAGCAGCAGGATGACGGCGGTCACGGCCACGCCGGGCGGCTCCTTGCGGCGGACGTGCGTGGCGCCGGCCAGCGCCATCATGACGGCCAGCCCGGTCGCGGCGGCCGGGGTCAGTTCGGGGGCGACGCCGCTCGCGGCCGGGGCGATCAGCCCGATCGCGCCGAGCAGTCCCATCGCGCCGATGAACCGTACGGTCGGCGGGGAGAAGTCCTCGGCCCACGGAAACCAGCCGAGCAGCCGGTCCCTCGGCTGGGTGGCCTTGACCAGCCCGGACAGGGCGAACGAGGCGGCGAGTACCGCCTGGACCACCCACAGGAACGCGTTCATCGGGTCTCCCCCGTGTGATGCGGTGTGCTTCCGACCACTCCGACGAAGCAGCCGCGCGGATTGTGAGGCCGCCGGGTGGACCTCACAGTCCGGGGTGCCGCGTCGTCTTATGAGTGCGGGCAGTCGGGGGAGCAGGCGCGATCGAGGAGGTCGGCGGGACCATGAGCAGCGAATCCGGGCCGGACGGCGGCAGTGGAAGCGGCACCGGCCGGGCCGATCACTCCGGCCGACCCGATCAGGCCGAACCGTTCGCCGTCGACCGGGCCGAGCAGGCCGAACCGTTCGTCGCCGACCGGGCCCTTGACGCGGTGATGAGCGAACGGCGGCAGCTCATCAGCCTCGCCTACCGGCTGCTCGGCTCGCTCGCCGACGCCGAGGACGTCGTGCAGGAGACGTACGCCCGCTGGTACGCCATGGCGCCCCTGCAGCGGGCGGCGATCGAGTCCACCGGTGGCTGGCTGGCGAAGGTCGCCAGCCGGATCTGCCTGGACCTGCTCGGCTCGGCGCGGGCCCGGCGGGAGCGCTACGTCGGCGAGTGGATTCCGGAGCCGGTGCCCGACCGCACGGAGTGGGTCAGCGGATGGACCGGCGGCGCCGAGGTGGACCCGGCCGACCGGGTCACCCTCGACGAGTCGCTCAACATGGCGTTCCTCGTCGTGCTCGAAGCGATGACCCCGGCCGAGCGCGTCGCGTTCATCCTGCACGACGTCTTCCGCTACCCCTTCCCCGAAGTGGCCGAGATCGTCGGCCGTACGCCGGCCGCCTGCCGCCAACTGGCCACATCCGCCCGCCGCCGTGTCCGCGCCTCGCGCGGCCCGGGCACGCCGAACGCCCGACGCGCCCGGATCGTCAGGGAGTTCAAGGAGGCGTGGGAGGCCAAGGACGTCGAGGCGCTGATCGGCCTGCTCGACCCCGACGTCACGGCGATCGGCGACGGCGGCGGGGTCGTCGCGGCCCTGCCGCGGCCGCTGCGGGGCGGCGAGCCGGTCGCGGAGTACTTCGTCGGCCTCGTACGTCAGGCGGACGGCCTGACCATCCTGGAACGCACGGTCAACGGCCGGCCCGGACTGCTGCTCCAGTACGAAGGCGCCACCGTGGCGGTGCTGGCGCTCGACATCGTGGACGACCGGGTCACGCACGTGTGGGCGGTCCGCAACCCGGCCAAGCTCCGCCCCTGGACCTGACGTCGAGGCGGGCGCGGCGCGGCCCCGGGTACCGGAGCCGTCCCGCGCCCGCGTCGTGTCAGGTGAGGCCGCCGGTCGCGCGGAGGTTCTGCCCGGTGAGCCAGCGGCCGTCCGGCCCGGCGAGGAAGGCCACGACGTCGGCGATGTCGGCGGGTCGGCCGAGCCGGCCGAGCGGGGTGATGCCGATCACCGCGCCGAAGTCCGCGCCCGGGTTGGCCTCGCGCAGCAGATCCGTGTCCGTCGCGCCGGGCGAGACCGTGTTGACGGTGATGCCGCGCGCCCCCAACTCCTTCGCGCCCACCGAGGTCAACTGCTCGATCGCGCCCTTGCTCGCGGCGTACGGCGCGCTGCCCGGCGCGGGGCGGACCGTGTTGAGCGTCGAGATGTTGACCACCCGCCCGCCGTCGCGCATGTGCCGTGCCGCGTAACGCATGGTCAGGAACGTGGACTTGGCGTTGACCGCCATCACCTCGTCGAAGAGCGCCTCTTCGGTGTCGGCGAGCGGTGCCGGTGCGAAGCTCATCGCGGCGTTGTTGACGAGGATGTCCAGGCCGCCGAGCCGGTCCGCCGCGTCCTCCATCAGCCGTTCCGCGGCGCCGGCTTCGCCCAGGTCGAGCCGCATGCCGTGCGCCCGGCCGCCCGCGTCCGCGACGCTCCGCTCGACCTCCGCGGCGGCCTCGGCGTTCCGCGCGTACGTGAACACCACCTCGGCCCCGTCCCGGGCCAGCCGCTCCACGATCGCCCGGCCGATTCCGCGTGAACCGCCCGTCACCACGGCCGCCTTGCCCGTGAGCACCCCCATGACACCCTCCCCGTTCGCACCCGGCACTGTCCGCCGGGCAGCCTATGCCCGGACCCGCCCCGGGCTCCCGACTCCGGTGCGGGGGAGGGGAATTCCCGCGTCGGTCGGGGGAAGGCGGCAGAGGTCAGGACGGTGGGACCCGGAGGAGGCAGCGGTGCCGAAGACCCGAGCGGCAGGGAAGAAGGCGACGGCCCGGACAGCGGAGCCCGGGAGGGAGGACGAGGTCCGGGGGGAGGCGAGCGGGGAGCCGCCGTACCGGGCGGAGGCGGTGCGCGGCGACGGGCACTGGCACCTGAACGTGCGGAGCCTGGACGACCATCCGGACCGCGGCGAGGTGGACGCGCTCGTGGTCACCGTCACCCCGCGGCGCCCCGGCGACGACTTCCCCGCGGCCGACCTCGACCGCACCCTGGGCGAGTGCGGCTTCCGCCGCGAGGGCGAGTGGGCTCGCGAGAGCGCGCGGTGGACGGCTCCCTGCACCCATCCCTTCGTGCGCGCCGCGCCGCCGGCACCGGCCGCCGGATAGCGCCGCGCCCGAGTCGGTATCGGCATCGGCGCCAGTGCCGGCGGCGCGCTATCCGGCGCTGCCCGCCGCCAGCTCGCCCAGCAGCGCCCAGGTGCGCCGCCGCGCCGCCTCCCCGGCGATGTCCGTGCCCGAGAACACCACTTCGGTCGCCCCGGCGTCCCGGTAGCGCCGCACCTCGGCGGCGATCGCCTCCTCGTCGCCGATCACGGCCACGTCGGACGCCCGCGTGCCGCCGGAGAGTTCGATGACGCGCGCGTAGGACGGGATCTGCTCGTAGAACGCGAGGTTCTCGGTGACCTTCGCGCGCACGGCGTCCACGTCGTCGGTCACCACGCCGGAGACGAGCGCCACGATCCGCGGTGCCGGGCGCCCCGCGGCCTCGGCCGCCGCGGTGACGGCGGGGACGATGTGCTCGGCCAGCGCCTTGGGTCCGGCGAGGTACGGCAGGATTCCGTCGGCCAGTTCGCCGCTGGCCCGCAGCGCCTGCGGGCCCATCGCGGCCACCAGCAGCGGCACGCCGCCCTCGGCACCGGGCACCCGCGCGGAGACCGGGGTGCCCGCGGTGAGCAGCTCGCCGTGGAAGTCGGCGGTGCCGGTCTCGGTCAACTGCCGCAGCGCGGTGAGGAATTCGCGCAGCCGGGCGATGGGCCGCTCGAAGGGGATGCCGAACCCCGCCTCGGTCAGGTGCTTGGTGCCGAGCGCGAGCCCGAGGTGGTAGCGGCCGTGCGTGGCCGCCTGGGCGGTCTGGGCCTGGCTGGAGACGATCAGCGGGTGCCGCCCGAAGACGGGGATCGCGGAGGTGCCCACCTGGAGGTCAGGCACCTCCCGCCCGACGATCGCCGCGAGTTGGGGCGAGTCGGCGCCGAAGGTCTGCCCGAACCAGGCGGACCGCAGCCCGGCCGCCGCGGCCTCCTCGGCGAGTCGTACGGTGGCGTCGATCTGGTTGCCGGTGCCGGTCGCGCTGAGTGTCACTCCCACAGTCATGCCGTGTCCAACGAGCCCCGCGCGCCCGGGCATTCCGGTCCGCCTGCGACAGTCTCGTGACGGCAGTGTGTACGGGAGGCGGCCGCAGGTACGGGCCGCCCAACGCCCGGGCCGCCGTACGGGCTCAGCCGAACCGGCGGATCACGTCCCTGACCTGCGGCACGCAGTCGCCCCACGCGCCGAAGTGCGCGATCGTGCTGATGAGTTCGCGCAGGTGCAGCAGCGGCATCCGCTCCCGCCAGCCGTCCGGGAGCGGCAGGACCTCGTGGTAGGCGGCGAAGAAGGACTCCGGCGGCCGGCCGGTGCAGTACATCATGCTGAGCTCGGACTCCGCCCACATCCAGCACACCGCGGGGTCGATGAAGGCCGGGGCGCCGTCGGACGCGGCCACCACGTTGCCCTGGTAAAGGTCACCGTGGTTCAGCACCGCGGGTCCGCCGGGCATCAGCCGGGGGAGGCGGTCGCAGATCCGCTCCAGGCCCGCGAGGTCGGCGGGGTCGAGCGCGGCGCGCACCTTCGGCTCGCGGAGGTAGCGCAGCACCCGGTGCTCGGCGAAGAACGCGTGGCCGTCGTCGGTCCAGGCGTTCGTCTGGGGGAGGAGGCCCAGCCATCCCTCGGCGTGCCACCCGAAGCGGTCGCCCCGGACGGCGTGCAGGCGGGCGACGGCGCGGCCCGCCTCCGCCCAGAACGCGTCCCCGTCGGCGGGCGCCGGCTCCAGTGCCTCCAGCAGGAGGTGGCGGGCGCTCACCTCGATCACCCGCGGGGTGCGCAGCCCACCCTGCTCCCGTAGCACCCGCAGGCCCTCCGCCTCCTGCGCGTACAGGTCGGGAGGGGCCTGCTCCGAGCTCTTGAGCACGACCCGGGTGCCGTCGGCGAGCGTCAGCCGCCGTACGTCGTTCACGGCCCCTCCGCTGAGCGGCTCGTCCGCGACGGCCTCTCCGACGAAAGCACTCGGCAGGCTCCGCCACGGCTCGCAGCCGCCGCCATCCCGATCCGTCACTCCCGGTTCCTCCCACCCGACCTCCGGCCGGCACCGTTCCACGCCCCGGCCGCCGAACGCCAACGGTACGGCGGGTACGAGCGGTACGGCGGGGCGGCCGGCACGGCACGGGGCCGCGGTCAGGGCACGGTCACGACGATCTTGCCGCGGGCGGGCAAGGCCGCGGCGATGCGCGAACTCGGCGCGAAGGTCACCGGGTACGGCGACGGTCTCGCGGACCGCGTGCGCGCCCTGGCCCCCGGCGGCGTCGACCGGGTCCTGGACATCGGCCCCGGCGGCCAGCTCCCCGAGCGCGGCGCGGAGGTCATCGTGGCATCGGGCGCCGAGACGGCAGGCGCTCGACTCGTGGGCGGCCGCGCAGCAGGCGAGCGGGAACACCGCGTGCACCGGCACGGTGAAACGGCCCTCGGCGGCCAGTGCCACCGCCACCGCGAGACCGGCGTGGGCCGGCCGCGAGGTGGCGCCGGGGCCCGCGGTGCGGGAGAACCGTACGCCGTGGTCGGGTGCGGTGGGGTCGGCGATCGTCACGACCCGGTCCGGGCCGCCCGCGAGGGCGACCAGGTCGGCCGGCGAACCCGCACCCGCGGTGTCGAGCACCGCGTCCGGGTCGCCCGCCGGTGGTGGCCGCCGTCGGGAAGGACGCGCCGGCGGGGCCGGGGGCCCCGGCGGGCCCGGCAGCGTCGCCGCGCTCTGATCAAGGTGCCGTGCGGGGCCCGCCACCTGGGG
The DNA here is from genome assembly GCF_044744625.1 of Streptomyces sp. NPDC087270. Lineage (NCBI taxonomy): Bacteria > Bacillati > Actinomycetota > Actinomycetes > Kitasatosporales > Streptomycetaceae > Streptomyces > Streptomyces sp. NPDC087270. Next base: position 567,758 of record NZ_JBIUYR010000001.1, read on the forward strand.
CGGGAGGGGGCTGTTGTTGAATGAGGTACGGGCCGCGGCCGACCCGTGGCGGGGCCCTGGTCCGGAGGCAGTCGGCACGAGGGTGGGAATCAGCAGGTGAGCGCGCAGCCGGTGTCGCTGAGAAGCCTCATACCGGCGGTGTTCCTGCCGGTGCTGGTCTTCGAGACCGGGATGGGCGCGCTCGCGCCGGTACTGGCGCTCAGCGGCCGGGCGCTCGGCGCGGGTGTCGGCACCGCGGGGCTCGTGCTCGCGCTGCTGGGGGTCGGGCAGATCCTCGGCGACGTGCCGGCCGGGGCGCTGGCGGCACGGCTGGGCGACCGCAAGGCGATGCTCGTCGCCTCAGGCGTCACCGCGGTCACCCTCAGCGGGTGCGCGCTGGCCCGGAACGTCTGGCAACTGGCGCTGGCGGTCACCGTCACCGGGGCGTCCAACGCCGTGATCATGCTGGCCCGGCAGTCCTATCTGACCGAGGCGGTGCCCCCGCGGCTGCGGGCGCGGGCGCTGTCGACGCTCGGCGGGATGTCGCGGGTGGGCGCGTTCGTCGGGCCGTTCCTCGGCGCGGCCGTGCTGACCGGCGGCCGCCCGGTGCACGACATCTACTGGCTGGCGCTGGTGTGCACGGCCGTCACCGTGGTGGTCCTGCTCACCGTGCCCGACGTCGCCGAACCCGCCACCGGCGGCGGCAAGAAGCCCGTGCCGGTGCGCGCGGTGCTGCGCGACCACCGGAAGGTCTTCCTCACCCTCGGCCTCGCGGTCCTGCTGGTCGGCTCGGTCCGGGCCACCCGGCAGACCGTGCTGCCGCTGTGGGCCGAGCACCTGGGCCAGAGCCCGTCCTCCACCAGCGTCGTGTTCGGCATCGCCGGGCTGATCGACACGCTGACCTTCTACCCCTCCGGCCAGGTGATGGACCGGGCCGGCCGGCTGTGGATCGCGGTGCCCTCCATGCTGGTGCTGGGCGGCGCCCAGGCCGCCCTGCCGCTGACCCACACCCTCACCGAACTGACCGTGGTGGCGATGCTGATCGGCTTCGGCAACGGGATCGGCAGCGGCATCCTGATGACCCTGGGCGCGGACGTCGCACCGCCGGAGACCCGCTCGCAGTTCCTGGGCGTGTGGCGGCTGTGCGCGGACTCCGGCAGCGCCGGCGGCCCGCTGGTGGTGTCGGCGGCCGCCTCGCTCGGGAGCCTCGCGGCCGGCATCTCGGTGATGGGCGCCGTGGGCATCGCGGCGGCGGGCGCCCTGCTGCGCTGGGTGCCGCGGTACTCGGCCTTCGCCACGACCGGCGCGCGACGGGCGAGCACCGCGGTGGTCGGCGTCCGGCCCCGCCCGCCCGGCCCGGGCGCGTCCCGCGACGCGCCGCACGAGACGTCCCGCGACGCGCCGCACGAGACGTCCCGCGACGCGCCGCACGAGACGTCCCGCGACGCGCCAGGCCCCTGACGCCGGCCGGGCGGCCCCGTACGCCCGCGTCGCCGCGTGCCGCCCGCCCGCGCCGCACTAACCCCGCGGGGCCGGCCAGGCGGCCAGGCGCGCCGACAGCGCGGCCCCCGACACCCGGGAATTCACCCGAACGGCCCGCGCGGATGTCCCGCGCGACCGAATGACCCGAGGCTGGTCAGCATGCGGCTGCACCGGCCCAAGCTGGCGTGGTACCTACCGGCACTGGCCCTCCTCGTGACCTGTTCGGCGCCGCAGCACCCGGCGAACGCGCCGCGGCAGGGCTCTGCCGCGATCCACCCGGTGTCGCTGCGGCCGAACGTCGTGCTGCGCGCGGGATGGCACGCGGACGAGAAGGACGTACGGCCGGGGCTGGTCTACGACCACTCGGTCAAGGCGGTGTTCGTGCACCACACGGACAACCCCAACACGTACGACTGCCGGACCGACGTCCCCAAGATGTTGCTGGCCCTCGAACAGCGCCATATCGCCCTGGGTTGGGACGACCTCGGCTACAACTTCATCGTCGACCGGTGCGGCGGCATCTACGAGGGCCGGACCGGGAGCGTCGACCGCGACCCGCGGGGCTCGCACACCGAGGGTTTCAACAACGACACCGTCGGAATAGCGGCGCTCGGCAACTTCGGGGGCGGGCAGAAGGTGCCGCACGCGATGCTGGAGGCGATCGCCGAGATAGCCGCCTGGAAGCTCGACCCCGGGGTCAACCCGCTGGGCCGGGTGCGCCTGGTGTCGAGCAACAACGCGAGCCTCTACCGGAAGGGGACGGCCGCGGAGCTGAACGTGATCTCCGGCCACCGCGACGTCTACCAGACCGACTGCCCGGGCCAGGCGCTGTACGACGACCTGCCCTGGGTCCGGCAGGAGGCCGCGCGGCTGCGGCAGCAGGCCGCCCGGGACGGCTGACCCGCCGGGCCGCTCCGGTCACGGCACCGGCTCCGGTCACGGCATTCGGCTCCGGTTCCGGCCACTGCACCGGCTACGGCGCGGTGAAGAGCGCGGCGAAACCGGGCGCGAGCCAGGGCCTGCGACCCCAGGCGGCGATCTTGCCGCGGGCGAGGGCGCCCATGCTGGTACGCCTGCCGAGCGCGAGCAGGAAGAACGTGACCGGCTCGGCCACGATCGTGCAGTCCGCGCGCCGCGGCGGCTCCCGCGTCACGGCCACCGCGCCGTCGGTGAACGTCACGGCGAGCCGGGGCCCGCCGCGCAACCTCAGGGCGTAGCAGGCGTTGTGGCCGGTGGCGGAGCGCGGGTCGACCACCCGGGGCATCGCCGTGGTCAGGAACGGCAGTGTGAGCACGACCCGTTCGCGGTCGATCATGTGCGGCCGGCGCAGCGCCACCGCGATGTCGTAGCCGTGGCCGAGCATGTGGGTCAGCAGATACGAGCCGAGGGTGCCCAGATCCATCGGGCCCATCGGGGTGAGCACCTGCTCGTCCGCCGACCGTGCCCCGGTCGCGTCGGTAAACGCCTTCGCGTGCCGCACGATCTCGTCCGCCAGGATGGACGGGTCCCGCTCCGTGAAGGCTTGCAGGGAGGCGGAGTTGGCTGCCGCCAGGCCGCCCGGGGTCCCGTCGCCGTACGGCCGCTCTCGGCCGGCGGCGAGGTCGGCCATCAGCGCGTTGGCCAGGGCCAGATGGGCGGCTGCCTCGCCAACGGTCCACTGCGCGCCGGGAATCGGCGCGGCCGGGTCCGCACCCGCGCGGAGCAGTTCCGCGGTCCGCTCGGCGACGGCGTGGACGGCCGCGGACAGCGGTGACGCGGTGGTGGTCCCGGAGCGGGGGGTGTCCATGGTGCTGAAGGGTGACCCAACTCCGTACGTCTGTCCAGGGCCCGCACGTCCCCGCCGCCACGCGGACCCGCGCCGCCCCCGTACGAGGAGGGCGGCGCGGATGCGTTCAGCGGGTGCGGGTGCGGGTGCCGGTGGCGCGCGGGCCGGTGGCGCGCGGGCCGGTCAGTGCATCCACAGCAGGTACAGGCCGTTCGTGCCGTACTCGCAGATGTAGACCGGGCCGTGCACGGGCGCGTCGGCCTGGGCCTGGGCGACACAGCTGTCGTAGGTCGGGAAGTAGCCCATGAACATGAAGCCGCTGCCGGGAGGCGGGGACGCCTGCGCCGCCGTGGTGGCGACGCCGAGGCCGAGGATCGCGGTGGCGGCGACCGTGGCCGCGCGGGCGAGGACCTTCTTGCGCATGTGGATCACAACTCCTTTCCGGGCAGGCGGAGTTGCCTGCCGAATGGCCAGGGGTGTGGTGCAGGGGGTGGCGCGCGCGGCCCCCACACTGCCGGGAGCCGCCCTCCGTTTTCAATAGGTCCAGACCAATTGGTGACGGTGGGGCGGTTGGGTTTCCCGCGGTCACGCGCAGTGGCCCGCGCGGCCGGACCGATGAGTTTCGCCGGCGCGAGCGGTCCACTTGTACGAAGGTTCCGTTCCCGCGGCCGAAGACGGCCCGGGCGGACCGCACCGTCCGAAGCGCACGAGGAGATCGAGATGACCGCCGGCAGCCAGAACGGCCCCGCGAGCTACTTCCCCGCGATCGAGAAGAAGTACGGCCGCCCGATCGCGGAGTGGAAGGAGCTGATCCGTGCCTCGCCGCTGACCGGGCACATGGAAGTGGTCAACTGGCTGAAGGCCGAGCACGGGCTCGGGCACGGCCACGCCAACGCGCTGGTCGCCCACACCCGGGCGGAGGACGCGGCGGCCTGACCCCCGCCCGGCCCGACCCCGCCCGGGTGGGGCGCGGCGGGTGGTACCGGTGCTACGGGCGGGCCGGGTCCGCCGCCGGCTCCTCCCGCGAGCCCGCTGCCGGGTCCGCCACCGAGCCCTCCTCCGTACCCGTACCTGTACCCGTATCCGTTTCCGTACCCGCGCCGGCGCGGGCCTGCCTGCGGGACCTGGCCAGGGCCGGGTCGAGCACCGGCACGGCGGCGAGCAGGCGCCGCGTGTACGGGTCGCGCGGGTTGCCGTACACCTCGTCGGCGGTGCCCTCCTCGACCACCCGGCCCGCCCGCATCACCGCGACGCGGTCGCTGACCTGGCGGACCACCGCGAGGTCGTGGGCGACGAAGACCAGCGACAGCCCCAGGTCCCGCTGGAGTTCGCCGAGCAGGGCGACGACCTGGGCCTGCGTGCTGACGTCCAGCGCGGAGACCGGCTCGTCGCAGACCACCAGACGCGGGCGGGGCGCCAACGCCCGGGCGATGCCGACCCGTTGGCGCTGGCCGCCGCTGAACTCGTGCGGGTAGCGGTGGTACCAGGACGGTTCGAGGCCGACCCGCTCCAGCAACTCGCCCACCCGCGAGGTGATCTGCTGCTCGGTCAGGTCGCCCGCCACCCGCAGCGGGTCGGCGATCGACTCGCCGATGCTGCGGCGCGGGTTCAGCGAGGAGACCGGGTCCTGGAAGACCATCTGCAACTCCCGTCGCAACGGCCGCAGTTGCCGCTCTCCGAGCCGCACGATGTCCTTGCCGCGGTAGCGGACGGCGCCTTGCGTGGGGTCGAGCAGCCGGACCAGCATCCGCCCCAGCGTGGTCTTGCCGCTGCCGCTCTCCCCGACGACGCCGAGGGTCTCGCCCTCCCGGACCACCAGGTCCACGCCGTCCACCGCGGCGAACCGGCCCCGGCCGCGCCCGAACTCCTTGCGCAGCCCGGCGGCTTCGAGCAGCACCTCGCCGCCCTGCCGCGGGTCGGCGACGGTCGCACCGCTCAACTCGCGTGCGGGGGAGCCCTTTTCCCGGTCCGGTACCCCTTCCGGCGACGGTTCCGCTTCCGCCACCGATGCCCCTTCCACCGCCGGTTCTGCTTCCGCGGCGATGGGAGCGAGCCGGGGCACCGCGGACAGCAGCGCGCGCGTGTAGGCGTGGCCGGGGTTCGCCAGCACCTCGCCGGTGGGGCCGGATTCGACTGCGGCGCCGTGCTGGAGGACCAGCAGCCGGTCCACCGTGCCGGCGGCGACGCCGAGGTCATGGGTGACCAGCAGCAGCGCCAGGTCGGAGCCGGTGCGCAACTCGTGGAGCAGGTCGAGGACCTGCGCCTGCACGGTGACGTCGAGCGCGGTGGTCGGCTCGTCGGCGACGATCAGCCGCGGCTCGCAGGCCAGGGCCATGGCGATGAGCGCCCGCTGCCGCATCCCGCCGCTGAACTCGTGCGGCCGGGACCGGGACCGGCGGGCCGCCTCGGGGATGCCGACCCGGTCCAGCACCTCCACGGCCCGGGCGCGACCAGCGGCGCGGGAGACCCGGCGGTGCACCCGGTAGACCTCGGAGATCTGGTCGCCGACCGCGAGGTAGGGGTCGAGCGCGCTGAGCGGGTCCTGGAAGACGACGGCGGCGACGCCGCCGCGCAGCCGCCGCAACTCCTCCTCGGGCGCGGTGAGCACGTCGGTGCCGGCCACCCGGACCGTCCCGCTCACCTCGGCGCCGGTGCCGCGGTGCAGCCCGAGCAGCGCGTACGCGGTGGCGGACTTGCCCGAGCCGGACTCGCCGACCAGACCGAGTGCCTCGCCGGGCCGCAGGGTGAAGCCCACCCCGTCGACGGCCCGTACCGTCCCGGACTCGGTGCGGAAGTCGATCCGCAGGTCGGCGACCTCGACCAGCGGCGCGTCCGTACGCCCGGGGGAACCGACCTCGGCCCCGGCCCCGGCCCCGGCTTCCGGCGCGGACGTGGACGCGGACGCGGACGCGGACGTGGACGCGGACAGCGGAGCGTTGGCGGTCACGCCAGCACCACCCTTCGGTCGGTGAGGGCGTAGAGCACGTCGGCGACCGCGTTGGCGACCACCACCGCGAGGCCCATGACCAGGACGATTCCCACCACCACCGGCAGGTCCTTCAACTGCACGGACTGCACCAGCTGCTGGCCGAGCCCGGGGACGCCGAAGAGCGTCTCGGTGAGCAGCGCGCCGCCGAACATCGTGCCCAGGTCCAGCGCGGACAGCGCGATCACCGAGGCGAGCGCGCCGCGCAGCGCGTGCCGGCGGACGATCGCGCCCTCGGGCACGCCGTACGCGCGGAAGGTGCGGATGTGGTCCTCGGCGAGCGTCTCCAGCATGGAACTGCGGGTCAGCCGGGCGTACTTGGCGGCCTCGACCAGGGCCAGCGCGAGCCACGGCAGCAGCAGGTTCCAGGCCCACTGCTCGGGGTCGGAGGTCAGCGGCACGTACGTCGGGTACGGCAGCCAGCGCAGCCACGAGCAGCAGACCAGAAGCAGCAGGATGCCGGTGATGAACACCGGTGTGGCCGTGCCGAGCAGGGTGAACCCGGTGAGCAGCCGCTCCACGAGGGTGCCGCGGCGCAGCGCGGACAGCAGGCCGGTGCCCACCCCGATGACCAGCCACAGCACCATGGCGCCCAGCGCGAGCGAGGCGGTGGCCGGCAGCTTCTCGGCGACGACGTGGGTGACCAGGTCGCCGGTGCGGTAGGACTGGCCCAGGCACGGCGCCGGGCAGTGCAGGGTGCCCGTGCCGGTGCTGTAGTCGTGGCCGGCGAACACCCCCTGCAGGAAGTGCCAGAACTGGACGTACACCGCGTCGTCGAGGCCCATCTGGGCGCGGACCTGGGCGACCTGGGCGGTGGAGCAGCGCGGCCCGCAGGCGAGTTGGGCGGCGTCGCCCGGGGCGAGGTAGAACACGGCGTAGAGCACGGCGGCCAGCACCAGCAGCACGGCGGCCGCCTGGAGCAGGCGCCGCCCGGCGAAGCGGATCACGACGCGCCCCCCTTGCGGGTGCCGATCCGCAGCCGGCTGCGCGAGCGCGGGTCGAGCGCGACCCGCACGCCCTCGGCGAACACCGTGAAGGCGAGCACCGTGACGAGCAGCAGCAGCGCGGGCAGCAGGACGTACGCGGAGTCGGCCTGGTACCAGGTGGAGGCGGTGGAGAGCATCTGTCCCCACGACGCGGTGGGCGGGTTGACGCCGATGCCGAGGAAGGAGAGGCCGGCCTCGGAGACGATGTTGCCCGGCAGCAGGATCGCCGCGTAGGTGAGCACCGGAGCGACCAGCGCGGGCAGCAGTTCGCGGCGCGCGGTGCGCCAGCCACTGGAGCCGGCCAGCCGGGACGCGGCCACGTAGTCGAGGGACTTCTGGGCGAGCACCTGGGCGCGGACGATCTTGGCGACGCCGCCCCAGGCGAGCAGGCCGAGCACCAGGGCGAGCAGCAGCGGGCGCGGGAAGCCGCCGGGCACCACCGCGAGCAGCGCGATGGCGAAGACCAGCGCGGGCAGCGTGACGAAGATGTCGGCGACGCGGCTGAGCAGCCCGTCCACGGCCCGGTTGCCGAGCCCGGCGGCCAGCCCGAACGCCGTGCCGATCACGACTTGCAGGATCGTGGCGCCGAACGCGACGGCGAGCGAGGTGCGCGCGCCGTAGACGAGCCGGGCGAACAGGTCGCGGCCGGTACCGGGTTCGACCCCGAGCCAGTGCGTGCCGCTCACCCCGCCGAAGTGGCCGAGCGGGACCGCGCCGGCCTTGGAGTCCAGCAGCGCGGCGTGGTAGCTGGTGGTGTCCTGGCCCTCGACGGCGGCCAGCAGCGGTGCGGCCACGGCCACCAGCACCAGCAGCGCCACCACGGCGCCGCCGGCCAGGGCGGCGCGTTCGGCCCGCAGCCGGCGCCAGAACTGCCGTCCGCCGGGGATCGGCCCGCCCGGCACCGGGTCGCCGGAGGACGGCCCGGCCGCGGCCGGACCGTCCCCGGCGAGGGTGAGTTCGACGCTCACGACGTCACTTCACCGCGGCCTGGGAGATGTCCAGCACGCCGGTCCAGTCGCTGATCACCACGTTGCGGATGTTCTTGCCGAACAGCCGCTTGTAGACGGGGTGGACCAGCGGCACGGTCAGCGCCTGGGCGCCGATCTTCTGGTCCAGGGCGCCCCAGCGCTTCGCCGCCGCGCTCAGGTCGGTGATCTTGTCGATGGCGTCGATCTCGTTGTTGACCGACGGGTCGTTCAGCTGGGAGCTGTTGAAGTTGTAGCCGTCCTTCACGATCTGCCGGCCGTCGAAGATCGGGCCGAGGAACGGGCCGCCGGACGGCCAGTCGGCGCCCCAGCCGGCCAGGAACAGGCCCGGCTCGGTCTTCACGCTGTAGACCTTGTCGTCGAACGCGTTGTGCTCCAGGCCGTCGAGCTTGACGGTGATGCCGGCCTTCTTCAGCGCCTCCTGCACGGCGGTGGCGACCTCGGGGCCCTCCTCACCGCCCTTGTTGGTGTCGTGGGTGAGGGTGACGGTCAGCCCGTTCGGGTAGCCGGCCTCCTTCAGCAGCTCGCGCGCCTTGGCCGGGTCGCCGCTCTTGCCCGCCGGGAACGGGTCGTAGGGCGTGTAGCCGAACGCGGCCTGCGGGGGCAGGAAGGTGGTGGCGGGCTCGGCGAGCGAGGAGCCGCCGTCGGCGTCCACCACGGTGGTCCGGTCGATGGCGTACGCGACGGCCTCGCGCACCTTGATGTTGTCGAACGGCTTCACCTTCGGGTTGAACGCCAGGTAGTCGGTGTAGCCGAAGTGGCCGGTGCCGACCCGGGCGGACAGCGCCTTGTCCCCGGTGGTCTTGGCGAGCTCGGCGGGGCCGAGGTTGGTGTCGGTGGTGACCGCGTCCGCGTCCTTGCCGACGCCCGCGGACAGCCGCTGGTTGATCACGGCCTGGTCGAGCCCGGACTGCACGTCGATGGTGTCGGGGTAGGCGCGCCGCTGGTCGTCACTGGCCTGCGACCAGTTCGGGTTGCGCCGCAGCACGATGTGCTCGCCGTTGTTCTGGTTGCTGACGACCTCGTACGGGCCGGAGGAGACCGGGTGCTCGGCGTACTTGGTGCCGGTGTCCTTCGCCTTGGGCACCGGCGCGAAGGAGGTCTGCGTGGCGAGCAGCGGGAAGTCGCCCTCGGGCTTGCGCAGGTGGAAGACGATCGTCTTCGCGTCGGGCGTCTCGATCGAGGACAGCCCCTTGGGGTCCTTGTACGGGCCCTGGTAGTCCTGCGCGCCGACCAGCCAGTCCCGCAGGTAGGGGGCGCCGCCGGACAGCTCCGCCGCGAAGGAGCGCTCGATGTCGTACTTGATGTCGGCGGTGGTGATGGCCGTGCCGTCCTGGTACTTCAGCCCGTCCTTGAGGTGGTACGTCCACACCGTCGCGTCCTTGCTGGGCTCGCCGGTGTTCGTGGCCAGGTCCGGGACGACCTTGTTGCCGGCCGCGCCGTTCTCCCGCGCGCGGGTGGTCAGGGTGCGGTAGACCAGCGAGGGGACGTTGCCGCCGCCGGAGGTGTAGAGCCGGGCGGGGTCGAAGTTGTTCTGCGGCTGGTTGTTCAGCACGTAGAGGGTGCCGCCGCGGTGCGGGGTGGAGTCGGAGCCCTTCGCGGCCGAGTCGGCGCTCTTGGGGCCGCAGGCGACGGCCCCTCCGGCGAGGGCGAGACCGACGGCTATGGCGCCCAACTGCCGTGGAGACAGGGACAAGCGAGACATGGCAGGGCCTTTCCCCGGGCGTGCGGTCACCCGGGCGGGGGGAGGCGCGCGCCCGGGGCGCGCGGGACAAACGGGGGATACGGGGATGCGGGGATGGGGCGTCATGCGGGGGACGGTCGGCCCGGGTGGTCAGCTGACCGTGCGGGCGGACCTGCCGGAAAGGCCCCGGGCGCGGCAGACCCCCGACCGCGGTCGGGGGTGGCTCGGCGAAGGGGGGCCGGGTGCGCGATCAGCGACAGTGCACGTCGGCGACGCTGTGCCCGGTCACGCCGATCAGCGCCAGCTCGATGCTGGCGCGGACCAAGGGGCGGATGGGGCACAGGTGCATGGCAGAAGAGTGCGCAGACGCACCACGAATTGTCAAAGTCGGACGTTGATGATCACAAAGGAACACTTATGCACAGGGTGGGCCCTAGGGGCGGAGGGCGCGGCGGACCTGCCACCAGGTGAGCCCCGCCACGGCGGTGGCCGCGACGGCGACCGCGATCTGCGGCTTCAGCCGGTCGGTGGGGCCGTTCACCCGCCTCGCGCGCACCGCCCCGTTCGACTGCCAGCTCAGCGCCGAACCGTTCGACTGCCCCGACAGCCACGAGCCGAACGACTGGAACGACCCGAGCGACACCGCGGACATCGCCGACCCCAGCGACCCGAACGACCCGACCGACGCCACCGACCCGACGGACAGCACCGACCCGGCCGCCCCGATGGACAGCACCGACTCGGTGGAGGCGATGGACAGCAACGAGTTGTGCGACCGGATCGACCAACGTGACGACATGCCCCCATCCTCCCCGATCACCCCGGTGCGGGCCACAGCGCGGGGTGCCCCGCGGGCGCGGGTCGCCCAGGGTGGCACCGTCCGCTCCCGGCGCGGGGGTTGGCGTTGGCGGGGGCGCGGGGCGCCGGGAGCGGGGTGGGGTCAGCTCTGGGTGTAGGTGTAGTGCGGGGAGTCGTACTGCGGGCCGTTCTTCTCGTAGGTGAACCAGTAGGTGACGACCGAGCCGGAGGTCAGGGAGCCGACGTTCTGGGTCCAGGTTCCGCCGTTGTCGGTCATCCGGAGGTTCTGCTGGCCGCCGCCGTTGACCTGGTAGTGCACGTCGACGTAGGCCGCGGGGGTGGTCGGTGTGAAGCTGATCAGCGCGTCGCTCGCGTCGACCCGGGTGGCGTTCGCGGTGTAGTCGGAGGTGGTGGTGCCACCGGTCGTGCTGCCGCCCGTGGTCGTGCCGCCGGTGGTGGTCCCGCTGGTCGTCCCGCCGTCGGTGCTGCCGGTCGTGGTGCCGCCGGTGGTCGTGCCGCCGGTGGTGCCGCTGCTCCCGCCGGTCGTCTGGTAGACCGCCATCCAGTCGACGCTCATGCCCGCGCCGGAACTGATGTCGGCCGACGGCGAGGTGCAGCCGCAGACCTTGTTGGGATACGAACCGCCGATCGCCACGTCGAAGATCGCGAAGAAGCCGTGGTCCACGGCCGCCTGCCAGGTGGCCGTGGAGACCTCGTTCTCGTCGACGGTGTAGGTCAGGTTGCCGTCGAGGTAGAACCGCAGCTGCTCCGCCGAGGTGTTGGTGCGGTCCACGATCACCGAGTAGGTGTGGTACCCGGTCTGGCAGCCCCCGCACGCCTGGAGCCCGCTGCTGATGCCGTCCGGGTCATGGCACTCCCCGGCCCAGACGCCGCAGTGGAAGGTGGTGGAGTGCTGGCTCAGCGCGTTGACGTCCTCCATGATGTCCATCTCGCCGATACCCGGCCAGTTGGTCGCCCCGACCGGCCTGGCGTCCGCGCCCATCGCCCAGAACGCGGGCCAGTAGCCAAGCCCGCTGGCCGGGTTGGGCTGCTCCAGCGACGCGCTGATCTCCAACTGGCCGCCGGCCGGCGCGGCGAAGTCGGTGCGCTGGGTCTCGATCCGGCCCGAAGTCCACTGCCCCGACGCGTCCTTGACCGGCTTGATCACCAGATGACCGGCGCCGTCCTGGTAGACGTTCGTCGTCGAGTCGGTGGCCGTCTCCAGCTCGCCGGTGCCCCAGTTCGCCGCGGCGCCGGGGTAGTTGTAGCCGGTCCCGGTGTCGTAGAGCCAGTTCGACCGGTCGAGTCCGGTGCCCGCGGCGCCGTTGAAGTCGTCACTGAAGACGGTGCTCCACCCGGTGGGGGGTGCCGGCGCGGCCACCGCGGCCGAACCGCCGGAGACCGTCAGCGCGAGCACCCCGGCGAGCAGCAGGAGGAAGGCGCTGAGCACGGCGATCGGCCCCCGCCGACCACGACGGCGGCCGGGCGGACGGAGGCGGAGCGGGGGACGGAGAGGGGGCGGGGGACGGAGCCGGAAACGGTTCTGGCCGCCTTGCGCGGCACCGGAGTTCGGCATGCGTGTCACGGGTGATCCCGACCTTTCTGCGGGTGCGACTTGGACCGCGGTGAGGCCGGACGCGGCGCGGAGACCGGAAGGTGCGCACCGGAGTGGGGGGTCCCGTCTCCTTCGCACCGCGTCGTGAGAGCGCTCTCAGAGCGGCGGATCGAGGCGAGTGTCGGGCTCCCGCCAGGTTCACGTCAAGGCGTCGGGCGGGATCGGGTGGGAATGCCCGCGGGTACGGGGGAGCGGGCGGTGGTGACCCGGGGGCGGGTGCGGCGGGGTACCCGGGGAGGCGTGCGGCGGGGTACCCGGGCGTGGCCGGTAGGGACACACAGGGAGGGGTACGCGGGCGCGTCGACGGGGACCTCCTCGCCCGGCGTGCCACCAACCCCGGCTCCGTACGGCCGGGTTGACCTGCCCCCGCCACCCCGGTGCGGGAACCGCGGAAGAGTGCCCCCTTCGCCCTCCAACGGTGCCCCGGCGTACCTGGACGGGCGCCGGACGCTCCGGGTAGAACAAGAAGATCCGCTTGCTGGAGGAGGAGAACGTGGCTTCTGCCATGGACAGGGAAAACGCTCGCGCGCAAGGACGCGCGGCCGCTCCCGGGCGTCGCCCCAACGCTCCCGCGCACGCGCCCTCCCGAGGGATTCTCGGCCTTCAGAGCACGGCCGGGAACGCCGCTGTCGTGCAGATGCTCCGCAACGGCGGACCCGCCGGCGGCCGGAACGACCATGAGCACAGCGCCGGTTGCGGCCACGGCACGGAACAGGCCGCCGTGCAGCGCTCCGCGGTCCACTCGGTGCTGCAAGGCCCGGGCCGACCGCTGGACGCCGCGCTCCGCTCCGAGATGGAAGCACGCCTCGACGCGGACTTCTCCAACGTCCGTGTCCACACCGACAGCGCCGCGCAGCGGTCCGCGGCGGAGATCGGTGCCCGCGCCTACACCTCGGGCAGCCACGTGGTCATCGGCCAGGGCGGCGGCGACAAGCACACCCTCGCCCACGAGTTGACGCACGTCATCCAGCAGCGCCAGGGCCAGGTGGCCGGAACGGACCACGGCAACGGGCTCCGGGTGAGCGACCCGTCCGACCACTTCGAGCGCACCGCCGAGGCCAACGCGCAGCGGGTGATGAGCGGCCCCGTACCCACCAGGGGCCACGAAGCCGGCCACCAGGCAGACGACGCCGCCGGCGCCGCACTCACCCCGACCGTCTCCCGGGCGATCCAGCGCGTGTACGGCGGCCGTCACTACGTCCAGTACGGCAACACCACCAACGACGTGGGCACGTACATGAGCGCGGAGCTGCACCCCCGCTCCCTGGGCAAGGGCAGCTCCCCCCGGGTCAAGCCCTCGTGGTGGCCGTCGTCGAAGACCGCCACCGGTGCCTGGTTCGCCCGGAACATGGTCCAGGGCCACCTGCTCAACGAGAACCTCGGCGGCCCCGGGAACACCCTGACGAACCTCACCCCGCTCACCAAGACCGGAAACTCCAACCACCTTCACTACGCAGAGGCGAACGTGAAGAAGGAGATCAAGAACGGCAACGTGGTGGAGTACGAGGTCGTCGCCCACTTCGACGGGATCACGGGGCGGGAGCTGGGCGCGTCAGGCTCGGTGGCGGCCGACATCGACCAGAACTACCAGTACGTCATCCCCTCCCACCTCGCCTGCGACGTCCAGGTGTACGACCCCCGGGGCAAGTGGCTGTACGGCGAGAGCTGGTACGTGCGCAACACCAAGTAGCCCGGCGCAGCCGGCTGCACGCCTGGCGTGGTCTCAGGAGAGGGCCGTGCCGTCGGAGTTGACGAACTGCCAGGTGATGCCGGTGACGACGCCGGTACCGGTCGGGGCGAACTCGGTGAACGCCGGCTCGCTCAGGTCGATGTGGGTCGCGTCGCAGCTCGGGCACTTGTCCTCGACCGGGACGGTGATGGTCTGGCCGTTGTAGGTGACCTGGACCGAGATCCCGTCGCACAGCGGGTCGTTGTTCGGGTTGGCGGTGGTCCACCACTGGTACGACACGGCGACCAGGTACTGGCTGGACGCGTCGATGGGGGTGCCGCAGGCGCCGTAGCCGGCGTCGTCGTAGTACGTCATCTCGCCGGTCATGGGCTGGCCGATCGGCACGTCGGCCGCGGCCGGCCCGCCGCCGAGCAGAAGCAGCGCCGAGGCGCCTGCCGCGCCGCCGATCCAGTGGCCGATACGTCGCGCGATGCGCAATGTCCTTCTCCTGTCCGTCTGTTCAGCGTGGGGGGACTGAGCAAGCGTTCCGAGCAAGGCGTTCCGTGCGGCGCGCTCCGAGTACGGCGGGTCCGCATCTCTGACGGTACGCGAACAAGCGCTTCCCGGGTACGGTGCCTCACCCCGCCCGGGTGCCCTACTGCTCGGCGCCTTCCCGGTAGGCGTCCTCGGGGGGCGGGCAGGGCGGCAGGTGCATGGAGGCGAGGCGTTCGGGGTCGCCCACCGAGAGGATCTCGACGATGCGGCCGCCGGCCACCGTGCACGCCATGACGCTGTGCGGCTTGCCGTTCGCGCGCCAGGCGATGATGCCGGTGCGGCCGTTGACCCGGGCGGGGCGGGCGATGATCGAGGTGCCGGCGCCGAGCCGGGCCCGCTCGGCCACCGCGGTGGCGCCGTGCCGGACCACCAGACCGTGCGGAGCGTAGGAGCGCCAGGTCACGTCCGGGTCGAGCACCTGGAGCAGCCCCTCGAAGTCGCCGTGCCGTGCCGCCGCGAGGAACGCCTCGACCACCGCGCGCTGCTCCCGCTCGCCGGACGGGCGCGGGGTGCCCCGCACCTTGCGGCGAGCCCTGCTCGCGAGCATCTTCGCGGCGTCCGTGGACCGGTCGAGGATCTGGCCGATCTCGTCGAACGGCACCGCGAACATGTCGTGCAGCACGAACGCCAGCCGTTCGGCGGGGCCGAGGGCGTCGAGCACCACCAGCAGCGCCAGCCCGACCGACTCGGCCAGCAGCGCGGCGTCCTCCGGGGCGTCCCCGTCGTCCTCGGTCACCACCACCTCGGGCGGCGGGTCGTCGTAGGCGGCCTCGGGGTGGGCCCGGCGCGAGCGCAGCACGTCGATGCAGACCCGGCCGACCACGGTGGTGAGCCAGCCGGCGAGGTTGTCGATCGCGGCCGCGTCCTGGCGGGCCAGCCGCAGCCACGCCTCCTGCACCGCGTCCTCGGCG
The DNA here is from genome assembly GCF_044744625.1 of Streptomyces sp. NPDC087270. Classification (NCBI taxonomy): domain Bacteria; kingdom Bacillati; phylum Actinomycetota; class Actinomycetes; order Kitasatosporales; family Streptomycetaceae; genus Streptomyces; species Streptomyces sp. NPDC087270. The sequence goes on from NZ_JBIUYR010000001.1 coordinate 583,174, forward strand.
TCGGCCCGCGACCCGAGCATCCGGTGGGCCACCGCCACGAGCCGCCCGCGCTGCTCCTCGAAGGCACCCGCCAGTGCTTCGTCCCGAAGCGGTCCGGTCGTCATCTCGTCACCTTCCTCGATCGATCCACGTCACCGCTGTGACGCGCCCGGGAGGAGGAAGGTAACCGGCCGGGATTCCCCCGGTGCGCCGGGGGCCGTCATTCGTGGCCGACGCCGTCGGGCAGCAGGGCGGCGGCCAGGGCGGTCGGGCCGTGGGCGGCGGCTCCCCGCGCGTACGCGACCGCGTACCCGTCGTCGCCCAGCGCCGCGCGGGCCGTTCGCTCGCAGCGGTCGCGTATCGGCTGGAGTTCCGGCGCCCCGCGCTGCGGGTGGCCGACGCTGCGCCAGTACGCCCCGCCGGTGCCGTAGACCGACGCGGCCTGTTCGGCGCGGCCGGCGGCGGCGAGCGCGGCGGCCAGCAGGTCGAGGCCGAGCGCTATGCCGAAGGAGTCACCGAGCAGGTGCTTGCTCTCCAGCATGGTGCGCGCGTACGCGACCGCGTCCTCGGGCTCGGCGGAGAAGAGGGCCACGACGGACAGCTGGTAGTCCAGGTAGGAACGCGTCCACACCTCGCCGATCTCCACGCAGTGCCGGCGCAACTCCAGTGCCCGCGCCCGGCCTTCGGCGAAGTCGCCCAGCGCGGTGAGGGAGAGCACCTCGACGAGGTGGCAGCGCAGCCGGTCGGGTGTGTCGAACGCGGAGCCGGGGACGGAGTCCAGCGCGTGGCTGCGGAGGGTGCCGGGAACGTAGCCCGGGGCGGACCCGAGCGCTTCCCGTACGGCGTCCAGGGCCGTACGCGACTGCCCGGTGAGCATGCCCAGCAGGCCGGTCAGGCAGGCGGCGGCGGCCAGGTCCTCGCTGTCGCCGCGCATCGCGACCATGGCCTGCACCCGGTCGCTGATGTCGGCGGCGCGGTCGTACTCGCCCTGGAGGGTGAGGGTCGCGCCGAGTCCGATCAGGGCGCGGGTGCGGGCGGGGCCGGGCGCGGTGTGCTGCTCCAAGGCGCGCTCCAGGTAGGACCTGGCCTCTTTGAGGTGACCGCAGCAGGTCCAGAAGTAGACCAGCAGACCGGCGAGTTCGGCGGCCGCGGCGCTGTCGTGGTCGAGCCAGTGGTCGAGCGCCGCGCGCAGGTCCGGGTGGGCTTCCTCGATCCGCCGGTAGCCGAGGAGCTGGTCGCGCCCGGACCAGGCGGCGTCGGCCCAGCGGGCGAGCCCGGTGAAGTAGTCGGCGTGCCGGTCCTGGGTGCCGGCGACCTCGCCGAGTTCGCACAGCCAGGTGTGGCCGTACTCGCGGATGGTGTCGAGCATGCGGTAGCGGTCGCCGGAGCCGGCGTTCGGAGCGGTGGCGGGTACGGATACGGGAGCGGGACCGGGTGCGCGTGCGGGGCCGTTGCCGTTGCCGTTGCCGTTGCCGTTGCCGTTGCCGGACGGCGGTACGGTGCCGGGCCCGGACTCGGTTCCGGTCCCGGGCTCCGCGCCCGGCCCGATCCTGCGGACGACGGACTGGGCGACCAGCCGCTCCAGGGTCGGCGCCACGGCCGCGGCGCCGAGCGGACCACCGGCGGCGACGGCCTGGGCCGCGGCGAGGTCGAACGCGCCGCGGAAGACGCTCAACCGCGCCCACAGCAGCCGTTCCAGCGGCGCGCACAGCTCGTGGCTCCAGCCGATCGTGGTGCGCAGCGTCTGGTGCCGGCGCGGCCAGGCGTACCCGGGCGAGGCCAGCGTGTCGAAACGCGAACCGAGCCCTTCGGCCACCTCGGCGACGGCACCCGGCCCGACCGAACCGACCCGCGCGGCGGCCAGTTCGATCGCCAGCGGAATGCCCTCCAGCCGGCGGCAGACGGCCTCGGCCGCCTCGGCCGCGCCCGGCTCGGCCAGCGGCGCGCGGCCCAGCCGGTCGGTCACCCGGTCGGTGAACAGCGCGAGCGCGTCGGGGCCGTCGGCCGGCAGCGGCAGGACCTCCACGAGTTCCTCGACCGCCGAGCCCAGCGGGCGGCGGCTGGTCGCCAGCACCGTCAGCCCGGGGGCCGCGGTCAGCAACTCCCCGACCAGATAGGCGCACGCGTCGATCAGGTGCTCGCAGGAGTCCAGTACGAGCAGCAGCCGCCGGTCCGCGAGCCACTCGCTCAGCGCGTCCAGCGGCATCCGCAGCGAGTGGTCCGCGAGGTCCACCGCGTCGCTGACGGTGGAGAGCAGCAGCTCGGAGCTGTCCAGGGTGCTGAGGTCGGCCCACCAGGCACCGTCCGGAAAGTGCCCGCGCCCCGCGCCCGCCTCGCGTTCCGCGCCTCCCGGGACCCCCGTATCCGCCTCGCCCGGACCGCCCCCGGTATCCGCCTCCGCCGCTGCAAGTGCTGCCCGCTGCGCCAACCGCGTCTTCCCGATCCCGCCGGGGCCCGTCAGCGTCACCAGCCGGTGCCGGGCCAACGCCCCCCTCAACCGGCCGAGTTCCGCTCCCCGACCCACGAAACTCGATGTCTCCTGAGGAACGTTGCCCGTCATGACCTCAGCCTGACACCAACCGGACACGGAGGGAAACTCACCCGTCACTCCGGTCCCCGGCCCCGGCGCGGGGCGGGAGTTCGAGGCCGAGGTTCTCGCGGAGGGTGCTGCCCGTGTAGTCGTCGGCGACGACCTTGCGTTTGCGCAGTTCGTTGAGGAGCCCGTTGACGACGAAGTCGTGCTGGCGCGGGTCGGCGAGGCCGCTGAGCGAGATCACGTCGAGCACGCCGGCCCGGAAGCGTTCCTCGACGGCGTCGGCGAGTTGCTCGGGGGTGCCCGCGACGGCCCAGTGCCCGGTGTCCTGCGCGGCGATGACCAGTTCGCGCAGCGTGTAGCCCTGGCGGGCGTAGCCGGCGAAGATGTCGACGCGGCCGCGGCGGCGGTTGACCGTGGTGACGTCGGGCAGCAGGCTCTCCGGCAGCTTCGCGTCGAGCGGGAGTTCCGACAGGTCGACGCCGCCGCCGAGCATGTCGGCCACCTGCGCCCGGCCGCGTTCGAAGTCGATCGACTCCCGCTTGTCGCGGACCAGTCGGCGTGCCTCCGCCTCGGTGGCGCCGTACGTCGCGTGGAACGAGCTGAAGATCAGCGGCAGTCCGCCGGGCCGGCCGAACCGCTCGGCCTCGGCACGGATCTTCCGGGTGAAGTCCGTCGCGATGTCGAGGGTGGGGAGCGAGGTGAAGACGATCTCGGCGTAGCGCGCGCCCAGCGCCCGGCCCGCCTCGGACTGCCCGGCCTGGATCTGCACCGGGCGGCGCTGCGGCAGCGGCGGGATGTTCAGCGGTCCGGCCACGGTGAAGTACCTGCCGGCGTGGTCGATGGGGCGCACCCGGTCCCGGTGCAGCGTGGCCCGGCCGTCCGGGCCGGCGGTCAGCGCGCCCGGTTCCCAGCTGTCCCACAGCGCGTTGACGACCTCCAGCGACTCCGCGGCGCGCGCGTACCGCTCCTCGGGGCTGGGCAGGTCGCCCGGGCCGAAGTTCTCCTCGCCGACGGAGGAGGTCACCAGGTTCCAGGCGGCCCGCCCGTTGCTGACGTGGTCGAGGGTGCCGAAGAGCCGGGCCAGGTTGTACGGGTGGTGGAAGGTGGTCGAGACGGTCGCGATCAGGCCGATCCGCGAGGTCACCTGGCTCAGCGCCGAGACGAAGACCAGCGGCTCCTGCGACCCGATCGCGCCCTGGGCGCCGAAGCTGAGCAGGTCGGCGGTGAACAGCGCGTCGATCCGCGCCGCCTCGGCGAGTCCCGCCACCCGTATCGCGGTGTCCAGGGTGGAGCGGGCGGGGTCGATCGCCAGGTCGTAGGTCTCCGACGTGCCGCCGGCGCCGGTCACGGTCTTCAAGGTCCTGGGCGGCTTCGCGTTCACAGTTGGTCCCATCTCACCGCTGGCGGTGACGTCTCGGGGCTGGGGTTCAGGGGTTCTGGGGTTCAGGGGTACGGGGGATCGCGCGTACGCGGGTTCGTGGTTCCGGGAGCGCGTGAACTCACGCGTGCACGCCTTCCCGGAGCCTTCACGGCGAAGGCGAAGGCGAAAGCGAAGGTGGCGAAGGCGAACGGGCGCCCGGGCAGCGGAAGTCGACCCCTTCCGGGCTCCCTGCGGACGTGCGGCGCGGCGCCGGCGGAAAAGGGCGCGCGTCGACCGCTCAGCGCAGGGGAGAGGCGGGGCGGGCCGTCGTCAGCGACAGAGCGCGGTCTGGGTACGGCACAGGTCCACGTGACGCCGCTTCGTCCAGCCCGGCAGCGGAACCGCGGTCCCGGCCGGCCCGACGCGCGTTGCCCTCACGATGACTCCCATCGACCCGGGCGGCCGTCGAACGGCAGCCCTTCGACCCGCGGCTCAGGCGATCCAGGCGCCCCTCAGCCGCTCCTGACGGTACGGAACGAACGTACGCGGCAGGTGGGCGCCCCTGTCAAGACCGCCTCGGACCAGCCCGCGCCGCCCTACGGTGCGCCGCCGCTCACCGTCGCGTCGAGTACGGGGTGGCATCCGGCCCCGTACGTACGCGCCGAACGCCTGCCTCGGCCGATAATGGCGTGGTGAGCAACCGGCGTCTGCGCGTGGTCCTGGCCGAGGACTCCGTCGTTCTCCGTGACGGCATGGTCGAACTGCTCGGCGCCCGCGGGTGTGAGGTGGTGGCCGCCGTCGGGACGGCGCCCGGGCTGCTCGCCGCAGTGGTCGACCATCGGCCCGACGTGGCCGTGGTGGACATCCGGATGCCGCCCACGCAGACCGACGAGGGCATCCGCGCCGCCGTGCAGATCCGCACGAGGACGCCCGGCGTCGGCATCGTGGTCTTCTCCCAGCACGTCGAGACCACCTGGGCCTCCCGCCTGCTGGCGGGCGGCGCGGCGGGCATCGGGTACCTGCTGAAGGAACGCGTCGCCCGCACTTCCGAGTTCGTGGACGCGTTGCACCGGGTCGCCGACGGGGGCACGGCACTCGACCCGGAGATCGTCACCCAGCTGATGCGGGGTGGCCGGCGCAGCCGGGTGGACACCCTGACGCCTCGTGAGCGCGAGGTGCTGGAGCTGGTGGCGCAAGGGCACTCCAACCGCTCCATCGCCTCGCTGCTGGCAGTGTCCGAGCGGGCGGTGGAGAAGCACGTGGCCGCCGTCTTCGCCAAGTTCGGCCTGCGGGCGACGGACACCGACAACCGCCGGGTGAAGGCCGTCCTCACCTACCTGGCGGAGAACGGCAGCCGACCGGCCGTCACAGACGCGTCGGCAACTCGGCGGTGACCACGGTCGGTCCGCCGGGCGGGCTGTCGATCCGCAGCGCGCCGTCCACCGCCGCGAGCCGTTCGGCCAGGCCCGTCAGGCCGGTGCCGACGCCGAGCGCCGCACCGCCGCGCCCGTCGTCGCGCACGGACAGGACGACCCGGCCGTCGGTCGCGCTCGCCTCGACTGCGGCCGAGCGGGCAGCGCTGTGCTTGGCGACGTTGGTGAGCAGTTCGGCGGCGCAGAAGTAGAGGGCGCGTTCGACCACGTGGTCCGGTCGTTCCGGCAGGTCCAGGCGGAGGGTGACCGGCACCGGCGAGGTGGCGGTGAGCCCTGGCAGTGCCTCGCCGAGGCCGCCGTCCAGCGTCACCGGGTGGATGCCGCGAGTGAGCCGCCGCAGTTCGGTGACGGTGTCGTCGGTCTGGCCGCGGGCGCGTTCCATCAGGGTGCGCAGCCGGGCGAGGTCCGGGCCGGCGGCGGGAGCGAGCGCGTCTTCGGCCAGCGAGAGGGTGATGGCCAGGGCGACCAGCCGGGCCTGGGTGCCATCGTGCAGGTCACGCTCCAGGCGGCGGAGCTCGTCGTTGTTCTGCGCGAGCAGCGTGGCGCGGGCGGTCTCCAGTTCCCGGACGCGCCGTTGGGCACGGGCCGGTCCGAGCAGCAGCCGGGCGAGCCGCCGGTTCACTCCGCTCAGCGCCCGAACCGCGCCGGGCACCGCGGCCAGGACCACCAGGCCCAGCGGTGTGGACGCGGCATCCATCCAGGGGGCGGGGCGCGGACCCGGTTCGAGCAGGCGTACCCAGAGCGGGAAGCCGATCAGCCAGCCGCAGACGAGGGGAACCGCCACCGCGGCGGCGAACCCGAGCACGCCGAGCGGCAGTCGCAGTACCAGATAGAGCAGCGACCGCCAGGCGATCGGGTCGGTCAGCACGACACGGCCACGGGCGACCACGCCCGCCGGGCGGGGCAGCCTGGCCGGCGCCTCGACGCGCTCGCCGAGCAGCCGGCCGACCAACTGCCGGTGCAGCGCGCCGAGACCGCGCGCGCCCCTCAGCGCGGCGGCCACGAACGGCAGGCCGAACACGGTGAGCGAGAGCAGCGTCCCCGCGTAGAACACGGCGAGGGCGTAGGCCCCGCCGAGCAGGGCGAGCGGCAGCCCGACGACCGCGAAGGCCCATTCGCCGCCCCGGACGGACAGGTAGCGCCGCTGCTCAGCCACGGTCGGCCACGGGGACCCGCGTGGGCCCGCCCGACGCGGAGGACAGCACCCGGCCGGCGGGCGGCGCGCCCGCCGACCCCTCCCGGGTGGGCGCCTGTTCGCCGGCCGTGCTCCCGCCGGCCGACTCGTCGCCGCGCTCAGTCACGGCTGCCTCCCGCCAGTCCTGCCGCGGGCCCGCGTATCGCTCGCAGGCCTGTGGTCAGGATGCCGGGGAGGGTCAGTGTTGTTGCGTCCGCGGCGATCCACCAGCAGCCGGCCACCGGGAGGGACGGCATCGGCGACCCGCTCACCGCCGTGCTGAACGCCGCCGACGCGGCGCCCGCGACCGCCGCGCCGAGCAGGACCCCCACCGCCGTGGTCAGCACCGCCTCCGCGGTCAGCATGCGCAGCAGTTGCGACCGGGTCGCGCCGATCAGCCGCAACAGCGCGAACTCGCGGCGCCGTTCGGCGGTCACGGCGACCAGGGTGTTGACCGTGGAGACGGCGGCGAAGCAGACGAGCAGCGTCAACTCGGCCTGACGCAGCCAGACATCCGTGGCGGAAGTGACGCTGGACGCCGCCGCGCCCGCAGCGTGCCCGGCGGTTCTCGTCATGATCAGCATGGTGCCCGACAGGCCCACGAGCAGGGCGACCGGCACCACGGCGGACGACAGTCGCCGCGCGTACCCGCGCAGGTTGGCGTCGGCCAGCCACCCCGCACCGGGTGCCAGCGCCCGTACCGGTGCGCCCAACAGGGCCGCCAGGACGCGCGCCGCGAGCGGCCCCGCCAGAGCGACCGCGACCAGCAGAACCAGCGAGCCGAGCAATGCCGCCTGACCCGCCTTGTCCACCTGCTCCGCAGGGCGCGTCGCGGCCAGCCGCAGCAGCAGGCCGCCGCCCACCAGCACGCCGATCGCGGCGAGCAGACGCAGCGCACCCGTCCGCCCGTGCTCGGTCGAACTCGCCGTGAGGGCGGCCGCGGGCGTGATCCGGGAGATCCGCCGCGCCGCCACGGCCGAGGCCGCCAGCGCGACGGCGAGCGCGACGGCCGGCGCCACCAGCATCGGGATCGGGTTCCACGGCACCCGCACCCCCGGCGCCGCCATCCCTCGCCGCTGCATCGCGGCGAGGAAGCCCCGGGCCGCCGCGGCACCGGCGGCCCAGCCCGGCGCGGTGACCACCAGCGTGGTCACGACGACCTGACCACGGACCAGGCGCCGCACCTGGCGGGGTGTCGCCGCGATGGTGCGCAGCAGGGCCAGCTCCCGGTGCTGCTGGCGCAGTGCGAACCCCAGCGCGTTGACCACGACGAAGAACGCGACCAGCACGGCGATCTCACCGAAGGCGCCGGCGATCACCATCAGGCTGGGCCCGGTGGTCGCCTTCCGGGCTGCCGCCGGGGCGGTGGCGCCGGCGGCGAACAGCAAGCCGAACAGGGTCAGGGTGGCGATGGCGAGGAAGAGCGCGACCGCCAGGCCGACGAAGGCAGCCGGACGGCGGCGCATCTGCCCGAGCGCGAGCGAGGTCACAGCCCTTCCCCGCCCAGCCGGCTCAGGGCTTCGCCGACCTGGGCGGCGGTGGGCCGGTCGAGTTCGTCCACCAGCACGCCGTCGGCGAGCAGCAGCGCCCGGTCCGCGTACCCGGCGGCCACCGGATCGTGGGTCACCATCACACAGGTCCCGCCGCTCTCGTCCACACCGGCGCGCAGCAGGGCGAGGATCTCGTGGCCGGTGGCCCGGTCGAGCGCGCCGGTCGGCTCGTCGGCGAACACCATCGGAGGACGGGAGACCAGTGCCCGGGCGATGGCGACCCGCTGCTGCTGCCCGCCGGACAGCTGCCCGGGCCGGTGCCGCGCGCGCCCGGCCAGCCCCACCCGGGCAAGCGCGTCCAGCACCCGGCCCCGGTCGGGCCGCTCGCCGGCCAGCCGGCCCGGCAACTCGACATTCTGCGCGACGGTCATCGCGGGCATCAGGTTGAACGCCTGGAACACGAACCCGACCCGACTGCGCCGCAGTGCCGCCAGCCTCCGCTCGGGCAGCCGGGACACCTCGGTACCGCCCCACCAGACGGAGCCCCGAGTGGGCCGGTCCATCCCCGCCAGGCAGTGCAGCAAGGTGGTCTTGCCGGAGCCGGAGGGCCCCATCACCGCCGTGAACGTCCCGGGCGCGAAGGCCACCGACACCCCGCGCAACGCCCGCACGCTGGCGGCACCGCGTCCGTACTCGCGGTGCAGGTCCTCCCCTCGGGCGGTGGTGCCCGTCCTGGTATCCCTCGTCGTCTCAGCCATGCCCTCATCCTCGGCGGGCGGAGCACGGCGATCGATCCTGCCCGCCCCCGCATCGGAAGTTCGGAAAACCGCACCCCGGTAGGCGGCGTTCTGCCGAGCGGACCAGCCGGGAGGCACTCACGCCGAGGGGCCGCCGGAGAGGAAACGGGCCGGCCCCGCGCCGCCTCGCCCCGCTCGGCCCCGCGCCGCCCTGCGTAGGCAGTTGCCGTGCCCCCGCTCGGCTCCCGCCTCGCTCGGCAACCCCGGCCCCGATGACGAATACGTTTCATCTTCATTGACAGCCCTCGCCGTTCCCATCAGGATGACAGCCGTCTCACCGCTGCTCTGAAGGAGGCTGTCGCGGTCTCCTCTGATGAATCGTTTCATTCGGAGGCTTGGAATGGCGCAGTCCCGACGGTCCGGTCACGGGCCCCTCCTGCTCCTGGCCGCGCTGACCGCATGGTTGACCGCGGTCGGCCTCGTCCTCGGGACCGCGATGCCCAGCGCCGCCGCGGGCCCCGCCGGTTCCCCGGGTTCCCCCGGTTCCGCCGCCACCCGCGCCGCCCCGAACCACCTGACCGTCGGCGGCCTGACCGCCCCCGCCGACGTCGCACCGGACGCCACCCCGCTGCTGGGCTGGCAGGTCGGCGCGGGCACGCAGCGCGCCTACCAGGTCGAGGTCGCCACCACCGCCGCCGCCCTGGCCGGGCGGCCCGACGTGTGGAACTCCGGCAAGGTCTCCTCCCGCGCCAACGGCACCGTCGCCTACGGCGGCCCCGCGCTGCGCCCCGCCGCCGGCTACGTGTGGCGGGTGCGCACCTGGGCCCCCTCGGGCGCCGCCTCCGCCTGGTCGGCCGCGGCCTCCTTCGGCACCGGCCCCGGCAAGGCGTGGCCGGGCGCCGCGCCCATCTGGGCCGGCAGCGCCTCGTGGAGCGACTACACCTTCCAGGGCAGCTTCGTGATCGACGCGAAGTACGCCAGCGTCACCTTCCGTGAGTCCGACACCCGCGACTTCTACCTGTGGCAGTTCAAGGGCAACGGCGAGAACACCATCGCCCCGCAGGTCCAGAAGGACGGCGCCTTCTCCAACCTCAAGGCGGCCGAGCCGCTGCCCTTCGCGCTGGTCGACGGCACGGCGTACGACTTCCGCGTGGTGGCCGCCGGTGCGACCTTCACCACCTACCTCAAGGCCGCGACCGGCACCGGGTGGACCCTGGTGGACACCACCACTGACGCCACCTTCGCCTCGGGCGGCATCGGCTTCCGCACCGGCAGCACCGAACAGGCCACCTTCGACGACATCACCGTCACCGCCCCCGACGGCACCGCGCTGTACGCCAACGACTTCAGCGACCCGGCGAACACCGACTTCAGCTGCGGCACCGTCACCGGCCAGGCGCTGTTCGTCGACAAGAGCAAGAACTGCGGCACCGGCTTCGGCGGCGCCGACTGGGCGTTCCTGCGCGGCGACACCACCCTGGCGAAGGGCCGGCACATCGCCTGGGCGCACCTGTACGCGACCGGCTCCTCCACCACCCCCGGCCGCCAGTTCGTCTACAAGATGTGGGTCAACGGCCGCTTCGTGGGCGTCGGTCCGACCCGGCCGGTCGGCACGGAGACCCGCTACGACGGCTACGACGTCACCTCGCTGCTGCGGCCGGGCGCCGCCAACACCATCGGCGCGCTCGCGTACACCACCAGCGACCAGCGCTTCCTCGCCGACCTCGTGGTCCGCTACACCGACGGCAGCACCCGGACCTTCGGCACCGGGCCCGGCTGGAAGGCGGAGAGCGGCGCCAAGGTGCTGCCGAGCGCGGGCAGCATCGGCACCAGCTACTACACCGCCCCGGTCGAGGACTTCGACGCCCGCGCCTACCCGACCGGTTTCGCCGCACCCGGCTTCGACGACGCGTCGTGGCCGGCGCCCGTGGTCAAGAGCGCCTTCGCCGACCTGGAGCCGACCCCGACCGCCAAGGTCCGGCAGAAGCCGGAGAAGCCCGCGTCGGTGGTCGAGTACGCCCCGGGCGACTACTACGTCGACTACGGCCGCAGCTGGATCGGCGGCCTCTCGCTCGACCTCACCGGCAGCGCGGGACAGCGACTGGACATCCGCTACGGCGAGGTGCCCGCCGGCACCGACACCGTCCGCTACAAGACCTCCGCGGGCAACACCTACGAGGACACGTGGACGCTGAAGGCCGGCGGCCAGCACCTGGAGACCTGGGGCCTGCGGGTCTTCCGCTACGTCCAGATCACCGGCGCCCCCACCGGCCTGCGCGCCGCGGACCTCACGGCGGAGGCGTACGTCTACCCGTTCGACGAGTCGGCCGGCACCTTCGACTCCTCGGACAGCTCGCTCGACCAGGTCTGGACGCTGTCCAGGAACACCGTGGAGATGTCCGACCAGAACCTCTACGTGGACTCCTGGGAGCGCGAGCGCGGGGTCTACGAGGCCGACTCCTACCTCCAGTTGATGGCGAACCTCTACACCGGCGGCGACGCCTCACTCGGCGACTACTCGCTCAACTTCCTCCTGTCCAGCCGCACCTGGCCGACCGAGTGGCCGATGTACCTGATCCTCGCCTTGCACGACAGCTACCAGACGACCGGTGACACCACCGCGCTGGCCGCGAACTACGCCGCTCTACAGGGGAAGTTGCCCGACCGGTGGTTCGACCCGGCGAGTGGGCTGATCCACAAGACCACCGGCGACACCGGCGCCGGCAGCTGCAACGACTGCGACATCGTCGACTGGCCGGCCTCCGAACGCGACGGCTACGTCTTCAGCTCCTACAACACCGTGATCAACGCGATCAGTTACCGCAGCTACCGCGACATGGCCGACATCGCCACCGCGCTGGGCCGCACCGCGGACGCCACCGCCGACAACGCCAAGGCCGACGCGATCAAGTCCGCGGTGAACGCCACGATGTGGGACGCCGCCAAGGGCGCGTACCGCGACGGCCTCGACGACAGCGGCGCCCCGATCGACCACTACGCCGTGCAGGCAAGCGTGTTCGCCACCGCGTTCGGCCTCGCCGACGACCAGCAGGCCGCGCGGGTCGCCGACTACCTCGGCACGCGCGGCATGGCGTGCAGCGTCTACTGCGCCGCGTTCATGATCCAGGCGCTCTACGACGGCAACCGGCCGGACCTGGCGCACGCCATGCTCACCTCCACCGGCACCGACAGCTGGCTCAACATGATCAAGGCCGGCGCCGGGGCGACCATGGAGGCGTGGGACCTCTCCTTGAAGCCCAACACCACCTACTCCCACCCCTGGGCGGCCTCGCCCGCCTTCGACATCCCGCAGGACATGTTCGGCATCCGGCCGACCACCCCCGGCTACGCCACCTTCGACGTCAAACCCCAGCCCGCCGCGGTGCGTTGGGCCCATGTCACGGTGCCCACCGGCAAGGGGAGGATCGGCGCGGCCTTCGACACCGCGGCCGGCGGCCGGGTCGACACCGGGGTGAGCGTCCCGCCCAACTCCAGCGCCGACGTCGACCTGCCGGGCGGCTCGGCCACCGCCACCACCGTCTACCTGGACGGGCGCCGGGTCACCGCCACGTACGGCAACGGCTTCCTGCGGGTCGCCGGGGTGCAGCCCGGCTGCCACGTCCTCACCACCGACCCGGGAGGGTCCGCCTACCGGGACACCAAGCTCACCGGCATCTGCCCCGACGGCTACCGGGCTCCGGCGCGACACGGCCGGTAGGACGCGGTCGGGAGGGCACGGCCGTCAGGCGTGCGGTCGGTAGGGTGCGCCTTATGCCGGATGTCGCCGCCCTGCCCGAGCCGTTCACCCCGTCGACCGACCCCGCGGCGCTGGCGGACCTGCGCGCGCGGCTGCGCGCGACCCGCTGGCCGGACGCGCCGGCCGACGCCGGCTGGTCGCTCGGCACCGACCTGGACTACCTCCGCGAGCTGGTCGCGTACTGGGCCGACGGCTTCGACTGGCCGGCCCAGGAGGCGGCGCTCGCCGCGCTCCCGCACTTCCGCGTCCGGCTCGGCGGCCTGGGCATCCACTTCGTCCACGCGCGGGCCGCGGCCGCGCCGGCCGGCACCGCGCTGCCGCTGGTGCTCAGCCACGGCTGGCCGGACTCGTTCTGGCGCTACGCGAACGTCGTCCCGCTGCTCACCGACCCCGGCGCGCACGGCGCCGACCCGGCCGACGCGTTCGACGTGGTCGTGCCCGACATGCCCGGCTACGGCTACTCCGACCGCCCGACCGGCCCGCCGCTGAACTCCATCGCCGTCGCCGGCCTGTGGGCCGAGCTGATGGACGTCCTCGGCTACCAGCGGTTCGGCGCCGCGGGCGGGGACATCGGCAGCCATGTGAGCCGCTACCTCGGACTCGACCACCCCGAGCGGGTCGTCGCCGTGCACCGTACCGACGCGGGCGTGCCGGTCTTCGGCGGCGACCCGGCGGATCTGGCACCCGAGGAGCGCGCCTGGTTCGAGAGCGTGGCGGCGTGGGGCGGGGCCGAGGGCGCCTACGCCGCCATGCACCGTACGAAGCCCCAGACCGCGGCCTTCGGCCTCACCGACTCGCCGGCCGGGCTCGCCGCGTGGATCGTCGAGAAGCTCCGGTCGTGGAGCGACTGCGGAGGCGACATCGAGCGCAGCTACACCAAGGACGAGATCCTCACCAACGTCACGCTGTACTGGCTCACCGGGACCATCGGCTCCTCGATGCGGATGTACGGCGCCAACGGCGCGATCCCGCCCGCCCAGCTCGCCCGCCGGGTCGAGGTCCCCTCCGGCTTCTCCCTCTTCCCCGGCGACATCGCCCGCCCCCCGCGCGCCTGGCTCGACCGCACCGCGAACGTCGCCTACGTCAACGAGCCGCCGCGCGGCGGCCACTTCGCGGCGTTCGAGGAGCCCGAGCTCTACGCCGAGGAACTGCGTGCCTTCTTCCGCCCCTTCCGGCGCGCGCTCTAGGAGGCTTTGCGGGCGCTGGAGCGCTATGGAGAGCGCTGGAGGACGCCGCCGCGGATTCCCCCCGGGGCGGGTTGTCGGTGCTCGCGGCTATCGTGGCCTGCGTCGCGGCACGCGCGGCCGGCGAAGGGGGCCGGTGTTCGCGCAGGGCCGCTCTGTGACGATATGCGGATGGCGAGCGGTCCTGGGGAGGGTCCGCCCGCGCGCCAGGGGTGGGAGAACGCCATGGGAAACAACGGGGATTCCATACCGGACGAGGAGTGGGAGCGCTTCCTGCGGGAGGCCGAGGCCGGGACGCGCAGCGCGCCTGTGGAGCCGTCGGCGCGGGCCCGGATGGTCGCACGGCGGCTGCGGGAGGAGGCCGGACCCCCGGAGGGATGGCGGGCCCACCAACCGCCCCGGCGCGGACGGGCCAAGGCGTGGTACGCGGTCGGACTCCTGCTCGTGGTGGGGCTGCTGGTCGTGGCGTTGGACCCGGGGCGGGCCGCCGGATGGTTCGGGGGCGGAGGCGGAAGCGGCGACGGGAAAGCCGGCCGCGCGGACGCGTCGCCCACCGCGAAGTCGTCATCCCGACTGCCCACGCCGGATGAGCCGTTCAGAGGATCGCCGGCGGAGCGGTGGGACGACGGCACAGCCGGGATCAGCATGCCCACCGCACGGGCGACCGGTTGGATGACCGAGAAGCAGGTGGCGCGGGCGCTCCAGCAGAGCCTGGACTTCCTGGCGGCGGCCAGCCTCGACCCGGCGGTGATGCGCGGGGAGCGGCCGAAGAAGGCGATCGCCCTGGTCAATCCGCACCAGAGCGACGTCCAGGACTACCTGTCGACCGCGTTCCGCACGCCCAGCCAGGAGAACGACCCTCTGCTGATGTTCAGCCGCTTCGCGCAGACGAAGGTGCGGCTGGTGGGGAGCGTGGTCAAGACGCGGGGACGGATCACGTTCCGCGAGGGCAAGCGCGGCGCGCTGGAGGTGACCAGCGATGTCACCTACGTCTACCCGGTCGTCCGCGCCGCGAAGGGCAGCGACGAGGTCGCGCGCACCATCGTGCGCCGCGAGACGGTGATGAGCTGGGACGACCCGGCGAAGGTGATCACCGAGCCGGGGACGTTCTCCTTCGTCTCCTACAAGATGGACGCCACCAACGGCGGTTGCAGCAACTACACGGGCTATTTCCGCCCCGAGTTCACCGCCGACCGCGCCCCGAAGAGCCCCGGAAGCGGCCCCGAGATGGACCCGTACGACCGGACCACCTCGATGAGCGAACGCCTGCGCGAGGCCGACGGAACGGAGTGCGGGACGGCCACGCGATCGTGACCGATCCCGGTCACCAGGGGTAGGGAAAACCCGACCGTGAGGTCTCGACCTGGCTGTCATGACCTGATGGGGCCGGTCGAACTGGAATGGCCGGGTGGCTATTCGTCGATTTCACGGTTCCGCCGATCCGCGAAAGCGGTGGGGCGCGGGATGGCTCGTCGCCGCTTTCTGGGCTTTCGGATTTCCGCTGGTCTCCGGCCTGGAAACCCAGCGGATCTGGGGATTCTGCGCGGGAACCGGCTATCTCTGCGCCGCGGTTGCCGCGTTCCTGCCTCCGCGCGCGCCCGCCGGCAGCCCGGCCGGCATACGGGCCGGAGCACGGGCCAGCGCATGGGCGGGCATACGGGCCGGAGTCGGGTGCGCGCTCGCCGGGGCCGTCGTCCTGCCGTTGCTGTACTGCGTGTTGAGCGGCCGCGCGCAGAGCGAGGTCGGCGTCATCGAGCGCTCCGGGCAGCTCCTGCTGCACGGCCACAGCCCCTACGTCGCCCACCCCCGGACCGTCCTCGACTACGACCCCTACCTGCCCGGGATGGCCGCCTTCGGGCTGCCGCGGGCCCTGTTCGGCGACGGGGGCCCGCTGCTTCGGCTGCTCGGCGACGCCCGCGTGTGGTGCGCGCTCGTCCTCCTCGGCTGCCTGGGGCAGGGGCGCCGCATCCTGCGTACGCCGGTCGCCGGCGAAACGGCATCGGTAGAGGGTCGGTTGGGGTACGGCACCGCCTTCGCCGCCCTGGTCGCCTCGCCGGTGGTGGCACTGCCGCTGTGCGTGAGCGGAGTGGACCTTCCGCTGACCGGTCTGCTCTGCCTGGCGCTCGCGCTGGCCGCCCGAGGGCGGTCCACCGCGGCGGGGCTCGCCGTCGCGGCGGCCTGCGCCCTCAAGTGGAC
Source organism: Streptomyces sp. NPDC087270 (assembly GCF_044744625.1). Classification (NCBI taxonomy): domain Bacteria; kingdom Bacillati; phylum Actinomycetota; class Actinomycetes; order Kitasatosporales; family Streptomycetaceae; genus Streptomyces; species Streptomyces sp. NPDC087270. The sequence goes on from NZ_JBIUYR010000001.1 coordinate 599,020, forward strand.
GGCGTGGCCCGCTCTCGCGGTGGCGGCGTCCTTGCTGGCGCACACCGCGGGCCGGCGGGCCGCCCTGCGCTTCGCGGGCGTCTCGGTGGCGGGCACCCTCGCGCTGGTCCTGCCCGGAGTGCTGTGCTCGCCCGGGGCGGTGGCCGAGCAGGTGGTCGCCTTCCCCACGGGACGCGGCCGGTTGGCGACCCCGGCCAGGAGCCTGCTGCCCGGCCGGCTGCTCGCGGAGTCGGGCCCCGCGGGCTGGTACGCGGCCGTCGCGCTCCTTTCGGCGGGCGCGCTGGCGGTGGGCGCCTCACTGGTCGTACGCCCGCCGTCCGACGCTGTGGCGGCCGCCGACCGGCTCGCGCTGGGCCTGTGCGCGGGGTTCCTCCTCGCCCCGGCCGGGCGGTTCGGGTATCTCGCGCTGCCGGTCACGCTGGCGGTGTGGACGCGGCTGGCCGGCACGGGGAGCCGGGTGGGACGGGCGGCGGAGCGGCGGGCACCGGAACGGGGCGCCGGACGGGAAGCGGAATGCCGCTCGGGGCGGGAAGCGGAGGACCCGGACGCGGCGGTGCGGCCGGGGCGGGCGGTCGCGGTCGGGCCCGGCCGGGAGGTCCGCGCTCGGCGGGCGGTCGGCGGTCACCGTGCGGTCGGCTCTCCCGCCGGCCGGTCGGCGTCGAGGTGGCCGCGCAGATAGGCGAGGACGGCCAGCACCCGCCGGTTGCCCTCGGCGGGATCGAGGTCCAGCTTCATGAAGATGTTGCCGGAGTGCTTGACCACCGACGCCTCGGTGACGGTGAGGCGCCGGGCGATGGCCTGGTTGTTCAACCCCTGTGCCATCAGGGCGAGTACCTCCCGCTCCCGTGGCGTCAGCCGCAGCAGCGGCTTGGCGGCGCTCTGCTCCCACAGCAGCACCCGCACCACCTCCGGGTCGATGACGGTCCCACCGCCCGCCACCCGGTCCAGGGCGTCGAGGAACTCCGCCACCTCGCCGACCCGGTCCTTCAGGAGATAGCCCAGGCCGCCCTGGTCCGGCGGCCCGCCGAGGAACAGCCGCGCGGCATACGCGCCCGCCACGTACTGGGAGAGCACCAGGACCGGCAACTCCCGGTGTCTGGCGCGCAGTTCGAGGGCGGTACGCAGGCCCTCGTCGCGGAAGCCGGGCGGCATCCGTACGTCGGTGATGACCACGTCGGGCCGGTCGGCGTCCACCGCGCGGGCCAGTTCCGCGGCGTCGCAGACGGCGGCCGTCACCTCGTGGCCGACACGGGAGAGGAGTTCGACGAGTCCGGCACGCAGCAGCACCGCGTCCTCGGCGAGCACTACACGGAGCACGGGACCTCCAGGGTGAGACGGGTCGGGCCGCCGACGGGGCTGGTCACCTTGAGCCTGCCGTGCAGCACGGCCACGCGGTCCGCGAGTCCCTGCAGCCCCGCACCGGCCGAGGGGTCCGCGCCTCCGCGTCCGTCGTCGGTGACGGTCACGGTCAGCAGGTCGCCCGCCAGCCGCGCGGCGACGGTGACCGCTGAAGCGCCGCTGTGCTTCGCCGCGTTGGTGAGCGCCTCGGTCACGGTGAAGTAGGCCACGGTCTCGACGGGGCCGGGCAGCCGGTGCGGGAGGTCGACGTCGACGGTCACCGGGACGGGGTGGCGCAGCGCGACCTCGCTGGTGGCGGCGGCCAGTCCGTGGTCGGTGAGGACCTGGGGATGGATGCCGCGGACCAGCCCGCGCAACTGGTCCAGGGCCGCCCGGGCCTCCGCGCGGGCCCGGGCGACCAGCTCGGCGGCGGGCGTGCCGGCCGCGTCCTGGCTCCGCAGCTCCCACTCGGCGAGCCCCAAGGTCATGGTGAGCGCCACCAGTTGCTGCTGGGCGCCGTCGTGCAGGTCGCGCTCGATCCGGCGCCGCTCGGCCTCGAACGCGTCGACCAACCGGACCCGGGACCGGGTGAGTTCCACCACCCTGGTGCCGAGGTCCGCCTCGACGGCCGGCAACAGCGCCAGGGCGAAGCGCACTTGCGCGCCGGCCAGCACCCCGCCCGCGTAGGCGCACACCGTCAGCCCGGCCAGACCCGCGGCCGTGGCGGGCAGGGCGGCGACCGGACCGCTGATCGACCTGCCGGGGATGAGCATCAGGGTGTCCGGGGCGATCAGCCACGCGAAGACGGGCGTGGTCACCAGCAGCGCGGAGAAACCCAGCAGCGCCGTGAAGCCGAGACCGGCGGCGGTGAACACCACCCCGAGCACCAGCGCGTACCCGAGTTCGCGCCAGGTGGCCCGCTCCTTGAGCCGGGCGCGCAGCCAGGGCAGCGCCCCGACGCCCGGCAGCGAACCGTGCGGGTCCGGCAGCGGCTCCGGCTCGACCAGGCGCAACCTGCGCCGCTCCACCGCCGCGACGGGCACCCCGCAGGCCGCCGCGGCCATCAGCACCAGCACGCCGACGCCGACCACCGAGAGCCCGAGCCCGACGACGAGCAGCGTGGTCAGCGCGACCAGGACCGCGCACCCCATGACCGCGCCCGTGCACAGGTAGGCGGCGCAGCGCAGCGGCCACCGGGAGAAGAGGAACCGCACCGGTCGCCGGCGCAGCGCGTCCCACACGGCAACGGTCATGGCCTCTGTCCTCCCGCCGGTCGCGCGCGCCCGTTTCCTCCCCTTGAGGACTCCGCTCCGGCGGAGCGGGTTGCCTGGTGGGGAGGGGCGGTGGGCCTCGGGTGGGGGAGGGGCGGCCGGGCGGCGGGCCGTGCTGCCGCCGGCGGGGTCGGAGGGTCACGGGCGGCCGGGGAGGACTGACAGATCGGCGGCGAGGTGCTTATGATGCCCGGGATGATGAACTTCTCCTCGTACGGATTGGGGGACTCGTCCGCGCAAGGTGAGTGCTGATGGCACTTCACTTCGCGAACGGGATTCCGCCCCGCCTGCTGATGTGGCAGCGCGTACGCGAGTACGCCGTGCCACCGTCCATGATCGGGACCGCGACCGCACGGCGTGCGGTCGGCGACTGGGCGGGGGCCTGCGCCGCCGCCCGGATCGACGTCGATCTCGATCTGCGCGCCGTGCGCGACCGCCACGGCACCGATGTCGCCACCCGACTGCGAGCGGATCTACGCCGGTTGGCGCCGGATCTGCTCCGCTGGCACCTGCCCAGGACCGCCCCCGACGGGCGGCTGCGGCCGGGCCTGACCCTCTGCCTCGCCCGGTACGGAAGCGCGCGCACCGCACTGGACCTGGTGGTGCGGACCCCGCCGTCCTGGGCGGACGCCGGCCAGCGGCTGTCGCTGGCCCTGTGGGAGGGGCCGGGGCACGACACCCCCGAGCCGCCCCCGCTGTGGCCGCACCCCCACCCGCACCCCGGTCCGCATCCGCACCCGCACCCCGACCGGCGGTTCCGGCTCGACCTGCACCGGCACCTCTGGGACGCCCGGCACAGCGGCGAACTGGCGTGGCGGTGCGGCGCGGAGGGCGCGCCAGGGTCCAGGACCCTGTCCTCGGCACCTCCCGAGGAACACCTCGACGAGGCCGCCACCGACACGGACTCCCCGTGGGCGGCGGCGACTTGGGCCGCGGAGGCGGAGCTGCTGCTGCGGGCCGAGGGCCGTCCGCGCGGCGCCTTCACCGTACGGCTCGGGGCGCGCCGCCGCGCGGTGCTCGAACTCGTCGCGCCCGACGACAGCCACGCACCCACGTGCCGGCCGGTGCGGGAGGCGCTGCCGCCGCAGGAGGTCGCGGCGCTTCCGATGCTGCCGGAGGCCGCGGCCCGGGTACTGCCCGATCTGGAGCTGCTGCGGGCCGGGTTGGTCGCGGCGGACCGGCTGCATCCGCTCGTCGCGGCGGCGTTGGCGGCGTACGTCCCGGCCCCGTCGGCCGGTCCCGCCCCCGAGCCCGGTGATCCGCACCGGGTGGAGTGCCGGGGCGAGGTGCACCGGATCGCCCTGCGGGACGGGGTGTTGACGGCGGTCGACCACGACCCGGACCAACTGCGCCGGGAGGAACTGCTGGTGGCGCTCGGCGGGCCCGCGCTGCCCTGCCTGCGCGCCATCGACACGGTGCACCGCGACCCGGAGGCGCTGCCCGCGGTCCGGGAGCGGCTCGGCCATGGCGACGTCGTCGGGGCGCTGGCCGTGGTCGAGGGGCTGCTCGGACCGAACGCGGTACTGCGGGACGGTCCGCTCCGGCGGGAGCTGGAGTCCGCCGCGGCCCGCCGGGTCGACCACGGGCTCTTCCGCGCGGGGATGGCCCCCGTGCCGGGTGCGGGGCGTACGAACGCCGCTCGCCGTCAGCGGCCCGGCCGCGCGACGCCTGCCTACCCGAGCAGCAAGGGTTCCAGCCGGGCCCGCCCCCGTACCGGCCAGTACCGCTGACCCGCCACACCCCCCGAACTCCCCTTCTCCCGAGGCGCGTTCCGCTCGCGCACGCCCATGACCTCCGGGACGGGCCGACCCGTCCCCGTACACGACCCCAGGTGATGCCCATGACGTCCAGCACCCTCCTGCCCGCCCCGGCTCCGGCCGCGGGCGTGCCCGTATCCACTGTCCCGCCCACCGTCGCGCCCGCCGGGGCCTCCGGCACTGACGCCCAACTCGCCGTGGCCGAGGACCTCCTGACCCTGCTGCGGATGACCAGGACGGAGCCCCGTCCGGACGAGCAGCTCGAAGCGCTCACCCTGGCCGTCGCGGCCGACCTGCCCGTGCTGCTGTGGGGGGAGCCGGGCATCGGCAAGACCGCGGCCCTGACGCAGCTCGCCGCCACCCTCGACCTGCCGCTGACGACCGTGATCGCCAGCGTCCACGAGCCGTCCGACTTCTCCGGGCTGCCCATCGTGGGCGAGGAGCCCGAGGTGCGCGGGGTGCCGATGGCGCCGCCGCAGTGGGCCGTCGAACTCGTGCGGGCCGGGCGGGGGTTGCTCTTCCTCGACGAACTGTCCACCGCCACCCCGGCGGTCCAGGCCGCGCTGCTCCGGGTGGTCCTGGAACGGCGGGTCGGCGCGCTCCAACTGCCGCCGGGCATAAGGATCGTGGCCGCCGCCAACCCGCGCGCGTCGGCCGCGGACGGGTGGGAGCTGAGCCCGCCGCTGGCCAACCGGTTCGTGCACCTGTACTGGGTGCACGACCGGGAGGTGGTGGTCCGCGGTCTGGGCGGCGTCTGGCCCCGGGCGGAACTGCCCCGGCTGGTGCCCGAACGGCTCTCTGAGGCGGCGGACTTCGCCCGGCGCGCGGTCTGCGGCTTCCTCCAGGCCCGGCCGACCCTGATCCACCGGCTGCCGACCACCGAGACCCGGCGCGGCGGCGCCTGGCCGTCACCGCGGAGCTGGGAGGCCGCGCTCACGCTGCTGGCGTTCGGCACCGCGGCCGGTGTCTCCCGCGAGGTGCTGGCGCTGCTGGTGCGGGGCGCGGTCGGGGACGGACCCGGCCTCGAACTCCTCGCCCACCTGGACCGGATGGAGCTGCCGGACCCGGAGCTGATGCTGGCCGATCCGGCCGCCGCCGAGCTGCCGGAGCGGGGCGACCTGCGCCAGGCGGCCCTGGAGTCGGTGGTGGCCGCCGTCGGCGCGCGGCCGGAGCGGGACCGGTGGGAGGCGGGCTGGGCGGTACTGGCCCGGGCGCTGGAGACCGGCGCGCCGGACCTGCTGGTCGCTCCGGCGACGGCGCTGGCCGCGCTGCGGCGCGAGGAGTGGGAGGTACCGGCGGGCGTGGAACGGCTGACCGGGGTGATCGGCCTCGCGCGCCGGGCGGACCGGTCGGTGCGGCGGGCCGAGGCCGCGCCCGGCGCGCGGCGGACGCCGGGGGAGCGGCGATGACGGGGGCCGCGAAGGGTACGGGTCCGCAGCCGGGTTCGGTGGCGCGTTCGTCGTCCCGCGACGTGCCGCGTCCGGTGCCGCGCCCGGGACCGCATCCGCGCACGGCGCCCAAGCCCGCGCCACCGCGCCCGGCACCCAAGCCCGCGCCACCGCGTGCGGCGCCGCCCACCGCGGCGCGGGACGGCGCCGCACCGCGACCGGGCGCCACCCAGCCCGGAATCCCGCTGGACATGGAGAAGTTGCTGGCCGCCCGGCTGCACGCGGTGAAGGTCCGCCCGTACCTCGCCGACGCGCTCTTCGCGCTGCACGTGGTCGAGGACCGGTCGGTGCCCACGATGGCGGTGGACGCGCACTGGCGCTGCTACGTCTCGCCCGGCTTCGTGGCGCGGATGCCGGTGGAGGAACTGGCGGGCGTATGGGTGCACGAGGTCTCCCACCTGCTGCGGGACCACCACGGGCGGGGCGAGCGCTACGCGCGCGAGCAGGAGGACCGGGAGGGGCGCGGCCGGGGCGCGCGGAGCGAGCAGGAGGTGCGGCAGGCCGAGCGCTGGGAGCGGCTGCGGCGGAACATCGCCGCCGACTTCGAGATCAACGACGACATCTACGACGACCTCCACGGCAAGGGCCTGCCGCGCCCCACCGGCGCGGTGCTGCCCAGCCTGCTCCGGCTGCCCGAGGGCCTGCTCATGGAGGAGTACCTGCGGACCTCGTCGCTGTCCGGGGCCGCCACGGACCTCGCCTGGCTGGACTGCGGCAGCGGTGCCGACGGGCAGGCCCGGCCATGGGAGTCGGGGCCCGACGGCGCGGACGGGCTCAGCAGGCAGCAGCGGGACGCGGTCCGCTTCCGGGTCGCCGAGGCGATCAAGGGCCGGCCGGGCAGTGCTCCGCAGGGATGGCGCCGATGGGCGGAGGAGGCGTTCCATCCGCCGCAGCCCTGGCGGCAGTTGCTGGGGGCGGCGGTCCGCTCGGCGGTGAGCGCGCCGGGGGCGGGCGGCGACTACAGCTACCGCCGGCCGTCGCGGCGCTCCGCCGGTGTGCCCGGGGTACTGATGCCGAGCCTGCGCCGTACCCCGCCCCGGGTGTGCGTCGTGATCGACACCTCCGGGTCGGTGAGCGACGCCGAACTGGGCAGCGCGCTGCTGGAGGTGGCGGCGATCACGCGCGCGGTGGGCGGACGGCGCGACCTGGTGTCGGTGATCTCCTGCGACGCGGCCGCCGGGATCGCCGTCCCCATCTGCCGGGCCGAGAACATCGAACTGGTCGGCGGCGGCGGGACCGACCTGCGCTCCGGCTTCGCCCAGGCGATGCGGTCCCGGGTCCGGCCGGACGCGATCGTCGCGCTGACCGACGGCCAGACCCCCTGGCCCTCCGCGCCGCCGCCCTGCCGCACCGTCGTCGGCCTCTTCCCCCGCCCCGCCGACTCCGTGGACGAGGAGGACCCCGACTACGTCTCCCTGGACCCGCCCACCTGGGCCCGCGTCGTCACCATCGGCTGAACGGCCGTGCCGCCGCGCCCGGTGGGCCCGTCAACGCGGGTGCGGTCAGAGGCTGTTGAGGAGGTCGTCGAGCGGCGGCGGGACCAGGTCCGGGGGGAGGGCCTGCACGAGGACCTGGCCGTAGCGGATCTTGCGGCCCTTCTTCGTGCCGATGAAGCGCCGCAACTGCTGCGGTGCGGCGCGGTCGCGCTGCGCGGGCTGCTGCAGGAAGGTGCGCAGCGCGCGCAAGTCGCCTTCGGCGCGCACGAGTTCCGTCACCCGGGGCACGCCGAGCGCGCGGATGAGTTCGTCCTCCAGGTCCGCCGCGCAGACGAAGAACCGTTGCCGCGCGGCGCCGGCGCGCGCGAAGCCCCGCTCGTAGAAGCCGCGTTCCGCCTCGTCGCACAGCCCGGTCAGGCGCAGGTCCAGGCCGGGCGGGCCGAGCAGTTGGGCGAAGCGCGCGATGCTCATCGCGCCGCCCATCGCCAGGACGCAGACGCCCTCCCCCTCCAGGTCCCGCCCCCGGGCCGCGGCCAGCGCGCCGACCGCCGCGACGTCACTCGGCCCCTCCACGAGCACCACGGTCCGCACCGCCGCCCGTCCGGCCCACTCCGCCGCGATGTCCCCGGCCGGACCTTCGGCCGTATCTCCTCCCGCACCCCTGGGCGCGCCCCCGGTCACAGCCCCGGCCGCACCTTCGGCCGCCCACGCCGTGACCGCCTCCCGGAACTCCTCCATACCCGCCATGCGACGAGTCTCCGGCCCCGCCACCCGCGACGGAACCGAATTTCCGCGGTCGGGACACCGGCCCGCGCGCCGCGGCCCGAGCGCGGGCCCTCGACCGCGGCGAGGAACAGCCGCCGACCGTCAGACCACCCTCCGGTCGGCGAGCGCGGCCACTTCGGTGAAGTACGCGCGGAACAACGGCTCGTCACCGGTCGGCACCCGGAACGCGGGCGAGGCGGAGTACCGGAAGGCGGCCGGGTCGGTGCCGTAGGGCGCGGCGTTCGGATCGCCCACGGAACCGATGAACAACTGGCCCGCCCGGCTACGGCAGGCGCGCCGCGATCTCGCCCGCCGGCCGGCCCGTGTGCAGGGCGAGCAGGTCCACGATCAGGTCGTCCAGGGGCGGCCAGGGGATCGTCCCGTGGTCGTTGTAGAGGCTGATCAGGCCGTGCATCGCGGTCCACAGCATGAGCCCGGCCTGCCACTGCTGCTCCGCCGTGGACCCCTTCCGGTCCGGTTCGGTGACCGCGGTCAGGGAGGCGATGACGGCCCCGAGCATCTCGGCGCCGGCGCCGTGCGTCGATACGGGGACGAGGTCGGCCGGCATCCGCCCGCCGAAGAGGGTGCGGTAGTGGCCGGGCTGTTCGACCCCCCAGCGCACGTAGGCCGCGCACCGGGCCACCAGGTCGGCGAGCGGGTCCGGGGCCGGGCGGGCGGCCTCGTTCATCAGCCGGGCCAGCTCGTCGTAGCGCAGCCGCAGCACGTGCTGGATCAGCGCGCCCAGGTCCGGGAAGTGGCTGTAGATGCTGGCCGGCGCGACGCCGACCTCCCGCGCGACCTGCCGGAGCGTGAGTGTCTCCGGCTGGTCGAGGGTGGCGAGCAGCTTCGCCGCGGCCTCCACGAGCTGGGCCTTGAGCAGCTGCCCCTGGCCGCGCGGGTTGCGGCGGCGGGCCGCGGCCCGCTCCTGAGACGACACCGTCGCCCCCTTTCCGACGTCCGATCCGACTTTCCGGCCCTCCCGGCCCTCCCGGCCCTCCCGGCCCTCCCGGTTCCGACCTTCCGGGTTCCGGCCTTCCGACCTGCGTGAACCGTTCGGCAACGACGGTTCACCCTACCGCTCCCCGCTCCTGGGCAGCTCCTTGACACCGATAACCAACACTTGTTTACTCATATGGCCAACAGTTGTTCAGTCAAAGGCGGATGATCATGCGCATCGCAGTACTCGGCGCGACCGGGAAGACCGGCGGCCTCCTCGTGGAGCAGGCGCGGGAGCGGGGTCACGAGGTGGTGGCGCTGGTGCGGGCTCCGGACCGGTTCGCCCCGCCCGCGGGTGCGGAGGCCGGGGCGGGCGCCGGGCGGGTGGAGGTCCGGCGGGCCGACGTCTCCGCTCCCGGGACCTTCCCCGCTCTGGACGACGTGGACGTGGTCGTCTCGGCCGTCGGCATCAGCAAGGGGGACGGCCCGGGCGCGCTGGCCGCCGGCGCGCGGCGGCTGGCCGAGGCGCGCGTCCGTACGGTGTGGCTCGGCGCGCTCGGGACGGGCCCGTCCAAGGGCGCCGGCGGGCTGATCTACTCCGCGGTGATGCGGATCTTCGTCGGCGCGGAGCTGGCGGAGAAGGCGGAGGCCGACCGGATCGCGCTCGACGCCGGCGCGACCGTCTTCCACGCGCCGGACCTCACGGACGGGCCCCTCGGGCCCGAACGCCGCACGGTGCCGCTCGCGGACCACCCGCGCCCCCTGCTCCCGCCGCGGACCTCCCGCGCCACCGTGGCCGCGCTCATGCTCGACGAGGCGGAACGCCCGCACCCCTCCGCCGGAGTCGTCATCCCCCTCGGCTGACCCGCACCTCCCCGGGGGCGCCCGTCCCCCTACGCTGCCGGCATGGATCGGATGGAGCGCGCGATCGGCGCGGTGGTCGGATCGGCGGTCGGGGACGCGCTGGGCGCGCCCTTCGAGTTCGGTGCGGCGGGCACGTTCTCCGCCCGGTTCCCGAGGGCCGGTGTGGGCGGTGAGATGTGCGGAGGCGGCGGCTGGGAGGTCGGCGAGGCCACCGATGACACGCAGATGGCGGTGCACGTCGGGGAGTCGCTGGTCGAGCGCGGCGGGTTGGACCTGCAGGACGTCTTCGCGCGATTCCGGCGTTGGGCGGCGGCCGAGCCGAAGGACATCGGGCTGCAGACCGAGGATGTCCTGACCAACGGACTGCCGTGGGACCAGGCGGCCGAGGCGCACTTCCGCGGCAATCAACGGGCGGCAGGGAACGGCGCGTTGATGCGGGCCGCCGCGTCGGGGGTGTTCTTCGGCGGGCGGGGAAGGGCGGCCACGATGGACGCGGGGCGCCGGTTGTCCGCGCTCACCCACGGGGACCCCGCCGCGTGGGAGGGCACCGCGATCTTCCACGAGTTGCTGCGCGTGGCGCTGGCCGGCGCCGACCCGCTCGACGCCGTTCCGGCCGCGCTTGCCGCGGCGAGCGCCGAACACCGCGAGCGGTACGCGGTCGTGCTGGCCCCTGGCTGGGAGCCCGAGCAGGCAACGGAGTTCAACGGCGCCGTGTGGCCCTGCCTCGGCTCGGCAGTCTGGGCGGTGCGGACCACCACCTGCTACGAGGACGCGGTGCGCGCTGCCGTGGACCTGGGCGGCGACACCGACACCGTGGCGGCTGTCACCGGCGCGCTGGCCGGGGCGGTTCACGGCATCGCAGGCGTTCCAGGTCGCTGGACGGAGCCGCTGCACGTCCCGCTCCCCGGGGCCGCCGGACCGCCCCGGGTTCTTCGCCGCAGGGAACTGGAGGAACTGACCGCAGAGTTGCTGGCCGCATCGGCGCGGTCCGGTTCGTAGGCGCGAACGGCGTGGGGGCGTGGGGCGCCGGCGGGGCCGCCCACTTCTGTGGGCGGGCCCGGGGGACGGAGGTGGGGCGGGTCAGCGGACGTGGATCGTCACCGTGACGGTCTTGAGCACCGCCGGGAGCTTGGTGGTGTCGACCTTCAGGATCTCCCCGTTGTCGGTCTGGCCGGTGGGCGGCATCACCTTCTGGTGGACCGTCCACTTGCCGTCGGGGTCCACGGCGATGGTGTCGATGCCGAAGTCGTCGTCGTTGGACAGGTAGAGCGTCCTGCCGGCGTCCGTGGTGGCGACGCCCTCGACCTTGTCGTGCGAGAAGAACGCACCGCTGGGGTCGAGTTGGCTCACCAGCGTGCCGACGTTGAGGTACGGCTGCTTCTGCGCGACGTGCACACCGGCGCCGGTGAGCGCGGCCAGCGCGTCGTTGGTGCCCTTCTTCCCGACGAACGCCTCCGGCGACTTCCCGCCGATCGTCAGGCCGCTGACGTCGGTGGCGCCGTTGATGTCGATCTCGTAGAGGTTCTTCTGCGCGAACGGCTCGAAGTTGCCGTCCCGCTCGTCGACCAGGAACTTCGTGTCCGACAGCGCGGTGATCTCGCTGTTGGCGTCACCGGTGTCGTCCGGGTCGTCCAGCAGGTAGAGGTACTGCTTGGTCTGGTACGTGCGCAGGTTGATCGTGATGACGCGGGTGGTCGAGACGTTGCCGGCCTTGGTGCTGCCGAGGTCCGGCTGCTGGAGCGCGGACTGCATGACGCCCACCAGGGTCGAGCCGTCCGGGGTGACCGTCAGGCCCTCCATGCCCTTGTTCTTCAGGCGGTCCGCGAACTCGGCCGGCAGGTAGCCGACGATCTTGTGATAGGCGTTGTCCTGGCTGTCCTTGTACGGGGTCAGCCGGCCCAACTCGTAGCCGTTGGCGTCGAAGTGCGTGATGTACGGGCCGTACTCGTCCGAGACCCAGAACGTGCCGTCCGGCAGCGCGACCAGTCCCTCGGAGTCGTAGCCGTACGGGTCCTTGGCGACGGGGACCGGCGTACCGCCGTTGGCGTTGGTCGCGTTGACGTCGTCGATCACCTCGCTGGTGTCGTGCGGCGGGCGGCCGCTGTAGTTGACGCCGCCCAGGCTCTTCGGGCCCTTCAGGGTGACCTTCTTGACCAGTTCGGCCTTGCCGCCCACGAGCTTGAACTCGCCGATCTGCGGCGTGAAGTCCGGCACCATCTCGGACTTGTTGCCGTCGGGGGCGTCGGCGTTGGGGCCGCGGTCGGTGAGGCCGTAGAAGTAGCCGGACCTGCCGGGCACCGGGGCGAGCGAGGAGCCGTAGCCCTCACCGGAGATCTCGGTGGTGGTGCCGTTCGGGCCGGCGACCTTCGCCAGCGGCGGCAGGGCGTCGCCGTTCGCCTGGGTGTCCTTGAACAGCTGCACCGCGTCGGTCGCCGTGTAGGTGAAGGTGTCCGTGCCCTTGAAGCCGGCCTTGGGGGTGTACGTGAACGAGCCGTCCGGGTTGACCGTCGCGGTGCCGTCGGACGGGTCGGTGTGCCGGACGACCGCGGTCGCGCGGGCGTCGTTGCGCAGCACGTTGCCGGTCACCTTGCCGTGGCCGGAGTACGAGTCGGCGGCCGCGGAGAAGTCGTGCGACGGAGCCGACAGCCAGCCGTGGGCCTGGGCCGCGGCGGTGCCCGCGCCCACCACGGCGGCGGTGGCGACGATCGCGACGGCAACCCGGGTGCGCTTGCGGGAGAAGGGTCTCGAAGTCATGCTGCCGAACCTGTCGGTCGACGGTGAACGCCGAGTTGACCCCTGGTGAACCCTCGATCCGGGATGGAACGACTTCGCGAACGTCCTCGACTTCCGCCGCCGTCGTTGCTACGCCCTGGGGCCGCTGGGATACGTGGGGGTGGGGGTACGGACTCCCGGGACGTGGCCCGGCCCGGGAGTCCGTAGCCCCTTCCCGGCGGGCGGGGCGGGTCAGACGGTGCCGTTCTCCCACCACCAGGCCCGGCCGAGGTCGGCCCGGCTGTCCACGTGCTGGTGGTCCTCGGTGTAGGTCTCCAGGCCGGAGAATCCGCAGGTCTCCGCCTTCTGGTAGACGGTCTTGTTGGCCACGCCCGGGACGTCGAGGTCGGCGGCCGTGCCGTACAGGTGCATGCTGTCGCTCGCCCCGCCGACCGCGGCGTTGTGGGAGATGCTGCGGAAGCCGGAGTTGACGGTGATCGGGACGTTGCCGAGCTTCTTGCGGAGCGCTTCGAGCTTGTACATCGCGCGGCGGACGTTCTCCTTCGCGGCGGCGGCGCTGACCTTGCCGCCGTCGAAGGTGCCGCTCACCCGGTCGGTGAACTCGCTGAAGTCGAAGTGCGCGGTGGAACCGTCGGACTGCTGAAGGGCGTTGAGCTGCGCCTGGGTGGCGGGGCCGACGACGCCGTCGGACGACAGGCCGTAGGCGGACTGGAAGAGCCGGACCGCGGTGGCGGTGCCCGGGCCGAAGTCCCCGTCGATGGCGACCCGGGTGTGGCCGGCGCTGCCGGTGGCCCAGCCGGCCACCCGGACCTGCAGTTCGGTCACGTCGGCGCCGGTCGATCCCTGCTGGAGGGTGCGCGACCAGGTGTACGCGTACGCCGAGCGGGACAGCAGGATCGGTCCGAGGACGACGCCGGCGCCTGCGGCCAGCGTTCCGCGCAGCAGGGTGCGGCGGTCGAAGGGGGAGGAGGACGAGGGAGGCGAGGACGGCGAGGAGGACGAGGACGGGGACGAGGTCATCGTGGTCCTTTCGGTGAGCGAGCGGCTGGGAGTGGGCCGCGGGCGTGGAGCGCCCCCAGCATGGCGGCGGCACGGGCGGGGCTCAAGAGGCGTGCGGCGCACGGGGGATGAGGCCGGATCAACCGATCGGTGGAGGGGGACCGGCCCGGTGGCCGATCAGCCGGTGTCCGCGGAGTGTGGTCGGTCGGTCGATGGGCGCGGAAGCCGTCCGCTGTCAGGGTGGTGAACGGTCCGGGACGGGTTCGGGAGCAGAGGGGACACCACGTATGCCCGCGGTGGTCGAGGTGCGGAACCTGCACAAGAGGTACGGCGGCACCGTGGCGGTGGACGATGTCTCGTTCCGCGTGGAGCAGGGCGAGATCTTCGGGATTCTCGGTCCGAACGGCGCCGGCAAGACGACGACGGTGGAGTGCGTCGAGGGGCTGCGGACGCCGGACGGCGGGGAGATCAGGGTGCTGGGGCTCGATCCCCTGCGCGACCGCGCGGAGTTGACGCAGCGGCTGGGGGTGCAGCTCCAGGACGGGCAGCTCCAGGACCGGATGACGGTGGGCGAGGCACTGCGGCTGTACCGCTCGTTCTACCGCCGGCCGGCCGATCCGCGGGCGTTGATGGCGGCGCTGGGGCTGACGGCCAAGGAGCGGACGCGGTACGCGGATCTGTCCGGCGGCCAGAAGCAGCGGTTGTCGATCGCGCTGGCGCTGATCGGAAGCCCGGAGGTGGCCGTCCTGGACGAGCTGACCACGGGGCTGGACCCGCAGGCCCGCCGGGACACCTGGGAGCTGATCCAGGGTGTCCGCGCCCGCGGGGTGACGATCCTGCTGGTCACCCACTTCATGGAGGAGGCCGAGCGGTTGTGCGACCGGGTGGCGGTGATCGACCGGGGCCGGGTGGTCGCGGTGGACAGCCCGAGCGCCCTGACCGAGCGGGTCCCGGACGGCCAGCGCATCCGGTTCCGGCCGTCGGTGCCGTTCGAGGACGGCCTGCTGACCGAGCTGCCGGACGTGACCGGACTGACCCGGCGGGGCGATCTGGTGCTGGTCACCGGCACCGCCAACGCGTTGAACGCGGTCACCTCGGTGCTGGCCCGCCACGGCATCGTGGCGGAGCACCTGCGGGTGGACCAGCCGAGCCTGGAGGACGCGTTCGTCGCGCTGACCGGCAACCACCTCACCACCGGGACGGGCGAGGCGGATTCGCCCGGCGCCGTCCACGACTGACCGTTCGCCCCACCTTCGTTTCTCCGCACCGTCGCGCAACCGCACGAGCAGGAAGAGGAGTTCAGTGATGCCGGTGGATACGTCGAGCGCGCCGGCGGTGCCGGGCGCCGTCGCGGACGGTTCGGCGCTGGGCCGGCTCGCGCTGGCCGAGCTGAGGTTGTTCCTGCGGGACAAGGCGGGCCCGGTCTTCGCGGTCGGCCTGCCGCTGGTGCTGCTGGTCGTGTTCGGGAACGTCCCGTTCTACCGGCGGCATCGCGCGAACCTGGGCGGGTACACCCTCCTCGACGTGTACGTGCCGATCCTCGCGGCCTTCGTACTGGCCACGTTGTCGTTCAACGTGGTGCCGCAGGTGCTGGTCGGCTACCGGGAGAAGGGGGTGCTGCGGCGGTTGCGGACGACGCCGGTGGGGCCGGCCCGGGTGCTGGCGGCGCAGCTCCTGGTCAACCTGGCGACCGCGGCCGTGGCGGTGGTCGCGCTGCTGCTGGTGGCCCGGCTGGCGTTCGGGGTGCCTCTGCCGCGGCAGGCCGCCGGGTACGCGATCGGCATCGTGCTGACCGCGCTCGCGCTGGTCGCGCTCGGCCTGTTCGTCGCGGCGGCCTCGCCGAACAGCCAGGTCGCGAACGCGGTGGGGGTGACGCTGTTCTACGTGATGATGTTCTTCGCCGGGCTCTTCCTGCCGATCGCGGCCATGCCGTCGCTGCTGCGGCACATCAGCCAGGCCGCCCCGCTGGGCGCCGCGGTGCAGGCGCTGACGGACGCGACGGAAGGGCACTGGCCGCACCCGGTGCAGCTGATCACGCTGGTCGCGTACACGGTGGTCTTCGGCGGGGGAGCGGTTAAATGGTTCCGCTGGGAATGAGGACGGGGGACGGGATGACGGGGTCGTGGGCGGTGGGGCCGGAGCGGGAGGGGCCGCGATGAGCGGGGCGGCGCCGCCCGTACGGCCGGGTCGCCAGGACCAGCGGCTGGAACCGCTGATGACCGTGGCGCCGTACGTGATCCTGGCCGCGCTGGTCGTCGTGACGCTGGTCGTCAAGCGCGGTGCGGGCGGCTCCCTGCTGATCGACCTGGGGCTGTGTGCCTCGGCGGCGCTGTGGATGCTGTGGATGTTCACCTGGCACCCGGCGTGGCGGGAGCGCGTGGTGGTGATGGCGGTGTTCTTCGCCGGGCTGGTCGTGCTGATCGGCGTACTGGTGCTGCGCGACCCGTGGTTCGGCCTGTTCACCCCGGCCGGGTACTTCTACGCGTTCGGGGTGCTGGTCTGGCCGTGGCGGCTCGCGGGGGTCTCCGTGGTCGCGTTCGAGTCGGGGATGGCGCAGGTGGCGGGCATCCCCAAGCACAACGCCTTCGGGGTGGCGCTCACCGTGGTGGTGCTGGCGGTGAACGTCGTCTGCATGTGCGGGATGGCGTGGTGGGAGTGGGACGCCGATCGGAAGAACGTGGAGCGGGTGGCGGCGCTGGAGCAGGCGCGGGAGGCCAACCGCCGGCTCCAGGCGACGCTGGCCGAGAACGCCGGGCTGCACCGGCAGTTGGTGGTGCAGGCCCGCGAGGCGGGGGTCCTGGACGAGCGGCAGCGGATGGCCCGGGAGATCCACGACACGCTGGCGCAGGGCCTGATCGGGATCGTCACCCAGTTGCAGGCCGCGGAGTCGGCGGGGGACGTCCCGGAGCGGTGGCGGGCGCACTTCGCCGCGGCGACCCGGCTGGCCCGGGAGAGCCTGGCCGAGGCGCGCCGCTCGGTGGACGCGTTGCGGCCGCGGCCGTTGGAGACCGCCGGGCTGGGGGAGGCGCTGGCCGGGGTCGCCGACCGCTGGTCGGCGCTGCATGGGGTCACGGCGCAGGTGACCACCGTCGGGACCGCCCGGCCGCTGGCGTCGGAGACCGAACTGGCCCTGCTGCGGGCGGCGCAGGAGGCGCTGGCGAACGTGGCCCGGCACGCCCGCGCCGGCACGGTGACGCTGACGCTCGGGTATCTGGGGTCCGAGGTCACGCTGGAGGTGCGGGACGACGGCTGCGGCTTCGACCCGTCGGCCCCTCGCGTGCCCGCGCCGGCGCCGGCCGCGTCGGCGACGGTCGGACCCGAGCCGGAAGCGGAAGCGGGATCGGGCACGGAAGCGGAACCGGGATCGGGGTCGGATACGGAAGCGGGCGGTGGGTTCGGTTTGAAGGCGATGCGGGAGCGGATCGAGGGGTTGTCGGGGACGTTGCGGGTCGAGTCGGCGCCGGGATCGGGTACGACGGTCTCCGCGTGCGTGCCCCAGGAGACGGTGGAGGCCGGCGCGTGAGCCCGGCCGGCGGGGCCCCGATCACGCTGCTGATCGCCGACGACCACCCCGTCGTCCGGGACGGCCTGAGCGGCATGTTCGCCGCCGACCCGGCCTTCGAGGTGGTGGGCCAGGCGGCCGACGGCGCCGAGGCGGTCCGGATGGCCGGCAGCCTCCGGCCGGACGTGGTCCTGATGGACCTGCGCATGCCCGGGATGGACGGCGTGACCGCGATCGCCGAACTCGCCAGGACCGGCAGCACCGCGCGGGTGCTGGTGCTGACCACGTACGACTCCGACAGCTACGTCCTGCCGGCCATCGAGGCGGGCGCGACCGGCTACCTCCTCAAGGACGCGCCCCGCGACGAACTGCTCCGCGCGGTGCGGGCCGCCGCCAACCGTGAGGCGGTCCTCTCCCCCGCCGTCGCGGCCCGGCTGATGAACCGGGTCCGCTCACCCGGCCCCGGACTGCTCAGCCGGCGCGAGAGCGAGGTCCTGAAGTGGGTCGCGGCCGGTGCCACCAACCGCGAGGTGGCGGCCCGCCTCCTGATCAGCGAGGCCACCGTCAAAACCCACCTCTTGAACGTCTACGGCAAGCTCGGCGTCAGCGATCGCGCGGCCGCCGTGGCCGAGGGGTTCAACCGCGGCCTCCTCACACCCCGCAAGTCCCCCCACCGACGTGACCCCCCGGGCCCGCACGCCCTGCCCCCGCGGTGAGTTGCCGGACCACCCGCGTGTAATGGGCTGGTCGCGCAGTTCCCCGCGCCCCTTGAGGGTGCTGTTCTTCCGCGGAGGGAGCCGCACTTACTCAGGGGCGCGGGGAACTGCGCGCTCAGCCGACCACCGTGGCGCGCTGGGCCCGCAGGCCCTGCCCCCGCGGCGGGTTGGCCGGACCACCCGCGTGTGGTGGGCTGGTCGCGCAGTTCCTCCCCCAGAGCTTCGCCTGGGAGGTGCCCCCAGCGCCCCTTGAGGGTGCCGTTCTTCCGTGGAGGGAGCCGCACTTGCTCAGGGGTGCCTGGGAGGTGCCCCCAGCGTCGCTTGGGGGTGCGGTTCTTCCGCGGGGGGAGCCGCACTTACTCAGGGGCGCGGGGAACTGCGCGCTCAGCCACCTACTGTGGCGCGCTGGGCCCGCGGGCCCTGCCTCCGCGGCGGGTTGGCCGGACCTGCGTGCTGTCGGCTCGGGTTGGGTCAGCCGATCAAGAGGACGAGCTTTCCGCGCAGGCGGCCGTTCTCGCCGGCGCGGTGCGCCTCCGCGATGTCGGCGAGCGGGAACGTCCCGCCGACGGGGAGCGAGAAGCGCCCGGCCTCGATCAACTCGCCGATCTCCGCGAGCGCGTGGAGCGCGCGGCCGGAGTCCCCCCGGCTGAACCGCACCCCGTGCTCCTGCGCACCGGCGAAGTCGGCGACCGTCAGGACGTGTTCCGGGCCGCCCGCGAGGCCGATGAGTTCGGGCAGCACGCCGCTGCCGGCGATGTCGAGCGCCAGGTCGACGCCGTCGGGTGCGAGCGCGCGGACCCGCTCGACGAGCCCGTCACCGTAGGCGACGGGCACGGCCCCCAACGAGCGCAGGTACGCGTGGTTCGCCGGACTCGCGGTGCCGATCACCCGCGCGCCGCGCGCGACGGCGAACTGGACCGCGGCGCTGCCGATGCTTCCGGAAGCGCCGTTGACCAGCAGCGTGCCGCCGCTCCCCACGCCGAGCTGGTCGAGCGCGCGGGTCGCCGTCTCGACGGCGGCCGGCAGCGCGGCGGCGCCGGCGAAGTCGAGCGACGGCGGGATCGGCGCGTAGTACGACAGCACCGCCGACTCGGCCTGCGCCGCCCCCTCGGCGCAGAAGCCGAAGACGCGATCGCCGACGGCCGCGTCCGTGACGCCCTCGCCGAGCGCGTCGACGATGCCCGCCGCCTCGTAGCCCAGGGTCTGCGGGAGTTCCTCGTCCATGAGCCCCGCGCGCTTCTTCCAGTCGCTCGGGTTGACGCCGGCCGCGCGCACCGCGATCCGGACCTGGCCGGGGCCGGGCCGCGGAGCGGGCAGGTCCACGAGTTCGAGGACGTCCGGGCCCCCGAACCGGCTGAAACGGGCTGCTCTCATCATGCGCTCCGATCTCGACGCGGCCCGGCTGGTCCGCGGGCGTGGCTCGACTGCTCGCTGCCGACCGCTGCTGGTGGCCGCCGCTGGTGGGTGCCGCTCGCGGCATGGTGCGACGAGGTCCGCCGCCGGCACCGTACGCAAGGGGCCGCCGGCCAGGTCCGCCCGACGTGCCGGACGACAATGACGTGGGTCCGTTCGGCGGCCCGACCACTATATTAAGTGACTAAGTTTAGTCACACAAGCCAGAGCGGGAGTGAGGCCGGATGCCCAGGACCGGAGAGCGCGGCGGGCCGCAGACACGCGCGAGGATCGCGGAGGCCGCGACCCGGCTCTTCCTGGAGCGCGGGTACGACACGGTCACGGTCGCCGAGGTCGCGCGCGCGGCCGGGGTCTCCAGCGTGACCGTCTTCAACCACTTCCCGCGCAAGGAGGACCTCTTCCTCGACCGCGCCGACGACGCCGTGGACTTCCTGCGCTCGGCGGTACGCGACCGCGCCCCGGGCGTCGACGTACCGACCTCGCTGCGCGCCACCGTCCTGCGGCTCGTCGAGACCCGGCACCCGCTCTCCGGTGTCAACGACCGCTCCCTCCCCTTCTTCCGCACCGTCGCGGGCTCGCCCGCGCTGATCGCCCGCGCCCGGGAGATCGCCGCCGACCTCCAGCAGACCCTTGCCGACGAACTCGCCCGCGACCCGGCTTTCGAGGGCGACCCCGACCTGCTCGCCGCCTTCTTCGTCGCCGGTTACGGCACCGTCCTGGTCCGTACCGCGCGCCGCCTCACCGCGGGGGACCCGCCGGACGCCGTGCTCCCCGACCACCGCGCCCGCCTCGACCGCCTCTTCACCGCCCTCCGGCACGGCCTCTGATCCGTTTCCACGACGGCTATCCCCAGGTGACGGCGTTCTCCGCGGGCCAGTAAGTGATGTCGCACCCGCTCTCCTCGTCCGGCACGGGCGCCGGGACGGGGGACAGGCAGTGGCAGCACAGCTTGTAGCCGCTCCCGTGGCGGGGGTCGGTCTGCCACCTGACCCATTCGGCGGCTTCTTCCGCGGTCATGACCTGCATCCCGGCCGCCCACGTGGTGCTGCACACCCCGTGGTGGGCGAACGCGGACAGGCCGGCCAGGGACCACCGCGACCCCACCGGCTCCGCCCGGCCGACATACCGCGCCACCCGGAGGCAACTGCTCAGGTGCAGCGTGGTTCTCCCCGCGGCGTACGGATAGAGGTCCGGATCGGACAGGCGCACCTTGTGCAGGAACGACTCGGCGGCGATCGCGTCGAACTCGGCCCGGGCGCCGGCGCACACCGGACAGCCGAGCGGGCAGTCGTAGCCGGTGAACGCCGTCTCGGTGTCCTCGTACCGCGGGTCCGGCGGACTGAGCCGTTGCGCGAAGGCGTCCAGCGCCTCGTGGAGTTCCTGCCCGGTGACGTATCCCTGCACGAGCATGTCGATCATCTCCTTGACCGCGGGGAGTTCGATCACGGTGAGAAGGGTGTCCGGAGCGTCGGGGGCGACGGTGGAGTGCATGCCCCAGACGAGCCAGTCCTCTGTGCGCGGGTTTTCGATCATCACCTGACTGTTTTCTTCGAGGAGCACGCCGAACCTCCCGTTGGGACTGTGCGGGCCGCACGTCGGCCGACTTGTTCTGGCACCGGTGCCGGTGGTCGCGCCGAGGTCACCTGCCCCTCGTCGCGGGGCTCAGTGCTTGCGCCGGCGCTGGCGCGGGATCTCCACCCGGTCGGGGCGGAGAAGGGTGATCTGCCGGGAGAGGAGGACGAAGCTGGCCAGTGCGGAGAACGGGGGCAGGCCGGCGGTGGCGCTCGCGGTGACGGTTCTCGGCGCGTGGGCGACGCACAGGGCCACGGCGATCGCCGAGAAGAGGAACACCGCGGTCCACCCGGTCCGGGTGGGACGCCGGTGCGCGGTGGCATGCAGGACGAAGAGGCAGCCGACCAGCCAGGGACCGTAGACGAGCAGCGGCCAGGACCAGTCCAGTTCGTGCGCGGTCGGCGAGGCCAGTCGGCGCAGCGGACCGTAGGAGACCATGGCGCCGAGCACGCTGACGCTGCTGGTGACCGCGCTCGTGATCCCGGTGATCACGACACCGACGACGGCCGACCATCGCGGCCGCACCAGCCGGGGGCGCCTGCGGCGGTGCTTGATCGGGGGCGCCGCGGGCGGTTCGGCCGGGAACGGCGCCTCCTCCGGGACCTGCGGCTGGAAGAGGTACTCGAACTCGGCATCGAAGTCGCCCTGTGTCCGGGTGTCGTCCGGCTCCGCCTCGGGGTAGAAGTCCGGCAGCCGGCCCAGCGGGGGAGCGAACTCGTCGGCGCCCACCATCTGGTAAGTATCGTATTCATACACTATGGGGCCACCCGGGTCGCGAGTTCTGCCGGTGAGCGCTCATCGGGTCTCCGAGTCGTGCGAGGCGCAAACGCCGCGGAAGTCCACTTCGACACGTCCCATGAGGGCGAGGAATTCGCCGAGCAGGGAACTGCACGAATGCGGACCTTCGGCCGGCTCGCAGCCGGATTCGGCGCCGCGCGCCACCTCCGTGGTGGCCGCGGGAGTGAATTCCCGCGGAAGGGGGGCGGAGCTGACGTGCCGTGGGTCCGTGTACTCGGAAGTCTGTTGGACAAGGGGCGTGTTCACATCTCCATCAACGAGGACGGGGCGGGAGCAGGACGAGGCAAACGAGTGAAGCGTGTGGCATTCGGCTGGACCGTTTGCCACGGATCGGGCGGGAAGATCGGCGCCTGCGGTATATGGCGTCGCTCACAATGTTTCTGAGACCGTGTCAGATATCGGCGGTGCCGGATGTTCCGATGGCGGGAGGAACGCTCCCCGAGGTCCTGGAAACGCCGGAGGCCCTGGAAACGCCCGGGGCCCGGTGATTGCGGCGGCACGGTATTCCTCCGGGACCCCGGGAAGCGGGTGCCCGGACGGGCGCTCCGGTGCCCGTGCGGCCCGGTGCGGGCAACCTTCGGCGGGTGTCCCGAGTCGGTGTACGTATGCGCAAGCGACTTGCCGCGTGGGTCGCGGTCACGGTGTGCTGGGCGGCCCTCGGCCTCGCGGGCTGCTCGGGGGACCCGTCCGGTGGGGGCGGCGGGGGCCGGACCACGTCCGCCCGCCCGACGTCCGACCAACTGCCGTCCGACCAGCGGCCGTCCGCATCCGCATCCGCATCCGCCTCGCCGTCCGCCGGCTCCGCGGCGCGCGGACCCGGCAGGGGCGGGCCGTACGACTTCGACGGGGACGGCAGGGGCGACCTCGTCGTGACCGACGACACGGCGAGCGTCGGCGGGGTGCGGGCCGCCGGGTACGCCGCGGTGCTGCCGGGCGGCCCCCAGGGCACGGACCCGAAGCGCGCGCGGATGATGACGCAGAACAGCATCGGCGCGGGCCCCGCGGGTCAGGGCGGCTATTTCGCCGCGGCGACGGCCTCGGCCGACCTGGACGGCGACGGCAGGGCCGATCTCGTCGCCCAGGCCGGCTACGACACGCTGTTCCTGGTGTGGGACGGCTCCGGGGCGAGCGGCAGACCCGCGCGGCTGCGCGGCACCCGGCCCTTCACCGGTGACTTCGACGGCGACGGCCACCCCGACGTCGCCGCCACCGTCCGCGACGACCCCCTGACCGAGACCTTCTCCTACGGGCCGTTCAGCCGCTCCGGCAAGCCGGCCCGTACCGCGACCGTACGGATGCCGGTGGACGGCGGGTCCGCGGGCGGCTCCGGCTTCAGCGGCGAGAGCGTGGTGGCGGTGGGCGACTTCAACGGGGACGGGCGCGACGACCTGGTCACCTCCTGGACCACCCAGTACACCGACGTGGTCGACACCCCGCGCGCCACGGTCGTCTGGTACGGCACGGCCACAGGTGCCACCCGGGGGCCGCGGCTGAAGGACGCCCGGGGCAGGGACGTCTACAGCAGCAGCTACGACACGCCTTTCGCCGTCGGCGACTTCGACCGCGACGGCTGCGACGACATCGCGGTCGGCCTGCCCGACGAGGTGGGCCCGGGGCAGGAGGAGCCGGGCCCGCCGAAGGGCGGCAGCCGGCTGACCGTCTGGTACGGCGGCAGGAACGGCCCCGCGCGCGCACCGCTCACCTTGACCGCCGCGACCCCGGGACTGCCCGGGCCGCCCCTCGCGGACGAGTTCGGCCAGTTGCCGGTGGCGGGGGACGTGAACGGGGACGGCTACGCGGACCTGGCGTTCGTCGCCAACACGGGCGGGGGTTCGTCCCGCGCGGTGCTGGTGCTGCGCGGCGGCCCGCACGGGCTGACCACGTCAGCGGTGCAACTCGTGCCGGCCCAGGACGCCGCGGCCACCGCGATGCTCGACACCGACGGCGACGGGCGGGCCGACCTCGCGATGGGCTCGCCGGACGTCCGCCCCCCGCAGGTGGCGGTGGTGCGCGGCACCGCGGCCGGCCTCGATCTGCGGCACCCGATCACGATCACGGCCGTCGACTTCGGTACGCCGATACCGACCGACGGCGCGGGCTTCGGGTCGGCCTTCGCCCGCTGACCGTACGCCCGCTCACCGTGTCTGGCGCGGGTGCGCGCCCGCGAACGGCAGGCCCGCTAGTGGTGCAGCAGGCGCCTGCGGTGGTGGGGCCGGTCCGGGTGCCGGGTGCCGCCGTGGTAATTCGGTCCGCCCATGAGGACCACGAGAGTGCCGATGGCGAAAGCGATCACGACCAGCGAGAATCCGATCGTTTCCAGTGCTCTCATCGCGAGGTCCTCCTCCTGGGAGCGTCCCGTTCCGGGCACGGCACGGTGCTGCCGCGCCCCTCTCCTTCGACGCTCTCACGGTCACGAGCCGTCGGCAGATCGGGGCTCACCTGACGAAACTCCGGTCTCACCGATTGAACGAATCCGCCGCGCGGAGCAAATCCGTCACGTCACGGCGTAATCCCATCGCCACGCAATGTCGCCGCAATGTCGCCACCCCGCAAATCCGTCCCCCCGCAATGTCGCCGCCCCGAAAATCCGTCCCCCCGCAAAGGCGTGCGCGCGCGAGAATCCGCCCGCGCGAATCCGTGGTGCCCACGACGTCAGATCCGCCCCGCGAGGCGGTCCAGGAACGCCGTCTGCGCCGTGACGACGACCTCGCGCGCCGCGTCGAGCCCGAACCACGCCACCCGGTCCAACTCCGGGAACTCGGCGGTGCGGCCCGAGCCGCGCGGCCACTCCATGGTGAACGTGCCCGGCACCACGTCCGCCGGATCGAGGTCGCCCTCCACCGCCCACACCGTCACGTGCTTGCCCCCGGACTGCACCACCTCGCCCAGCGGCAGCGGCGCCCCTTGCGGGGCCGGCAGCCCCAACTCCTCGCGGAACTCGCGGCGCGCGGCGTCCCAGGGCTCCTCGTCGCCCTCGTACTCGCCCTTCGGCACCGTCCACGCCCCGGCGTCCTTGCGGGCCCAGAAGGGTCCGCCCATGTGCCCGAGCAGCACCTCCACCCCGGCGCCGGTACGGCGGAAGAGAAGCAGGCCCGCGCTGCGCTTGATATCAGCCATGAGGCCAGTCTCACCCGCCGGATAGGCCGACCGGCCCTCGAATCGGCCCGGTCGGGGAAAAAGGAAATGCGCATCGCGCCGACCACCGCATAGGCGCGGCTTGTTCACTGCTTGTTCACGACTCGCGCACTCCATGACCGCATGTCACCGGCTCGATGTACCAGCCAGCGACCTGCCGCCGTACTGCCGATCGGCACGGCATACCGTGGTCCTGCACAGGGTGATCGGTTCCGCGCCGAAAACGAGCGGCACGTCGACTGATGCTCAATCAAATATGTGATGATCAGGAGCGCATCACATACAGACGGAGGATGAGCAACCGTGGGTCAGAGGCGGAGATCGAAGCGGAAACTTGCGACGTATGTCGTGGGTGCGACGTTGGTCGTCGCGGGGTGCGTCGGCGCGCCGGTGGCGTTGGCCAGCCAGAGCGGGAGCAGTGCGGGGCCGGCTTCCGCGGGCGAGCAGAAGGACTTCGCGGACGCCGCGAAGGAGTCCGGCGTACCGGCGTCGGTGCTGATGGCCGTCGCGTACGAGGAATCCCAGTGGGACGTCCACCAGGGGCACAACACCAGCGGCGGATTCGGGCCGATGAGCCTGACGGACGTGACGCCGTCGATGGTCGCGGACGGTGGCGCCGGCGCGGCGGGCCGCTCCGATCTGGCGTCGCTGGCGTCCGACCCGTCGCTGCACACGCTGACCGCGGCGGCCAAGCTGATCGACGTGCCCGCGCAGCAGGTGCGGACCGACCGGCGGGACAACATCCGTGCCGCGGCGGCGCTCCTGGCGTCGTACGAGAAGAAGCTGCGGGGTGACGCCCCGCAGGACCCGGCCGACTGGTACGCCGCGGTGGCCCGGTACAGCGGGTCCACCGACCAGGCCGCCGCCGAGGACTTCGCGAACCGGGTGTTCGCGACGATGAAGTCCGGTGCGCAGCGCACCACCACCGGGGGCCAGCGGGTGGACCTGGCGTCGCAGCCCTCGCTGCGGGCGGACACCAGCCACCTCTCGTCGCTGCACCTGAAGAAGACGTCGACCTCCGGCACCGACTGCCCGCAGCAGCTCGACTGCCAGCTGGCACCCGCGGCGACGACCAACTACCAGGTCGCGGACCGCGCCGCCGACGGGATGAAGATCAAGTACATCGTCATCCACGACACCGAGACGTCGTACCAGACCGCCATCGACGGGTTCCAGAACCCGGCGAGCGGGGACGCGGCGAACTACGTGATGCGCTCGTCCGACGGCGCGGTGACGCAGTCGGTGGCCACCAAGGACATCGCGTTCCACGCGGGCAACTACTGGTTCAACATGCACTCGGTCGGTATCGAGCACGAGGGTTTCGCGGCCCACGGCGCCAGTTGGTACACGCAGGTGCAGTACCAGAACACCGCCGACCTGGTGAAGTACCTCGCGGCGAAGTACCACGTCAAGCTGGACCGTGAGCACATCATCGGCCACGACAACGTGCCGGGACCGGTCGACTCGCTCGTCTCGGGCATGCACTGGGACCCGGGACCGTACTGGGACTGGAACCAGTTCATGGCGCTGCTGGGCGCGCCGACGGACAAGGGCGAGCACAGCGTGGGCCCGGTCGGCACGGCCGTGACGATCGCACCGGAGTTCGCGTCCAACGAGCAGACGGTGAACGTGTGCCCGGTGGACGACCCGACCGGGGCGACGACCACCTGCACCGACCAGACCGCCGCGTCGAACTTCCTCTACGTGCGCACCGCGCCCAGCGCGACCGCGCCGCTGGCGAGCGACCCGTACGTGCACACCGACGGCTCGCCGGGCAAGGACGAGATCAGCGACTGGAGTTCGACCGTCTCGGCCGGGCAGCAGTTCGTCGTGGCCGACCAGCAGGGCGAGTGGACGGCCATCTGGTACGGCGGCCAGAAGGTCTGGTTCGACAACCCCGACGGCAAGAACACCGTCGAGGCGCAGGACGTGAAGATCCTCACGACGGCCGGGGACACCGCCGCACCGCTCTTCGGTGAGGCGTACCCGGACGCGTCCGAGTACCCCGCGGGCCTCTCGGCCGACGTGGCGCCGCCGCTCAGCAAGTACACCTTCGCCGCGGGCCAGCAGTACGTGGCGACGGCGAAGCCCGCCAACCGGGACGACTTCTACCCGGCCAACGGCACGACCCGGCCCACGGAGACCTACATCCAGGGCGCCGGCACGGTGTACACGATCCAGTACAACCACCGCTTGGCGCTCGTCAACTCCTCTGACGTCAAGGTGAGTTGACGCTCCCGGCTCGCTGAACCGGGTCGCCGCACCCGGCACCGAAGGGCCCCCGGCCGCGACGCGCACCCGCGCCCGGCCGGGGGCCCACGTGCGTACGGCGCCCGGCGGGGCCGGGGGCGGTGTGCGATCCGATCCTCGGGCGGGACGGGGACCGACCGCGTTCCGTCGGAGCGCCGACCGATTCCGCTCCGGTTCCCGACACCGGAGCGGCCCGCGCCTCAGAGGGCGCGGGCCGCCGGCGTCATCCGTGACGCGCCGCCCTTGTCGGGCGGGCGCGCGGCGGATCAGGTGCCGTAGTAGCCGTCGAGGTCAGCGATGACCTGGACGTCACCCGTGTAGTTCGTCAGGGAGATCCTGCCGTCGACCACGGGCACCACCACCTGGTTGGCGATGGTCGTGCTTGCCGGGTAGTTGAGGTTCGACACTCCCGGCAGCGGTGTGCCGTGCGGATAGACGGTCAGGTGGCTGTTGGCGCTGGGGGCGGTGGCCGTGACGTTGAGTGCCACGGCCGTCAGACCGTCGGTGGGGACGCCGTCGACCCCGTCGACCTCGAAGCTCACCGTCGCGCCGGGGCCGACCTGTCCGGCACGCGCGCCGAGCCCGCTTCGGGTGTCCAGCAGCCGCACGGGGTCGACAGGGGTGAACGCGGAGCCCGTCGTGGAGAAGTAGCCCGAGACGTCGGCGAGGAGGTCGACCGTGCCGGCGCTGTTCTCCAGGTCCACGACGCCGTTGTGCACCGGTACGGTCACCAGGTTGGCGATGGTGTGGCCGGCCTGGTAGCTGACGCTGGAGACGGAGGGCAGTTGCTGTCCG